>NZ_JALIZI010000009.1:0-219348 GCF_040595865.1 Cellulosimicrobium sp. MI9406
GGGGGAGCGGGCGCCGGTCGTGCGGGAGCGGGCGGCGGGCGCGGCGGGGGCGGCGCGCAGGGCCGCGGCACGCCGAAGGGCCGGGGCGCCCGCGGTCGGGGCGGGAAGCGGCGGTGACGGCTCCGCCGCCCGCGCCGCAGGCTCCGGGTGGCCCGGTCGAGCTCGTGCTGCTCGACGCGGTGCCCCCGGACGAGCGCGGCCGGCTGCTCGCCGCCGCGCTCCGGCTCCGGCTGGGACCCGGGCAGGAGGAGTTCGTGCCGCCCGCGGCCGACGTCGTCGCCGCGGCCCACGCGGACCCGGGCCGGCACCTGCTGGTCGCCCGCCCGCCGGACGGCGACCCCGTCGCGCTCGGCGTGCTGCACCCCGGCGGTGCCCCGGCCGAGGTCGCGGCGCTGCTCGACGGCGTCGCCCCGGACGACGTCGTGCTGTTCCGCGGCTTCCTCGTCGACGTCGCGGCGCAGGGCGGCGGCGTCGGGTCGCGCGTCGTGCGGGACCTTCCCGGCGCGGTCGCGGCGCTCGCGGCGCTGCGGGGGCGGACGACGCCGTACGGGGCGCTCGTCCTCACGGTCAACGACCGCAACGCGGCGGGGCGGCGCGCGTACGCCCGCGCGGGGCTGCACGACCGCGGCGCATACCTCGGGGGCAGCGCCGGGCCGCAGCGGGTCATGGCGCGCGCGCTCGCAACATAGGCCTTGACGTATATAAGCACAGTCTGAAAGATGGGAGTCATGGAAGCGTTCGACGTCCTCGGCGACCCGGTGCGTCGCCGGATCCTCGAGCACCTCGCGCACGGCGAGCAGCCCGCCGGCGAGATCGCGGCGCGCGTGGGGGAGGAGTTCGGCATCAGCCAGCCCGCGGTGTCGCAGCACCTGCGCGTGCTGCGGACCAGCGGGTTCGCGTCGGTCCGCCCGGACGGGACCCGGCGCCTCTACGCGCTCGACCCGGCGGCCCTCGACGAGGTCGAGGACTGGACCGCGGGCCTGCGCCGGTTCTGGGAGCAGCGGCTGGACGCGCTCGGGACCGAGCTCGCCCGGGGTGCCCGCGAGCGCCGTCGGGCGACGGCGCCCGGCGCCGACGAGGACGACGAGCGCCCCGCCGACACCACGAGGAGGACAGCATGAAGGACTTCATCGCCGAGCTCGAGGCCGCGCGGCGCACCGTCGGGACGGGAGACCTGCCCGCCGGTGCGGCACGGGTCGTCACCATCGAGCGCACCTACCCGGCCGACGTCGAGGACGTGTGGGACGCCGTCACCGACCCCGAGCGCATCCCGCGCTGGTTCCTGCCCGTGACGGGCGACCTCCGGGTCGGCGGCACCTACCAGGTCGAGGGCAACGCCGGCGGGGAGATCCGCGCGTGCGAGGCCCCGCGGCTCCTGCGGCTCACGTGGGTCATGGGTCCGCCGACGCCGGAGGACTCGTCCGTCGTCGAGGTCCGGCTCGCGCCCGCGCCGGACGGCGGCACGACCCTCACGCTCGAGCACACCGCCGTCGTGCCGCCGGAGATGTGGGACCAGTTCGGCCCGGGGGCGGTCGGCGTCGGGTGGGACGGCGCCCTGCTGGGCCTCGGGCTGCACCTCGACGGCGGGGCGACGCTCGACCCCGAGGCCGTCCTCGCGAGCCCCGAGCTGCGCGCGTTCAACGTCGCGAGCAGCGAGGCGTGGGGAGCGGCGCTCGCCGCGGCCGACGGGCTCGACGCGGACGACGTCGCCGCCCGCGTCGCCGCCACGACGGCGTTCTACGTCCCTGCGGACGACGTCCCCGCCGAGGACGGCTCGGGCACCCGGTAGGGCCGCCCCCGCGGTCGCCGGTCGCGGGTCGCACCGGCGGTCCCGCGAGGTACCGCCCTGGGGGGACGCCCCGCGGCGGACGTCCGCCGCGGGGCGGATGTTCACCCGTGGTTCACCCGGCATACCCTCGTCCGATGACTTCGCCCGATTCGTCCCGCACCACGACCCTGCCCGACCCCGTCCCGACGCGTGACGAGAGCGACGGCGCGCCGGCCGGACCCACGGCCCCCGAGCCGTCGTCCGGGCTGGCGGGGCAGGCGCTCGTGGCGCTGTCGTGGCTCGTCGGGGCGGCGCTCGTCGTCCTCGTCGCCCGGATGCTGCGCGGGCCGAGCGAGTCCCTCTACCTCGCCGTCACGGCGCGCACGGCCGAGCTCCCCGGGACGGAGCTCGTCGCCGAGGGCGGCGTGCTCGTGCTCGTGGCCTGGTGCGTGCTCGTGGCCTGGCGCTCGCGCCGGGGCGGCCCGCCCGCGGTCGCGACGACGCTCGTCGCCGGCGTGGGCGCCGTCGTCGCCTACGCCGCGAGCGAGGCCGTGAAGTCGCTCGTGCGGCAGCCGCGCGGCTGCTGGGAGCTGGTCGAGGTCGCGCACTGCCCCGCGGCGGGCGACTGGTCGTTCCCGAGCAACCACACCGCGATCGCGTTCGCCCTCGCGACCGCCGTCGTCCTCGTCGGCGCGCCGGCCGTGCGGGTCCCCGGCGCCGTGCCGGCGCGGCACGCGACCCGCTCCCGCACGCGCGACCTGGCGGTGTGGGTCGTCGTGCCGGCCCTGCTGGCCGTGGCGGTCGCGGCGGCCCGCGTCGCCCAGGGCGTGCACTTCCCGCACGACGTCGTGGCCGGCGCGGCCGTGGGCGTCGCCGTGGTCGTGGCGGCGGTGACGGTGCTCGCCGGTCCCGCCACGACGGCCGTCGCGGCGGCGTGCCGCGTCGACGGGGTGCGCCGCGTGCTGCTCGCCCGACCGTCCTGACCCGCCCGCGGGCCGCGCCGTCAGCGCGGCGCGGTGACGAAGACGTCGAACAGCTCCGGGTGGTGGGCGTGCACGAGCACGGCGAACACCACGACGTCGAACAGCAGGTGGACGGCCACGACGTAGGTGAGGGACTTGCTCCAGGAGAAGATCCAGCCCTGGACGAGCGCGAACGGCACGGTGAGCAGCGGGCCCCACTCGCGGTAGCCGAGCTCCCAGAGGAACGACACGAAGACCGTCGCCTGGAGCAGGTTCGCCGTCCACACCCCGAAGTGCTCGCGGTACAGCGCGAAGACCACGCACACGAAGAACAGCTCGTCCCAGATGCCCACCGCGTTGACGCCGACGAACAGGCGCGCGATCTCCGCGCCGCCCGTGATCGGCGGCCAGTTGAGGTACGCGCCCGACCCGATGAAGTAGAACGGCAGGATCAGGTAGCCCGCCACGACGACCACGACCAGGTACACGACCTGCCCCCGCGTCCAGCGGCGCCCCGTCGCGACGGGGAACGTGACGGCGTCCTCGCGGAAGACGAAGCGGGACAGCGCCCACGGGACGAGCACCGCGAGGGAGAGCACGACGGCGAAGCGCACCATGCCGGCGTCGGACAGGTCGGCCTTCAGCGGGATCGTCGAGATGATCCCCATCCCGACGCCGACCAGCGCGAGGTCGCGGCCGAGGCGCCGGTCCACGAGCAGCCCGAGCGCGACCCCGAGGACGAGCGGGACGTACCCGAGCGGGCGCGCGTGGACCGCGAAGAGCAGCACCGCGGAGCCGGACACGAGGACCGCGGCGAGCAGGCGCAGGGGCGACCCGACCGCCCAGGGCGGGCGGGCGGCGTCGGGAAGCGGGCTGAGCGCGGCGGAGGTCACGCGCACACGGTGCCACGACCCGCGGGCCCGGGCGCGCGCCGCCGCGCCGGGACCGGGCCGCGACCGGGCCGCGCGGTCCGCGACGCTACAGCTCCTCGTACACCGCCGGGTCCTGGTCGTTCGTGCGCCCGTCCGCCCGGGCCAGCCCCGTCAGGGCGTTCATCTCGTGCGTGGTCAGCTCGAACGAGAACACGTCGAGGTTCTCGCGCTGACGCTCCGGCGACGACGCCTTCGGCAGCGGCACGACGCCGAGCTGCACGTGCCAGCGCAGGATCGCCTGCACGGGGGAGACGCCGTGCGCGGCCGCGACCTGCGTGACGACCGGGTCCCGGAGCAGGTCGTTCGCGCGACCGATCGGGCTCCACGCCTCCGTGACGACGCCGCGCTCCGCGTCGGCCGCGCGCTGGAGCGGCTGCGGGAAGTACGGGTGCAGCTCGACCTGGTTCACGACCGGCGTCACGCCCGTCGCCGCGATCACCGCGTCCAGGTGCTCCGGCAGGAAGTTCGAGACGCCGACGTGCCGGACCAGGCCCCAGTCGCGGCACTCCACGAGCGCCTCGTACGCCTCGACGTACCGGCCCACGCGCGGGTTGGGCCAGTGCACGAGGTACAGGTCGATCTGGTCCAGGCCCGTGCGCAGCACCGACTCCTCGACCGTCCGGACGGCGTCGTCGTGCGCGTGGTGGCGCCCGGGGAGCTTCGACGTCACGAGCACGTCCTCGCGTGCGACGCCCGCGCGGCGCACCGCCGCACCCACGGCGCCCTCGTTCTCGTAGCTGAACGCGGAGTCGATCAACCGGTACCCCGCGTCGATCGCGCGCGCGACGGCGTCCGCACCCTCCTCGCCCTGGAGCCGGTAGGTGCCGAGGCCGATCGCGGGGATCGTCGTGCCGTCCTGCGCCGCGAGGGTGGGGATCGAGGTCATGCCCTCCATCTACGCACGGTGCGCGCCCGGTCGCTCGCTCGCTCGGCTCACGCGTCCCTCCGAGGGCCCGCGGCTCGGCACTTCAGCGTGCCCCACGAGGACTGCCGCGCCCGACGCCTGAGCGGTACCCGAGAACGGGGCTCCCTCCGGCGCTCCCGACCCTCATCCACGTCGATCGAGGTCTGCGGTGGTGTCGGCCGTCTCGAGCGCGTGCAGAGAGACGTACCGCTGGCGCTGGACGAACGCAGATCCGCGTCCGGTCGCGAGGTGCGGGATCGGCTGTCGTAGCGACCGGTGTCGAGGGTCGCCTGGCGCGGAGAGGAGGAACACCTGGTACCGACCGCCGGTCCAGCCTGCCTGGCGGGCAGCAGGGATCAGGCGGGCTATCCGGCGGTCGAAGCGGTCCGACGACCGTTCGAGGCGTGCCGCCTCCTCGTCCGTCCACGCCACGTCGTCCCGGCGGTGCTGGATCCTGGGCACGTCCGACATGATCTGCCGGTCCGCGTAGAAAGCCATCCTCTCGACGGGGCGGAAGGCGCGCGCAGCCTGACAGACGTACGCGCGATGTCCTTCGTACAGGGGCCACGCGTCGGGAGCAGGCACGACGACGGTGTCCTCGATGGTGACCGGTCGTTCACGGTAGACGTCCATCGCGCGTGAGCACTGCTCCAGCCACCGCGCAGCGGCGGGATCGATGAATCCCGCGAGCTCGACGACCTGCCTGATCTCGAACGGGACGTCGACGTTCACCATGGAGTCGTGATGGGCGAGCCGGTTCCGGAACTTCCGGACTCGTTCCACGGCCGACGAGACCTGCTTCCTCCGCCCGTCGCTGTAGGGGAACGCGTGGCGGACGGCATCTCGCCACAGCTCTTCGTAGCGTGACCCCAGCAGACCGGACCAGAACCCGAAGCTCAGTCCCGCGACGATCTGGTGCCGACTCTCCTGGCCCCGTGGGCGCAAGCGAGATCGCACCGTCTCGACCTGCTCCGCGACGGACTCCCCGCCGGGCGCCGGCAGCAGGAACCACGGGATGCCCACGGCGCGTTCGCGGAAGTGCTCTGCGAGCGCACGGTCGAGGGCGTTGCGCATCAGGACCTCGAGATGGCCGACGATCTCGAACGCCGCGGAGGCCGTGCGACAGCTCCACTCGTAGAGATCGAGCGCTCGAGCCCGGTCGTCGTCCGCGACCCGCAGGTAGGGCGCCATGCGCGGTTCGGACAGGAGCTCCCAGACCACCAGTGACGTAGGCGCTCCCTGGCTCGTACCTGTGCCCCCATCGCTCTCGTGCGCCCCCTCGCCCTGAGTCATGCCGGGATGATAGCGTCGACGACGAACGCCCCAGTGCCGCCTCTGACGCAAGCGCCTGGGGCTTACCCCTGCCTGGACGACCGTCTCTCCAGGGACGGTCGCGGCCGCCTGTCGACGTCGACACGGACCACCCTCGGGTACCGACACCACCAGGGCGTGGAGCATTTGCCGATCTGCCTGGGGCAGAGGTCGTCGCCTCGGTACCTGAGGACGCGTGCCGCAGCCCGGACCACGAGGGCCGGACCGCGGCACGCGGCCGGACGGCTACGCGGCGCTCGGGAACGGGACCCCCGTGGTCGCGTGGCAGCGGTAGCCGTTCGGGTTCTTGTCGAGGTACTGCTGGTGGTAGTCCTCGGCGTAGTAGAACGGCCCGGCCTCGGCCGCGGGGCGCATCTCGGTCGTCACGGGGTCGTAGCCCTTGGCCTCGAGCACCGCGGAGTAGCGCGCCGCCGTCTCGCGGACGGCCTGCTCCTGCTCGGGCGTCGTCCAGTACACGGCGGACCGGTACTGGGTGCCGACGTCGTTGCCCTGGCGGTAGCCCTGCGTCGGGTCGTGGCGCTCCCAGAAGATCTTGAGCAGCTCCTCCTCGGAGACCTTCGTCGGGTCGTACGCGACGAGCGCCGTCTCGGTGTGGCCGGTGCGCGCGGTGCACGCCTCCTCGTAGGTGGGGTTCGGCGTCGTGCCGCCCATGTAGCCGACGGCGGTGCTCACCACCCCGGGGACCTGCCAGAAGATCTCCTCGGCGCCCCAGAAGCAGCCCATCGCCAGGTAGAGCACGCGCGTGCCCTCGGGCCACGGGCCGGTGATCGAGGTGCCGAGCACGGTGTGGGGACGCGGCGCCTGCAGCACGGGCGACTGGCGCCCGGGCAGCGCGTCCTCGGGGGCGATCATCGTCGTCTTGCCGGACGAGCCGAAGATCGCGTCGAAGATCGAGTTCATCGCTTACCTCCTGAGGTGCCCGGACGACCGGGGCGCTGGCCCACGACGCATCGTCCTGGCACGGGGTAGAACGCGGCGGGGGCGGTCGGTGTTCCGCGGACGCACCGCGACCCGGGGGGCCGGGAGCGCGTCCGGCCCGAGCCTCTCACGGGACGATCGAGTCGATGTACCCGCCGTCGACGCGCACCGCGGCGCCGGTCGTCGCCGACGCGAGCGGCGACGCGAGGTAGGCGACCATGTGGGCGATCTCCTCCGGCTCGATGAGGCGCTGGAGCAGCGACTGCGGACGGTGCTCGCGCATGAACACGCGCTGCGCCTCGTCCCACGGCAGGTCGTCGCCGACGAGCTCGCGCGCGAACGCCTCCACCCCGCCCGTGTGCGTCGGCCCGGCGAGCACGCTGTTCACCGTGACGCCCGTGCCCGCCGCGGCCTTGGCGAACCCGCGCGAGACGCCGAGCAGCGCCGTCTTCGTCACGCCGTAGTGGATCATCTCGGCCGGGATCACGACCGCCGAGTCGCTCCCGACGAACTGCACCCGGCCCCAGCCGCGCTCCGTCATCCCCGGCAGGTACGCGCGCGTGAGCCGCACGCCCGCGAGGACGTTCACCTCGAAGTAGCGGCGCCACGTGGCGTCGTCGATCGCGAGCGGGTCCGCGCTCGAGAAGATGCCGAGGTTGTTCACCAGCACGTCGACGTGCGGCACGGCGTCGAGCACGGTCGCCGTCCCCTCGTCGGTCGCGAGGTCCGCGGCCACGCCCAGCACGTCCGCCCCGGGCACGTGCTCGCGCACGTCCGCGGCGGCCCGCTGCGCCGTCTCCTCGGAGCGCCCGTTGACGACGACCGCCGCGCCGCACGCCGCGAGCGTGCGCGCGATCGCGAGCCCGATGCCCTGCGCCGAGCCGGTGACGAGCGCCCTCCTGCCGTCCAGGTCGATCCTCATGCGCGGGCTCCTTCCGGGTCGTCGGACGACGGTCGCCGCCCGCCTCCCTACCGTGCCCCGCGGCGGTCGCGGCCGCCACCGCCCCGCCGCCCCCCGCCATGGCCGCCGTCGAGCAGGTGGTCCTGGCTCGTCCGGGTAGCGGGACGGACCAGGACCGCCTGCTCGGCGCAGGGGGTGCGCCTAGGCTGGTCGGGTGACCACCTCGAGCGAGCACCCCGACTGGACCACCACCGGCTTCTCCACGCGTGCGATCCACGCGGGCCAGGACCCGGACGCGACGACCGGCGCCGTCGTGCCGCCGATCCACCAGGTCTCGACGTACAAGCAGGACGGCGTCGGCGGGCTGCGCGGCGGCTACGAGTACTCGCGCTCCGCGAACCCGACGCGCACCGCCCTCGAGGAGGCGCTCGCGGCCGCGGAGTCCGGGGGCCTGCGCCCGACGGCGGACGGCTCGCCCGCCGCGCGCGGGTTCGCCTTCGCGTCCGGCCTCGCCGCCGAGGACACGCTGCTGCGGGCCGTCGTGCGCCCCGGGGACCACGTGATCGTGCCCGACGACGCGTACGGCGGCACCTACCGCCTCATCGCCCGCGTGTTCGGGCCGTGGGGCGTCGAGCACACGCCCGTCGACCTCACGGACGTCGAGGCCGTGCGCGCGGCCGTGCGCCCCGAGACGCGCGTCGTCTGGGTCGAGACCCCCACGAACCCGCTGCTCGGCGTGAGCGACGTCGCGGCGCTCGCGGGCGTCGCGCACGACGCCGGGGCGCTGCTCGTCGTCGACAACACCTTCGCGACCCCCTACCTCCAGCAGCCGCTCGCGCTGGGTGCGGACGTCGTCGTGCACTCGACCACGAAGTACGTCGGGGGCCACAGCGACGTCGTCGGGGGAGCGCTCGTCGTGGCGACGGGCGCGCAGCTCCCCGGCGGGCTCGCGTCGCCCGCGGGCGGCACGGACGTCGCGGGGGCGGTGGGCTTCCACCAGAACGCGTCGGGCGCCGTCGCCGGGCCGTTCGACGCGTGGCTCACGCTGCGCGGGCTCAAGACGCTTGCGGTGCGCATGGACCGCCACCAGGCGAACGCGGCCGCGGTCGCGGAGTTCCTCGACGCGCACCCGGCCGTGACCGAGGTGATCTACCCGGGCCTCGCGTCGCACCCGGGCCACGAGCTCGCCGCGCGTCAGATGTCCGGTTTCGGCGGCATGGTCTCGTTCCGCGTGGGCAGCGAGGCGAAGGCGCTCGACGTGTGCGCGCGCACGCGGGTGTTCACTCTCGCGGAGTCGCTCGGCGGGGTCGAGTCGCTCGTTGAGCACCCCGGACGCATGACGCACGGTTCCGTCGCCGGCACGGCGCTCGAGGTCCCCGACGACCTCGTCCGGCTCTCCGTCGGCATCGAGGACGTCGAGGACCTCCTCGCCGACCTCGGGCAGGCGCTCGCCTGACGGGGAGATCCTGCGCACACCGCGCGGGCTCGCCGTGCGCAGGGGCGCGCGGCGGGGGCCGCTCCCCTAGGGTTGCGCTGTGAGCGCGCAGACGGACCAGCACCGCACCCCCGACCCGCTTCCTCCCGCGCGTCCCGGCGCAGCGGCCGTGCCCGACGCCGTGCGCTCGGCCGCCGCGTGGTCGTGGCGCCTGCTGCTCATCGGCGCGGCGATCGCGGCCGGGCTGTGGGTCGTGACGCAGCTCAAGGTGATCGTCGTGCCGATCGCGGTGGCGCTGCTGCTCACCGTGCTCCTCACGCCGGTCCAGCGGTTCTTCCGGCGGCACCTGCGCATGTCGCGCGGCCTCGCGTCGGGCGCCGCGCTCATCGCGCTCATCGTCGTGGTCGCGGGGCTCATCGCCATCGCGGGGCAGCAGATCGTCAGCGGCTTCCAGGACCTGCGCGACCAGGCCGTCGAGGGCTTCGAGCAGTTCACGAACTGGCTCGCCGACGGCCCCCTCGGCCTCGACTCCACCACGCTCTCGCACTGGCTCGACCAGGCGGGGACCGCGGTCTCCGAGAACCAGGACTCGATCGTCTCGGGCGCGCTGGGCGCGGCGACGACCATCGGCCACGTGCTCGCCGGGGCCCTCATCGCCCTGTTCTGCACGTTCTTCTTCCTGCTCGACGGCCGCTCGATCTGGTCGTGGGTCGTGGGGCTGCTCCCGCTGCGCGCCCGCGACCGCGTGCACCAGGCCGGCCGCCGCGGCATCGTGACGCTCGCCGCGTACACGCGCACCCAGATCCTCGTCGCCGCCGTCGACGCGGTCGGCATCGGCGTCGGTGCCGCGTTCTTCGTGCCGTCGCTCGCGCTGCCGCTCGGCATCCTCGTCTTCGTCGGGTCGTTCATCCCGATCGTCGGTGCCATCGTCACCGGGTCCATCGCGGTGCTCGTCGTGCTCGTCGCGCAGGGCTGGGTGCAGGCGCTCGTCATGCTCGGCATCGTGCTGCTCGTCCAGCAGATCGAGGGCCACATCCTCCAGCCCTTCCTCATGGGGCACGCGGTCTCGCTGCACCCCGTCGCCGTCCTGCTCGTCGTCGCGGCGGGCAGCTTCGCCGCGGGCATCGTCGGCGCGCTGTTCGCGGTCCCGATCGCCGCGGTGCTCAACACGGTGGTGCTCTACCTGCACGGCCACGACAAGTTCCCCGAGCTCGGCACCGACGACCGCGTCGTCGTGCGCGGCAGCCCGCAGCCGCCCGTCATCGCGCGCGCCGAGTCCGACCTCGACGACACGGGCGCCCGCCGCCCCGGTCGCCGGGCGCACGACGCCGGCGGCTCGGCGGTCGTCGAGACGCAGGACGCCGGCGTCGCCGACGCACCGGGCGAGGGCACGCCGGGAGAGGCGCGGTGACCTCGGGTCCCGTGCCCGTCCCGCTCGACGACGTCCGCGACGCCGCCCGCCTGCTCGACGGCGTCGCGTACCGCACGCCGGTCCACACCACCCGGGCTATCAGCGAGGCGGCGGGAGTCCGGGTCCTGCTCAAGTGCGAGAACCTCCAGCGCGCGGGGTCGTTCAAGGTCCGCGGCGCCTACGTGCGCATGGCGCGCCTGAGCGCCGACGAGAAGGCGCGCGGCGTCGTCGCGGCGAGCGCGGGCAACCACGCGCAGGGCGTCGCGTTCGCCGCGGGACTGCTCGGCATCCGGGCCGTCGTGTACATGCCGGTCGACGCCGCGCTCCCGAAGGTCGCGGCGACGCGCCAGTACGGTGCCGAGGTCCGGCTCGTGGGCGCCGACGTGGACGAGACGCTCGCCGCCGCGCGCGCCGAGGCCGACCGCACGGGTGCCGTCTTCATCCACCCGTTCGACCACCCCGACGTCGTCGCGGGCCAGGCGACCATCGCGCTCGAGATCCTCGAGCAGGTGCCCGACGTCCGGACCGTCGTCGCCCCGCTCGGCGGCGGCGGGCTCGTCGCCGGGCTCGCCGCGGCGTTCGCCCAGGCCGCGCCGCACGTGCGCGTCATCGGGGTGCAGGCGGAGCGCGCCGCCGCCTACCCGGGCTCGCTCGCCGCAGGAGAGCCGACGACGGCCCGGCTCGCCGGGACGATGGCCGACGGCATCGCCGTCGGGACCCCGGGAGCGGTGCCGTTCGGGATCGTCGCGCACCACGGCGTCGGGGTGCGCACCGTGACCGAGGAGGAGATCTCCCGGTCCCTCCTCATGGTCGCCGAGCGCGCGAAGCTGCTCGTGGAGCCCGCCGCCGCTACGGGCGTCGCGGCGCTCCTGTCCGGGACGGCCGCGGTCGACGCGGGCGCGGCGGACCCGGTCGAGGGACCGGTCGTCGTCGTGCTGTCCGGGGGCAACGTCGACCCGCTCGTGCTGCTGCGGGTCGTGCGGCACGGCCTCGCCGCCGCGGGCCGGTACATCCAGCTCCAGGTGCTGCTCGACGACCGCCCCGGCGCCCTCGCGCGCATGCTCGAGGCGGTCGCGGCGAGGCGCGGCAACATCATGCACATCGACCACGACCGCACGGACGTGGGCCTCGCGATCGGCGAGGCGTGGGTGCGCATGCAGGTCGAGACCAAGGGCCCCGAGCACTGTGACGAGCTCGTCGCGCACCTGCGTTCCGCGGGCTACCGCGTCGAGCGCAGCGACGGCGGGTCGCCGCGGGTCTGACGAGACCTGAGAAGCGAGAAGTGGCCCCTCCGACACGTGTCGGAGGGGCCACTTCTCACGTCTCGCCCGGCGGAGTGCGGCCGCCGGGGGCGCGTCAGCCCTCGAAGGGCTTCGCGGCGGTGATCTTCACGGCGATCTCGTTGCCGTTCGGAGCGGTGTAGCTGGTCTCGTCGCCGACGGTCTTGCCGTCGATCGCGGCACCGAGCGGGGACGTCGGCGAGTACACGTCGAGGTCCGTCGTGCCGGCGATCTCGCGCGAGCCGAGGAGGAACGTCATCTCGTCGCCCGCGACGACGGCCGTGACGACCATGCCGGCCTCGACCTTGCCGTCGTCCGGCGGCGTGCCGATGCGCACGTTGCGCAGCTTCTCGGTGAGCTCGCGGATGCGGGCCTCGTTCTTGGCCTGCTCCTCGCGGGCGGCGTGGTAGCCGCCGTTCTCCTTGAGGTCGCCCTCGTCACGGGCGGCGGCGATGCGCTCCGCGATCTCGGTGCGGCCCTCGCCGGACAGGTGGGCGAGCTCGGCCTGCAGCCTGTCGTGCGCCTCCTGGGTCAGCCAGGTGACGGTGGTGTCGGTCACGGTTCGCTCCTTCCTTTCCATGGTTCGACGGTCGCGCCGGGCACGGCCGTGCAGAGTCGGGCAGCCGGGGCGCGTGCTCACGCGAGCGCCTGCCTGCCCGGGTCGGTGACGCTGCCCGGGTGGCAGCGCGGAGGACTGGTTCCCGCCGGACCGCCGGGTCGCCCGGTGGTCGGTCGCCTGTCACGAGCACCGGCCGCGGGCCGCACGCGGTCGGGTGCGGGAATCCCTCAGGATAGCAAAGCACGAGGTGCCGACGGCGCGGGGCGGGGCGGCCACGGCGCGGCCCGGGGCCGAGGCACGCCGCGTCGCGAGGGCCGGAGTCCGACGGTGGAGTCCGGGAGCCGGACGTCACGACGGTCCGGGGACTCGACGACCCGGCGGCAGGTTCGCGCGACGGTCGCGGCCGGGCGGCACGACGGCCGGGCGGCTCAAGGAGCCGGGCGGCAGGACTGGACGATCCCCGTCGTGGCGAGCTCCGACGTCGCGACGCTCACGGTGTAGCGGGACTCCGTGACCTCGACGGGGCCGACCGTCACGTCGACCGTGCCGACCTGCGCGTAGCTCTCGGCGAGCGCGTCGAGGGTGCACGTCGCCGTCGTGCCGGGATCCATGTACACCTCGAACGTGACGTCCACGCGCTCCGGGCTGACGACGGTGTACCCGAAGTCCTTGAAGCGCACCGGCTCGTTCGCGTAGCGCAGCCCGATGACGAACGTGATCGCGAGCCCGACGACCGCGACGAGCACGATCCCGACGACCGCCAGGCGCCGACGCCGCTCGGTGGGCTCGGGCCCGTACCGGCCCGCCGGAGGGCGCAGGGGCGTGCTCGGGCTCGGCTGCGGGGCGGTGGTCTCGTTCGTCATGGTGCGGTCCCGTGGTCGGTGCCGCCGCGCCCCGGTCGCGGGCCCGGCGGGTGCCGGCGGTGGTCGGCGGTTCGTCAGGTGTGGGCGCGGTGGTGGAT
Source organism: Cellulosimicrobium sp. MI9406 (assembly GCF_040595865.1). NCBI lineage: Bacteria > Bacillati > Actinomycetota > Actinomycetes > Micrococcales > Promicromonosporaceae > Cellulosimicrobium > Cellulosimicrobium sp. MI9406. Next base: position 13,364 of record NZ_JALIZI010000009.1, read on the forward strand.
CATGTCCTCGACCCATCTTCGCAGAGCCCCGGCCCTCGTCGTGCACCCACGGCGTCCTGTGCCGCGTCCCGGGCCGCGCGAGGAGACGTACGACGCACCCGGGAGGACCAGTGGCCGAACCCGCGGCCGGATCGACCACCCACCGCGAGCAGCCGGAGACGCTCCGTCTCCTGGCCGTGCACGCGCATCCCGACGACGAGTCGAGCAAGGGCGCCGCGACGACGGCGCGCTACGCGGCCGAGGGCGTGGACGTGCTCGTCGCCACGTGCACCGGGGGCGAGCGTGGCGACATCCTCAACCCGAGCTTCGGCGAGGGCCCGGCGGACATCGAGGGCATGCGTGCCCTGCGTCGCGTCGAGATGGCCGCCGCGGCGCGCGCGCTCGGCGTCCGGCAGCAGTGGCTCGGGTTCGTCGACTCGGGGCTGCCCGAGGGGGACCCGCTGCCGCCGCTGCCCGAGGGCTCGTTCGGTCTCGTGCCGCTCGAGGAGGCGGCCGCGCCGCTGGTCGAGCTCGTGCGCGAGTTCCGTCCGCACGTCGTCACGACGTACGACCCGTCGGGCGGCTACCCGCACCCGGACCACGTCATGTGCCACCGCGTCGCGTTCGAGGCGTTCCACGCCGCGGGCGACCCGGAGCGCTACCGCCGGGAGGGCGGTGCGGCGCCCTGGTCGCCGCTCAAGCTGTACTACAACCACGACTTCTCGATGAACCGCATCCGCACGCTCCACGAGGCGATGCAGGGCGCGGGCCTGGAGTCGCCGTTCGGCGACTGGGTCGAGTCGCGGTCCGCGCGGGAGATCCCCGAGCGCGAGGTCACGACGCGCGTCCACGTGGCGCGCTACTACGCCCAGCGTGACGCGGCGCTCATCGCGCACGCGTCGCAGATCGACCCGGAGGGCTTCTTCTTCGCGATCCCGCGCGACCTCGAGGTCGACGTGTGGCCGTTCGAGGAGTTCGAGCTCGCGGAGTCGCGCGTCCCGACGGACCTGCCGGAGGACGACCTGTTCGCCGGCGTGCGGGAGCTCGTCGCGGGCGAGGAGGTGGCCTCGTGAGCGCGGCACCCTTCCTCGACGTGCCGACGCTCGCGGGCGGCCCGGGCTGGGCGGCGGACGTCGTCGCGGAGACCGCGACGCCGAGCCCGTCGGACGACCCGCTGCGCGAGGACCTGGACCCGAACGACGTGTCGCCCGGTCTCGCCGGTTTCCTCGCGATCTTCGCGGTGGCGGTCGCGACCGTCGCCCTGTTCTTCGGGCTCTCGCGCCAGCTCCGACGCATGCGGCACAACGCCGAGACCCAGGGGATCGGCCCGGACGGCCCGGTCGACGCGACCGCCCCGGAGACCCCCGCCGGCTCCGCGACCGCCGGCTCCGGACCGGACGGCTCCGCGTCCGACGGCGCCGCGCCGGACGGCTCCACGTCCGGCGGCACCCGCGACGCGCGCGGCCCGGACGAGAGCGGCCCGGAGCGGCAGGGCTGACCGTGGCGACCGGCGCTCGCGTCACGATCGGGCAGCTCGAGGTCTCGGCCGACCACGCCGCGAACCTCGTGACGGTCGGCGCGGCGTTCCGGGAGGCGGCGCGCGTGCGCGCCGACCTGCTCGTGCTGCCGGAGTACGCCGCGGCGTTCGACCCGCGCGGCACCGGCGCGGAGCACGCGGAGCCGCTGGACGGGCCGTTCGTCGGCACGTTGCGCCGGCTCGCGCGCGAGCACGGTGTCGCGGTCGTGGCGGGGACCCTCGTGCCGGGCAGCGCGCCCGGCCGGGCGGTCAACGTCGTCGTGGCGGTCGACGCCGCGGGCGACCTCGTGGGCACGTACCGCAAGGTGCACCTCTACGACGCCTTCGGTCACCGCGAGTCGGACCGGCTCGACGCGGGGGACCCGGCCGCGCCCCCGCTCGTGCTCCGCGTCGGCGACCTGACGTTCGGCGTGATGACCTGCTACGACCTGCGCTTCCCGGAGAGCGCGCGGCGCCTCGTGGACGCGGGCGCCGACGTGCTGGTGGTGCCGGCCGCGTGGGCGGCGGGCGAGCTCAAGGCGGACCAGTGGCGCACCCTCGCGCGGGCCCGCGCGATCGAGAACACCGCCGTCGTGCTCGCCGTCGGCCAGGCGGGCCGGGGCGTGACCGGGCGCTCCCTGCTCGTCGGCCCCGACGGCCAGGTGGGGCTGGAGCTCGGCGAGCGCGCGGAGCTGCGCAGCGCGGACCTCGACCCGGCCGCGCTGGCCGCGGTGCGCGAGCGCAACCCGTCGCTCGCGAACCGGCGCTACGTCGTCGTCCCGAAGGACTGAGCCGGCGCGGGGCGCCCGGGTGGGCACTCCTCATCGAAGCGGGGGCTCAGCGCGCGGCGAGCGCCGCGATGAGGATCGCGGTGTAGTGGCACCCGTAGCCGACGACGGTGAGCACGTGGAAGGTCTCGTGGAAGCCGAACCAGCGCGGGCTGGGGTTGGGCTTCTTGATGCCGTAGACGACGGCGCCCAGCGTGTAGGCGAGGCCGCCGACGGCGACGAGCCAGACGATCGCCGGGCCGTTCGTCGTCGTCCAGAACTGGGGCATGTAGCCCACCGCGACCCACCCGAGCGCGACGTAGATGGGCACGTACACCCACCGCGGGGCGTCGAGCCACAGGATCCGGGCGAGGAGGCCGAGCAGGGCCCCGCTCCAGACGATCGCGAGCAGGATCGTCGCGGTCCGCTGGGGGAGCAGGAGCACGGCGAGGGGCGTGTAGGTGCCCGCGATGATGAGGAAGATGTTCGAGTGGTCGGCGCGTCGCAGCACGCCGGCGACGCGCGGGGACCACGTGCCGCGGTGGTAGACCGCGCTCGTGCCGAACAGCAGGCACGCGCTGAGGCCGAAGACGGCGCACGCGACCTTGCCCGCCACGGGCGGCGCGACGAGCACGAGCACGATGCTCGCGACGAGGGCGACGGGGAACGTCCCCGCGTGGATCCAGCCCCGCAGGCGCGGCTTGACGACCTCGGCGACCTTCGCGACGGCGTCGCCCACGTTCTCGCGGACGGACTCGAGCGCGTCGGTGCCGGATGCATGCGCGGGGCCCGGGTCGGCGGGCGGCGCGCTCGGGGTGCGGTCGCGGTCGGTCGGTCGGTCCACGACGTCTCCTCGGTGGTGTGTGTCCGGGCACGGAAGAGGCCGGCGCGGGGCTCCCACACCAACCTACGCCATCGTAAGTTACGCCAACGTAGGTTTGCGACCCGTCCCCGCCCCGCGGTGTGAAGATCCTGGGCAGGGGCGTGCGGAGCGGTCCCGGCCCGCCGGACCGGGCTCGGGCGAGCGGTAGCGTGTGCGGGTTCGGCCCGAGCGCCCCCACCGGGGCGCGCCCGCCGGGCGTCCCCGTCCGCCCATCGCCGAGGAACCAGCGTGCGCCTGCCCCGCCCCGTCTACGGACTCTACGAGCGTCGCCTCGCGGCGACCCTCTCGCGCGAGAGCGTCCCGCGCCACGTGGGGGTCATCCTCGACGGCAACCGGCGGTGGGCGCGCTCGTTCGGGGAGTCCACGGCGACCGGGCACCGCCGGGGCGCCGACAAGATCACGGAGTTCCTGGGCTGGAGCGAGGACCTCGGCGTCGAGGTCGTCACGCTGTGGATGCTCTCGACCGACAACCTGTCGCGGTCGCAGGAGGAGCTGTCGGCGCTGCTCGACATCATCGAGGACGCCGTGCGCGACCTCGCCGAGACGGGCCGCTGGCGCCTGCGGGTCATGGGCCGGCTCGACCTGCTGCCCGAGCGGCTCACGGCGGCGCTGCGCGACGCCCAGCAGCGCACGGCCGCCGTCGACGGGCTCCAGGTCAACGTCGCGATCGGCTACGGCGGGCGCCACGAGATCGCCGACGCCGTGCGGTCGTACCTGCGCGAGCAGGCCGCCGCGGGGGCGCGCCTGCAGGACCTCGCGGAGAACCTCGACGTCGAGCACATCGAGGAGCACCTCTACACCAAGGGCCAGCCGGACCCGGAGCTCGTCATCCGCACGTCGGGCGAGCAGCGCCTCGGCGGCTTCCTGCTCTGGCAGAGCGCGCACTCGGAGTTCTACTTCTGCGAGGCGTACTGGCCCGACTTCCGTCGCGTCGACTACCTGCGCGCGCTGCGCGCGTACTCGCAGCGCGAACGCCGCCTGGGCCGCTGACCGGCCACCCGGCGGGTAGGGTCGATGCGAACGCATCGACCGAGCCGTCCGGGGGCGACATGACGCAGCAGCACGCCGACGACGCGGGTCCCGAGCCGGGCCCCGGGAGCGCGCGCCTCGCCGTCGAGACGTGGGAGTCCCTCTTCCGGGCCCAGGTCGCGATCATGCGGCGGCTGCAGTCCGACCCGGTCTGGGACGGCCTGACCCTGCGCGAGTACGACGTGCTGTTCTCGCTGACGAAGGGCCCCGAGGACGGGATGCGGCTGCGCGACCTCAACGCGTACATCCTGCTCAGCCAGCCCTCGCTGAGCCGCATGGTGGACCGGCTCGCGGCGCGCGGCCTCGTCGACCGGGCGACCCCGCCGGACGACGCGCGGGGCACGCTCGTCCGGCTCACCCCGGCGGGCCGCGAGCTCCAGCGCACGACCGGCCGCGCGCACGCCCGGGCCATCGCGACGTACGTGGGCGGCGCCCTCGACGACGCCGACCTCGCGACGCTCGGCGAGCTGCTCGAGCGGCTGCGTGCCGCGCAGTCGGACATCCCGGACGCCGCGCCGGGACGCGCGGCGGGCGCCCCGGGCGTCTGAGCGCGCGCCCACGGACGACGCGGTCACTCCGGCCGCCTCGGTACCGGCCTCGCGGTCTCGGCGCTGTGGCGCGGAACACGTCCGGTCCGTCCCTTCCGCTACGGGCCGTCGCGCGTCGGCCTGCCTAGGATGCGAGCGTGTCCTCAACGCCGAGCACCACCCCGAACCCCGTCCCCGGGCCCCGTGCCGACGGCCCGCTGCGCGTCGTCGTCGCCCCCGACTCGTTCAAGGGCAGCCTGAGCGCCGCCGACGTCGCGCACGCCGTCGCGACGGGCGTGCGCAGCGTCGTCCCTGACGCGGAGGTCGTCGAGCTCCCCATGGCCGACGGCGGCGAGGGCACGCTCGAGGCCCTGCTCGCCGTGTGGGGCGTCCCGGCCCGGGAGGTCTCCACGGTCGACGCGATCGGCCGTCCCCGCACCGCGCGCTACGGGGTCTCGGCCGACGGCCGCCTCGGCGTGGTCGAGCTCGCCGAGGCGAGCGGGCTGCCCCAGGTGAGCGACGTCGCGCTGCAGCCCCTGCACGCGCACACCCGCGGCACGGGCGCCGCGGCGGCCGCCGTGCTCGACGCGGGCGTCGACGAGGTGATCGTGTGCCTCGGCGGGTCGGCGTCCACCGACGGCGGCGCGGGCATCCTCACGGGCCTCGGCGCGCGGCTCCTCGACGCCGACGGGACGACTGTGCCCGACGGCGGGGAGGGCCTCGCGCGGGTCGCGCGGCTCGACCTGTCCGGCCTGCACCCGCGGGCGCGCGAGGTCCGCTGGCGCCTCGCGGTCGACGTCACCAACCCCCTGCACGGCGAGCGGGGCGCGGCGCACGTGTTCGGACCGCAGAAGGGCGCCCAGCCGGCGGACGTGGCGTTCCTCGACGACGCGCTGCGGCGCTGGGCGGGAGTCCTCGTGCAGGAGACCGGCGTCGACGTGGCGGAGCTCGCGGGTGCGGGCGCCGCGGGCGGCGTTCCCGCGGGCATGGTCGGCGTCCTCGGCGCGGAGCTCGAGCCGGGCGCGCGCCTCGTCGCCGAGGCGGTCGGGCTGCCCGCTGCCATCCGCGCTGCCGACCTCGTCGTCACGGGCGAGGGGTCGTTCGACTCGCAGTCCGTGAACGGGAAGGTCGCGGACGCGATGGGCGCCCTCGCGGCGGAGGCGCCGCACCGGCCTCCGGTCGTCGTGCTCGCGGGCCGGGTGCTGCTGCCCGCCCACCAGGCGCGTGAGGCCGGGATCGCCGCGGCGTTCAGCATCGCGCCCGGGCCCATCGCGCTCGACGAGCTGCTCGACCGCACGGCGTCCCGCCTCGTCGACCTCGCGGCGACCGTCACGAGCCTGCACGTCGCGTCGCGGCGCTGACCGGCGCGTCCCCCGGCCGGCTCCCGGGGGACGGCGCCGCCGTCAGCGCTTCGGCCAGCTCCACGCGGGCTGGTCGAGGAGCCCCTCGCGCCCGGCGACCGTCGTCTCGCCGAACGGTGACCGCACGAGCTCGACCTCCACGAGCTCGTCCGCGCCGGGCAGGTCCGCCGGGCCCGACGCGGCGGCGTCGCGCAGCGCCTCGACGAGCGGCGGCGCGTGCGTGACGACCACGACCTGCGTCTCGCGGCCCGCCGCGTGCACGAGCGCGCCGAGCGCGGGCAGGAGGTCGGGGTGCAGACTCGTCTCCGGCTCGTTGAGCACGAGGAGCTCGGGCGGTCGCGGCGAGAGCAGCGCGGCGACGAGGAAGAGATAGCGCAGCGTCCCGTCGCTGAGCTCGGCGCCGGTGAGCGGCCGGAGCAGGCCGTCCTGGTGGAAGGCGACCTCGAACCGGCCGTCGTCGGCGTGCACCGCGAGCCGGCTGCCGGGGAAGGCGCGGGCGACGGCGTCGTCCAGCTCGTCGCCGCGCCCCAGGTCGCGCACGGTCTCCAGCGCTGCGGCGAGGTCCGCGCCGTCGTGCGCGAGGACGGGCGTGCGGGTGCCGAGCTGCGGCGAGCGCGCCGGGGCGTCGGCGTCGGTGCGCAGCTGGTCGTAGAAGCGCCACGACCGCAGGCGCTCGCGCACCGCGACGACCTCCGGCGCGCCCACCGGGTCGACGAGCTCGGTGAGCACGCTGTCGAAGGGCCGCAGGCGCGCGGGTGAGGACTGCCAGCGGCCCGCGTCGTCGCGCACGCGGACGGCCGGTCCGCGCCGCTCGACCTGGAGCGTCGCGGGCCGCGGGACGGGCCCCGACCAGACGGTCTCGACCTTGATCTCCGGGTCGAGGGCGAACGCCGACCCCGGGTGCTGCGGCAGGCCGAGGTCCACCGCGTAGCCCAGGTCGTCCGGCGTGGCCCCCGCGAACCCGAGGCGCAGCGCGACGGGTGCCGTTCGGCGCGTGCCCTGGACCGGGCCCCCCGCGCGCGCCGCCCGACCGCCCTGCTCGGGCCCGGCCCAGAGCGTCGACCGCAGCCCGCCCTCGCGGGCCACCGCGCCGACGGCGCCCCCGAGCGCGCACCCGGACAGCAGGCGCAGCGCGCGGTACAGGCTCGACTTGCCCGTCCCGTTCGCCCCGGTCACGACCGTGAGCCGCCCGAGCGGCAGCACGAGGCTCCGCAGCGAGCGGTAGCCCTCCACCGCGATCGTCGCGAGCATCGGTCACCTCCCGCCCGGCACGCTACGCGCCGGGTCCCACGCGGCGGCGCGGGACCCGGCGCGGAGCGTGGCGAGGCGGGCTGTGTGGCGCGTCAGTCGGTGATCGCGAACGCGTCGATCTCGACGAGCATCTCCTCGCGCGGCAGACCCGTGAAGACCGTGGTGCGGCTGGGGAGCACGCCCTTCGTGGTGTGCTGCGCGACGAACGCGCCGTAGGCGTCGTTCATGATCGGGAAGTCCTCGCGCTTCGTGAGGTACACGCGGAGCATGACGACGTCGTCGAACGTGGCGCCGGACGCCTCGACGATGGCGCGCACGTTCTCGAGCGTGCGCGTGGTCTGCGCGGCGACGTCGCCGGGGTAGAGGTACTCGTTCGTCGCCGGGTCGACGGGCCCCTGGCCCGAGACCTGGACGAACGGTCCCTTGCGCACGCCCTGGTGGAACGTGTGCGCGGGGGCCGGGGCGTCGGGGGTGGAGATCGCGGTCTTCTCGGTGGTCATGCGGGGTCCTCTCGGGGTGTCCGGGTGTCCGGGTGTCGTGCGGGGTCGGAGTGGGTCAGCGGTGTGGGTCGGTCAGAGGTCGATCGTCGCGAGGTCCACGACCTCGTCGCCCCGCACGACGGCGGCGACGCGCCACCGGTCGAAGGTCGTGCAGGGGTGGGAGATGCCGAAGCCGACGACGTCGCCCGGGCGGACCTGGGCGGTGGCGGGGCCGCCGACCTGCCCGGCCCCGGCCCCGTCCGCGTCCAGCGCGAGGTAGAGGTGCTGGTCGTTGAGCGCGGTGACACGGGTGCCGGCGAGCTCGCGCGGGGCGAGCCAGCCGTCGTCGGACTGCGAGCGCAGCCAGAGCGCGACGGGCAGGTCGATGTCGAACGAGACGTCGCGCCGGCCGATGCCGCAGACCGCGAGCCCGGGCTCCGGGACGGAGAGCACCTGGCCCCAGACGGTCGCGGCGGCGCGCAGCGGCTCGGCGCCGGGGATGCGGCTCCACGGGTCGGTGCGCGAGTAGAAGCCGTGGTCGTGCGTCACGTACGCGCCCGAGCGCACGACGACGCGGACCTCGACCTCGCGCCCGTCCGCGCCGGGGACCGGGCCGGGCAGCCCGGCGAGCACGACGTCGAGGAACGAGCTGCCGCCCGCCGACAGCACGAGCGGCTCGTCCACGCCCGCGAGACCCTCGCGCACGAACGCGGTGCCGAGCGTGCGCAGGTCCTCGCACCAGGCGGCGACGGCGCCGAGCTCGTCGGCGGTCGTGCCGCCCGCGACCGAGCCCTCGTACCCCGTCGCGCCGAGCAGGCGCAGGCCCGACGCGCGGAGAGCGCGCGCGAGGTCGAGCGCCGCGGCGGTGCTGCGGACGCCGGTGCGCCCGCCGGGGACACCGAGCTCGACGAGCACGCCGAGGCGCGCGCGGACGGCGGCCGGGGCGTCGGCGAACCCGCGGGCGAGCAGGTCGACCCCGTGCGGCGAGTCGACGCACAGCCACACCTCGTCGTCGCCTCCCGCGGCTTCGGCGCGCGCCAGGTCGTCGCGCAGCCACGCGATCTCGCGCGGGTCGAGCAGCTCGTTGGCGAGCAGCACGCGTGGCACGCCCCAGTCGCGCACCGTGCGCAGCTGGGACGGCGTCGCGACCGTCGCGCCCCACGCCCCGGCCGTAGCCTGGCGCGCGTAGAGCGCGCGGGACATCGTCGTCTTCACGTGCGGCGCGTGCTCGACCCCGCGCTCGGCGCACACGCGCGCGACGGTGCCGACGTTGTGGTCGAGCGCCGCGTCGTCGAGCGTGAGCAGCGGCCAGGAGAACGCGGTGTCGGTGACGCGCGGCGAGCCCGCGAGCACGTCCGCGACGGTGGTCCCGGCCGGGAGCCGCAGCCCCTTGGTCCGGGGCCCGACGACGTCGCCCGCCCAGGGGCGGTCGGGTGCGGGCCGCGCGGCGTCGTGCGTCGTGCCGGTCATGGGGTCCTCCTCGGGGACGGGGCTCTCGTGGACGGGGGCAGGGCGCGGGTCACGCCGCCGGTGCGCCCGGACGCAGCGGGCGGCCCGGGAGCGCGTCGGTGAGCGCGCCGTCGCGCAGGACGCGCACGCCCGCGACCAGCACGTCGTCCACGCCCGACGCCGGGCGGCGCGGGTCCTCGTACGTCGCCTCGTCGCGTACGCGGTCGGGGTCGACGAGCGCGAGGTCCGCGACCGCCCCCGGGACGACCGTGCCGCGCCCGGCGAGCCCGAAGCGCGCGGCAGGCCGCGCGGACAGGTGCGTGACGGCGTCGTGCCACGTCCAGTCCCCGAGCGTACGCACGTGCTCGGCGAGGAAGCGCGCGAACGCGCCCCAGCCGCGCGGGTGCGGGCGGCCGCCGCCCCCGACCGGCGCGTAGATCGCGTCGGACCCGCCCACGTGCGCCCGGTGGCGCAGCAGGGCGCGGACGGACTCGGGGGAGTTCGTGGGCGGCTGGGCGAACACGCACGACGCGCGCAGCCGCGTCGCGACGAGCAGCCGCACCGCGGTCTCGGCGGGGGACAGCCCCAGGCGCGCGGCGACGTCGGGCAACGTCATGCCCTCGGTCCACGACAGGTCCTCGGCCGGGCCCGCCGCGGCCCCGGCGGCGGGGCCGGTCGGGACCGCGGCCATCGTCACGCGCGGCCACAGGTCGGCCAGGTGCGGGAAGTGCTCGCGGTGCAGGCGCTCGAGCACCGCCGGGTCGGCGAGCGCCGCGACGGTCGCGTCGACGTCCGCGATGGGGAGCCACGTCGGCAGCGACACCATGGACAGGATCGAGCAGCCGCGCAGGTACGGGTACGAGTCGAACGTGACGTCCAGGCCCGCGGCGTGCGCGTCGTCGACGTACCCCAGCAGCTCCGCGGCCGGGCCGTGGTAGTGCGAGACGTGGGTCGCGACCCCGGACGTGCGTGCGACGCGCACGAGCTCCGCGAAGGCCGGCCCGGCCCGGTCCTCGTAGCCGCGCATGTGCGACACGTGAGGAAGTCCTCGCGCCGCGAGCACGCGCGCGAGCGCGACGAGCTCGGTCTCGTCGGCGTACGTCGCGGGGACGTACTCCAGGCCGGTCGACAGGCCGAGCGCGCCGTCGTCGAGCGCAGACGCGAGCAGCGCGAGCATGCGGTCGGTCTCGGCGGGCGTCGCGGGGCGCGCGGCGGCGCCGAGCACCGCGTAGCGGAGCGTGCCGTGCGGGGCGAGGTAGCCCACGTTGACGCGCGTCGTGCCGTCGTACGTGGCGAGGAGGTCGGCGACGGACCCGCCGCGGAACGTCGGGTGCTCGCCGTTGATCGCCGCGAAGTACCCGCTCGCCCAGGCGGCGGCGTCGTGCAGGCCCGACGTCGCGGGCCCGCCGTCGGCGTCCGGGCGCGGCGAGGGTGCGTAGGACACCCCGTCCTGCCCGACGACGACGCTCGTCACGCCCTGGCGCAGCATCGCGAGCTGCACGTCGTCGTCGAGCACGGCGGCCTCTCCGTGCACGTGCGCGTCGACGAACCCGGGCAGCAGGAGGCGGCCGTCCGCGTCCAGCACGTCGGCGCCCGCCGGAGCGGTCGCGGCCGCGGGCGCGACGCCCTCGACCCGGCCCGCGCGCACGGTGACGTCGACGGGGGCGGAGGGGCCGCCGTCGGGCTCGACGAGGCGCGCCCCGCGCACCACGAGGGCGCTCATGCCGGGCCGCCCGCGTCCTCGTCGCGACCCTCGACCCAGCCGCCGACGCCGCGCAGGCCGCCCGCGGCGAGCTCCTCGGCGCGGTCGCGCGGCCAGCCCGCGACCCCGGGCCGGGTCTGCCACGGGTGCGGCCCGTCGAGCGGCCGATACTCCACGCCGGCCGCGTCGAGGCGCGGCAGGTGGTGCGCGACGAGGCGCTCGTGGAACGCGCGGGCCGCGGGGGACCCGGGGGAGCGGTCGGCCTCGGGCGACCACATGACCTCGGCGAACGCTGCGAGGCGCGGGAACGCGGCGTAGTCGACGCGGCGCGCGGAGTCGAGGTGCTCGGACCAGAGCTCCGCCTGCCCGCCGAGCAGCGCGCCCGGCGCGGGAGCGGTGGCGGGACCGGCCGCCGTGCCGTCCGCGGCACCCGCGAGCTCGGCCGGCAGGGGCTCGAACGCGTACACGTCGTCGAGCGTGGTGAGGAACCCGACCGGCACGGGCTCGTCCGGGGTGTCGCCGCCGCGGTGGTCGAGGTACACGACCTGCTCGGGCGCCATGACGACGTCGTGGCCCGCCGCGAGCGCGTCCGCGCCCACGGCCCAGCCGCGCCACGACGTCACGACGACGTCGCGCGGGAGCGCGGGGCCGAACGCCTCGTCCCACACGACCGCCCGCCGACCGCGGGACGCGACGTGCTCGGCGAGCCGCGCGAGGAACCAGCCGTGCAGCCCGCCGACGTCGTCGAGCCCGAGCGCCTGCGCGCGCGCGACGATCGCGGGGTTCTCGCGCCACAGCGTCGTGGGCACCTCGTCACCGCCGATCGCGACGAACGGCGCGTCGAAGATCTCCAGCACCTCGTCGAGCACGTGCCGGAAGAACGTCAGCGACTCCTCCGACGGGTCGAGCACCTCGGTGCTCACGCCCCACGTCGTGCGGACCTCGTGCGGTCGCTTGCGCGTGCCGAGCTCCGGGTATGCGGCGACGGCGGCCTCCACGTGCCCCGGCGCGTCGATCTCCGGGACCACGGTGACGCCGCGCTCGCGCGCGTACGCGACGATCTCGCGCAGGTCGTCCTGCGTGTAGAAGCCGCCGTGCGGACGGCCGTCGGCGACGCCGGCGCGCCAGGTGCCGAGCCCGGACTCGCTCCGCCACGCACCCACCTCGGTGAGCCGGGGGTAGCGCGCGATCTCGACGCGCCATCCCTGGTCGTCCGTGAGGTGGAGCTGGAGCACGTTGAGCCGGTGCGCCGCGGCGAGGTCCACGAACCGCAGGACGTCGGCCTTCGGCAGGAAGTGGCGCGCGACGTCGAGCAGCACGCCGCGCCACGCGAACCGCGGGTGGTCGGTGATCGCGACGTGGGGGAGCGCGAGCGTGGAGCGACCGCCCGCGCCCGTCACGGCGGGAGCACGACGGAACGCGGCGGGGCCGGCGAGCTGGCGCAGGGTCTGGGCCGCGGCGTGCGCGCCGTCGAGGTCGGACGCACCGACCCGGACGCCGTCGTCGCCGACGACGAGGCGGTAGCCCGACGGCGGGAGGTCGTCGTCGACCGCGAAGACCACGGACGGGGTGCCGTCGGCGGGCGCGGCGCCCGCCGGGGCGGGCACGAGGTCGAGGCCGAACGCGTCCTCGGTGACGCGCCGCCACCAGCGCGCCGCGGGGCGCAGGGCGGGGTCCGCGACGACGGACGTCCCGTCCGCGACGACGGTCGTCCCGGCGCCGGGCTCGAGCGTCACCGGGGCGGGGAGGATCCCGGCGGGGTCCGCCGTGGACGAGGTGGGCACCTTTTGGAAGGACACCGAACGAGCCTATCGGGCCCGCGCCGTGTGGTCCTACCCGGCTGTGGACGGACGGACAGCGCTGCCGCAAACGTGCGTTGACCGCAGGGAGGATCACGCAAGCCGCTTGCAGCCGGACGTATAGTCGACGGCATGTCGAGACGTCTGGCGGAGGTCGCCACCAAGGTCGGTGTCAGCGAGGCCACCGTGAGCCGCGTGCTCAACGGGAAGCCCGGCGTCTCGCAGGCCACGCGAGACGCGGTGCTCACGGCGCTCGACGTGCTCGGCTACGAGCGGCCGACCAAGCTGCGCGGGGAGCGCGGCCGCCTCGTGGGGCTCGTGCTCCCGGAGCTCGTCAACCCCATCTTCCCGGCGTTCGCCGAGGTCATCGGGGGCGCGCTCGCGCAGCAGGGGTTCACCCCGGTGCTGTGCACCCGCACGGCGGGCGGCGTGACGGAGGCCGAGTACATCGACCTGCTCCTGGGGCAGCACGTGTCGGGCGTGATCTTCGCGGGCGGCTTCTACGCCGAGCGCCAGGCCGACCACGCGCACTTCCGCCGGCTCGAGAAGCTCGGCCTGCCCGTCGTGCTGATGAACGCGTCCGTCGAGGACCTCGACTTCCCCCGCGTCTCGTGCGACGACCTCGTCGCCATGAACCAGGCGCTCGGCCACGTGCTGTCCCTCGGCCACCAGCGGGTCGGCCTGCTCCTCGGCCCGGCCGACCATGTGCCCTCCGAGCGCAAGCTCGCCGCCGCGCAGGCCTTCGCCGAGCGGCACGGCCACGCGCTGGACCCGGCGCTCGTCGTGCACAGCCAGTACTCGCTCGAGAGCGGTCAGGCCGCCGCGAACCGGCTCCTCGAGGCCGGCGCGACGGCGATCGTGTGCGCGAGCGACCCCCTCGCGCTCGGCGCGGTCCGCGCCGTCCGCCGCGCGGGGCTCGACGTGCCCGCCGACGTCTCCGTCGTCGGCTACGACGACTCGAACCTCATGAACTCGACGGACCCCGCGCTGACGACCGTGCGCCAGCCGATCGAGCCGATGGGCCGCGCGGCCGTCGACCTGCTCGCCGGCATGATCGCGGGCGCCGACGTCTCCCGCGACGAGCTGCTCTTCGAGCCGGAGCTCGTCGTGCGCGGCTCGACGGCCGCCGCGCGCACGACGGGTCGTGACGCGACGGTCGCCTGACCGCACCCTCTTCCTCCTGGGCCCCGGCCCGGCCGCCTCGTGCGCGCCGGGCTGGGGTCCTCGTCGTCTGCCCTGCGGCGGGAGCCGCTCCCACCTCCGGCCGAAGGCGTCGCGGTCTGGACACGCCGAGATAGCGTTCCGATAACGCCACTGTCCGGTTCTTGCGCAGATGATGTCGACTAGTTACTGTCATGCCCGACGGCGCGGTCGGCACCCGGTGCACGACGGCCGTCCCGGGACCATCCCGGGACCATCCCGGGACCAACCCGGACTGCATCGAACGCCGTGCGCCGACCTGACGGGGCGACCACCCGACCACCCGGCCACGCACTCACGGAAGAGGACGCGGTGAGCAACGACCACCCCCGAGCCGCCGACGGCGCGCCCATCCCCGACGCGGCCCCCACGGCGGCGGCACGGCCGGCGGCCTCGTCGCCCGACTGGTGGCGCAGCGCCGTGATCTACCAGGTGTACGTGCGCAGCTTCGCGGACGGGAACGGCGACGGGACGGGCGACCTCGCGGGCGTGCGCCAGCGCCTCGGCTACCTGCGCGACCTCGGCGTCGACGCGATCTGGTTCACCCCCTGGTACGTGTCCCCGCTCGCGGACGGCGGCTACGACGTCGCCGACTACCGCGCGATCGACCCGCAGTTCGGCACGCTCGCCGAGGCCGAGCAGCTCATCGCGGAGGCCCGCGCGCTCGGCATCCGCACGATCGTCGACGTCGTCCCGAACCACGTCTCGTCCGAGCACGAGTGGTTCCGCGCGGCCCTCGCGGCCGGCCCCGGGTCGCCCGAGCGCGAGCGCTTCTGGTTCCACCCGGGCCGGGGCGAGGACGGGTCGCAGGTCCCGACGCACTGGGTCTCGGAGTTCCAGGGCGGCACGTGGACGCGCACGACGAACCCCGACGGCACGCCCGGCGAGTGGTACCTCCACGTGTTCGCGCCCGAGCAGCCCGACCTCAACTGGGACCACCCCGACGTGCGCCGCGAGCACGAGGACATCCTGCGGTTCTGGTTCGACCGCGGCGCCGCGGGCATCCGCATCGACTCGGCGGCGCAGCTGGTCAAGGACCCGGCCCTGCCCGAGGTCCCGGACCACCCCGGCCCCGGCGAGCACCCGCACGTCGACCGCGACGAGCTCCACGACATCTATCGCGGCTGGCGCGCGGTCGCCGACGCGTACGACGAGCCGCGCGTGCTCGTGGGCGAGGTCTGGCTCGCGGACCGGGAGCGGTTCGCCCGGTACCTGCGCCCGGACGAGATGCACACGGCGTTCAACTTCGACTTCATGGCCCGCCCGTGGGACGCGAAGGCGCTGCGCGAGTCGGTCCAGACCACGCTCGACGCGCACGGGCCGGTCGCCGCCCCCGCGACCTGGGTCCTGTCCAACCACGACGTGACCCGACCCGTGACGCGCTACGGGCGCGAGGACAGCTCGTTCGCGTTCGCCACCAAGCGGTTCGGCACGCCGACGGACCTGGCGACCGGGCGGCGTCGGGCCCGCGCGGCCGCGCTGCTCTCCGCCGCGCTGCCGGGCTCGCTGTACCTCTACCAGGGGGACGAGCTCGGGCTGCCCGAGGTGGAGGACCTCCCGCTCGACGCGATCCAGGACCCGATGCACGCGCGGTCCGGCGGCGTCGACCCGGGCCGCGACGGCTGCCGCGTCCCGCTCCCGTGGACGCGCGGCGGCACGAGCCACGGCTTCGGGCCCGACGGCGGGGCGGCGCCCTGGCTGCCCCAGCCGCACGGCTGGGGCGAGCTCTCCGTCGAGGCGCAGACCGGCGACGAGACCTCGGTGCTCACGCTCTACCGGCGCGTCCTCGCGACCCGCCGGGCCGAGCCCGCGCTCCGGGCCGGCGGGTTCCGCTGGCTCGACTCCCTCGGCGGGGTCGTGCTCGGCGACGACGTGCTCGCCTTCGCCCGCGAGGCTCCCGGCGACGGTGACGGCGACGGACGCGCGGTCGCGTGCGTCGTCAACCTCGGGCCCGACGACGTCCCGCTCCCCGCGGACGCCGAGGTCCTCCTGCGCAGCGACGCGCCCGGGAGCGTGTCCCGCGCGAGCGACGCGCCGGGCGCGGCGCGCCTGCCCACCGACACCGCCGTCTGGCTCCGGGCCTGACCGCGGCGACCGCCACGAGAACCCGGGCCGCGGGGCCCCGGCCCCCCGACCCGCACCCGCTACCCAGCACCCCGTAACCCACCCAGCACCACCGGAACCCAGGAGCGACGATGAAGTCCACACGTCAGGCGACCGCCCTCACCCTCGCGGGGGCGCTCGCGTTCAGCACGCTCGCCGCGTGCTCGAGCGGCGGCTCGGGCAGCGACGACGAGAGCAGCGGCTCGGGCGGCGACGGGAAGGTCACCCTCAAGGTGGTGTCCCTCCTGCCGGGCTCCGAGCAGGAGGCGATCGACGCCTTCAACGCGCAGGTCGAGGAGTTCGAGGCCGCGAACCCGGACATCGACGTGCAGCCGGAGGAGTACGAGTGGAAGGCGACGACGTTCGCCCCGCAGCTCGCCGGCGGCACGCTGCCCGACGTCTTCGAGATCCCCTTCACCGACGCCAAGACGCTCGTCGAGAACGGTCAGCTCGCCGATCTCGACGAGCAGTTCCGGACCCTGCCGTACGCCGACAAGTTCAACCCGGCGATCCTCGAGGCCGGGACGGGCTCCGACGGCCACGTCTACGCGATCCCCGCGAAGAACGTGTACGGCGTGGGCCTGCACTACAACCGGGAGCTGTTCGAGTCCGCCGGGCTCGACCCCGACCAGCCGCCGACCACGTGGGACGAGGTCCGCGAGGACGCGAAGAAGATCGCGGACGCCAACCCGGGCGTCGCGGGCTACATGCAGATGTCGCAGAACAACACGGGCGGCTGGCAGCTCACGGTCAACACGTTCGCGCGCGGCGGTCGGACGCAGGAGGTCGCCGACGACGGCACCGCCACGTCGACGCTCACGAACGACGGCACCAAGGAAGCGCTCGAGTGGCTCCAGGCCATGCGCTGGGAGGACAACTCCCTCGGGAGCAACTTCCTCCTCGACTGGGGGACCATGAACCAGGCGTTCGCCGCGGGCCAGGTCGCCATGTACACGTCGGGCTCGGACGTCTTCACGTCGCTCGTCCAGACGAACGCGATCGACCCCGCCACCTACGGCCTCGCGGCGCTCCCGCTCGAGGGCGACGACGCGGGCGTCCTCACCGGCGGCACGCTCGCCGCGATGCCGGCGGACGTGGACGAGGCGAAGAAGGAGGCCGCGATCAAGTGGATCGACTTCTTCTACCTCGGCAAGCTCGTCGACGAGAAGCGTGCCGTCGCCGACGCCGAGACGCTCGTCGCGAACGACCAGCCCGTCGGCACCCCGGTCCTGCCGATGTTCTCCCCGGAGCAGTACCAGCAGAACCAGGAGTGGATCAAGGACTACATCAACGTCCCGCTCGACCAGATGACGAGCTACACGGACACGATGTTCGACCTGCCGCTCGTGGGTGAGCCGTCGCAGAAGACGCAGGAGATCTACGCCCTGCTCGACCCCGTCGTCCAGGCCGTCCTCACCGACGAGAACGCCGACGTGGACGCGCTGCTGGAGCAGGCGAACACCGAGGCGCAGGCCCTGCTCGACCAGGGCTGACGCCCGTCGGGGCGCGCGGGCACCGTCCGCGCGTCCCGGCCCGCAGACCCGGGTCGGCCGGCGGCGCCCCCTGCCGGCCGACCCGTACCCCGCCGGTGCCCGACGGCGCGACGCACCTCGCGTCGTCGGGCACCTCCCACCGCACCGAAGGACGTCCGCCCGTGACCGCCACCACCGCCCCGCCGCGACGGGGACCCGCCTCGCACGCGCGGGCCGACCGCGGCGGCCGACGCCGCAGCCCCGTGACGTGGTTCCGCGGCGGCGGCCTGAGCAACCTCGTGTTCCTGCTCCCGCTGATCCTCGTCTTCGGCGTCTTCTCGTGGTTCCCGATCGTGCGCGCGGTGATCATGAGCTTCCAGGAGACGAACCTCGTGAGCGACCCGACGTTCGTCGGGCTCGACAACTTCCGCCAGGTGCTCAGCGACCCGCTCCTGGGCAAGGCCGTGAAGAACACGCTCTACTTCGCGTTCCTCGCGCTGCTGTTCGGCTACCCGATCCCGCTCGTCGCCGCGGTGCTCATGCGCGAGGTCCGCCGGGCGCGCGGGCTGTACTCCGCGCTCGCGTACCTGCCGGTCGTCGTGCCGCCGGTCGTCGCGGTGCTGCTGTGGAAGTTCTTCTACAACGGCAGCCCGACAGGCGTGTTCAACACGATCCTCGGCTGGGTCGGGCTCGGCCCGTACCCGTGGCTCCAGGACGCCTCGACGGCGATGCCCTCGCTCGTGCTCGCCGCCACGTGGGCCGGCGCGGGCGGGACGATCATCATCTACCTCGCGGCGCTCACGAGCGTGCCGCCCGAGCTCTACGACGCGTCCGAGGTCGACGGCGCCGGGCTGTGGCGCAAGATCTGGCACGTCACGCTGCCCGCGCTGCGCGGCGTCCTGTTCATCACCCTGATCCTCCAGGTGATCGGCACGGCGCAGGTCTTCCTCGAGCCCTACCTCTTCACCGGCGGCGGGCCGAACAACGCGACCCTGACGATCCTGCTGCTCATCTACCGCTACGCCTTCCAGAACAGCCTGGGCGGCGACTACGGGGCCGCGACCGCGCTGTCGATCATGCTCGCCGCCGTCCTCGCCGTCTTCTCGGTCCTCTACTTCCGGCTCACCCGGTCCTGGAGCACGTCATGACCCTCTCGCCCACCGACAACCCGAGCGAGATCGGCGTCGTCTCGCAGGACTCCGCGGCGGCGACGGACGCCGCCGACGACCCGGCGGGCACCGCTCGCCGCGCCGCGGAGGCGAGCCGCACCCGTCGTGAGGCGGACCGCCGACGGCTGCGCGCGCGCCGCCGCAAGGCGCTCGACGGCGTCGAGGAGCGCGGCGCGCTCTCCGAGGCGGACTGGCGCCGCCCGTCCGTGCGGTGGGGGATGGGCACGACCCACGTCCTGCTGCTCGTGATCCTCGTCGTCGCGGGCCTCGGCCCCATGCTGCTGCTCGCGAAGTACGCCGTCACGCCGACGCAGGACATCCTGCGCACGCCGATGGCCGTCTTCCCGAACGGCATCGCGTGGGACAACCTCGACAAGGCGTGGAACGACGTCCAGGTCAGCCGGTACTTCCTCAACACGATCTGGCTCGCGGTCGGGTCGTGGGCGTCGCAGATCCTCGTCGCGACGACGGGCGGCTACGCGCTCTCGGTGCTGCGGCCGCGGTACGGGAAGGTCGTGCAGGCGCTCGTGCTCTCGACGATGTTCGTGCCCGCGATCGTCCTGCTCGTCCCGCTGTATCTGACGATCCTCGACCCGCCCCTGCTGGGGCGCTCGCTCATCAACAGCTTCTGGGCCGTGTGGCTGCCCGCGGGCGCGAGCGCGTTCAACGTGCTGCTCGTCCAGCGGTTCTTCGACAGCCTCCCGCGCGAGGTGTTCGAGGCCGCGCGCATGGACGGCGCCGGGCCCTACCGGCTGTTCTGGTCGGTCGTGCTGCCGATGTCGCGCCCGATCGTCGGCGTCGTCTCGGTGTTCGCGGTCATCGCGGCCTGGAAGGACTTCCTCTGGCCGCTGCTCGTCCTCAAGGACCCGGCGATCCAGCCGCTGTCCGTGCGCCTGCCGTCCATCGAGGCGTCGACCGACCTTGGCGTCTTCCTCGCCGCGCTCGCGATCTCGACCCTCATCCCCGTCGGCCTGTTCCTCGTCTTCCAGCGCATGTTCCTCCAGGGCGCCGGCCTCGGAGGAGCGGTCAAGGGCTGACCCCAGCGCTCGGCCCCCCGGCCCCCGCCCCGCACCCCCTTCTCCGCCCCCACCTCTCCGTCGAACACGGGGTCGGCGACCGGAATCGTCTCGATCCGGTCGCCGACCCCGTGGTCGGCGGCGCCAGGGCCGTGGTCGGCGGCGCCAGGGCCGTGCTCGGCGGCGCCAGGCCCGTGGTCGGCGGCGCGGGGCCGGGCGGCTCCCCGGGGCTCAGCCGCGGCCGCGGGGCTGCATCGCGCGCAGGACGGCGTCGTGGACGTCGGTGTTGCGCTGCGCGCCCGCGAGGCGTGCGGCGCCCGGGCCCTGTGCGGTGATGGGCGTCGCCTCGCCCGTGTGGCCGCCCGTCGTCCAGTCGACCGTGAACTGCAGGTCGGAGCCCGCGAGGTCGAACGGGCCGTCCTCGGCGGTCGCGCCCTCGCCGCCCTCGTCCTCGGGGTCGACGTTCTCGATCGCGAGCCCGCCCGTCGCGTGGTCGCCCACGACGAGCACGAGCGTGTCCCGGTTCCGCTTCTGGAACTCCAGCGCCAGCGCGACGGTCTCGTCGAGCGCCTGCCCGGCCTGGATCGTGCGCGTCGCGTTGGAGCGGTGCGCGAACTCGTCCACGCCCTCCTCCTCGACGAGCAGGAAGAACCCGTCGCGGTCGCGCGACAGCACGTCGAGCGCCTTGGCCGTCATGTCGACGAGCGGCACCTCCGGCTCGTACAGGTCGCCCTCGCCCTCGTTGCGCTGCTCGAACATCTCCTCGTTCGCGAACAGGCCGAGCAGCTTGCGCCCGCGCGCGTCCGCGAGGCCCTCGGCGTCGCTCACGTACGTGTAGCCGAGGTCCTGCGCGCGCTCGACCAGGTTCCCCTTCGTCCCCTTGCTCTGCTCGGTCGGGTCCTTGGCGGGGTTGTCCTCCCACGCGCCGGGGTCGCCCGCCGGGTACCACCAGTCCTCGCCGCCGCCGAGGACGACGTCGGGCCGCGAGCTCTCCAGGAGCTGGCGCGCGATCTCGCTCTGGTCGCCGCGGTCGGGCACGTGCGCGCCGAACGCCGCGGGCGTCGCGTCGGTGACCTGCGCCGTCGTGACGAGCCCGGTGGCCTTGCCCGCGCCCCGGGCCGCCTCGAGGAGCGTCGGGACCGGGTTGCCGTCGACGTCGACGCCCACCGCCCCGTTGTACGTCCGGACCCCGGACGCGAACGCCGTGGCGCCCGCCGCGGAGTCCGTGACGGCCTCCTCGGGGTCGGCCGAGTCCGTCGTGGTCCACCCGGCGTGCTCGAGCGAGTCCATCGCGAGCTGCCCGTCCTTGCCCACCGTCGCGAGCCGGATCAGCTCGCGGTGCGAGAGCCCGAGCCCGTCGCCCTGGATGAAGATGACGTTGCGGGCGCGGTCGTTCCCGTGGCCCTGGCCGCCGCCGCGGTCGCCGCCCCGGTCGTCGCCGCGCTCGCCTCCGCCGCCGAGCGGCAGGAGCATCACGAGCGCCGCGGCGGCCGCGACCCCCGTCGTCCCCGCGCTGAACCGTCCTCGTCGTGCCTGCATGAGACTCCCCTTTCCCACCGGCGCCGGCTCCGGTGCCGGCACGGCCGCCGCGGACGGGTCGCCGTCGTCGCGGGGCACGCCCGACGGCGTCGGTGCCGCCGGGACGCTCCCCACGCTAGGCAGAGGCGGGGGACTGGCAAGCCGGGCCGGGGTGCGGGGCGGTCACCAGCGGTTGTGGACCTCCTCGGCCCAGCCGACGAGCCCGTCGAACCGCACCGGCGCGGGCGGGGTGCCGCCCGCACCCGGCGCGGCCGGCGGCGTGAACGTGCCCGTCCAGTGCCCGAAGCACTGGTCGGTCGACGACGAGACGACCCCGAGGTGCGTGCGCGTGACCTTCGTGTGGAAGGGCACGAACGTCGCGTCGAGGCCGCCGCCGCTGACGCGCCACGGCCGGTCCGGGCCGGCGAGGTCGTAGTCCCAGACGAGCTCGTCGGGGAGATGGTGGAGACGCCCGTCGACGAGGACCGCGTTCTCGGTCGATCCCGTGCCGACCGTCCAGCGGCCGCCCACCTGGATCCCGACGACCCGGCCGTGGCTCTCGCCCGAGCCCGCGCCCCAGTTCCACCGGACGTCGTAGGGCCAGCGCCCGCGCCCGTGGTCGAGCACGGCCCACGACGAGCCGGCGGGCACGTCGACCGTCCGGCCGTCGACCCACAGCGTCCCGTGCGCCGGGCGGGCCACGTCCTTGACCGTGTACTGGAACCGCGTGTCGCTCCACGGGACCACCACCGCGAGCCGCTCGTGACCCGGCGGCAGCGTGGCGACGACGTCGAACGAGACGTCGCGCGTGCGTGCCCGCAGGCGCGTGCCGCCGTCGACCTCGTCGAGGTCGATCGCGAGGTTCCTCGCCCGGGCGCGCGCCGGGCCGGCGCCCAGCGTGCCGGGAAGCTCGACGCCGCGCGCCGGCACCACGGTCGCGCCGGCACCCCACGTCCGGCCCGACTCCCGGTCCAGGACCCACACCTCGTGCACCGCGGCGTAGTCGATCGAGGAGACGGTGAGGGCGAGGACGTGCGTCGGGGTGGTCACGCCCCAGTACTCCCAGCGCTTGTTCCGGCCGAACCGGCGCGGGCCGCCCGCGCCGCGCCGCCCGATCGCGTCGGTGTCGACGAGGGGCCGGCGGGCCCAGCCGACGGCCCGGCGGTCGAGGCGGCCGTCGGGGCGCGTGAGCGGCACGCGCTCGGTGATCTCCGGGAGCGGCACGGCTCCACCTCCACGTGGTCGGCTCGGGCGGCTCGTGCGCGGGCGTCGGTGCTCGCGGCGCGGCCCGAGGGACGAGCGGCCCGAGTCTAGGGTGCGACCGGCCTCGCGGGGACGAGGTGACACTCTGTCCCGTCAATGTCACGTCCGAGGTGCCCGCTTCCGGACGAGCGGGCTCAGGAGCGGGTGCCATGATCGGGAGCATGCCCCCGTTCTCCCCCCAGGACGTCACTGCCGACACGGGCCGGGCCGCTGAGCCCGTCGAGCCCGCCGCCACCCCCGCGAGCGCCGTCGACCCCGGTCCTGCGCCCGACCTGCGCCCGTACGACGCGCTGCTGCTGTACTCGTTCGGCGGGCCCAACAAGCCCGAGGACGTCGTGCCGTTCCTGCGCAACGTCACCGCGGGCAAGGGCATCCCGGACTCGCGCCTCGAGGAGGTCGGCGAGCACTACTACGGCTTCGGCGGCAAGAGCCCCATCAACGAGCAGAACCTCGCGCTCAAGGCGGCGATCGAGGCCGAGCTCGCGCGCCGCGGCGCCGAGCTGCCCGTCGTGTGGGGCAACCGCAACTGGGAGCCGTACACGACCGACGCGATCGACGAGCTCGAGGCGCTGGGCGCGAAGAACGCCGTCGCGCTCGTGACGTCCGCGTACTCGTCGTACTCGGGCTGCCGCCAGTACCGCGAGGACCTCGCGGTCGTGCTCGACGGGCGCGGCCAGCTCGGCCCCGACGGCTCCACGGGCGTGCAGTTCGACAAGGTGCGCTCCTACTTCAACCACCCGGGCTTCGCGCAGGCGAACGTCGACGCGGTGCTCGACGGCTACGCGGCGCTCGCGGACAAGGGCGGCGACGGCGCTGCCGCGCGGCTCGTGTTCGTCACGCACTCCATCCCGGACACGATGGAGGCGGCGTCGCGCGTCTCGTTCGCGACGTACTCCGAGCAGCACCTCGACCTCGCGCGCGTCATCGCCGCGGAGGTGTCGGCGCGCCTGGGCCACGACGTCGCGTGGGACCTCGCGTACTGCTCGCGGTCCGGCCCGCCGAGCCAGCCGTGGCTCGAGCCCGACGTGAACGACCACCTGGAGGCTCTCGCGCAGGACGGCGTCCGCGACGTTGTGCTGTCGCCGATCGGCTTCGTCTCCGACCACATGGAGGTCGCGTACGACCTCGACACCGAGGCGATGGAGACGGCGACGGAGCTCGGGATGACCGCGGTCCGCGCGGGCACCGTGAGCACGCGCGAGCCGTTCGTGCGCGGCCTCGTGGACCTGCTCGTCGAGCGCGCGGCGCTCGCGCGCGGCGAGGACGTCGAGCAGGCCACGGTCGGTGCGCTGCCCGCGTTCCGCTCGGTGTGCGCGCCGGGCTGCTGCCTGCGCCGCGACGGCGAGCCGAGCGGCGTCCCGGCGCTGTGCAGCACGGACATCCACAGCTGAACCCCGGCGGACACCCCCGCACGGACCCGAGAGGAACCCCGATGAACGACGCCGCGCGCGTGCCCGCGGACCACGAGCAGATCAACACCACCATCCGTTACGCGATGTGGTCCGTCTTCGCGACGGCGGCGCCCCTGCCCGCCGACGCGGACGAGCGCGCGGGCCTCGTGGCGGACGCGCTGGCCGCCGTCGGCGGCGGTGACAACCCGTCCGCGACGGACGGCGACCTCGTCGTGCGCGGCTGGTACGACGTCGCGGGCCTGCGCTCGGACGCCGACCTCATGGTGTGGTGGCACGGCCCGACGGTCGAGTCGGTGCAGCGCGCCTACCAGCACCTGCGCGCGAGCGGCCTGGGCGCGCACCTCGAGCCCGTGTGGTCGAACGTGGCGCTGCACCGCCCGGCGGAGTTCAACCGGGGGCACGTGCCCGCGTTCCTCGCGGGCGAGGAGCCGCGCGACTACCTGTCGGTCTACCCGTTCGTGCGCTCGTACGACTGGTACCTCCTGCCCGACGCCGAGCGCCGCACCATGCTGCGCGACCACGGCCTCGCGGCGAAGGACTACCCGGACGTGCGGGCCAACACGGTGGCGTCGTTCGCGCTCGGCGACTACGAGTGGA
Source organism: Cellulosimicrobium sp. MI9406 (assembly GCF_040595865.1). Classification (NCBI taxonomy): domain Bacteria; kingdom Bacillati; phylum Actinomycetota; class Actinomycetes; order Micrococcales; family Promicromonosporaceae; genus Cellulosimicrobium; species Cellulosimicrobium sp. MI9406. Next base: position 37,856 of record NZ_JALIZI010000009.1, read on the forward strand.
TCCTCGCGTTCGAGGCCGACGAGCTGCACCGCATCGTCGACCTCATGCGCGAGCTGCGCGCGACCGAGGCGCGCCGCCACGTGCGCGAGGAGGTCCCGTTCTTCACGGGCCCGCGCACGACGCTCGCCGACTGGGCGGACCGCCAGCCCCTGGCCTGACCCCCCACCCTCGCTCCCGCCCGCCCGGCAAGCCCGGGTCTGCGGCCGAGAACGACTCTGGTGTCGGTATCCCCGCGATACCGACACCAGAGTCGCTCTCGGCGGGGAGCAGGGTCGTTCTCGGCGGGGGAGCGGCCACCTTCTCCGCGGGGATCGGTGGCGCCCCGACATGCTCAGCATGCTGAGTGATGTCAGGCTGGAGGCATGACCACCGCAGCCGCCGTCCCCGCGGGAAGCGTCCGCGCCCCCGCTCCCTCCGACCGGGTCCGCCAGGTCGTCGTCCTCGTCGGGTCGCTCGTCGCGGCCGGGGCCGCCGCGTACGGCGCGGGCGCCTTCGGCGGCACGTCCGTCGAGCAGACCGCCGGGGGAGCGCTGTCCTCGACCGCGACGCCCGTCGCGCCCGACAACCCGGCGTTCCGCATCTGGTCGGTGATCTACCTCGGCCTCTTCGCGTTCGCCGTCTACCAGGTGCTGCCGCGGCACGCGACGAGCCCGCGCCTGCGCGCGACCGCGTGGTGGGTCCTGGTGTCCATGGTCCTCAACGCCGCGTGGATCGGTGTCGTGCAGGCCGGGTGGGTGCCGCTGAGCGTCGTCGTCATCGCGGCGCTGCTCGCCGTCAACGCGGTGGTCGTCGTGCGGCTCGTGCGCCGTCGGCCCGAGTCGACGGCGCAGGCCGTCGTGCTCGACGGGACGATGGGCCTGTACACCGGCTGGGTGAGCGTCGCGACGCTCGCCAACGTCGCCGCGGCCCTCACCGACGGGGGTGTCGGCGAGCTCGGCCTCGGCGCGACGGGCTGGTCGGTCGTGCTCGTCGCGGCGGCCGCCGCCCTCTCGGTCGCGTGGGCCGTGTTCGCCGCCGGGCGTCGCGCGGTCGTGCTCGGCATCGGCCTCGCGATGTCGTGGGGCCTCGCGTGGATCGCCGTCGGCCGGTTCCAGGGCGAGCTGGTCAACCACACCGTCGCCTGGGCCGCCGTCGCAGCATCCGCGATCGCCCTCCTGTCGGCGCTCCTGGCGACAACCCGCCGGCCACGCCCCTGATCACCCGCCGAGCACGGGCTCCGCGACCGGATCGAGCCCAGGACGGTCGCGGACCCCGTGCTCGGCGGGGCCGAGTCTGGTGCCTCAGGGGTAGAGGCCTCGGATCTGGTGGGCCTCTGCTACGCGCTGGACGCCGATGACGAGCGCCGCGTCGCGCAGGCTGAGGTCCTCGCGGCGCGCGAGACCCGCGACCTCCTCGTAGGCGTGGAGCATGCGGTGCTCGAGCTTGTCGCCGATCTCGTCCGCGGTCCACCAGTACGCCTGGTTCGCCTGGACCCACTCGAAGTAGGAGACGACGACGCCGCCCGCGTTCGCGAGCACGTCCGGCACCACGGTCACGCCGTTCTTCGCGAGCACGCGGTCGCCCTCGGCGGTCGTCGGTCCGTTGGCGCCCTCGACGACCCAGCGCGCGCGCACGGTGCGGGCGGTGTCGCCGTCGAGCACGCCCTCGACCGCGGCCGGGACGAGCACGTCGACGTCGAGCGCGAGCAGCGCGTCGTTGTCCACCGGGTCGGCCCGGTCGAAGCCCACGACGCTCCCCGTCGCGGCGACGTGCTCGACCAGCGCCCGCACGTCGAGCCCGTCCGGGGCGTGCACCCCGCCGTACTGGTCGGAGACCGCCACGACGCGCGCGCCGCGGGCGGCGAAGATCGCGGCCGCGTGCGACCCGACCTTGCCGAAGCCCTGGACGGCGACGCGCACGTCGGACAGCGGCACGCCCGCCTCCTCGAGCGCCGCGGCGGTGACGTGCACGACCCCGGCGCTCGTCGCCGTCGTGCGACCGAGCGACCCGCCCACGGTGATGGGCTTGCCCGTCACGACCGCCGGGATCGTGTAGCCCTGGTTGACGGAGTAGGTGTCCATGACCCAGGCCATGGTCCGCTCGCTCGTGCCCATGTCGGGCGCCATGATGTCCCGCTCGGGCCCGATGACCGGCATGATCTCCGACGTGTAGCGGCGCGTGACGCGCTCGAGCTCCGCGTCGGAGTAGGAGCGCGGGTCGATCGCGACGCCGCCCTTCGCGCCGCCGTACGGCAGGTCCACGAGGGCGCACTTCCACGTCATCCACATGGCGAGCGCGCGGACCTCGTCGATGTCGACGCTCGGCGCGTACCGCAGGCCGCCCTTGCCCGGACCACGCGAGACGTTGTGCTGCACGCGGTAGCCGTGGAACAGGACGGTGCGGCCGTCGTCGCGCCGCAGCGGCACGGCCACGTTCACCTCGCGGCGCGGGGTCGCGAGCATCTCGTGCAGGCCGTCGTCGTAGCCGAGGAAGCGGACCGCGCCGGCGAGCTGCGCGTGCGCGGTGTCGAGCGCGGACGCCGGGGCGCCGGCGTCGGGGGAGCGGCGCGTGCCGCGGGGGAGATCGGTGCTGTCGGTGGGGGTGGGGCCGTCGCTCGTGGTGGCGGGCGGCACGGACGTCGTCGTCACGGTTCCTCCGGTTCGAGGTTCTCCTCGGTGCCGCGGGGGTGTGCGGCACCGAGGGTCACGCTACCCCCGGCGCGGTCGCTCGCCCCTCACACGCCCCGGCGGTGCCCGAGGGCGTCGACCGCCGCGAGCTCGTCGGCGGTGAGGGAGAACCCGGTCACCCGGAAGTTCGCCTCGATCCGCTCCGGCGTCACGGACTTCGGGATGACGACGAACCCGTGGTCGAGGTGCCAGCGCAGCACGACCTGCGCGGGGGTGACGCCGTGCGCGGCCGCGACCTCGGCGAGGACCGGCGCGTCGAGGTCGGTGCGCTTGAACGGGCTGTACCCCTCGAGCACGACGCCGCGCTGCGCGAGCTCGTGCACGACCCGGTGGTCGTAGTCGGCCGGGCTCCACGGGATCTGGTCGACGGCGGGCGTCTCGCCGACCTGCTCGGACAGCACGTCGACCTGCTCGACGGAGTAGTTGCTCACCCCGATCGAACGCACCTTGCCCTCGTCGCGCAGCTCGACGAACCGCTCCCACACCCACGGCGACGCCTCGCCCGCCGGCGGCCAGTGGACGAGCCACAGGTCGACGTGGTCCGTGCCGAGGTCGCGCAGCGACGCCTCGAGCGTCTCGCGCTCGCGGCCCGCGGCGTCCGGCGGGAGCTTGGTCGTGACGAACACGTCGGCGCGGTCGACGGACGAGTCGGCGAGCGCGCGCCCCACCTGCGCCTCGTTGCCGTAGCCCGTCGCGGTGTCGACGTGCCGGTAGCCCACGTCGAGCGCGTGGCGCACGGCGCGGTAGGCGTCGTCGCCCTCGGACTGCCAGGTGCCGAGGCCGAGCAGGGGCATCGTGCCGCCGGGCAGCTCGACCGCGGGGACGGGGGCGGGGTCTGCGGAGGTCATGCCGTCAGTCTCCGTGCCCGACGCCGTCCCTCGCCACCGCGGGCGCGCTCGGCACCGCGGGCCCGCCCGCCGTCGCGCGGGCGGGAACGGTCAGCGCCGCGTGCGGCGCCGGTACTGGGCCGGGGTCTCGCCCGCGAGGCGCGCGAACGTGCGCGTGAACGACGGCTGGTCGTAGAACCCGCTCGCCGCCGCGACGTCGCCGATCGACACGGCGCTCCCCGCGAGCAGGCGTGTCGCGTGGTCGACCCGGGTGCGCAGCACGAGCTGGCGCGGCGTCACGCCGTACACGCGCCGCACGCGCCGGTCGAGGACCGCGGGCGTGCACCCCGCCGCCTCGGCGAGCCGCGCCGTCGTCCAGCGCGCCCCGAGGTCCGCCTCGACCGCGGCGACGAGCGCGGCGAGGGAGTCCATCGTCGCGTCGTCCGCCGCGCCCGCCCGCAGGTCGTGCGAGACCGAGACGATCCCCACGAGGTGACCGGCGTCGTCGTGCACGGGGAGCTTGGAGGTGAGGAACCAGCCCGACGTGCCGCCGAGCCGCCGGATGCGCTCGAGCTCGCCGCGCAGCGCGCGCCCGCGCAGCACCTCGGCGTCCTGCTGCTCGTAGCGCTCGGCGAGCTGTGCGACGAACAGGTCGCGCGCGCGTCGGCCCAGCACGGCGCGGCGCGAGCGCTCGTTCGTCCGCGCGACGAACACCGGGTTGACCGCGACGTACCGGCCCGTGACGTCCTTCGCGCAGAACATGGTGTCCGGCAGCTCGTCCATGAGCGCGACCATGGCGGGGCTGAGGGCGGCGAGGAGCGCCATGCCCTCGGGCCACAGGTTGTCGCGGACGGGTGCCATGTCGCCCCGGATCGTACAAGACGAGCCACCGCGACCCGAGGCACCCTGGAGGGATGAGCAACGACGCGCCCGCCCGGCCGCTCCCCACCCCCGGAGCCGTCGGCGACACGAGCCTCACCTCCCCGGACGACCTCGTCGAGGAGGCCGTCGCTCTGGCCCGGCGCTGGCTCGCCGCCAGCGAGGGAGCGGGCGACGCGCGCGCCCGCAAGACCGCCGAGCGGCTCGGTGCGCTCGTCTCCGACCCCGCGGGCCTCGAGCTCGCGGTCCGGTTCGTCGACGACGTCGCGCGCCCCCAGGACGTGCACGTCGCCGCGCGGGCGCTCGGCCGCCTCGGCGAGCTCGCGGGCAGCGCGGGGTCGTTCCTCGGGCCGGTCGACCGGTCCCTCCTGCGCGTCGGGGCGGGCGTCGCGCCGGTGCTGCCGCGCGTCGTCGTGCCGGCCGCGCGCGTGCGCCTGCGCCAGCTCGTGGGCCACCTCGTGGCCGACGCCGGCCGCGGCCTCGGCCCGCACCTCGCCCGGACCCGCGCGGAGGGCTACGCGCTCAACGTCAACCTCCTCGGCGAGGCCGTGCTCGGCGAGGCCGAGGCGGACGCGCGCCTCGAGCGCACGCTCGCGCTCGTGCGGCGCCCCGACGTCGACTACGTGTCGGTCAAGGTGTCGTCCGTCGCGTCGCAGCTCGTCACGTGGGACCTCGACGGGTCGTGCGCCCGCGTCGTCGAGCGGCTGCTGCCGCTGTACCAGGCGGCGCGCGACCACGGCGTCTTCCTCAACCTCGACATGGAGGAGTACAAGGACCTCGCGCTCACGACCGCGGTCTTCCGCGAGATCCTCGCGCACGACGACCTGCACGACCTCGAGGCCGGGATCGTGCTCCAGGCGTACCTGCCCGACGCGCTCGGCGCTCTCGACGGGCTCACCCGCTTCGCGACCGAGCGCGTCGCCGCCGGGGGAGCGCCGATCAAGGTGCGCCTCGTCAAGGGCGCGAACCTCGCGATGGAGGCCGTCGAGGCCGAGCTGCACGGCTGGCCGCAGGCGCCCTACCCCACGAAGCCCGACGTCGACGCCAACTACGTCCGCCTCCTCGACCACGCCCTGCGCGCGCCGCGGACCGACGCCGTGCGCATCGGCGTCGCGAGCCACAACCTCTTCCACGTCGCGCTCGCCGTGCTCCTCGGCCGGGCCCGCGGCGTGAGCCATGCGCTCGACGTCGAGATGCTCCAGGGCATGGCCCCCGGCGAGGCGCGTGCCGTGCGCGACGAGGTCGCGGCCGACCGCGTCGAGAGCGGCCCGCACGCCGGGCGCGGCGGGCGCGTCGTGCTGTACACGCCCGCCGTGCGCGACGAGGACTTCGACGTCGCGATCTCCTACCTCGTGCGCCGCCTCGAGGAGAACGCCGCCGAGCAGAACTTCCTGCACGCCATGTTCGCGCCCGACGGGTCGCCCGCGGGCAGCCCCATGGAGCGCCAGGAGGCCGCGTTCCGCGCGTCGGTGCGCCACGGGGTGCACTACGCCGAGACCGACGTCGCGCCGCGCCGCACGCCCCGGCCCGCCGTCGGCGCCGGGACCGACGCCGGGTTCGCGAACGCCCCCGACACCGACCCGGCCGTCGCCGCCTCGCGCGACTGGGCCCGCCACGTCACCGGGACCGGTTCCGGGTTCGTCCCCGTCCGCACACCGGAGCTCACGACGACCGCCCGGGTGGACGACGCCGTCGCGACCGCCGTGCGCGCGACCGCCGCGTGGTCGCAGGTCGCCCCGGCGGCCCGCGCCGCCGCGCTGCGCGCCGTTGCCCGGCGCCTGGAGGAGGCGCGCACCGACCTCGTCGCCGCGATGGTGCACGAGCCCGGCAAGACCGTCGCCGAGGCCGACCCCGAGGTGAGCGAGGCCGTCGACTTCGCGCGCTACTACGCGCGCTCCGCCGAGGAGCTGGACCACGTGCCCGGCGCCCGGTTCGCGCCCGACGGCGTCACGCTCGTCACGCCGCCGTGGAACTTCCCCGTCGCGATCCCCGTGGGCGGGGCGCTCGCGGCGCTCGCGGCCGGGTCGGCCGTGCTCGCCAAGCCCGCGCCGCCGACGCCGCGCTGCCTCGAGGTCGCCGTCGAGGCGGTCCACGCGGGCCTGCGCGACGCGGTGGCCGCGGCGCCCGGTGACTTCCCGGGGCTGGACGCGGGCTCGGTGACCGACGTCGTGCAGTACGTCCGCGTGCCCGACGACGAGCTCGGCACCCGCCTCGTCACGCACGACGACGTCGCGCGCGTCGTGCTCACGGGCTCGATCGAGACCGCGCAGCTCTTCGCGCGGTGGAAGCCGTCGCGCCCGGTGCTCGCCGAGACGTCGGGCAAGAACGCGCTCGTCGTCACGCCGTCGGCGGACCTCGACCTCGCGGTCGCGGACCTCGTGCGGTCGGCGTTCGGGCACGCGGGGCAGAAGTGCTCGGCCGCGTCGCTCGCGATCCTCGTCGGCTCGGCGGGCGACCCGCGGACGGAGACGGGCCGCCGGGTGCGGCGCCAGCTCGTGGACGCGGTGCGCTCGCTCGCCGTCGGTCCGGCGACCGACGTCGCGACGACCATGGGCCCGCTCACCGAGCCCGCGTCGGGCAAGCTGCTGCACGCCCTGACGACGCTCGAGCCGGGGGAGACCTGGCTCGTGCGGCCGCGGCTGCTGGACGGCGGGCCGGAGCTGGAGGGCCGCCTCTGGACGCCGGGTCTCAAGGAGGGCGTCGCGCCCGGGTCGCCGTTCCACCTCACCGAGTACTTCGGGCCGGTCCTCGGGATCATGACGGCCGCGACCCTCGACGAGGCGATCGCGCTGCAGAACGCGGTCCCGTTCGGCCTCACCGGCGGCATCCACAGCCTCGACGACGCCGAGGTCGAGCGCTGGCTCGACGCCGTCCAGGTGGGCAACGCCTACGTCAACCGGCACATCACCGGCGCGATCGTGCAGCGGCAGTCGTTCGGCGGCTGGAAGCAGTCGGCCGTCGGGCCGGGCGCCAAGGCGGGCGGGCCGAACTACGTCGCGCAGCTCGGGCGCTGGAGCGACGCGCCCGGCACCTCGACGAGCGCGTCGGCGTCGGGCACCGACAGCACGCACGACGCGGCGCCGCCCGCGCGCGAGACCGCGCCCGAGGCGTGGCTCGCGTGGGCGAAGGCCGACGACATGCGCTGGTGGGAGCGGGAGTTCTCGGTGGGCCACGACCCCTCGGGCCTGCACGTCGAGGCGAACGTCTTCCGCTACCGCCCGGTCGACGTGCTCACCGTGCGCGTCGGCGCGGACGCGCTCCCCGTCGAGGTCGAGCGGGTCCTGCACGCCGCGCGCACCGCGGGCGTGCCGGCCGTCGTCGTGCCGAGCGCGGGCGACGCCGCGGTGAGCGACGAGGAGCTCGCGCGCCGCGTCGCGTCGGGCGCCGTCCGGGGTCGGGTCCGCGTCGTCGGCTCCGCGCCGGGGCTGCACGAGGCCGCGGCCGAGCGCGTCGGCGAGGTCACGGTGCTCGACCACCCCGTCGTCGCGAGCGGGCGCCGCGAGCTGCTCGCCGTGCTCCACGAGCAGGCCGTCAGCCGCACGACGCACCGGTACGGCCACGTGAAGCGCTGACCGCTCCCGGCGCGCGGGAGGGGCTCGGCCACCGCCGGGCACCTCCCACGACGACCGCGCCGCACCCCGGTCGCTACCGCGCGTCCGGCACCGGCGAGACGGTCACGGACGCCGCGTCGCGGTGCGCGCGCAGGCGCTCCGCCTGCTCGGCGACGGCGTCGGCGAGCCCGGCGTCCCACGGGACCCAGGGGTCGGTCAGGACCGTGAGGCGACGGCCCGACGCGCGGGGCCGCCACGTGCCCACGACCTCGCCGCCCGCGAGCACGGCCCCGGGTCGGCCGAGGACCCGCCACAGGTCCTTGGCGCGCGCGCCGTCCGGGACGAGCGTCGCGCGGTCGCGCAGCTGCAGGAACAGGTCGTAGGGGCTTACGAGGCGCACGGCCGGGGCACCGGGCGCGGGTCGCGCGTCGCGCTCGCGCGCGGCGGCGCCCGTGACGCGACCGAGGTCCTCGGCGAGCACCCAGCGCTCGGTCGGCCGCGGACCCGGCTCGACGTCGGCGACCTCGACGCGGACCGCGTCGTCGGGCCACCGGCTCCGGACGTCCTTGACCGGGGCGTCGAGGAACGCGGCGACGTCCTGGACGCCGGCGGCGGGGAAGAAGCGCAGGTAGCCGCGCACGACGTCCAGGCGCGGCGGGGCGTCCCCGCCGAGGCGCCCGTAGAGCGGCGGCTCGAGGCCGGGGACGCGCCGGAGCACGGGCGGGGACGAGCCCGGCTCCAGCTCGAGCCCGGCCTGCAGGGCCGCGAGGCGGAACGTCTGCTCGTAGCTGTGGGTGGCGCCGCACGGCCCGCACCAGCGCAGGTGCGGCTCCGGGAGCCGCGCGGTGAGACGCGTCGAGAGGTCGCCCTTGACGGTCGGCGACTCGACGAGGTCGCGCTCGAGCCGCGCCTCGGTGCGCAGGGCGTCGAGCACGGCGACACCCGCCGCGCGGAGCGGTCGGCTCGCGTCGTAGACCCGCTTGGCGGCGTCGGCCTCGGAGAACGGCGCCGTCGCGGTCGCGACGTCGGCGAGGTCCGCGCGGCGGTAGACGTGCGGGGCGCCGCGCAGCGTCCACGCGAGCGCGAGGTCGGGCGGCAGGGTGCCGGGCGCGACGGGCGGGGCGCCCCGGACGGCGAGCGCCCACGCGGCGCCGTCGGACCCCGTGTCCTGGACGCCCAGGTCGAGGACGGCGACGTCCGTCACCGCGGCCGCCGCGCCCGGCGCCCGGTCGAGCTCGTGGGCGTGCCAGCGCGCGGCGAGGACGTCGGCCCGCGAGAGCGTGGCCACCGGTTCCGTGGACGGGTGCACGACGCCAGGTTACGAGCGACCGCCCACAGCGTCTCGGCCCCCCACGCCTCGGGTGCCGCGCGGCGCCGCGGACGGCGCGGGGTCAGACGGAGTCGCGCTCGACGAGCTCCGGCGCGAGGACCTGCGACGCGATCTCGTCGCCGCGGCCCCCCACGAGGTCGAGCAGAAGGTCGGTCGCGCCGCGCACCATCTCGACCATGGGGTTCTGGACCGTGGTGAGCGGGGGCGACGTCGTGGCGGCGGTGGCGAGGTTGTCGAAGCCGACGACGGACACGTCGCGCGGCACGTCGCGGCCGTGGGCCGCGAGCACGCGCAGCGCGCCCTCGGCCATGAGGTCGGACGCGACGAACAGGCCGTCGAGGTCCGGGTGCGCGGCGAGGAGGCGCTCCATGGCCGCCGCGCCGCCCGCGACGGCGAAGTCGCCGATCTCGACCGCGTCGTCCGGCAGGCCGGCGTCGCGCAGCACCTCGCGGAACCCCGTGAGCCGGTCCACGCCCGCCGTCATGTCCTGCGGGCCGGCGATCGTCGCGATACGGCGCCGGCCCGCCTCGACGAGACGCCGCGCCGCGAGGCGGCCGCCCTCGACGTTGTCCACGTCGACGTACAGGAGGTCCGGCGTCGGGTGGAACGGCCGCCCCACGAACACGGCGGGCAGGCGCGCCGCGAGGAGCGCTTCCTCGAGGTCGTCGTCGCGGTGGTGCGACGCGACGATCGCGCCGTCGACGTGGCCGCTGCTGAGGTACCGCACGATGCGGCCCGGCTGCTCGTCGGGGCGCGCGAACAGCAGCACGAGCTGCAGGTCCGTGCCGCCGAGCGCGGCGCTCACGCCGCGCATCGTGCCCGCGAGGAACGGGTCGGTGAGGATGCGCTCGTCGGGCTCGGGGACCACGAGGGCGATCGAGTCCGTGCGGCGCGTCACGAGCGAGCGGGCGGCGCGGTTGGGCGTGTAGCCGAGCTGCGCGACGGCGGCGTCGACCGCCGCCTGCGCCTCGGGCGACACCCGCAGGCCGCCGTTGATGGCGCGCGACGCCGTCGAGCGCGAGACACCCGCCGTCTGGGCCACCTCGTCCAGGGTCGGCGCGGAGCGCAGGCTGTTCATCGGGACAGTATGGCGCGCGCGCTCCCCGGTCCGCACCGCCCCGCTCACCGTGCCCTCACCGTCGCCGTCACTCGGCCGGGGCGGCGTCCGCGGCCGGCGTCTCGCGCGCCGGGATCGCGTTGTCGCGCGCGACCTGGGCGTACCAGGCGCCGCTCGCCTTGACGGTGCGCTCCTGCGTCTCGTAGTCGACGCGGACGATGCCGAAGCGCTTCGTGTAGCCGAGCGCCCACTCGAAGTTGTCCATGAGGGACCACGCGAAGTAGCCGCGCACGTCCGCCCCCGCGTCGATCGCGTCGCGCGTCGCGCGCAGGTGCGCGTCGAGGAACTCGAGCCGGTCCTGGTCGTCGACCGAGCCGTCCGGGCCCACCTGGTCCGGGTAGGCGGCGCCGTTCTCGGTGATGTACATCGCGACGCCGCGCGGGCCGGTGAAGTCGCGCTGCAGGCGCGTGAGGAGGCGCGTCAGCCCCTCGGGCTGGACCTCCCAGCCCATGTCCGTGCGCGGCAGGCCGCGCGAGTGGGCGTGCACGCCGTCCGCGGCGGGGTAGGGGGACGACGTCGGGCGCACCGGCGCGGCGTCGGCCTCCTCGTCGCGGACGCCCTCGGGGCGCGTGCCACCGCCGCCGTCGCCCCCGGTGCCGGGCGCCGTCGTCTGCGGGCGGGCCGAGACCGCCCCGCCGTTGTAGTAGTTGACCCCGAGCGTGTCGATCGGGGTGGAGATGATCTCGAGGTCCCCGTCCTTGACGTGGTCGAGCAGACCGTAGGGCGCGACGTCCTCGAGGACGTCGGCCGGGTACTCGCCGTGGAAGACGGGGTCGAGGAAGATCCGGTTGAACTGGCCGTCGATCCGGCGCGCGGCGTCGACGTCGGCCGGGTCCTGGGGGTCGACCGGGTCGGACACCGTGAAGTTCAGCGTGAGCCCGAGGTTCGCCTCCGGCGCGCGCTCGCGCAGCGCCTGGACCGCGAGGCCGTGCCCGAGCAGCAGGTGGTGCGCGGCCGCGAGGCCGTCCTCGCGCGACTGCCGGCCGGGCGCGTGCACGCCCGCGGTGTAGCCGAGGAACGCGGAGCACCACGGCTCGTTGAGCGTCGTCCACACGCCGACGCGGTCGCCCAGCGCCTCGTGCATCGTCACCGCGTACTCGGCGAAGAGGTACGCCGTGTCGCGCGACGTCCAGCCGCCCTTCTCCTCGAGCGCCTGGGGGAGGTCCCAGTGGTACAGCGTGAGCCACGGCAGGACGTCCGCGGCGAGCAGCTCGTCGACGAGGCGGTCGTAGAACGCGAGCCCGGCGGGGTTGACCGCGCCGCCGTCGGGGCGCACGCGGGCCCACGACGTCGAGAACCGGTACGTCCCCAGGTTGAGGTCGCGCAGGAGCGCGACGTCCTCGCGGTACCGGTGGTAGTGGTCGCACGCGATCATGCCGTCGTCACCGTTCACGACGGCGCCCGGCACGCGGGCGAACGCGTCCCACACGGAGTCCGTGCGCCCGTCGGTGTGCCCCGCGCCCTCGATCTGGAACGCGGCCGTCGCGGCGCCCCAGAGGAAGCCCGGGGGCATCTCGACGCGTCCGGTCGCGGTCGCCGGGTTCGGGGGGAGGGGCGCGGACGGGACGAAGCTGGTCATGGTCGATTGTCCTTCGAGAAGTCGCGGGATGGCACGCGGGCGGGCCGGTCGGGCCCGCCCGCGCGACGGTCGGCGCGCAGCACGGACCGCGCCCACCGGGTGGTGGGCGGGTCGTGCGGCGCGGGGCGCCGGGCGTCAGCCCTTGACGGCGCCCTGCATGATGCCCGCCACGAGCTGGCGGCCGGTGAAGATGAAGATGACGATGAGCGGCAGCGTGACGAGGAAGATCCCGGCCATGACAAGCGAGTAGTCGACGAAGAAGTTCGACTGCAGGGACCGCACCACGAGCGGCAGCGTCGGGTTGTTCTGGTTGAGCACGATGGACGGCCAGAAGAAGTTCGTCCACTGCTGCACGAACGTGAACAGGCCCAGCATGGCGGCGGCCGGGCGGGCCGCCGGCAGCGCGATGGACCAGAAGGTGCGGATCATGGACGCGCCGTCGACCCGGGCCGCCTCGATGAGCTCGTACGGGAGCGCCTCGCCGAGGTACTGCGTCATCCAGAAGACGCCGAACGCCGTGACGAGCGCGGGGACGATGACGGCCTGGAGCTTGCCGATCCACCCGAGGTCCGACATGAGGATGTACATCGGGATGACGCCGAGCTGCGTGGGCACCGCCATCGTCGCGATGACGAACACGAGCAGCGGGCCGCGGCCACGGAACCGGAGCTTCGCGAACGAGAAGCCGGCGAGGGTCGAGAACAGCACGACCGAGAGGGACGTGAGCACCGCGACGACCACGGAGTTCCAGGCGGCCTTCCAGAAGTTGATCGCGTCCGAGCTCATGACGTCGGCGAACCGGTCGAACAGGCTCGCGTCGGGCAGGAGCTGGGGCAGCGCGCTGCGCGAGATCTCCTCGGGCGTCGAGGAGCCGAGGATCAGCGTGAAGTACAGCGGGAACACCGAGATCAGCAGGACGATCCCGAGGATGGTGTACGTGACCCAGCGCGGGCGGCGCTGCGTGCCGCCGACGTTCTTCCCGGCGCTCCGGCGGCGGGACGCGGCGCGGGCCGCGCCCGGGCCGGCGGTCTGGGCGATGACGGGGACGGAGCTCATCGCTTCCTCCGGTCGGTCGGGCTGGCTGCGGTCGGGACGGACGCCTCGGTCCCCGCGGCGGAACGCTGCGCGGACATGGCGTCCTCGGCGCGCAGGCGCTTGCGCGCCTCCTGGCGGCGACGCACCCAGCGTGGCGGGCGCGGCTGCGCGTTCGACGTGGCGATCCGCCGGGTGACGAGGAAGTTGACGATGCCCACGAGGATGATGAGCAGGAACAGCAGCCACGCGACGGCGGCCGCACGGCCGAAGTTCTTCTGGTTGCCCCACGCGACGTCGTAGAGGTAGAGCACGGTCGTCATCCACTGCCGGTCGGCGCCGCCGAGACCCTGCGCGTCGAACATGCGCGGCTCGTCGAAGATCTGCAGGCCGCCGATCGTCGACGTGATGACGACGAAGATGATCGTGGCGCGGATCTGGGGGACGGTCACGGAGAAGAACTGGCGCACGCGCCCGGCGCCGTCGATGATCGCGGCCTCGTAGAGCTCGCGCGGCACGGCCTGCATCGCGGCGAGGAAGATCAGCGCGTTGTAGCCGGTCCAGCGGAAGTTCACCATCGACGCGATGGCGACGTGGCTCGCGAGGGCGTCGGCGTGCCAGCGGATCGGGTCGACGCCGACGAGGCCGAGCAGCTCGTTGATGAGCCCGTACTGGTCGGCGAACAGGCGGCCGAAGATCATCGAGACCGCGACGGGCGCGACGACGTACGGCAGCAGGACGCCCATGCGCCAGAACGTCGCGGCGCGCAGGTTCTGGTCGAGCAGGGCCGCGATCGCGATCGCGGCGATGACCTGCGGCACGGACGAGAGCACGAAGATCGAGACGGTGTTGCGCAGGGACTTCCAGAACGTCGGCTGCGCGAGGACGTCCGTGTAGTTCTGGAGACCGACGAAGTCGCCCTGGCCGCCGAGCAGGTTCCAGTCGTAGACCGACACCACGGCGGTGTACACGAGCGGGAAGAGTCCCGTGATCGCGAACAGGATGAAGAAGGGCGAGATGTAGAGGTAGGGCGAGACCTTGACGTCCCAGCGGCTGAGGCGCTGGGAGAAGCCGACGCGGCGCGGCGTGCGCGGCGGCGGCCCGCTGAGCCCCGGCGAGGGCTGGGTGGGCGTGAGGACGGCCATGTGGGATTCCTGGGCTGCTCGGTGGCGCTGGGTGGCTGCGGGTGCGGGGCGTCGTCCGCGGGCGGACGCGCGCGGGGCCGGGGGCGGCAGGTCGTGCCGCCCCCGGCCCCGTCAGGTCACAGGCCCAGGTCCTGGAAGGACTGGAGCGTCTTCTGCCACGAGGAGGCGGCGTCGTCCGTCTTCTCGACGTCCACGCGCTTGATGCCGTCCTGGACGGTCGTGTGGATCGAGAAGTAGTTCGCGCCCTTGAACGGCGCGCTGTCGATCGCGAGCGCACGGTTGACGAAGATCGTGCCGACCGGGGCGTCGTTGAAGAAGTCGTTCGTGAAGGACTGCACGGCGTCGGACTCCTGCGCCTCGAGCTGCGACGGGAACGTGCCCGCGTTCTCGAAGGCCGTCGTCTGCTGCGCCGGGTCGGTCAGCCACGCGGCGAGCTCCTTGGCCGCCTCGGCGTTCGGGCCGGAGGCCGGCACCGTGAGGAACGAGCCGCCCCAGTTGAGGCCGCCGCCGGGGAAGACGTCCGCGACGTTCCAGCCGGTGACGCCGCCCGAGCGCTCCTCGACCGGGCCGGTCATCCACGCGGGGCAGATCATCGTCGCGAAGCCGTCGTTCTGGAACGCGGCGTCCCAGTCGCCCGACCACTGCTCGAGGCCGGCGGAGAGCTCGTTCGTCGTCGACTGCTCGAGCACCGTGTCGTAGATGTCGATGATCGGCTGGTTGGACGCGAGGTCCTTGGGCGTGCCGTCGGACTCCTCGTAGGCGTTGTCGATCTGGTTGACCATCGCCTGCGAGATGGACATCGCGGAGTCGTACCAGGCCGAGTCGCTCGCGGCGACGAAGGTCTTGCCCGCGGCGAAGTAGTCGTCCCACGTGGCGTCCTCGCCACCGAGGAGCTCCGCCACACCGGCCGGGTCGCTCGGGAGGCCCGCGGCCTCGAAGAGGTCCTGGCGGTAGCAGATCGCGCTCGGGCCGATGTCGGTGCCGTAGCCGATGAGCTTGCCGTCGGTCGTCGTCGCCTGCTGGACCTTCCAGTCCACCCAGCGGCCGTCGAGCGACGAGTCGGTGAGGTCGGTGAAGAGGTCCGGGTACTGCATGAGCTCCGGGAGCCAGTCGACCTCGATGGCCTCGATGTCCGCGAGGCCCTCGCCGCCGGCGGCGAGCTTCGTGGTGAGGTTGGTCCGCGCGTCCTCGGACTTGGCGGCCTTCGTCTGCTTGACGGTGACGTTCGGGTGCTCCTCGGTGTACGCGGCGAGGAGCTCGTCCGTGTAGCCGAAGTCGTTGAACGTCGCGACGGTGAGCGTGATCTTGTCTCCGTCGCCGGAGCCCGTCGCGTCGTCGTCCGAGCCGGAGCCGCTCGAGCACGCGGTCAGGGTGAGGGTGATGGCCGCGAGGCCTGCGACGGCGGCGATCGCCTTGCGGGGCCGGCGGGTCGTACGGGTGCTGCTCAGCACGGTGACTCCCTTGTCGGTGGGGCGGGTCGTGGCAGCGCTCCCACCTCCAATGTGGTAGCGCTTCCACACAACGGCCTGATCGTGCGTTCCCGCCCGAACCCGTGTCAAGCCTGGGTCGGGTCCGCACGGGTGTGGTCGCGCTCCCACCGAGGTATCGCCGCAGGTCAGGGCGTTACGGCGACCTACCGCTTGGTCGGGTTCTGTGGAAATCGTTACCGGTTCGAGACCGGTCGCCGGGCCGGCGTCGCCGGGTCGCCGATCGGGTCCGGCCGGGCGCCGCTCGGTCGGTGGTCAGCGCGACAGCCACGCGAGACCGGCGGACTCCTCCGCGGCGAGCGCCGTCCGCACGGCCTCGGCCGCGGCCTGCTCGATCGCCCCGCCGAAGAGCGGCACGTTGGCCTTGACCTCGCCGTCGTAGCGCTCGACCGTGCCGTCCCCCTCCGGGGAGAGCGTCACGGTGCCCGTGAGGCGCACCGGTGCGCCCGTGATCTCGAGCGACACCGTGCCCGACCGCTCGCCGTCGCGCTCCGGCTCCCAGGCCTCCGCCTGCCGGATCTCGAGACGACCCCCGACGAACGAGCGGACGTGCGCCGGGATCTGGTCCGTGGGCAGCGTCCGCCGCACCGTGACGGTGAACCCCTCGTCCGGCCCGCCGGTGACGTCCACCTGCTCGACGTGGGCGCCCTCGCCGCCCGAGCGGGCGGCGCGCCAGCGGACGAACTCCTCGTCCGCGAGCATCGCCCCGACGGCGTGGACGGGGGCGGGGTAGCGGAGCTCGACGCTCAGGTGCACGGGACCTCCTCGGGCCCTGCGCCGGCCCGTGACGGGCCGGCCGACGGGACGGCTGACGGTTCGGGCGACCGCGCACGCGGGCGCTGAGGGGACTCTACCGGTCGCGCCCCTCTACGCTGGGGTCCGTGTCTGCCATGAGTGACCTCATCTCCCGCCACGCCGACCTCAGCCCGGCGGACAACGAGTGGTTGCACCTGCTCGTGGGCGACTGGCAGGTGATCTCCGACCTCGCGTTCGCCGACCTCGTGCTGTGGCTGCCCACGAGCGACGGCAACTTCGTCGCCGTCTCCCAGTGCCGGCCGTCGACGGGCGCGACCGTCCACTACGACGACATCGTCGGGTCGTTCGCCCCGGAGGGCCAGCGCCCGCAGCTCGAGCGCGCGCTCACCGAGGTGCGGTCGCAGCGCTCGCGCGAGCCGCGCTGGTTCGGCGCGTACGCCGTGCGCGAGGAGGCCATCCCGGTGCTGCACTCCGGGAAGGCGATCGCCGTCGTCGCGCGGCAGACCAACCTCGGGAGCGGGCGCACGCCCAGCCGCCTCGAGCTCAACTACGTCGAGGCCGCGGACGACCTCATCGCGATGATCTCGCGCGGGGAGTTCCCCTTCCCGAACGCCGCGACCGGGCCGCGTCGCGGCGCGCCGCGCGTCGGCGACGGCCTCATCCGGCTGAACTCCGAGGGCGAGGTCCTCTACGCGAGCCCCAACGCGCTGAGCTGCTTCCACCGCCTGGGGGTCATCGGTCCGCTCGTCGGGCGGTCGCTCGCCGAGGTGACGGCCGACCTCATCGAGCACCAGACCCCTGTGGACGAGTCGCTCCCGCTCGTCGTCATGGGCCGCGCGCCCTGGCGCACCGAGATCGAGGCGCAGCGCGTCGCGCTGTCGCTGCGCGCGCTCCCGCTCACCGAGTCCGGGCAGCGCATCGGCGCCGTCCTGCTGTGCCGCGACGTGTCGGAGCTGCGCCGCCGGGAGCGCGAGCTCATCACCAAGGACGCGACGATCCGCGAGATCCACCACCGCGTGAAGAACAACCTCCAGACCGTCGCGGCGCTCCTGCGGCTCCAGGCCCGGCGCATGGACGTCCCCGAGGCGCGCGCCGCGCTGGAGGAGGCGATGCGCCGCGTCGCGACGATCGCGCTCGTGCACGAGAGCCTGTCGCAGACGCTCGACGAGGAGGTGGAGTTCGACGACATGGTCGGTCGCGCGCTGCGCCTCGCGGCCGACGTCGCCTCCGCCGACACGAGCGTGCGCACCGTCCGCACGGGGAGCTTCGGGCTCGTGCCCGCGGAGGACGCGACCCCCCTCGCGCTCATCCTCACCGAGCTCGTCACGAACGCCGTCGAGCACGGCCTCGCGAAGCAGGAGACCGGCACGGTCGAGGTCGCGGTCGAGCGCGAGGGCTCGGCCCTGCGGATCGTCGTGGCGGACGACGGGGTCGGCATGCCCGACGGCGACGTCGCCCGGGCGGGCAAGGCCGCCAAGAGCGGCCTGGGGTCGCAGATCGTGCAGACCCTCGTGACGAACGAGCTCGGCGGCACCATCGAGTGGTCGCCGCGGCCCGGCGGGGGCACCCAGGTCGTGCTCGCGCTCGTGCTGCGCGACGGCAACCGCCAGGGCTGACCGGCCGGCACGACGGCGGCCGCCGCGCGGAGGCGCGCACGGCACGGGTCGTGGAGCGGAGGCACCGCACGACGACGGGCCGCCACCCCGGAGGGTGACGGCCCGTCGTGCTGCTCGACGCCCGGAGGCGGAGCAGCGTGTCGTGTTCAGCCGGCGCGGCGTGCGCGCGCGGTGCGGCGCTTGAGGGCGCGGCGCTCGTCCTCGGAGAGACCGCCCCAGACGCCGGCGTCCTGGCCGGACTCGATGGCCCACTTGAGGCACGTGTCGACGACGTCGCAGCGGCGGCAGACGGCCTTCGCCTCCTCGATCTGGAGGAGAGCAGGGCCGGTGTTCCCGATGGGGAAGAACAGCTCGGGGTCTTCGTCGAGGCAGGCTGCGCGGTGGCGCCAGTCCATGTTCGTCGTCTCCTTCGGGCAGAGGGGAGCCTGGTCGCGAGGTGATGACTCGTCGCTGGGCGACCCGGCAGGGGGCTGCCCGGGCCAAGGGCTCGAGGCGGGGGGTGATTGATGCTTGAACCAGGTTCACACCTCGTGAAGCACAGCACAAGGGGTTACGAGAAAGTTTCCGTCGCATGAATCGTGAGGCCTTCGTCACACGGGTGTGAAGCCGCAGGTCGGCGCGTACGCTGGGTGATCGTGCCCTCCCGCGAGCCCTCCGGAACCCCGCCCGAGCCCCGCCCGACGCCCCCGGGACCGTCGTCCGACGGGGGGCCGCGGCCGCCCGCGCTGACGGCGCTCGTCGCCGGGGTCGGCATCGAGATCGCCGCGCTCGCGGTGGGCGCCGTGCTGATCCTCGTCGAGCTCCTCCGCGGTGGTTCGCAGTCGTTCGGGGTGAGCGTCTTCCTCGTCGTCTTCGCCCTGGGCGTGGGGGCCGTGCTCGCCGCGAGCGTGCGCGGGCTGCTGCGCGGGCAGCGCTGGGCGCGGTCGCCCGTCGCGACCTGGCAGATCCTCCAGGGGGTCGTCGCGGTGAGCTCGCTCCAGGTGGGCGTGACCCCGTGGGTCGTCGTGGCGCTCGTGCTCGCCGTCGTGGTGCTCGTCCTCCTCATGCTGCGTCCCGTCGTCGAGGCGACCACGCGCGACGTCCGCCCGGCCGCCTGACTCCCGGGTCCTGACTCGGCCGTCACGGTCGGGCGACCTGGAGCGGCGCCAGCCGCGCGCCCTGGACCAGCACCCCGCGACCCGGTCGGGGCCGGCCGGGTTCGGCGAGCCACTCCAGCCCGTGCCCGAACACCTCGGCGCTCCCGCGTTCGCGCGGCGCGAGGACGATCCCGCTGCGCGCCCCGCGCAGGTCCGCGAGCGGACCGCGCAAGGCTGAGGCCGCGGCACCCGTGGTCGCCGACGCGAGCAGCACGAGCCCGTCACGGCACAGCGCCGCGAGCCGGTCGGCCTCCAGCACGCAGGGCTGGGTCAGCACGTCCAGGTCGTCGACCACCACGACCCGCGGCGCCGTCGCCCTGCTCGGGAACGTCTCAGCGCCCTGACCTGCTTCCAGCGTGTCGAGGAGGCGCGCGACGTCTGCCGGCGTGTACCGCCGCACGACGATCGCCCCGTTCCCGTTCCCTTTCTCGTTGCCGTTGCTGTGGCTCTTGCCGCTCGCTCTCCCGACGGCCGTCCTGCTCGAGCTCCTGGTCGGGTTGGTGGTGCGCGTCGTGCGTCCGTGGGTGGCCATCACGGCGCCCGCCAGCGCGTCGTCGCGGGTCACGACCGCGCGGAGCCGGCCGGTGGCGGCCGCGTGCCGGGCGAGCAGCGCGAGCGTGCTCGTGCGGCCGCTCCCGGGCGGCCCGACGACGAGCGCGCCGCGCCCGACGTCCATCCACAGCGTCCGCCCGTCGTCGCCGCCCCGGCCGACCGCGACCTCTGCGACGGCTCGGCTGTCCGGCTCCGCCACGACGGCGGCGGAGCTCGGGTAGCCCCCGCCCGGCGCGTGCCCGGCTACGTCGAGATCGACGGAGTCGACGTCGTCGGGCAGCGGGTGCAGCCGGAACGCGCCCCGGCGGGGTGGTGCCGGGCGCCGTGCTCGTCCTCGCGCGACGGTCGGTGGCAGCGCGACCTGGCACACGAGCGGGTCGCCCGGCCCGAGCCACACCGCCCGGCCGGGCGGTCCGCCCTGCCCGGCGAGCGCTGCTGGCACGCCCAGCGACACGTCGTCGTGGCGGTCGCGCGAGGCCAGCACCGCTCTGACGCCGACGAGCGACGCCAGGCCGCCGACCGTCGGCCCGCTCGCGCTCACGGCGACCGCCGTGGGGGAGTCGGCGAGCACGTCCGCGAGGGCGTCGGCGCCGGCCCCGCCCGCGACGCCGGCGAGCACGCCGCGCACGGCCTCGACGTCGTCCACGAGGAGGAGGGTGCGCCCGGTCGTGCGGTCGAGCCCCGCGGGTCGGGACTGACCGTCGTCGTGACCGGCCAGGAGCCGGAGAAGGCGGACGACACGGCGCGGGTCGCTCCGGTCCACGACCGTGCCGGTGCCGGGGTGCGCCGCGAGGTCCGCGAGCCCCGACCCGATCGCGTGGACCGCCCAGCCGCGGTCGAGCGCGGCCAGCCCGACGGTGCGCAGGGCCGTGGTGCGGCCCGACCGGGGCCGGCCCTGGACCGCGAGATGACCGTCGCGCGGGTCCCAGCGGACCACCGTGCGGCGCTGTAGGGCCGGCAGGTCACCGAGCGCGACGGGCAGCGCGCGGTCGTCGGAGCGCACCGCCTCGCCGTCGATCCCGTCGATCCCGTCGATCCCGTCGACCCTGGCGAGCTCGTCGGGCCCGACGCGAGCGGGCAGGGCGGGGAGCCACGGCGCGGGGTGGGGGCGCAGTCCCGAGCGCGCCGCGACCTCGCATGCCGCCGCGACGAGCAGCGGCAGGTGGTCGTCCGCCGAGCCCGGCACGGGCCCGCCCGGGCCGCGTCCAGCGCCCCACGGGTCCGCGAGCCGCACGCGCGCCTCCGGCAGGGCGAGCGGCCCGCCGGCTCGTGCGCACTGCACGGCCACCGGTGGCTCGGCGCCGCGGCGCAGGACCAGGCGCCCGGGCGTCGATGCCGGGACGCGGGCCGCGTGCGGCGAGTCGACGACGTCGCGCGAGTCGGCGACGTCCACGACCCGGAGCGCGATCCGCAGCGTGACGTTCGCCCGCACGTCGGCGCTGACGGCGCCCGCGGGCCGCTGCGTCGCGAGGACCAGGTGCACGCCGAGCGACCGGCCCTGCGCGGCAACACGCAGCAGCCCGGGCACGAGGTCGGGCAGGTCGTCGGCGAGCGCGCGGAACTCGTCCACCACGACCACGAGCCGCGCGAGCCGTCCCCGGGGGAGGGCGTCGATGCTCGCGACCTCCGCCGCGGCGAGGATCCGCTCGCGCCGGTGCAGCTCGGCCCGGAGCCCGGCCAGCGCCCGTCCCGCGAGCCCCGGGTCGAGGTCGGTCACCTGGCCCACGACGTGCGGCAGCCGGCCGCACGCCCCGAAGCTCGCGCCACCCTTGAAGTCGACGAGCGCGAACGACAGCTCGTCGGGCGAGCGTCCGAGCGCGAGCCCGGCGACCAGGGACTGCAGGAGCTCGGACTTCCCGGCGCCCGTCGTGCCGGCGACGAGCGCGTGCGGCCCCTCGCGGACGAGGTCGACGGCGACGGGCGCGCCCCCGGGCCCGACGCCGAGCACGGTCCGCAGGCCGTGCCCGTCCCGGCGGGCCGCGTCCTGCCAGCGCTCGGCGACCCACGTCGCGAGCCGGTCCGGCGCTCGCGGTGCGCCCAGCAGGGGACCGAGCGCGACCGCCGACGGCAGCGACCGCGCCGTGGGGTCGCCCGGGTCGGGCTCACCCGCACGGTCCCCGTCCCCGGTGCCCAGCCGGCCGAGGTGCTCGGCCGCGGCGAGCCGCCGCGCGAGGCCGAGCGCCCACCCGGCGCTCACGCCGACGTGCTCGCGCGGCGTCCGGGCGCCGTCGGGACCCGTGACGACGGCGACGGCTCCCGAGACGTCGACGAGCGTCCGGCACCACGCCGGGACCTGCGCCCGGTCCCCGAGCACCAGCAGCACGTCCGTGCCCACGGGTGCGCACCGCTCCCACGCCCGGGCGAGCTCGCCCGCAGGCACCGGGCCGTCGACGACGACGAGGCCGGGCGGGTCGGCGGCGGCCACGGCGTCGAGCGTCCGGACGGCGCGGGCGTGCGGCAGCCAGCGGCACCACGACCACGCGGGCGCGTCCTGCGCCGCGGGCCGCACCGTCAGTGGCGCCCCCGAGGCGAGTACCTCCACGAGCAGGGCCCGGGCCGCGGCGAGCGCGACGTCCCGGGGCCCGACGACGGCCACGCACCCGTCCGGCAGCCGGGCCCGCGACGGGCTCGTCCCACCCGACGCCGCGAGCGGCGCCCCGCCACCGGTCGCGCCCACGGACCCGCCGGACGTCGTGCCGACGGTCGTTCCCGGCGCCGCCCCTGACGACCCGGCGTGCGCCGAGAGAGCGCCCGCCGCCCCCGCTGCCCCCGCCAGGTCGGCGCCCGGGGCGAGCCGGGCGATCGTCGCCCAGAGCAGGACGTCGGCGGGCCGGGGGTGCAGCGGGTCCACCGGCACGGTGCCGGGGGCGGCCCCGACGTCCGGCGGGGCCCCGGGCGGTGCCGCGCGCTGCGCGGCGCGGCGACGGCGCGCCTCGGCGAGCGCGGGACCGAGAACCGCGAGCGGCCCGACGAGCGCGAGCAGCGCGAGGAGCGGTTGGCGCAGCGCCACCGCGAGCCCGACCGACGCGACGGCCGGCACGAGCGCGGTCGCGAGCGGCGCCGTCCCGAGGCGGCCGGCCTCGACGGGACGGTCCGGACCCACGGCCGGACCGGACCGCGGACCGTGCACGAGCGCGGGCCGCGCGCGCAGGGCGTAGGCGCCGTCGGGCGTCACCAGGGCGCGGCCGACGCGCCAGCGCACCGCGCGCCACGAGCCCACCCGCCGACCGGCCCGGGCCGGGCGCGCACGGAGGAGGGCCGCGTCGTCGGGCACCCTGCGCGTGCCGCGGGGCACGCGCACCCGCACCCGGGACCCGCGCCGCGTGGTGCGCCAGCGGACGTCGAGCCGGTCGACGCGGGTGCGTCCCCGGTCGCCGTGCCCGACGGCGACGAGCCGCCCGGCGTCCGGGCCGCCCAGGACCGCGACGTGCCGGGGCGCCGCGAGCACGTCCTCCGGCACGGGCCCGGCGTCGCGGCACCGGGGGGCCGACCCCGCCCGCACGACCGTGACCGTCGCCCCGGGGAGCAGCGGGCGCGAGCCGCAGCGCTGGTCGTCGTCGACGGGGACGCCGTCCACGGCCAGCGGCGCCGTGCGCAGCTCGGGACGGCACCCGAGGTCGGCGAGTGCGGGTCGCGCGTCGCCGAGGCGCGTGCCCGCGGCGAGCAGGACGTCCGTGCCCGGGTGGACGGTCACGCGCACCCACGCCCCGCCGTCGGTCCCGGGCGCGGGCGTGCTGCCCGGCGGTGCACCGGGAGCGAGGGGCGGGGCGGGGGAGAGCACCCGGCGATCGTGCCCGACGGCGGTCCGCACCGGCCGCGCACGACCGCGCCCCTGTGGACGGGGATCCGTCCACAGGGGCGCGCGTCGGCCGACGGCCGGTGGGGCGTGTCGCTCAGTCCACGGCGAGCGCCGCGACGGGCGACGTCCGGGCCGCGGTGCGGCCGGGGACGACGGAGGCGACGAGCCCCGCGACGAGCGCGACCACGAGCACGAGCGCGATGTCGCGCCACGGCACGGCGAGCGACACATCGCCCATGACGCTCAGCGCCGTGGCCGCTCCGGCCCACCCGTAGAGGACGCCCAGCACGATCCCGAGGACCGCCCCGACGCCCGCGATGAGCATGCCCTCGATCGCGAGCATCCAGCGCAGCTGGGAGCGGCTGAGGCCGATCGCCCGGAGCGTCGCGGACTCGCGTCGCCGCTCGATGACCGAGAGCGACAGCGTGTTCGCCACGCCGATGAGCGCGATGACGACCGCGACCGCGAGCAGCCCGATGATGACCCCGAGGATCGTGTCGATGACGCTCTGCATCGCCGCCCGCTCGACGGCGATCCCGGCGACCTCCACGGGCGTGTCCGACTCCACGACGGCGTCCTGGATCGCGGGGACCACCTGTGCGGCGGCGCCGGTGTCGTCGAGGCCGACCCACAGCCGGGACATGAGGCTCGTCGGGTCGACGGCGCGCGCGTCGTCGACGGTGAGCAGCCCGCCGGAGCCGATCCCCCCGGTGCGGACCGTCACGTCGAGCGTCTCGCCCGTCGGGCCCGTGAGCTCGGCGGTCTCGCCGTCCGCGAGGCCGTAGTTCTCCGCCTCGCCCTCCGAGAGGAGGAGCGTCCCGGGACCGAAGGCCGCGAGGTCGTCCGGCGTCCGCACCACGGAGCGTGCGGCGTCGGGGTCGGCCCCGTGGAACGACGTCTCGGTGCCGTCCGGCATGGTCACCGTCGCGGCGTACAGCTCGACGACGCGCGATACGCCCTCGGTACCGGAGACGGCGCGCACGACGTCGGACGGCACGGGCTCACCGGTCGACCCGTACGCGTCCGTCGCGACCATGACGTCGACGGGGTACTGGTCGTCGAGCGCGGCGTCGAGCGAGGTGCGGGCGCTCGCGGCGCCGGTCGACATCATCGCGACGAGCGTGACGCCGATGAGCAGCGCGGTGCTCGTCGCTGTGGTGCGGCGGGGGTTGCGCAGCGTGTTCGCGGTGGCGAGGCGCGCCGTCGACCCGGTGCCCGCGAGCAGGCGGCCGACGAACGACACGACGGCGGGCAGCCAGTAGACCGCTCCGACGAGGACGCCCACGAACGACAGCGCGCCGCCGGCGACCCCGGCGAGGAGCCCGATCTCGGGCTTGTCGGTGAGTCCGAGCCAGATCCCGCCCGCGAGGACGGCGACGCCGCCCAGCGTGAGCAGGGACGCGACGACGAGCCGCGCGCGGCCGCCCCCGCGCAGGATGCTCGGCGCGTCGGCCGGGCGCAGCGCCTCGAGCGGGGCGACGCGGGTCGCGGCGCGGGCGGGCGCGAGCGACGCGACGACCGTCACGAGCGTGCCGACCACGAGCGGCACGAGCACCACCACGGGCGTGACCGTGATGGTCGCGGGGACCGGGACGCCCAGGTCGGCGCCGCGCGCGACGAGCAGCGCGATCTGCGTGAGCAGGCCGCCCAGGACGATGCCGGCGAGCGACGACACGATGCCGAGGATCGTCGCCTCGGTGAGCACGGACCGGGCGAGCTGCGCCTTGTTCGCGCCGACCGCCCGCAGGAGCGCGAGGGTGCGCGTGCGCTGCGCGACGAGGACCTGGAACGTGTTCGCGATGACGAGCGCGGCGACGAGCAGCGCGACGGCGGCGAACGAGAGGATGACGTACGTGAAGACGTCCTGGTCGCCGGTCATCTTCCGCGCCTGCTCCTGCGCGTGCTCGTCCGGCGTGACGGCCTTCGCCCCGTCCGGCGAGGCAGCCACGAGCTCGGCGCGCGCCGTCTCGAGGTCCGTGCCGGGCGCGAGGGCCACCATCGCCGACGAGTAGGTGCGGGCCGGGTCGTCGGGCGTGGCCTGCGCGGCCTCCCAGGCGGCGACGTCCTCGGCCGGGACGACGACGGCGCCGCCCATCTGGGCGTACGCGCCGTACGGGTCGTCGGTCGTCCCGACGACGGTCAGCTTGTCGTGGACCTCCGTGTAGTCGCCGCCGTCGGGCGCGGTCTCGTCCCACACGTTGCGCGAGCTCGTGACGGTGTCGCCGATCCCGACGCCGAGGCGCTCGGCCACGGCGGTGGGCAGCGAGACCTGGCCCGACGCGGTGGGCATCGAGCCCTCGACGACCTCGAGCGCCTCGAAGCGCGGGTCGGACGGCGCCGGGACGCCGAGCTGGAACACGCGCTTCGCGCCGTGCGAGAGGTCGAGGTAGGTGAACGACGTGGCGTCGACGGCCTCGACGCCGGGCACGGAGCGCAGGGCCTCGACGTCGGGCGCGGTGAGGTCGTCCGGGGCGGACACGACGAGGTCGGCGTCCGCGTACTGCGCGGCGATCGAGTCGTTCGTGGTCTGGGTGATGACGTTGCCCGCGATGAGCGTCGCCGCGACGAAGGCCGTCCCGATGACGATCGCGACGCCGGCCGCGACGAGGCGGCCGATGCTGCGGCGCATCTGCGCCAGGGTGAGCCGGAACATCAGGCGCGCACCGCCTGCGACGCCGTCGGGGCGGGACCGTCGGTGCCGGCGTCGAGCGTGCGGAGCGCGTCGAGCCCCGCGAGCACCGACTCGGGCGTCGGGTCGGTGATGTCGCCCGCGATGCGCCCGTCGGCGATGAGCACGACGCGGTCCGCGTACGCGGCGGCCGTCGGGTCGTGCGTGACCATGATGATGGTGCGGCCGAGCTCGCGCACCGAGCGGCGCAGGAAGCTCAGCACCTCCGCGCCCGAGCGCGAGTCGAGGTTGCCCGTCGGCTCGTCGGCGAACACGACCTCCGGGCCGGCGATGAGGGCGCGCGCGATGGCGACGCGCTGCTGCTGCCCGCCGGACAGCTCGCTCGGGCGGTGGCTCAGGCGCGCCTCGAGGCCGAGCGTGCGCACGAGCGTCTCGAACCACGCACGGTCGACCTTGCCGCCCGCGAGCTCCACGGGGAGCGTGATGTTCTGCTCCGCCGTGAACATCGGCAGGAGGTTGAACGACTGGAACACGAAGCCCACGCGGTCGCGGCGCAGCTGCGTGAGCGCGTTGTCGTTGAGGCCCGTGACCTCGGTGTCCCCGATGAAGGCGTGCCCGCTCGTCGCGGTGTCGAGGCCCGCGAGCAGGTGCATGAGCGTCGACTTGCCCGAGCCCGACGGCCCCATGATGGCCGTGAAGTGTCCGCGCTCGAAGTCCACGTCGACGCCGTCGAGCGCGTGCACCGCCGCCTCGCCCGTGCCGTAGGTCTTGCGCAGCGTGCGGGCCCGCACCGCGGGCGGGCCGGCGGGGGCCGGGTCGGTGGGTCGGTACACGGTCGTGTCCACGTCGTCTCCTGGTTCGTCGTGCCGCACGCGGACCGGTGGTCGCGGGCGTGCGTCGGGATCGTGGACGACGCTACGGAGCAGGCCCGGCCCGCCGCGTCCGGCGACGGTCGGGTCATGGCCGCGGGCCGGGTCATCCTCTGGTCGTAGGAGTGCCCCGCCCAGGGTGGACACGACGACGCCCCACCGGTCGGGGACCGGTGGGGCGCGGGCGGAGCAGGTCAGGCGCCGGGGCGCACGAGCCCCGTCTCGTAGGCCGTCACGACGGCCTGCACGCGGTCGCGCGCACCGAGCTTGGCGAGGATGCGCCCGACGTGCGTCTTGACCGTCGCCTCGGCGACGAACAGGTCGCTCGCGATCTCGGTGTTGGAGCGGCCGCGCGCCATGAGCACGAGCACCTCGCGCTCGCGCTCGGTGAGGCCCTCGACGGCGGCGTGCGCGGGCGAGTCCTGGACCTGCTCGGCGGGCAGCGCCGTCACGAGGTGCTCGAGCAGGCGCCGCGTGGACGACGGCGCGATGACCGCGTCGCCACGGTGCACCGTGCGGATCGCGGCCAGCATCTCCTCGGGCGGCGCGTCCTTGAGCAGGAAGCCGCTCGCGCCCGAGCGGATGGCCTCGAGCACGTACTCGTCGAGGTCGAACGTCGTGAGGACGATGACCTTGGGGGCGTGCGCGCCGTCGGCCGCCGCCGCGGTGAGGCGGGCCGTCGTCTGGAGCCCGTCGAGGTGCGGCATGCGCACGTCCATGAGCACGACGTCGACCGCGTGGTCCGCGAGCAGGCGCAGCGCCTGGAGCCCGTCGCCCGCCTCGACGGCGACCGTGAGGTCGGGCTGGGAGTCGATCACCATGCGGAAGCCCGCGCGCACGAGCTGCTGGTCGTCGACGAGCGCGATGCGCACGGGGGCGTGCGGCTCGGTGGCGTACGCGTCGCCGGGCACGGGGAGGGCGTCGGTCATGGTGTCCTGTCGGTCGGTCTGGTCGGAGGGCTCGCGCGCGGGTCAGGGGGGCGGCGGGGGCGGGGCGAACAGGCCCGGCGCCGGTCCCGTGGCCGTCCTGCCCGGTCCCATCCTGCCCGACGGTCCCGACCTGCCCGGCAGCGCGGGCCCCGACGGCACGGGGCCAGACGGCGCGGGGCCCGGCGGCACAGGTCCCGACGGCGCGGGGCCGGGCGGCGCGGGCGAGCGACCGGGGACCGGCGGCACGGGCAGGCGCAGGTGCACGCGGAACCCGCCGCCCGCGCGCGGCCCCACCTGGACGGACCCGCCGAAGAGCGCGGCCCGCTCGCGCATGCCGAGCACGCCGTACCCGCCGGAGCGGGCGTCCTGCCGGGCCTCCGCCGCGCTGGAGGCGCCGCGGCCGTCGTCCTCGATCTCGAGGTCGAGGGTCGTGGCGCCCCAGCGCACGACGACCGTGACCTCCGGGTCCGGTCCCGCGTGCTTGAGGACGTTGGTGAGCGCCTCCTGGCAGACGCGGTAGACCGTGAGCCCGGCCCCGGGCGGCAGGGTGCGCGCCTCGCCCACGCGCACGAACGACACGCGCATCCCGCTGTCGCGCACCTGGGCGACGAGGCTCTCGAGGTCGGCGGCGTCAGGCTGCGGCGCGCGCTCGAGGGCGGCCGGCGGGGGGTTCCCCGGGAGCTGCTGCGTGGCCGCACCGGGTCCGGACGGCGAGCCCGGGCCGGGGACGCCGCCGCGCCCCGCGGGCAGCGCCAGGGTGCCCGCGGGCCCGACGGCGGCCCCCGGCGCGGGCGGGCGCGGCGGCTCGGACCGCAGCACGCCGAGCAGACGGCGCATGTCGGCCAGGGCGGTGCGGCCCGTCTCCGAGACGGTCGCGAGCGCGCGGGCCGCGGCGTCGGGGTCGTTGGCGGCGGCGTACCGGCCGCCGTCGGCCTGGGCGATGATGACGGACAGCGAGTGGGCCACGATGTCGTGCATCTCGCGGGCGATGCGCGCCCGCTCGGCGGCGGTCGCGATCTGGGCCTGCTGGTCGCGCTCGACCTCGAGGCGCTCGGCGCGGTCGACGAGCGCGGCGATCGTCTCGCGCCGGGACCGCCGCACGAGGCCGAACGCCCAGACGGCGAGGAACGTCATCCCGCCGAACGCGGACGTGAGGAACACCATGAGCGCGAGGTCGGTGAGCCGGCCCGACAGCAGCCCGAGCGCGACGCCCAGGACCACCGCGCCGACGAGCGAGGCGACGATCGCGGTGCGGTGCGCCCAGCGCGGCCCGTAGACCGTGACCGAGTAGAGCGCGACGAGCACGGCGAAGTCGGCGGGGAAGATGAGGAGGTAGCCCGCGAGCAGGTGCACGAGCGCGACCGAGTACACCGTGACCGCCGACGCGAGCGGGTGCGAGCGTCGCCAGGGGAGCGGCGCGAGGAGCAGCACGGCCCAGAACGCGGCCCAGCCGCCGCTCGTGCCGACGCCGCTCGCGCCGGACGCGGAGAACGCCGCCGACGCGGGCACGAACACCACCGCGAGGACGAGCGTGACGGTGAGGTCCACACCGAAGCGGTGCTCGTCGGACCACTGCCCGAGGCGCTCGTACCAACCCATGCGTCCAGCCTAGGCAGCGGGTGGTCGCGCGGCGTCCGACCAGGGTCGCAGAGTTCACCGGGCACGATGGGACCGAAGTCGTACTGATGCCCTAGCATGAGCGAATGACCCACGTACTGCTAGCGGAGGACGACCCGGCGATTGCCGAACCTTTGGCGCGCGCACTGACACGTGAGGGTTACAACGTCGTCGTCCAAGGAACTGGTCAAGGGGCGATCGACTCGGCCAGCGGTGCGGACATCGTGGTGCTCGATCTGGGCCTTCCGGACATGGACGGCCTCGACGTCGCACGCGAGATCCGTCACAAGGGCCTGACCACGCCCGTGCTCGTGCTCACCGCGCGCGCCGACGAGGTCGACCTCGTCGTGGGGCTCGACGCGGGCGCCGACGACTACGTCACCAAGCCGTTCCGCCTCGCGGAGCTCCTCGCCCGGGTCCGGGCGCTCCTGCGCCGCTCGCACGGCGAGCAGGTCGACGAGGAGGAGCTCGCGGCGCAGGACGTCCGCATCGACGTCTCCGCGCACCGGGCGTTCCAGGGCGAGCGCGAGCTCCACCTGACCACCAAGGAGTTCGAGCTGCTGCGCGTGCTCGTCGCGAGCGCGGGCTCGGTCGTCGTCCGCGACGCCCTGATGCGCGACGTGTGGGGCTCGGAGCCCGTCGGCTCGACGAAGACGCTCGACATGCACGTGTCGTGGCTGCGCCGCAAGCTCGGCGACGACGCCAACGCGCCGCGCTACATCTCGACCGTCCGGGGCCTCGGATTCCGCTTCGAGACCGGCGAGAGCTGACCGTCCCCTGACGGGACGAGGGACACGGGGAGCGAGGAGCAGCGTGCGGCGTCGGATGCTGCAGGCGACGGTGGCGGCCGTGGCCGTCGCCGTGATCCTCCTCGGGTTCCCCCTCGCCTTCTACGGCGCCCGGTTCGTGCTCCAGGGCGAGGTCGACGACGTCTCCTCCCGCGTGGAGCGCCTGTCCCGGTCCATCGACGCGCGCCTCGCGGCGGGCGACGAGATCCCCGACTACGTCATCGAGGACGCGGTCCAGCCGCGCGCGAGCGACCCGCCGGCGCACGTCTACGTCGCGCTGCCCGACGGCACGGTGCTCACGGCGGGCGACGAGGTCACCGGCCGCGAGATCGAGCAGCCCCTGCACTCCGACTCGGGCGCGCTCGTGACCCTCACCGTCTCCTACTGGGACGCCTATCTCCAGGCCGCGCAGGTCGTGCTGCTCGTCGTGGCCGCGGCGATCGTCGCGTTCGCCGCGGGCATCGGGATGGCCGTGTGGCAAGCGAACCGGATCGCCGCGCCGCTCGTGTACCTCGCGGCGTCGGCGGAGCAGCTCGGCTCGGGGCAGGTGCGCCCACGGCTCGAACCCTCGGGCGTCGAGGAGATCGACCTCGTCGCCGCCGAGCTCGCGCGCAGCTCCGACCGGCTCGCGGGCCGGCTCGCCGCGGAGCGCCAGTTCGCGGCCGACGCGTCGCACCAGCTCCGCACGCCCCTCACGGCCCTGAGCATGCGGCTCGAGGAGATCTCCCTCGCGTCCGACGACCCGGCCGTCCAGGAGGAGGCGCGGATCTCCCTCGAGCAGGTCGAGCGGCTGGTCGGGGTCGTCGACGACCTCCTCGCGTCGTCCCGGCGCGCGCAGGGCGGGACGACGGAGGCCGTGAGCCTGCTCGACGTCGTGCACCAGCAGGAGGAGGAGTGGGTGCCGACGTTCGCGAAGGCGG
Organism: Cellulosimicrobium sp. MI9406; assembly: GCF_040595865.1. Lineage (NCBI taxonomy): Bacteria > Bacillati > Actinomycetota > Actinomycetes > Micrococcales > Promicromonosporaceae > Cellulosimicrobium > Cellulosimicrobium sp. MI9406. The sequence continues at coordinate 69,080 of NZ_JALIZI010000009.1, forward strand.
GGCGCCGCCTCGTCGTCGACGTGCCGCCCGAGTACCAGGTGCTCGCGACGCCCGGCGCGCTCGCGCAGGTCCTGGCCACGCTCATCGAGAACTCCCTCAAGCACGGCGGCGGCACGACGACGGTCCGCGCGCGCCCGTCCGGCACGAGCGGCGCCATCGTCACCGAGGTGTCCGACGAGGGCGCGGGCGTCCCCGACGACCTCGCGCCGCGCATCTTCGAGCGCGAGGTCACCTCGGGCGCGGGGACCGGCCTCGGCCTCGCGCTCGCCCGAGATCTCGCCGCGTCCGACGGCGGTCGCCTGGAGCTCGCGCAGCGTCGGCCCGCGGTCTTCGCGCTCTTCCTCGCGGGGGTGCCGCGACGCCTCGACCCGCGCGTCGTGCTGCCGACCGGGACGGCGGTCGCGGCCGGCGGCCGGCGTCGGCGCCGACGCGGCTGACACGTCCGGGACGCGCGCGGCTCAGTCGGCCCGCACGTCCGCAGGGGGGCGCGTCGCGCCGTCCGCGGTCTTCGCCGGGGTCGCGGCGTCGGGGCGGTCTCCCGTGAAGACGAGGTGGCGGTACGCGACGTAGCGAAACGCCGTGCCCAGGGCGAGCCCCACGACGTTCGCCGAGATGTTCTTGGCGAGCGGCGACGTCAGCCCGAGCGCGTACGTCGAGATCGCGAGGCACCCCACCGCGATGAGCATGCCGCCCACGTTGACGACGACGAACGCCGCGAGCTCCCGCCCGCGCGACTGCGTGCGCCGGTCCGAGAACGTCCAGTACCGGTTGCCGACCCACGCCACGAGCGTCGCGACGGCGACGGAGACGATCTTCGCGGTGAGCGGCTTGTGCCCGAGCAGCTCGCCCGGGCCGAAGCTGAGCAGGTTGAACAGGCCCAGGTCGACTACGTACGCGAGCGCGCCGACCGACCCGAACTTCGCGAGCTCGCGGACCCGCGCCAGCACGCGCTCGCGGCGCGACCCGGACGTCGCGGACGTCTCCGCTCGCCGGTCCAGGTCGCTCACCACCCCTCGAGGCTACCGGCCGGTCCTGGGCCCCGCCCGGGTGCCGTCCGCCGTCCGTCCGACGGGCGGTCGAAGGAGGGTCGACCCACTGCCAGGCACTAGGGTGGGTGCACGTGGCAGCCCCAGTGATCGCCGTGGTCGGCGGAGGACAGCTCGCACGCATGATGGCCCCCGCGGCCGGAGAGCTCGGCGTGCACCTGCGCGTGCTCGTGGAGGCCGCGGACTCGTCCGCGGCCCAGGTCGTCGTGGACGCGCCCGTCGGCGTCGCGTCCGACGAGGCCGCGGTGCGCTCCCTCATCGCCCCCGCGGGCGCCGCCCCGGCGGACGTCCTGACGTTCGAGCACGAGCACGTCCCGAACGCGCTGCTCACCGACCTCCTCGAGCACGGCACGCCCGTGCGCCCGGGCCCGGACGCGCTCGTCCACGCCCAGGACAAGATCGTCATGCGCCGCCGGCTCACCGAGCTCGGCGTGCCGTGCCCGCGCTGGGCCGCGCTCCCCACGGACCCGACCGCGGCCCGGGCCGCGCTCACCGACTTCCTCGCCGAGGTCGGGGGCGAGGCCGTGGTGAAGACGGCGCGCGGCGGGTACGACGGCAAGGGCGTCCGCGTGGTCTCGGCCGCGGAGAGCGGCCCCGAGCAGGTGGCGGAGTGGATCGAGTCGGCCGCGACGGACGGCCCCGAGCTCCTCGTCGAGGAGAAGGTCCCGTTCACGCGCGAGCTCGCCGTGCTCGTCGCCCGGCGCCCGAGCGGCGGCGCGGACGGGCGGGGCGAGGTGCGCACCTGGCCCGTCGTGGAGTCGATCCAGCGCGACGGCGTGTGCGCCGAGGTGATCGCGCCCGCGCCCGGCCTCACCGACGCCGAGGCGGAGCGCGCACGCGACGCCGCCGTGCGGATCGCCGAGGGGCTCGGCGTAACGGGGGTGCTCGCGGTCGAGATGTTCGAGGTCGCAGGGGAGGAGGGCCCGCGCGTGCTGGTGAACGAGCTCGCGATGCGCCCCCACAACTCCGGCCACTGGACGATCGACGGCGCGGTGACGAGCCAGTTCGAGCAGCACCTGCGCGCCGTGCTCGACCTTCCGCTCGGCGCCACCGCGTCGACCGCGCGCTGGACCGTGATGGCGAACGTCCTCGGCTCGACCCTCGACGAGCTCACCGACGCGCTGCCCGACGTCCTCGCCGCGTTCCCCGACGCCCGGGTCAACCTCTACGGCAAGGGCGTGCGCCCCGGGCGCAAGCTCGGCCACGTCAACGTGAGCGGCGACGACCTGGACGAGGTCCGGCGTCGGGCCCTGGCCGCCGCCGCGATCCTGCGGGGCGAGCACCCCGCGACCGACCCGAACGAGGAGCGCGCATGAGCCAGAACCCTGTCGTCGGCATCGTCATGGGGTCGGACTCCGACTGGCCCGTCATGGAGGCCGCCGCCGACGCGCTGGCCGAGTTCGACGTGCCCGTCGAGGTCGACGTCGTCTCCGCCCACCGGATGCCCGTCGAGATGATCGACTACGGCCGCACCGCCGCGGAGCGCGGCCTGCGCGTGATCGTCGCGGGCGCCGGGGGAGCGGCCCACCTGCCGGGCATGCTCGCCGCCGTCACGCCCCTGCCCGTCATCGGCGTCCCCGTGCCGCTGCGCCACCTCGACGGCATGGACTCGCTGCTGTCGATCGTGCAGATGCCCGCGGGCGTCCCCGTCGCGACGGTCTCCGTCGGCGGCGCGCGCAACGCGGGCCTGCTCGCCGCGCGCATCCTCGCCGCGGGCACCGACGACGACGCCGCGCGGCTGCGCGAGCGCATGGTCGCTTTCCAGGCGGACCTGGGAGACCAGGCGCGCGCGAAGGGCGCCCGGCTGCGTGCGTCGCGCGCCGGCGGGCAGCGCACCGGCTTCGGAGCCTGACCGACACGCCACGGGTTTCTGCGCCGGGCGGGTGCCGGGTTAGCCTGCGGGAGCCTCCCGCGACGCGGGGGCGAGGCCTGAGACGGCCGGAACGGGTCGGTCCGACACCCCTCCGGAGAACGCGCACGTGGCAGTACCGCACCTGTCCTACGGGACGACGCCGACGGCGTCGTCCTACGCGACCCCGGAGACCGTCGCCCCGCTGACGGGCCTGGTCCCCCGGCACGCCCGCCCCCGAAGTGTCCCGGCCCGGGACGGCTACCGGCACGACCTCGACGGGCTGCGTGCGCTCGCCGTGGTGCTCGTCGCCATTTACCACGTCTGGGTCCACCGGGTCTCGGGCGGGGTCGACGTCTTCCTCATGCTCTCCGGGTTCTTCGTCGGCGGGAGCCTGCTGCGCTCGTTCGCCCGCGGCACGCCGGTGCGGCTGCGAACGTACGTCCCGCGGCTCGCGCGCCGGCTCTTGCCCGCGCTCGCCGTCGTGCTGGCCGCGGTCCTCGTCGCGAGCGCGACCCTGCTGCCACGGACCCGCTGGACGGGCGTCTCCGGCGAGACGCTCGCGTCACTGCTGTACGTGGAGAACTGGCGGCTCGCCGCCGCCGAGCAGGCCTACGGCGCCGCGGACGCCACCCAGAGCCCGCTCCAGCACGTGTGGTCGCTCTCGGTCCAGGGCCAGCTCTTCGTCGGGCTGCCCGTCCTGCTCCTGATCGTCTGGTGGCTGGCGGGCCGTGCCGGCGTCGAGCGGCGGCTCGTCGTCGTGCACGCGACCGTGGTCGTCCTCGCCGTGGCGTCGTTCGTCCACGCGGCGCTCGGTGTGCGCGCCGACCAGGCGTTCACGTACTACGACACGTTTGCCCGCGCGTGGGAGTACCTCGTGGGAGTGGTGCTCGCGGTGCTCGTGGCGCGGGTCCGTCTGCACGGCCGGTGGGCCGTCGTCGTGGGCTGGGTCGGCGTGGCCCTCGTCGTCGCGAGCGGGGTCCTGGTGGACGGCGGGGCGCTGTTCCCGGGCCCCGCCACGCTCGTCCCCCTCGCCGGCGCGGCGCTCGTCGTCGTCGCAGGCGCCTCGGCGGGCCACGCAGCGCCGGCGGGATCCGTGTCACGTCTCCTGGGTAAGCCCGCCGTCGCACGTGCCGGTGGCTACGCGTACGCGTTCTACCTCTGGCACTGGCCGGTGCTCGTGTTCGCCGTCGTGGTGCGGGACCGTCCCGTGGGATGGTTGGCGGGGGCCGGCGTGCTCCTTCTCTCGGCCGTGCTCGCCGCACTGACGAAGCACTTCGTCGAGGACACGCTCCGTCGGCCTCAGCGTGTCTTCACCGGGCTACCCGCAGCGCGGGCCTGGGGGGCGACGCGTACCGTGGTCGCGGCGGTCACCGCACTCGTCGCGTTGACGCCGATCGCGTGGAACGCCCATGTCGCGTGGGTCCAGCGTGCCTACGAGGGGGCGGTCCGGGACATGGACGTCACCGTCTACCCGGGCGCGCTCTCAGTCCTCGAGCCGGGCGTGTACGGCGCTTCGCCCGTCCACCCGGTGCCCGCGCTGGAGACGGTGGCCGAGGACACGTCACGTGTCGTCGCCGACGGTTGCATGACCGGGAACGGGGAGAGCGACGTCAAGCAGTGCTCGTACGGCCCCGCCGAGGCGTCGACGGTCGTCGCTCTGGTCGGCGCCTCGCACAGCGAACACTGGTTCGCCGCGCTCGAGCCTGTGGCCGAACGGCGCGGCCTTCGCATCGTGCCGGTCCTCAAGGCCGGGTGCCTCTTCATCGATCCCGTGGACGGTACGGGGGACGGCGAGTGCACGACCTGGCAGGGGCAGGCTCTCGACTACGTCCTGTCGATCAAGCCCGACCTCGTCATCACGACCTCCACGCGCCCGTCCCTGTCGGAGGCGCCGCGCGAGGTCGTGCCTGACGAGTATGTCCGCGCGTGGGAGCGTCTCGCCGAGCACCACATCCCGGTCGTGGCCATCCGCGACAACCCCTGGTTCCCGGTGTGGATGCCGGACTGCGTGGCCGTTCACGGCTGGGAGTCGGACGAGTGCGCATTCGCCTGGAGCGACGTGCTGGACGACGTCGACCCCGCCGTCGACGCTGTCCAGGACCTCTGGAACGCGACAGCCCTCGACCTCAACGACGTCCTGTGCCCCGAGCGTGTCTGCCGCGCGGTCCAGGGCAATCGCTTCGTGTACCGCGACGACAACCACCTGACTGCGACGTACGCGGTGACGCTCAGTCCGGTCCTCGAAGAGCGGCTCGGCGCCGCGACCGGGTGGTGGTGAGCGCTACCGGGGGAGGCCGCCCACCTGACCGGGCGCGAGGTTGCCGTCCCGGATGTCGACCCAGAACTGGCCGACCGTCTCGGGGTCGAGCTGCACGGTCGACCCCAGGTTGCCGCCGGGGCGGAAGTCGGGGTTCGAGATCGGCGGGGTGCCGGTGATGCCGTCGGGCCCGTTGGCCTTGCGGAAGGCGAGCGCGAGCTTGCCGAGGTCCACGATGCCGGTCTTCTCGTCGACGGTGAGGGCCCCGAGCCCGGAGTCGAGCAGCGAGACCTGGTCGCCCGGGCGGAAGAGGATGCCGGGGTCCGCGGCCTGCGAGCTGATCGCGCCGATGACCTGGCGCTGACGCTCGGCCCGTCCGATGTCGCCCTGCGGGTCCGAGTACCGCATGCGCGAGAACGCGAGCGCGGTGTGCCCGTCGGCCACGTGGCAGCCCGCCGTCCAGACGAGCTCGCTCTTCGGGTCGTCCACGTCGTAGTCGAGGCACAGCTCGACGCCGCCGACGGCGTCCACGATCCCCTCGACACCGCCGAACCCGACCTCGACGTAGTGGTCGACCGTGAGGCCGGTGAGCTGCTCGACGGTCTGCACGAGCAGCGCCGGACCGCCCCAGGAGTACGCCGAGTTGAGCTTGCTCGACCCGTTGCCCGGGATCTCCGCGTACGTGTCGCGCGGCAGGCTGATGAGCGCGACCGGGCCGCTCGGCGGCGCGTGGAGGACCATGATCGTGTCGGTGCGGGCGCCCTCGGTGCCGTCCTCGCTGATACCGTCCCCCCGCGCGTCCGACCCGGCGAGCAGGTAGGTGTTGCCCGCGGTACCAGGAGCGCCGGAGAGCGCCTCCACGTGCTGGATCTTGCCGTTGGCCCAGATGAGGAGGCCGACGGGCCAGGCGAGGAGCGCGACGATGACGACGCCGGCGACGAGCCCGACGATGCGGCCCTTGCGGACGCGGAAGCCGCCGCCGGGACGGGACGCGCCGGCAGTCGACGGCGAGCGGCCGTCGCCGGGGCGGCCGGGACCGCCCGGGCGCGGACGGGACACCGGCGCGGGGCCCCGTCCCGGGCTCGCGGTCGCGGCGCGCGCGCTCGCGTGCGGGGACGACGAGACGCGGGCGGGAGCCGAGCGCTCGGGCGACCGCGTCGGGGCGACGGACGGGGGCAGCGCCGAGGCCGCGGGCTCGTTCCGGGGGCGCGTGCGCCCTGCGGGCGGCGCCGGGGGCGGGGTGCCCTTGCGGGCGGGGGTCACGGGGATCTCCCGCGAGGACTGACGCCGGATGCGCGGCTCGGCCCGGACGGCGTCGTCGGGCACGGGTCGGGCCGGCGGGCGGGGGCGACCGCTGTTCCCGACGGCGATCGCATCGTCGGCCGAGGTGGGCCGGGGCGAGCGGCCGCCCTGGGGCGTGAAGCTCGGGGGCAGCGAGCGGGGGTCGCGGGAGTCGGTCATGGGATCACCCGCACTGCGCGGTCTCGTCGGCGGCGGAGAACGCCTCCTTGCCGGCTTCCTTCGTCTGCACCGGCGCGGGCTCGTCCGCGGCGGTGCCCGGCGCCGGGGCGTCGTCGCCCTCGGCGGCCGGCGGCGCGTCGGTCGCGGCGTCGTCGGCCGGCTGGTCGGCCGCGGGTGCGGGCGCGACGACCGGCTCGTCCGCGCGCACCTTCGCCCACAGCTCGTCGGCCTCCGGCGTCCAGACGACCTTCGCGTCGGGAGCCCGCGGGTCCGGCGCGTGGGGAACGGTCATGAAGGTGATGTTGCCACTCGACGTGCCCCGGAGGCTGAAGGCGAGCCCGGCGAGGCTCGGGATCGACGAGAGGTTGTCGCTCATCGTCAGCGACCTGGTGCCCGCGTCGACGAAGCCATAGATCTGGCCGAGGTCCGAGAGCACGTTCTTCGACAGCACCTGGTTCACCGTCGCGGCGAGGAGCTGCTGCTGCCGGCCGATGCGGCTGAGGTCCGACCCGTCGCCCACCCCGTACCGGGCGCGCGCGAAGCCGAGCGCCTGGGCGCCGTCGAGCGTCTGCCACCCCGCGGCGAGCTGCAGGTCCGCCTTGGGGGAGTCGATCGCCTCGGGGATGCACATGCGCACCCCGCCGATCGCCGACACCATGTTCTGGAAGCCCGCGAAGTCGACGACGACGAAGCCGTCGACGAAGACGTCGGTGAGGCTCTCGACGGTCCGCACCGTGCACGCCGCCGCGGAGTCGACGTCCCCGCCGACCGTCGCCCCGTTGGCGAAAGCGGCGTTGAAGCGCGTGTTCGCCGGCGCGGTCGTCTTCCCGTTCGTCGTGGTGCACGCCGGCACGTCGACGCGCGAGTCGCGCGGGATCGAGATCATCTCCACGCGCGAGCGGTCGGCGGACACGTGCACGAGGATCGTCGTGTCCGAGCGCATGCCCTCGACGCCCTCGACCTCGTGGCCGTTCTCCCCGCCGCGCGCGTCCGACCCCATCACGAGGATGTTGAGCGGCTTCCCGGCGTTCGGGTCGCTCGGGTCCGGGGTGGTCTGCGCGGGACGGTCGTCGAGCAGGTCGAGCGCGCCCGACGACGTGATGTTGCCCTGGATGTTCGACAGCGCCGACGCCCCGCCGACCGCCCCGAACGCGAGCGCCGCGGTGGCGACGAGACCGACCGTGCGCGCCACACGGTGCGAGCGCTGCGTCCGGGCGTGCGCGGGCCCGCGCGCCGACGAGGCTGCCGCCTCGGCGCGGTCCTGGGCACGGGTACGGGACGTCACGGGAGTCGAGCATAGGCCGCGCGTGCATCGTCCCCGCGCGCGGCCGGGGCTCAGCCCGTAGAGGACTTGTGCAGGTCAGCGCGCGCTGGTGCCGTCCTTCTCTGGTGCGTGCCGTTCGACGGCCGCACCGTCCTCGGAGGCTTCGTCGTGCTCGAGGGAGTCGTCCACGCGTCGGAGTTCCGCTTCGGCAAGGCTCAGTTCGCGCGTCAGCACCGTCAGCTTGCGCTCGAGCAGCGCGGAACGGCGATGGCTCGTGGCGATGTAGCTGACGAAGGCGATGACCAGCGCGTAGAGCAAGAGATCGGTGCCTCGACCCACGCCGAGGGCGTTCGCCAAGTAGGTGAGCCACTCCGGGAAGATCACGGAGAGCACCGCGACCACGACGAACCCGACGAGAAGGAGCCGTCGGATCGCTTGGTGCCGGGCGTTCGCGGTCGAACGGGTGAGCAAGATGGTCACGACGCCGATCGCGACGACGAGGAGGACCTGGATGAGCATGTGCGTGTCCCTACTTGAAGACCAGGTCGACGAGGATGTTGACTGAATTCCACAGCGACTGACCCTTTGCGCGGGAGTAGTCGGTGTAGAGGACGTGCACGGGATGCTCGCCCCAGGGCAGACCCGTCCGTCCGAGCTGGAGGACGATCTCGCTGGCGTGGGCCATCCGGTCCTGGTGGAGGTCGACGCCCGCCGCTGCGTCTGAACGGATGACCCGGAGGCCGTTGTGCGCGTCGGTGAGACGGAGGCCCGTGCTCTGGTTCGTGAACCAGACTGCAGTGCGCAGCACCAGGCGCTTGATCAGTCCGGGCTTCGTCCGGTCGTCGAGGAAGCGGGAGCCGAAGACGATCGCCAGGTCGTCCTGGCGCGCTTGTTCGACCATCGAGAGGGCATCCTCGACCCGGTGCTGTCCGTCGGCATCGAACGTGACGATGTAACGGCAGCCAGCCTGTTCTCGGGCGAACTCGATGCCTGTCTGGAGCGCGGCACCCTGGCCGAGGTTGACGGCATGGCGAAGGACCGTCGCGCCCGCGCCGCGCGCCCGCGCCGCCGACGAGTCCGAGCTGCCGTCGTCCACGCAGACGACGTGGCCGAACACCGTCATGGCGTTCTTCACGACGTCGGCGATGACCGTCGCTTCGTTGAACAACGGGATGACGAGCCACACGTCGTCCTGCGGGTCGGGCCGGGTGGCTGCGGCGCCCGCGGTCACGGCGTCCGGTGGATGCATGGCGATATTGTCGCAGGAGCTGCGGGCTCCTCAGGACCTTCGTCGCTCGTCCGGGCCTCAGGCCGAAGGTAGCCTTGCCCACGCCACGTGCCGTTACAGTGATGCGGCGCCCTGTGGCGGGCCTGCCCCACTCTCTACCTAGGAGCCGCACGAGCATGGGTGTTCGCATCGCCCCCAGCGCCGACGTCGCCGACGACGCGTCGATCGGGGACGGCAGCCAGATCTGGCATCTCGCGCAGGTGCGCGAGGGCGTCACGATGGGGGAGGCGTGCGTGGTGGGTCGCGGCGCCTACATCGGGACCGGGGTCCGCATGGGGCGCCACTGCAAGGTCCAGAACTACGCGCTCGTGTACGAGCCGGCGTCCCTCGCGGACGGCGTCTTCATCGGTCCCGCGGCGGTGCTCACCAACGACACCTACCCGCGTGCGGTCAACCCCGACGGCTCGCTGAAGAGCGCCGACGACTGGCACGCGGTCGGCGTGACGATCGGCGAGGGCGCCGCGATCGGCGCGCGGGCGGTCTGCGTCGCACCCGTGACGGTCGGGGCGTGGGCCACCGTCGCCGCCGGGGCGGTGGTCACCAAGGACGTCCCCGACCACGCGATCGTCGTCGGGGTGCCCGCGCGGCGGGTCGGCTGGGTGGGTCGTGCCGGCCAGCCCCTGCGGCCGGAGGGCGACCACTGGGTGTGCCCGGTGACGGGCGCCCGCTACGAAGAGCACGACGAGTCCATCAGAGAGGTTGCGGCCGAATGAGCCAGACACTGATCCCCGCGGCGAAGCCGATCGTCGGGGACGACGAGCGCGCGGCAGTGGACCGCGTCCTGCGCAGCGGGATGATCGCTCAGGGCCCCGAGGTCGCTGCGTTCGAGCAGGAGTTCGCCGACGTGCTCGTCGGCGGGCGCACGTGCGTCGCCGTCAACTCCGGGACCTCCGGGCTCCACCTGGGCCTCCTCGCCGCGGGCATCGGCCCCGGCGACGAGGTCATCGTCCCGTCGTTCACGTTCGCGGCGACCGCGAACTCGGTCGCGCTGACCGGTGCGACGCCGGTGTTCGCGGACATCGAGCCGGACCACTTCTGCCTGTCGCCCGACGCGGTGCGCGCCGCGATCACCGAGCGCACCAAGGCCATCATGCCGGTGCACCTCTACGGCCACCCCGCGGACATGACGGCGCTGGGAGCGGTCGCCGAGGAGCACGGTCTCCTCCTCTTCGAGGACGCCGCCCAGGCGCACGGCGCGACGCTCGACGGTCGTCCGGTCGGCTCGTTCGGCACGTTCGCGATGTTCAGCCTCTACCCGACGAAGAACATGACGTCGGGCGAGGGCGGCATGGTGTCCTGCGCGACCGACGACGTCGCCCGCAACGTCCGGCTGCTGCGCAACCAGGGCATGGAGCGTCAGTACGCGAACGAGGTCGTCGGCTTCAACGCCCGCATGACCGACGTCCACGCCGCGATCGGCCGGGTCCAGCTCACCAAGGTCCAGGGCTGGACCGCGGACCGCCGGCGCAACGCCGCGTTCCTCAGCGCGAACCTCGAGGGTGTCGTCACGCCGCCCGTCGCCGACGGCGCGGTGCACGTCTACCACCAGTACACGATCCGGGTCGCCGACGACCGCGACGGCGTGGTGACCGCGCTCCGGGAGGAGCACGGCGTGGGCTCGGGCGTCTACTACCCGATCCCCAACCACCGGCTCGAGAGCCTGCGGCACTTCGCGCCGGGCCTCGACCTGCCGGAGACCGAGATCGCGGCGCAGCAGGTCATCTCCCTGCCCGTGCACCCGTCGCTCACCCAGGCCGACCTCGACCGTATCGTCACCGCGGTCAACACCGTCGTGAAGGCAGGTGCGTGATGGCCGACCTCCGCGCAGGCCTCATCGGGCTCGGCGCCATGGGACGGCACCACGCCCGGGTGCTCCGCGAGATCGACGGCGTCGACCTCGTGGCCGTCGCCGACCCGGGCGGCGACCCCTACGGCGTGTCGGGTGACCTCGACGTCCTGCCCGACGTCGAGGCGCTGATCGCCGCCGGGATCCAGATGGCCGTGGTCGCGGTCCCGACCGTCTTCCACGAGGACGTGGCCCTCGCCCTCGCCGCCGCCGGTGTCCACACCCTCGTCGAGAAGCCCATCGCCGCGACGAGCGACGCCGGGCGCAAGGTCGCCGCGGCGTTCGAGGACGCCGGGCTGGTCGGCGCCGTCGGGCACATCGAGCGCTTCAACCCCGCGCTCCAGGAGCTGCGACGTCGTACGGAGGCCGGCGAGCTCGGCGAGGTCTTCCAGATCGCGACGCGGCGCCAGGGACCCTTCCCCGCGCGCATCGCCGACGTCGGCGTCGTCAAGGACCTCGGCACCCACGACATCGACCTGACTGCCTGGGTCGCGCAGAGCCCGTACCGCTCGGTCGCGGCGCAGACGACCCACCGCAGCGGACGCCCGCACGAGGACATGGTCACCGCCACGGGCCGGCTGGAGAACGGCGTCGTGACCAACCACGTCGTCAACTGGCTGTCGCCCATGAAGGAGCGGGTGACGATCGTGACGGGGGAGCGCGGAGCGTTCGTCGCGGACACCGGCACCGCCGACCTCACGTTCTACGCGAACGGCGTCATCCCCACGGAGTGGGAGGCCGTCTCGGCGTTCCGGGGCGTCTCCGAGGGCGACGTCACGCGCTACGCGTTCGCCAAGCGGGAGCCGCTCCGCGTCGAGCACGAGGCCTTCCGCGACGCCGTCCTGGGCGAGCGGCAGGACGTGGTGACGATGCGGGAAGGGCTGCGCACCCTCGAGGTGGCAGAGGCCGTCCTCGAGTCGGCGCGCTTTGGCCGCGCCGTGCACATCGCCGACGACACGGCGGAGTGAGCCAGCGTGGCACGTGTCGGCGGCCCGCCCCGCCCTCTCCTGGTCTCTCGCATCTTCGCCCCGGAGCCCGCCGCCGCGTCCTTTCGGCTGTCGGCTCTCGTGGGCGCGCTCGTCCGGTCCGGCGCCTCCCCGACCGTGCTCACCGTGTGCCCACCGCGAGGCCAGGAGGCCGGGGACGACGCCGGTGCCGACGTGCGTCGGTTCCCGGTGCTGCGGGACGCCGAGGGCTACGTGCGGGGATACGCCTGCTACCTCTCGTTCGACGTGCCGGCGTTCTTCCGGGTCCTGTCGCTGCGCCGCCGTCCGGACGTCGTCGTCGTCGAACCGCCACCGACCACGGGCGTGGTCGTGCGCATCGCGTGCGCGCTGCGGCGCGTCCCGTACGTCTACTACGCCGCTGACGTCTGGTCCGATGCCACCGAGTCGACCGATGCGCCGCGCGTGGTGCGCCGCGTCGTCCGGGCGATGGAGTCGTTCGCGTTCCGCGGTGCGTCCCGGGTGCTCGCGGTGTCCGACGGGGTCGCCGAACGGGTCAGCGCTCTGGGCGGCCGAGACGTCGCCGTCGTGCGCAACGGGATCGACACGACCGTCTTCCGGCCCGTTGGCCCGGAGACCGTGGAACCGGGCGCGGCCGAGCAGGGGACCGCCAGCCGTCCCACCCTCGTGTACGCCGGGACCGCCTCGGAGTGGCAGGGGGCGTCGATCTTCGTCGCCGCCTTCCGCAAGGTGCTCGCGACGGTGCCGGACGCGCGGCTGGTGTTCCTCGGCCAGGGGTCGGAGTGGCGGGAGATCGAGCGGGTCGCTGCTCAGCTCCCCCCGGGTTCTGTCGAGCTCCGCGGCAGCGTCCCCCCGGCAGAGGCCGCCGCCGCGCTCGCATCAGCGCGCGCCGGGCTCGTCAGCCTGCGCCCTGGGCTGGGGTACGACTTCGCGTTCCCCACCAAGGTGTTCGCCTCCGTGGCGTGCGGGACGCCTGTCGTCTTCGCGGGCCCGGGTCCAGCGCATCGGGCCGTGCAGGACGAACGCCTCGGCTGGGCGACCGACTACGACGAGGACCAGGTGGCGGCCGCCATGGTCGCGGCGCTTCGTGACGCTCCCAGCGCGGAGCGACGGACGGAGCTCGCCGACTGGGTGCGCCGGAACGCGTCCGCCGAGGCGACCGGGCGTCGAGCGGCCGAGCTCGTGCTCGACGCGGCGACACCCACCTCGCGCCGTCGCTGACCGGCCGCGTCGCGCCCGACTGCCCGTCGCACGGTGCCGGGTCTCGGGCGCACGATCAGCCGCGGCCGCGGCCGCGGCCCGCCCCGAGCAGGCCTAGGAGCGCCCCGCGGTCCGGGACGGCCACGAGGACGGCCCAGAGGGCGAGGTAGGCGGCGGCCACGACGACGCTTGCCCCGACGGAGAGGTCGACGAGGGCCACGACGACAGCGAGCAGCACGGCGAGCACGAGCACCACCCCGTGGCGCAGGGTCGGGGAGAGCCAGGGCATCGACTCCTGACGCGCGACGCTCGCGGTGAGCCAGACGAGGGCCAGGACGTTCCCGGCGAGGACGCCGACGGCGACGGCGGCAACGCCGAACCGCGGACCGGCGAGCGCCCACACCGCGATTCCGAGCGCCGTCGCGGCGAGCGAGACGGTCGTGGTCGTGCGGATACCGACGGGTGAGCGCACAGCGAGGGCGTTCGTCACCGGCATGCGTGACGTCAGGCAGAGCATGGCGGCGGCGAGCACGGCGAGGAGGGGCACCGCTCCGGAGTAGCCGTCGGGGTAGAAGAGAGCCACGAGAACAGGGCTGAGGGCGGCGATCATGCCGAACCCGGCCAGGGCGAGCGCGGAGACGCCTCGCGTCGCGCGGTCGACGACCTGCCGGAAGCCGGTGATGTCGGAGCGACCCACCGCAGCGCCCATCGCGGGGACGACCACCATCGCGATGGCCGTGGACACCATCGACAGCGGTGTGGCGATGGAGAGCGCCGCCGCGTAGAGGCCGGCGTCGTCGGGCGACCCGAGGATCTTGGCCGCGACCATCGACAGCTGGAGGAAGCCGCCGCTCGCGACCGCGCCCACGCTCCCGATGGCGATGAAGCGCCGGAGCTCCGTGCGCAGCTCCCGGGAGATCGGGCCTGAGCGGCGCGGCCAGGTGATCGCTGCGGCGGCCCCGTAGCCGAGGGCGAGCGGGAGGAGCACGAGGTCGTCGAGCTCGCGCAGGAGCACGAGCACGAGGAGAGCGAGCGCGACCAGCCCGGAGACGGCGTCGGCGACGACCGCCCGGCGAGCCCGGTAGGTGGCGAACTGTACGGAGCGGCCAAAGATGTAGGCCGAGTAGCCGACTGTCAGCAGCCCCGTCGCGAACGCGAAGAGCGCGCCGCGCTGGGTGAGGAGCCATGCCGCGACGCCGGCTCCGGCGCCGACTAAGAGCGCGACGAGCACCAGGTGCTTCGCGAGGTACCACGCGACGGCCTCGGGACGGTCCTGGGCCTCCTCAGGCCGGCCGCCGGCCCGGGAGACGAAAGTCGTCGCCGCCGTGGCGACCGCCTGCGGGTAGACCACGGCGGCGAACATCGCGGTGGAGAGCGCGCTCCCCACGACGCCCAGGAAAGCGGGGCCGCGGACGTTGCCGATGACGACGTTGTAGAGGAACCTGACGACGCCGCCCGTCACTGTCCCTGCTGTCGACAGGACCAGGTCGAAGCGGCCGGACCGCGCTCTCGTGCTCGTCGTGCCGATTTCCTCTTCCGACGACACGGCGGTGCTCAGACCGCGTGGCGGCGGAGTGCGTCCACGACGCGGACGGCGGCTGCGCCGTCTCCGTAGGGCGTCGCGTCCGTCGCCGCCGGCGTGGGACGGAGCACCGCCTCGCGGACGGCGCTCTCCGAGTTGGCCAGTACGTTCCACCCGAGCTCGACGGTCTCGACCCACTCCGTCTCCGTACGGATCGTGGTGCACGGCACGCGCAGGAGGAACGCCTCCTTCTGGAGGCCGCCCGAGTCCGTGACCACGCCGGCGCTCCGCGACACGGCCGCCACGAGCTCCGGGTAGGGCAAGGGGGCGGTCGGCACGATCGCCCCGCGGGCGAGCTCCAGGCCGGCCGATGCAGCCTTGGCGACGAGCCGTGGGTGCGCGAGGAGGAGCACGGGTCGGTCGAGTCCGGCGAGGGCGCGGAGGACGAAGTCAAGACGCGCGACGTCGTCGGTGTTCTCGGCCCGGTGGATCGTCGCGACGTAGTAGTCGCCGTCGTGCCATCCCCGGTCTGCCACCACCACGGGCTGGTGGTCGGCCCGCCTCGCCACGAGGTGGAGGACGTCGGTCATGACGTCGCCCACGAGCTCGGAGCGGTCGGCCAGACCCTCGGATCGGAGATGCCCCATGGCGACCTCCGTGGGGGCGAGGCAGAGGTCGGCGGCGTGGTCGGTGAGGACCCGGTTGTGCTCTTCGGGCATACGGCGGTTGAACGAGCGCAGTCCCGCCTCGAGGTGGGCGACGGGTGCCCCGAGCTTGACCGCCGAGAGTGCTCCAGCGAGCGTCGAGTTCGTGTCGCCGTAGACGAGGACCCAGTCGGGACCCTGCTCGGCGATCACGTCGTCCATCCGGGCGAGGATGGCGCCGGTCTGCTTCCCGTGGCCGGCGGAGCCCACCTCGAGGTGGACGTCCGGGGACGGGATCTGGAGGTCGCGGAAGAAGACGTCGGAGAGCATGGGGTCGTAGTGCTGGCCGGTGTGCACGATGACATGCTCCACGTCGTCGTGAGCGGCCATCGCGGTGGCGACGGGCGCGAGCTTGACGAACTGCGGACGGGCTCCCACGATGCTCATGACCTTCACGGGGTCGCAGTCTACTGGCCTGGGCGAGAAGCCCGACCAGCCGCTCCCACCGCCCCGCTAGAGTGCCTGCGTGAGCACTCGTCCCAGGATCCTCTGCCTCTCGTTGTCGCCCATCCACCGTGATGCGCGGGTGCTCCGCCAGCTCGAGGTGCTCGCCGCTGCCGGAGACGTGACGACGGTGGGGTACGGTCCGCGCCCGGACCTCGCCACGGAGCACCTCGAGATCCCGCAGAACCTCACGTCGCTCCCGCAGACGCCGCGTGGCGTCGCGCTGCTTGCCGCGCGGCGGTTCCGGGCCGCCGAGCTCGCGGCACCCGCGGTCGCGGAGGCACAGCGTCGGCTCCAGGGCCACCGGTTCGACCTCGTGGTCGCGAACGAGGCCCGGGTCCTCGCTCTCGCCTTCGATGTCGCGCACGGCGCACCGGTCTGGGCGGACATGCACGAGTGGGCTCCGGAGGAGCGGACGCAGGTGCTCTCCTGGCGGCTGCTCGTCGCGCCGTTCATGACTCACCTCTGCGCGACGTACCTCCCGCGCGCAGCGGCCGTGACGACGGTCGGAGGCGCGATCGCGGAGCTGTACCGAGACCGCTTCGGGGTCGAGGCGCAGGTGATGCGCAACTCGTCGCCCTGGCGGGACCTGCATCCGTCACCCACGGACGGTTCGCCCATCCGACTCGTCCACAGCGGCGGGGCGGAACCGAGCCGGAACATCGAGACGATCATCGACGTCGTCCGAGAGCTCGGTCCTGGCTTCACGCTCGATCTGCTCCTGGTACCTGCGGCCGACGGCGGAAGGTACCTGGGCACCCTGAAGGAGCGCGCGAAGGGTTGCGACCGCATCACGTTCCGGGACCCTGTGCGACCCCACGAGCTGCCGGACGCCCTCAACGTCTACGACGTCGGTGTCCACTGGATCCCGCCGACGCAGACCAACGCGCGCCTCGCCCTCCCGAACAAGTTCTTCGACTACGTCCAGGCGCGCCTCGCTGTCGCCATCGGGCCGTCTGTCGAGATGGCGACGCTCGTCGACAAGTACGGGCTCGGTTTCGTCAGCGAGAGCTTCGAGCCTGCTGACTGCGCGGCGTCGCTCCGGGCGCTCGACGCCGAGTCCGTGCGCGCGGCGAAAGCAGCGTCGGACGCCGCGTCTCGGGAGCTGAGCTTCGAGGCGGACGCGGCGGTCGGTGCGGGGATCATCGAGCGTCTTCTCGGGCCTCGAGGGGCCTCTCCAGGCTTGTAGGCTTGCCCCGCGCTCGCGCGCCCACCCCTTCCACCCAGCAGGACGAGAGAATCTCCATGCGTATCGCCGTCGTCGCACTCGGCAAGATCGGTCTTCCCCTGGCGGTCCAGTTCGCGGATCGCGGTCACGAGGTGGTGGGGGTCGACATCAATCCTGAGGTGGTCGAGTCGGTCAACTCCGGGCGCGAACCCTTCCCGGGTGAGGCGCAGCTGGCGGAGAAGCTGGCGCTGCTGGTGCCCGACGGGCGGCTCCGCGCCACGACCGACTACGCCGATGCCGTGCCGGGTGCCGACGCGGTCGTCGTGGTGGTCCCGCTGTTCGTCGACGAGGAGACGGCGCAGCCCGACTTCGCGTGGATGGACTCGGCGACGCGCTCGCTCGCGGAGCACCTCACGCCCGGGACCCTCGTCTCGTACGAGACCACCCTCCCGGTCGGTGTGACGCGCAACCGGTGGAAGCCGCTGCTCGAGGAGGTTTCCGGCCTGGTCGAGGGGAGCGACTTCCACCTCGTCTTCTCACCGGAGCGCGTGCTCACCGGGCGCGTCTTCGCGGACCTCCGCCGTTACCCGAAGCTCATCGGCGGTCTCGACGCCGAGGGTGCGCGGCGCGCCCGCGAGTTCTACGAGACGGTGCTCGAGTTCGACGAGCGCGACGACCTGCCGCGCCCGAACGGCGTGTGGGACCTGGGCAGCGCGGAGGCGGCGGAGCTGGCCAAGCTCGCCGAGACGACGTACCGCGACGTGAACATCGGGCTTGCGAACCAGTTCGCAGTCTTCGCCGATGCGCAGGGCATCGACGTGCACGCGGTCATCGAGGCCTGCAACTCCCAGCCCTACAGCCACATCCATCGTCCCGGCATCGCGGTCGGCGGGCACTGCATCCCCGTCTATCCCCGCCTCTACCTGTCCGTCGACCCCGACGCCTCGATCGTCCGGGAGGCACGTCGCGTCAACGCCGGGATGCCGGCTCAGGTCGTCGAGTCCGCCGCGAGGACGTTGGGGAGCCTCGACGGACTCACGGTCGCGGTGCTCGGCGCAGCCTACCGGGGCGGGGTGAAGGAGACCGCCTTTTCCGGGGTGTTCCCGACCGTCGAGGCGCTGGCCGCTCGGGGGGCGCGAGCCGTCGTGCACGACCCGATGTTCTCGGAGGAGGAGCTCGAGGCTCTGGGGCTGACGCCCTACCGGCTCGGCGAGCCCGCGGACGTCGTGCTGGTCCAGGCGGACCACCGTGAGTACCGCGACGTCGTCCCGACCGATTTCCCGGGCGTGCGGCTGCTCGTCGACGGCCGTCGGCTCGTCGACCTCTCCTCGTGGCACGGGGTCGCCCGCAGCGTGCTGGGTGCGGGTACGCCGGTGGGCACTGACTGATGTCCTGGTGGGACCTGATTCCCGCCCTTCTCGCGTCGGCGGCCCTCTTCGTCCTCCCCGGGACCGTCGTGCTCCGGCTTGTCGGCGTCCGCGGGCTGTACGCGTGGGCGGGCGGCCCCGCGGTCGGCGCCGCGATCCTGGGGCTCGGGGCCGTAGCCTTCGGACGTCTCGGAGTTCCATGGACGCTGGCGAGCGTCCTCGGACTCGTGGCGGCGTCCTGGGCGGCCGCTGCGCTGGTCGGGTGGGCCGGCCGACGCGTCCGGTTCGGGTGGGGCCCCGACGCGACCCGCGCCCAGGGTCTCGCCGTGGTCGGCTCTGTCGCGATCGTGACCCTGTTCCTCGCGTGGAGCATGAAGGCCGGCATGGCGCGACCCGACGCCCTGCTCCAGCAGTGGGACGGTGTCTTCCATCTCAATGCCGTCGCCACCGTCCGGGACACGGGTAACGCCTCGTCTCTCGGTGGTCTCTCCCCGATGTACGGGGACGGCGGCAGATCGATCTTCTACCCCGCGGTGTGGCACTCCGTCGTGGCGGTCACCCCATGGGCCTCGATCCCGGCTGCCGCCAACGCCTCGTCGCTCGTGCTGGGCGCCGGCGTGTGGACGGTCGGCCTCGCTGGTCTGGCGCGCGCCGCTTTTCCGTCCCGCGCGCTCGTCGCGATGCTCGCACCGGTCCTCGCCGCAGCGTTCATCACGTTCCCGAGCTGGACGTTCAGCACGTCGGGGCAGTGGCCGAACGGGTACTCGGTGGCGCTGCTCCCCGGTGTGTGCGCACTCGTGGTGCTCGCCACCCGATCCGGACAGTCACCGTGGCAGTACGTGGTCGGGCTCGCCGTCGCCGCTGTCGCGGCGCTCGGTGCCGTGCTCGCGCACGGCAGCGCTGTCTTCGCGCTCGTCGCGCTCCTCTCCGCCCTGGTCGTCGGCCGGGGTGTGCGGGCCCTGGTCCGGCAGTGGCGGGGCGGTCACGCGATCACCGCGACGGTGCTGGGTGCTCTGGGTGTCGCGGCGGCGGTGCTCGTGGTCGTGGTGGCGGCGCGTACCGGAGCCTTCGACTCGGTGCTGAACTACGACCGGCCTGGTCGGATGAGCTCGTCCGATGCCTGGAAGACGACGCTGCTCGCTTTTCCCCCGGCGGAGCGACCTTTCCTCAGCGTCGGGTTGCTCGCGGTCATCGTGGTCGGCATCGCCGGGACCTTCGTGCTGAAGGAGGGTCGTTGGCTCGTCGTCTCCCTGCTCGCCGTCGTCTGCCTCGTCGTGCTTGCGGCGGGACCCGAGAACGCGTTCCGGTGGTTGAGCGGGTTCTGGTACAGGAGCCATGTGCGCATCAGTGCTCTCCTCCCGGTCCCTGCCGCGCCGCTGGGCGCGGTTGGCATCAGCGTGCTCGCGACAGGCGCTGCCCGCGCCCTGCGCCGAAGCGGCAGGCTCGTCTCACCGCGGCGGGCGGCCGTCGTGCAGGGACTCGTCGCGGGCGTGGTCGTGGCCCTTCTTCTCGTCTCGACGTCGGGACTCAGGGCCGGGGAGCGGCGAGACTCGTTCGCGGCCGCCTACCAGCCGGGAGTGGTTGCCTGGGGCACGATGGTGACGCCGCAGGAACGCGAGATGCTGGACGAGATGGACACGACTCTGCCGGACGACGCCGTGCTGCTCGGTGAGGCTCTCACAGGAGCCGCCTACGCCTATGCGCTTGCCGGGGTGCCCGTGGTCTTTCCCCAGATCGGCGGTGCGGGCTCCTCGGACGACCAGAACTACCTGCGCGAGCACTTCCGCGACATCCACGAGGACCCGCGGGTCTGCGAGATCGTCCGCCGGCTGGGCGTCACCCACTTCTACTCCGAGCCCCCCGCCCAGGTGCAGGGCACGAGCATGGGGAAGCGTTCCCCCGGCCTCTTCGACGTGGACACCTCCACCGGTTTCGTGGAGGTGTTCTCGTCCGACGTCACGACGGTCTACCGGATCACGGCGTGCGAGGACGTGCAGGCAGGCGGCGAGGGATGACGGAGACCGCGCGCGCCGTCCGGGCGGCCGCCGACGTGACGCAGGGGCCGCGGGGCGGTTTCCGTGGCGACATCGAGGGGCTCCGTACCGTCGCGATCGTCGCGGTGCTGCTGTACCACGCAGGGGTGCCGGGCGCGGACGCCGGGTTCGCGGGAGTGGACGTCTTCTTCGTCGTGTCGGGCTTCCTCATCACCGGTGTCATGCTCCGGGAGATCGACCGCACGGGACGTCTCTCGATCGCAGGCTTCTACGCCCGGCGCGCGCGCCGGCTCCTTCCCGCGGCGGCCCTCGTGCTCGTCGTGTGCGCGGTGCTCTCCGCGGTGCTCCTGCCCCCCACGCAACGGCACGATGCGGGCTGGGACGTCGCGGCGGCGGCGGGCTACGTCGTCAACTGGGTCCTCGCCTCCCGGGCCGTCGACTACCTCGCGGAAGACGCAGGGGCGTCCCCGGTCCAGCACTTCTGGTCCCTCGCGGTCGAGGAGCAGTTCTACGTCCTGTGGCCCCTCGTGCTCGTCGCGGCGGTCCTGGTCGCGCGCCGGCTCGGCGGCACGGGGTACCGCGGTCCGGCACTCGTGCTCCTGACGGTCCTGGCAGGGGTCTCGTTCGCGTTCGCGCTGCTCGAGGACGGCAGCCCAGCGGCGTTCTTCGTGACGACGACCCGGCTGTGGGAGCTCGCCGCAGGGGCTCTCCTGGCGATCGTCCTGCCCGGTGTCCGGAGATGGCGGCCGCGTGCGCTCACCGCTGCGGGATGGGTAGGCGCGGTGCTGCTCGTGGCTGCGGCGTTCGTGCTGGCCGAGCCCCGTACGTGGCCCGGCCCGGCGACGCTCCTCCCCGTCCTGGGGACGGTGCTGGTGCTGGCGGCAGGCAGCGGTGGGCCGCGCGGAGCGCTGACTCGTGCGCTCGCCACGAGGCCGATGGTCTGGGTTGGCGGCCTGTCGTACTCCCTCTACCTCTGGCACTGGCCGCTGCTGGTCTTCGCCCGGGCCGTCTGGGGAGACATCGGGCCGCTGGAGGGTCTCGCGGTCGTGCTCGTCTCGGTGCTCCCGGCGTGGCTGAGCCTGCACCTCCTCGAGAACCCCGTCCGCACGGCGCCGTACCTCGCCGGCAGCACGAGGCGGTCGCTCGCGCTCGGCGCGATGCTCACCGCCGTCGGCCTGGTCGCCGGAGGGGTGCTCGCCGTGACGACCGACGCGAAGGCGCCCACGGAGGCGGAGCGCGCAGAGGCTCGCGGTGCGAGTGCGCTCCTGGCGGGCGATGCTGCGCTGCCGCCGCGGGCGCTCACCGGCTCCGTCCTCCCGACACCCGTGGCAGCGCCGAAGGACCTCCCGGTCGCGTACGCGGACGGCTGCCAAGCCGTCAAGGAGGCGACCGACCTCTCGACGTGCGTCTACGGGGATCCGGAGGGTACGACCACCGTCGCCGCGGTGGGCGACTCCAAGATGCTCCAGTGGCAGCCGGTGCTCGACCGGCTGGCGCGCGAGCAGGGGTGGAAGCTCGTCGTCCTGACGAAAACCTCGTGCGCCTGGACCGCGGCAACGCCCCACGTCGACGGCGAGCCGTACGACGAGTGCGTCGAGTGGAACCAGCGTCTCGACGAAGAGCTGGAGCGGCTCGACCCCGCCGTCATCTTGACCTCGCAGTACCAGAGCGACGCGATCGACCCTTCGGGAGGGACCTCGGTCGACGCCATGGTGGACGGGCTGCGCACGGTGTGGGAGTCGGCGCGCGCGCGGGGCGCGACGGTAGGCGTCGTGCTCGACAACCCGCACCCTGAGGGCAACGTCTACGAGTGCGTGGCGGCTCATCCGGACGCCCTGGTCGAGTGCGCGTTCGACCGGGACGCGGGGACGGAGCGATCGGCGGCGCCCGTGCAGCGACTCGCTGCCGACGGTGTCGACGGGGTCGAGGTGGTCGACCTGACCTCCGCGGTGTGCACGGAGACGTGCTGGCCCGTGGTGGGCAACGTGCTCGTCTACCGGCAGACGACGCACCTCACCCGGACCTACGTCGAGAGCACCCTGCCACAGGTGCGTGAGGCGCTGGCGCCGGTGCTCGCCAGAGCGGGTGCGGACGCCGATGAAGGGCTCGCGCCGTCCGGTAGCCTTGCTGCCCGTGCCTGACCACCACGCCCCGCGCCCCGCGGGCGCCGACCGCGTCGTCGCCGTCGTCGTCGCCTACAACCGCCGGGACCTGCTGACCGATGCGCTCGATGCGCTCGCTGCGCAGACTCGCCCGCTCGACGCCGTGCTCGTCGTCGACAACGCCTCAGACGACGACTCAGCCGTCGTCGCAGCGGAGCATCCGGTGTCCGCGACCGTCCTCGAGCTGTCGCGGAACACCGGGGGCGCAGGAGGCTTCGCGGCCGGCATCGCGCACGCCCTCGAGGCGCTCGAAGCCGACCTGGTCTGGCTCATGGACGACGACACGATCCCCACGCCTACGGCGCTCGCCGAACTCCTCCGCGCGCGAGACGCTTACCAGGGCCCGGTCGCGCTCCTCGGCAGCCGCGTCGTCTGGCACGACGGCCGTGACCACCCCATGAACACGCCGAGACAGCGTCCGGGGGCGTCCGGCACCCAGATCGCGCGCGCCCGGGCCGCGGGCGCCGTGCCCGTTCGGTCCTCGTCGTTCGTCTCGATGCTGGTCGACGGGCGAGCCGTCCGCTACCACGGCCTGCCGGTGGCCGACTACTTCATCTGGAACGACGACTTCGAGTTCTCGGCTCGCCTGCTCCGTCACGGGACCGGCCTGTACGTGCCGAGCTCCGTCGTCGAGCACCGCACGAGGACTTTCGGCGCGACCGACGCCGACCCAGGGGAGCGGTTCTTCTACGAGGTGCGCAACAAGGTGTGGATGCTCACGCGGTCCCCGTCCCTCTCGCCGGGTGAACGCATCCTCTACCTCGGCGCCTCGCTGCGCCGCTGGGGCCGGACGGTCGCCAGGTCGCAGGACCGCGATCTGCTCCGCACGGTCGGTCTGCGCGGGCTGCGCCGCGGCCTGCTCACCAGACCGCGGGCCACCTCCGTCGCGCTGAGCGGGGCAGGTCCGGTCACGCGCGACGTGCGCTGCCTCGAGACAGGGCGGCAGGACCAGAGCGGTGACTGATGTCCTGCCCGAGTTCTCGGTGCTCCTCCCCGTCTACCATCGCGACGTCCCGGCCCACCTCGTGCGCGCGGCGCGCTCCGTGACCGATGAGCAGGCCCTGCGCCCGGCCGAGCTCGTGGTCGTGCAGGACGGCCCGGTCGGCGCGCCGCTCGAACAGGCGCTCGAACAGATCCGGCGAGAGTCACCCGTACCGGTTCGTCTCGTCGTGCTGCCGGAGAACCGTGGGCTCGCCGAAGCGCTCGAAGCGGGCCTCCGGGCGTGCTCCCACGACATCGTGGCCCGGATGGACGCGGACGACGTCAGCCGACCAGAGAGGTTCGCGCGGCAGATCCCGTTCCTCGTCTGCGGCCACGACGTGGTAGGCACCGCGATCCAGGAGTTCGAGGACGACGAGGCCGACCCAGGGGCGGTGCGAGTCCCTCCGGTCGGCACCCAGGAGATCGTGCGGGCGGCGCGCCTGCGCTCCCCGTTCCACCACCCGTCGGTCGTCTTCCGCCGGGCCGCGGTCGAGGCTGCGGGTGGCTACGAGCACCTGGCGCTGCTGGAGGACTACTGGCTCTTCGCCCGCATGCTCCACGGCGGTGCTCGTCCGGCGAACCTGCCGGAGCCTCTGCTGCTCTACCGCGTCGGAGCGGGCGCGTACGCCCGCCGGGGCGGGGCGGAGATCCTCCGGTCCGAGATCGAGCTGCAGCGGCGATTCCGTAGGCTCGGCTTCACGACGTCGCTGCAGGCGGTGCGCAACGTGCTGGTCCGCGGTGGCTACCGCCTCGTGCCCGAGCCGATCCGTCGTCGCTCGTACCGACGTTTCATGCTGGGGCGGACGCACCACGGGACCGCTGTATGAGCTGGTGGCAGGCGGCCGACGAGCTGGCGCTCGCGCTGGCGTGGCTCGTCGTGCCCGGCGTGCTCCTCGGCTGGGCGATCGGGCTTCGCGGATCGTGGCGAGTGCTCGCCGCGCCCCCGTTGTCAGTCGCGCTCCTCGCGGCATGGCCGGTCGCCCTCGGAGCGGTCGGCGTGTCGTGGGACCGCCTGAGCGCCGCCGTCAGCGTCGCGATCACGGTCGCCGCTGCAGGTGTGGTGCTCCGACCTGTCCGGCAGCGCACCGCCGTCGGCGCGGTCGGAGTGCGGAAGAGCGACGTGTGGGCGGTCGTCGGGGTCGGGATCGCCGCGGTGGCCGCGGTGGTCGCGCTCCGGCGCGGGATCGGTGAGCCAGACCTGCCGCCCCAGACGTGGGACGGCGTCTTCCACCTCAATGCTGTACGGCACATCCTCGACTCCGGTGACGCGTCGTCACTCGACCTCGGGGTGGTCGCGAACACGGTCGAGGGGCGAGGCTTCTACCCCGGCGCGTGGCACTCCGTCGTCTCCCTGTCGACGACGGACTCGGTCGTCGTGGCGTCGAACGCGACGACGCTCGTGCTCGCCGGCCTCGTGTGGCCGCTCGCTGTCGTCGCGCTGGCCCGTGTCGTGACGCCGTCCTGGCCGCTGGTATCGCTCGCGTCCCCGGTCGCTGCCGCCGCTTTCGTCGCGTTCCCCGAGCGGATGGTCACCTGGGGGACGCTCTGGCCCAACGCGCTCGCCTACGCGCTCGTGCCGACGGCTGTCGCGCTCACCGTGGTCGCTGCAGGGCGGTCCCGCGGCGCACCACAGCGGACCCTGGTCGACCGGGTCCCGCCCGCCGCCGCCGCGGCGGCCGCCCTCGTGGCCGTGGCCCTGGCTCAGCCCAGCGGCCTCCTCGCGTACGCCGTCCTGGTCACGCCGGCTCTGGTCGCCGCGGCGGTCGTCGGGTTCCGCGAGCAGACGGCTCAGGGCAGGACGATTCGGATGATCGCGCTCCTGCTGTGGCTCGGCGGCTGGGCCGCCGTCTGGTGGGTTCTCGCGTCCAACGTCGGGGTGTACGACCGGCAGCGGACGAGCTCCGTCGCCGACGCGGTCGTCCAGGCCGTCGGCGACGGCGGGCTCGGGAGCGCCGGGACGGGCGGCTCGTGGAGCTGGGCTCTCGCCGTCCTCGTCGTCGCCGGTGCCGTCACCCTGTTCGTCCTCCGGCAAGGACGGTGGGCCGTCGTCTCGTACGCGGTGTCGCTCGGGCTCTTCGCGCTGACGGCAGACACGACCCTGGGGCTCCGGGACCTGCTGAGGCCGTGGTACGCGGACGTCGTGCGGCTGGCGGGTCTCGTACCGATCTTCGGCGCCGTGCTCGCCGGCACAGGGGTCGTCGGCGCCGCCGTCCTCGTCGGGCGCGCCGTGGCCTCTCGGTGGCCGGAGGCGCGCGCACGCACGACGGCCGTCACGACGGTCGGGCTCGTCGCGCTGCTGGTCGTCGGCACCGGCTGGCTGCGCCTCGACATGCGGACGGACGAGGTCTCCGGCGGGTACGCGGGTCCTGTCTACGGCGGCGCCACCAACATCCTCGCCTCGGCGGACGAGCTCGCGATGCTCGAGCGGCTCGGGGACGAGCTGCCCGAGGACGCGAGGATTCTCGGCGACCCCTTCACGGGGAGCGCGCTGGCGTACGCGGTCGGCGGGGTCGAGGTCGTGTACACGCACGTGCGGGGCCGGTGGGAGCCGGACGCGGCGTACCTGGGTCTGCACTTCGACGACATCGAGACCGATCCCGCGGTGTGCGCCGCGCTCGATCGACTCGGTGTTCGCTATCTCTACGTCGACCCGGACCTGTACTCCGTCGGGCATCCCGCCCACGACCTCTACGAGGGTCTGGACGCCGAACCGCCCGCCGGCGACTTCGCCCTCGTCGACGAGGGCGGCTCGGCGCGCGTGTACGAGATCCAGGAGTGCGGATGAACCTCCGGTGCGACCAGGAGGCTTGCCCGACGAGGCGCGCGGCTGCCCTACACTCGGGCCAGCACAAGCTCAGGAGGACATCACTTCGATGACGAAGAAGCTCGGTCTCGGCGCGTCGCGAGGACGTCGGGTCATCTACCTGGTGACGACCGCCGGCCACCCCAACTACGGCGACGAGATCATCGTGCGGCGGTGGCTGCGGCTGCTGGCGCGGACCGAGCCGGACGCCGACGTGTGGATCGACACTCCCGCGCCGGGGCCGAGCGCGGCCCTCTTCGCCGGCGAGCACCCCCGGCTCCGCGCGACCGACACGCTGTACCGACTGTGCTGGGAGGCGCCGTCGGACAAGCCGAGGGACGTCGCGGAGTTCGTCCGACGCGCGCTCTCTGAGCCGGGCGAGGCGCCGCGATGGATCCCCGGCATCGAGCTCCTGCGGACCGTCGACGTCTTCCACGTCGTGGGTGGGGGCTACGTCAACACCATCTGGCCCCGCCACCTGGGTCTCGTGGCGGCCGCCGGGTGGATGGCCGAGAACACCCGGGCGCGGGTGGGGGCGACCGGGCTCGGGCTGCTCCCGTGCACGGACGACGCCCTCGACGTGTGGCGCGAGGCGGCGCCGCGGTTCGACGTCCTCACCGTCCGCGACGCCGCTTCCGCCGAGCTTCTGAGCGAGGTCGGCCGGCCGACGCAAGCGGCTCCTGACGACGTGTTCCTCGGAGGGCTCGCCGCCGCCTACGAGTCGAGGGCGCGGCGGTCCCCGGACCTCATGGTGTGCGTCCAGTCCGACATGTACGACGGCGACCCCGACCGTGTCACCGACTACGTCCGGAGGGTCCTCCAGAGCTGGGGAGCGGCATCGAGGACGGTCGGCTTCGTGGAGTGCATCCCGCGCGGAGACCGCCGGATCTACGACGCCCTGCGTGACGAGATCCCGCACGCGCGCTTCTACCCGCCGTGGGAGATCCTCGCGGAGGGCTTGCCGGCGCGTAGCGGGCAGAGGTGGGTCTCGTCCCGGTACCACCCCCACCTGCTCGCGGCCGCGGCCGGGGCCGAAGGGATCGCCCTCAGCCTGAGCGACGACTACTACGGGATCAAGCACGCCGCCGTCACCGCTCTCGGCTCGGGCTGGCGGGTCGCGTCTCTCAGGGACGCGGAGACGTCGGCCGGGGGTCCCGGCGACCTGCCCGCCCGTGCCGAGTCGTACTCCAAGAACCTCTTCGAGACGGCGCGTCGGCTCTACCGCGCGAGCTGAGAGCGCCGTCGCGGCACACGCGCCCTGGGACCCGGGTCCTCGCCCGGCCCGTGTGAACGTCCTGTGGGGAATTGCCCGCGCAGGGCACGGTGGGCTGGCGGTGCCGAGGTGCGCGTTACGCTTGGGCGGCTGCAAAACCGACTGAGGAGTGTGTGTGGACGCGGATCTTGTCGTCGTGGGATCGGGCTTCTTCGGCCTGACCGTCGCCGAGCGCATCGCGGAGGAGTACGGCCGCAAGGTTCTCGTCATCGACCGGAGGAACCACATCGGGGGCAACGCCTACAGCGAGGCGGAGCAGCAGACGGGGATCGAGGTGCACCGCTACGGGGCGCACCTCTTCCACACCTCCAACGAGCGGGTCTGGGAGTACGTGAACCGCTTCACGGCGTTCACGAGCTACGTCCACCGCGTGTACACCACGCACAAGGGCGAGGTCTTCCCGATGCCGATCAACCTCGGCACGATCAACCAGTTCTTCCGCTCGGCGCACGGTCCGGACGCCGCCCGCGCGCTGGTCAAGGAGCTCTCGGCCGAGCTCGGGGACAAGAAGCCCGAGAACCTCGACGAGCAGGGGGTCTCCCTCATCGGCCGCCCCCTCTACGAGGCGTTCATCCGCGAGTACACCGCGAAGCAGTGGCAGACGGACCCGCGCGAACTCCCGGCGTCGATCATCTCGCGGCTCCCGGTGCGCTACACGTACGACAACCGCTACTTCAACGACACGCACGAGGGGCTCCCGGTCGACGGCTACACGGCGTGGATCGAGCGCATGGCCGACCACAAGAACATCGAGGTCCGGCTCGGCGTCGACTTCTTCGACGACGCGCAGCCCGTGAGCAAGGGCAACGTGGTCGGCAACGTGCCGGTGGTCTACACGGGTCCCGTCGACCGCTACTTCGACTACGCCGAGGGCGACCTCTCGTGGCGCACGCTCGACTTCGAGGAGGAGGTGCTCCCGGTCGGCGACTTCCAGGGCACCCCCGTGATGAACTACGCGGACGCCGACGTCCCGTACACGCGCATCCACGAGTTCCGGCACTTCCACCCCGAGCGGGACTACCCGACGGACAAGACCGTGATCATGCGGGAGTTCTCCCGCTTCGCGGAGAAGGCCGACGAGCCGTACTACCCCGTGAACACCGCCGCCGACCGGGCGCGGCTGCTGGCGTACCGTGACCTGGCCGCGGGGGAGAAGGACGTCCTCTTCGGCGGTCGGCTCGGTACCTACAAGTACCTCGACATGCACATGGCCATCGGCGCCGCGCTGTCGATGGTGGACAACAAGCTCGCCCCGCACTTCGGCAAGGGAGCGGGCATCGAGAGCGGGGGAGTGGACGCATGAGCACGCTTGTCGAGAGCTTCGGCCGGGAGATCGCGACGGACGACAGCACCTGGCGCGTCGTGCACCGTGTGGTGATGCCCGTCGAGGACGACCTGGACGTCCTGCCCCTGTACGTGGACTTCGACCCGGCGCACGGTCAGGTCTACGACGGCGACGATGCGGCGGAGAGGCCGTTCGTGCCTCGGCGCGAGCTCGACCCGAGCATCATGGCCGGGCGGCACAGCGCGTTCCTCGCCGAGGGGTCGTCGGTCTCGTTCGGCACGTACTTCAACGCGTTTCCCGCCTCGTACTGGCGCCGGTGGACCGTCGCCACGTCCGTGCGACTGTCGGTCACCCTCGACGCGCCGGCGACCGTCACGGTGTACAAGTCGAACGCCCGCGGCATCCAGCAGAGGGTCGATCTCCTCGATGCCGAAACCGGGACCTCGACCTTCGACCTCACCCTGGCGCCGTTCGGCGATGGCGGCTGGTACTGGTTCGACCTCTTCGCCAAGTCCGGCGACGTGAGGCTCGTCTCGGCCGACTGGAGCGTCGAGCAGCCGGAGTCGGTCAGCCAGGGCACCGCGTCGATCGGGATCACGACGTTCAACCGCCCCGACTACTGCGTCGCACAGCTCGAGCGCCTCGGGGCTGACCCGGTGCTCGCCGAGCTCGTCGACCGGATCTACGTCGTCGACCAGGGCACGCAGCTCGTCGAGGAGCAGGACGGCTTCGACTCGGCGGCCGAGGTCCTCGGGGAGCGGCTCCGGGTGGTGCGTCAGGGGAACCTCGGCGGTTCTGGCGGGTTCGCCCGGGGGATGTACGAGACCCTCCAGGCGAACGAGAGCACGTACGTCCTGCTGCTCGACGACGACATCGTCTCGGAGCCGGAGGGCATCGCCCGAGCGATCGCGTTCGCCGACTTCGCGCGCAAGCCCACGCTCGTCGGTGGCCACATGTTCTCGATCTACGAGAAGTCGGTGCTCCACACCTACGGTGAGAAGGTCAACCCGTTCCGGTTCTTCTGGGGACCTGTCAGCGGGACCGACGAGGCGCACAGCTTCGCGAACTACTCGCTGCGCTCGACGGCGTGGCTCCACCGCCGCGTCGACGTGGACTTCAACGGGTGGTGGATGTGCCTCATCCCCACGAGCGTGGTGCGCGAGATCGGGCTCTCCCTGCCGGTCTTCATCAAGTGGGACGACTCCGAGTTCGGGCTGCGCGCACGCGAGGCGGGCTACCCAACGGTCTCCTTGCCCGGCGCCGCCGTCTGGCACGTGCCGTGGACGGACAAGGACGACACCATCGACTGGCAGGCCTACTACCACCAGCGCAACCGATGGCTCGCAGCGCTGCTGTACTCTCCCTACGAGCGTGGTGGCTCACTACCTCGCGAGAGCTTCCAGGTCGACGTCAAGCACCTGCTGTCGTTGCAGTACTCCGCCGTCGACCTGCGGCTTCGCGCGCTCGAGGACCTCCTCAGCGGACCGGAGCACCTCCACGCGACGATCGGTAGCAAGCTCCCCGAGATCCGGCGCATCCGCAGCGAGCACCCGGACGCTGTCGTGAGCAAGGACCCCGCGGCCTTCCCCGAGCCCAAGCCGGTCCGTCCGCCCCGCCGGGGCCGCGAGCCCGAGGTGCCGAGGGGTGTCGCACGCGGCCTCCTCTCAGCGCTGACGGGCGCGGCGCGACAGCTGCGCCCGGTGAAGCCCGAGGCCGTCGACCGCCCCGAGGCGTCCGTCCCTGCCATGGACGCACGATGGTGGCGACTCTCGCACCTCGACTCTGCGGTCGTGACGTCTGCGGACGGTACCGGCGCCTCCTGGTACCAGCGAGACCCGGAGTCGTTCCGCACCTACCTCGCGCGGAGCGCAGACCTCCACCGTCAGCTCCTCGCGCGGTGGCCCGAGCTGCGCGAGCTCTATCGTGCTGAGGCTCCCGCCTTCACGTCTGCTGCGGCGTGGGAGAAGACGTTCGATCGGAACTCGGTTGAGGGGCGCTGACGCGGCACGGGCCGGGAGGGAACTCGGTGCGCTGACGGTGCCCGGTCGGAGTCGGGGTCTCCTCGACGTGCTCGACCGGCGCTTCCTGCTCCGGCTCATCGTCCGGAAGGAGCTCCGGGTCCGCTACCGCGGCTCGGCGCTCGGGATGGCGTGGTCGTACGTCAAGCCCGCGATCCAGTTCATCGTCTACTTCGTCGCGCTCGGCGTCTTCCTCCAGCTCCGGGACTCGATCCCCGACTACGCGGTGTACCTGTTCTCGGGCATCGTCGTCATGAACTTCTTCGGTGAGGGATTCTCCAACGCGACGCGCTCGATCGTGTGGAACGCGCCTCTCATCAACAAGATCTATCTTCCGCGTGAGCTGTTCCCCGTCGCGTCGCTGTACGTCTCCGCGGTGCACTTCTTCCCACAGCTCGTGGTCCTCCTCGTGGCGGCGGTCGTGGGCGGGTGGCGCCCTCAGCCCACCGAGCTGCTGGCGGGTGTCCTCGGGTTCGTGATCGTGGCGATCCTGGCTCTCGGGCTGGGTCTCCTCTTCGGAGCAGCCAACGTGTACTTCCGGGATGCGGAGAACTTTGTCGACCTCATCGTCATGGTGGCGACGTGGGCCTCTCCGGTCCTCTACACGTGGGGGCGCGTGCAGCAGGCGGTCCCCGACTGGTTGTTCGTCGTGTATCAGCTCAACCCGTT
Source organism: Cellulosimicrobium sp. MI9406 (assembly GCF_040595865.1). Classification (NCBI taxonomy): domain Bacteria; kingdom Bacillati; phylum Actinomycetota; class Actinomycetes; order Micrococcales; family Promicromonosporaceae; genus Cellulosimicrobium; species Cellulosimicrobium sp. MI9406. The sequence continues at coordinate 100,649 of NZ_JALIZI010000009.1, forward strand.
GACGTCCGCCGTCGAGCTGTTCCACTACGCCTTCTGGTACGGGGCGACGGGACGTCCCGAGACGATGCCGGACGGGTTCCCGCCCGTGCCGGACCATCTCTGGGCCTTCGGAGCCGGTGCGCTCGGGATCTCGGTCCTGGTGCTCCTGATCGGTCAGACCGTCTTCCGGCGCCTCGAGGGGCGCTTCGCTCAGGAGCTGTGATGACGACGTACATCGATGTCGCGGGCATCTCAAAGCGGTTCACGCTTCGCCACAACCGTTCGCTCAAGGAGCTGGCGGTCGCGATGGTGCGCAAGAAGGACCTGTCCGATACGTTCCTCGCGCTGGACGACGTCTCGTTTCAGGTCACGGAGGGCGAGGCGGTCGCTCTCCTGGGCTTCAACGGGTCCGGGAAGTCGACCCTGCTCAAGCTGATCTCAGGAGTCCTTCGGCCCGACTCCGGCACCGTGCGGACACGGGGACGCGTCGCAGGGCTCATCGAGGTCGGAGCGGGATTCCACCCCGATCTCACGGGTCGGGAGAACGTGTACCTCAACGGCGCGATCCTCGGTATGTCGGAGGCGCAGATCGACGAGGCGTTCGACGAGATCGTCGCTTTCAGCGAGATCGAACGCTTCATCGACACCGAGGTGAAGTTCTACTCGTCGGGCATGTTCCTCCGGCTCGCGTTCTCCGTCGCCGTGCACTCCGACCCGGAGGTCTTCCTCGTCGACGAGATCCTTGCCGTGGGGGACGAACCCTTCCAGAAGAAGTGCCTCGCACGCATCAAGCAGCTCAAGGCAGAAGGCCGGACCCTCGTCATCGTCAGCCACGACCTCGACATGGTGGCACGGCTGTGCGAGCGCGGGATCCTGCTGGAGAAGGGGGTCATGACCATGGACGACGACGCGGGCAAGATCGTGGAGTCGATGCGGGGATGAACGAGGTCGCCGAGGCAGCCGCGGTCCGGAACGACGAGCCGGAGCTCGAGCGCGCGAGTCCGTGGTGGGGACTCGGCGCGGTCGGCGCGGTCCTGGCGGCCGCGTGCATCCCACTCCTCTTCAATCCCCGGTTCTACTTCGCCGACGACACGCAGGCCGGTGCCTACGGGATCTGGGTCACGATCGGACGAGACCTCCGGGAGGGGACGTTCCCCTTCTTCGAGCCCTCCCGGTGGATGGCGGGGAACTACGTCGCGGAGGGCCAGTGGGGCCTGTTCAACCCGCTGGTCTGGCTCATCGGGTGGGTGGCGAGCGGCGCGACGGATGCGGTGGTCGTGAGCACCGTCGTGAAGCTCGTGACTCTCGCCGTCGCCGCCGGTGGCATCTATCTCGTCGCGCGCTCGTACGGAGCCCGGGCGCCGTGGGCGGCGGCTGCCGCCCTGCTCACGCCGCTGGCCGGCTTCACGACGTACATCGACGCGGCCTCCTGGGTCACGTCTCTCTTCGTGTGGGCGCTTCTGCCCTGGGTGTGGTGGGGCCTGCGACGTACGCTGCTCCACGGCGGCAACCCGCTCGTCCCGTTCGTCGCCGGGTACCTCCTCGTGACGGTCGGCTATGTGCACGGGACGCTGATGCTCTGCTTCGTCATCGCCGGTGTGCTGCTCGAGGGGAGTCTTGCCCGACTGTGGGCCCAGACAGCTCGCGTGCTCGCGGTGGGAGTGGCGCTCGGTCTCGTGGCCGTCGCGGTCTATCTGCCTGGTGTGCTGACCGCGCCGGTCACTGCGCGCAGCGACGACGAGATCCTCAACACCAACTTCATGTCGCCCGACCTCTCGGGACTCGCCACCGGTGGGACGCCGCTGGCCCTGCCCTGGATGTCTGGTTTCTGGGCGCCTCCGGTCGCCGCGCCGCTCATGTACGTGGCCTGGATCCTGCCTCTTGTCGTGCTGGTCGTCCCAGGCCGGGCCTGGCCGGTGCTCCGTCAGATGGCCGCGGCCGGCGTCCTTGGCCTCGCAGCCACGGTTCTCACCTTCGGCCCGAGCGACATGGGACCCCTGCGCTTTCCCGCGCGGGTGCTCCCATACCTCGTCCTCGTGATCATGGTCGTCGTGGTGGTCCTGCTCAGCCGTGCCTCGGCACGACCGACGCGTGCACGCGTCTGGGCGGGGGCCGGGCTGGTGGTCGCGGGGGCGGCGTTCGCCTGGTTCGAGAGCCCGAACTGGTGGAAGGTCATCGGCCTCGGCGCCACCCTGGCTATGGTCGGCGTGGTCGGCTCGCTCCTCCTTCTTCGACGGACGAGGACTGCACCTCTGGTCGCGACCTTCCTCGTTGTGACGGCGGCAGTCGGTCTCGCGCAGCACCACTACTTCCCGCGGTCGCCGCTGCCCGACTTCGGTCTGCCGGCCGACCGGGCGTCGTACTCCTCGGCCCTCAGCGGTGTCGAGGGGGACGCGATCACCGTCGGTCGACCGAGCTTCGAGGGCGACTGGTGGAAAGACACGCTGTACGCGAACTCCTGGTATCTCAACGACGCTTCCGTCGTCAACGTCTACTCGCCCGTCGCGCACGAGGCCTACAGCCAGGACCTCTGTGTGGACCCGCACGGTGTGGTCTGCTGGGAGACGGCGGAGACGCTGTTCGAGACCGACCCGGAAACCGGTGTGCCTGTGGCGGACCTGCTGTCCCTCAGCGCCGTCCAGGTCCTCCCGCGCCAAGACGTCCCTGACGACGTCGATTCCGTCCGTCGCGCGGACCCCTACCGGTTTGCCGAGACGCCCGAAGGCTGGACGGAACAGGCAGGGGACAGCTCGAGCCGGCTGTGGGTCCGTGACGAGACCCTGCCGACTGCGGGAGGAGTGTCCTGGACCTCACCCGGCGTCGCCCTGAGCGACGTCGAGACCGACGAGCGGGACGTCCGGTTCCACGTCGACGCGGTGCCGCAGGGTGGGGGCGAGGTCGTCTTCTCGCGTCTCGACTGGCCCGGCTACACCTTCGACGGTGCACGCCAGGCGGCGTCCGTACGCGGGTACCTCTTGACGGCAGCGCTGGACGAGTCGGCAGCGGGCACCACGGTGACCGTCTCGTTCACCCCTCCGGGGTGGACGCTCGGTCTCGTCAGCATCGGGGTCGCGGGGGCGGGCATCCTCGTCTGGGGGGCCGTGGAGGCGGTTGCGACACGCCGTCGTCGCACCGTCACGCGGTCCCGGTCCGGTGCCCCCGGCGTCTGACCGTCTTCACGGGATCGCCGGGCCCAGGGGGAGCCGCCCCAGCGCGGCGTCGTTGAGCGTCACGATCAGCGGCGTGCCGTGCCCGGCGTTCAGGCGCAGAACGCTGCTCCACGACCGCACCGGTCGGACGACGTTGCCCTCGCTCACGTACACCGTCGCACCGGAACCCTTGACGAAGAGCGGCCCGGTGGTCCGCGGACCCGCCGCGGGCAGGCGCGAGCACGTCCCCGGCGAGAGCGCAGAGACGGGGACGACCGGGGGGTCGGCGACTGCGCGGGGCGAGATCCGTCCGCCGACGCCGACCAAGGCTGAGGTGCCGCAGCGGACGACGGGAGACAGCGGGCTCGGTGTCGCGGTGTGCGTCCTGAGCGTGGCGGCGTCGACCGTGGTGTAGCTGCGCGAAAGCCCGAGCGCGGCCACGTCGCCGAACGACTCCACGTGGACGGCGCTCGCGATGCTGTCCACCAGGTATATCGCCGGTGCCGTGGACGACTTCACCAGTCGTCCCGGAGCGATCCACGGCCCGGTGCGCTGGGGTACCGACGACAGAAGGCTCGGGGCGATGGTGAGCACGCGGGGGTTCGCGCCAGCGTAAGCCTGCAGGAGCGGCCAGGAGTCCACCTGCCGACGGTGCACCGTTGTGCCGACGGTGTCAGCCGCCCACACCGCGGGGTTCGTCGGCGACTTGAGGAAGTACGGCGCGGTGACCGCGGCCCGGGCGGGGAGGGCGCGCGAGACGCCAGGAGAGAGGGGCACACCAGGTGGAGAGCCCGCCGGGGCAGGAACGAGCCCGTCGTTCGTCAGGAGCGCGGTCGTGCCGCGCACCGTGTCCTGCACGAGCAGTCCGATCGGCGCTCCGGTCGACAGGATGCCCAGGCTCGCGGCATCGAGGGTTCCCTGCGGTAGCGTGCGCAGCCCGGTGCCCGTCCGGACGTCAGGCGCGACGGCGTGCTTGGTCGACCCCATGACCAGCCACGTGCTCGAGGAACCCCTTGCGGTCACCACCACGTCCGTCCGAACCACCGGCACTCCCAGGGCGAGTGCGGCGAGGGTCGTGTCGGGGACCGTCGTCTGGTCGGCCGGGATCCCGGCCGCGGCGCGAGACGCGCTGTCGAGGATCTCTCGCTTGCGGCCCCCCTCGATCCAGTACGAACGTCCACCGGAGGTACCGACGGCCGCCGCGACGGCGGGGCCGTCCCGGAACGCCGCGACCTGCGAGGGATCGAGGTCTACGTATGCGTCCCCGCAGGCACGGTTCGACCAGCGGACGACGACGTCACAGCTCGGGAAGTGGTGCTTCGAGCCTCGCGCGATCCAGAAGAGCGAGCCGTCGGACGTGTCCCGCACCACGCGACCGAGCGTCGGTCCCAGCGGGTACCTGGAGAGCAGCGCTGCCGAGACGTAGCCGACAGGACCCAGCCGGTCAACGTAGTCGCCGTAGACGGCGAGGTCGGGCACCGGGAGTCGACGTCCGTCGGCGAGGAGGAACACCTGCGGGTCCTGCTCTGTCCGGACGAGGGCGCTGCCGAGCCGGGGATCACCGAACCAGTCGGTGAACAGCCGCCAGAAGTTGCGGTTCCCGTAGGCGGAGCAGCGGTCGCCGACCCCGTACAGGTTGGCGAGCGCGGCGGCGTTGGGCTGGTAGGGCGTGTAGATGTAGAGCGCGGCGGTCGCCTGGTTCTCGATGTACACGGGTGCGCTGCCGCAGGATGCGTCCGGGTTGTACCGAATGGTGTTCGTGCGGCCCGCCTGGTATCCGTAGCGGGTGGCGTTCTGCCGGTACACGAGAAACTGGCGTGCCGCGCGGTACACCTGGTTCGAGAAGCCGTAGTACTCGGTGTTGCAGGGCGCGGTGTCGGGGCAGCCGAAGCCCATGGCAGCCTGGTACGACCGCGCAGTCGGGCGGGAGCGCGTGAGGAGGCTGTTCTCCTTCTCGAGCATGACGAGCAGCACACGGGGGTTGATCTCGCAGGCCGTCGCGACCTTGCGGATGATCCGGGCGGCGGACTCGCCCGCCGCTCCGGTGTATCCCCAGCACAGCCCGCTCTCCTGGGGCCTCGAGGGCGTGTTCTCGCGGTAGTCCTTGAGGCACGGCATCTCACCTGCGACGCAGTTGCGTCCACGCTGTGCGAGGAAGGCTTGGATCTCCGCCTCGGTCATGGTGCCGAAGTCATAGAAGACCGAGTCGGCGATCAGCGACCCTGCGGTGAAGTCGGACGCCACTGCTGCCGCCGCGCGCGGCGGGGCGACGAGGAAAGACCCGAGCAGACCGAGCACGGTGACCGCCGTAACGGCCCAGCGCGCCGCCAGGGTCCGCCGGGTGCTCACGGCACTTCCACCGTCATCACCGCAGACGAGCCCGAGCTCGCCGTGGAGGCGTACGACACGCGCACCGACCAAGCGCCCGCCACACCGAGCTCCGTGAGCGGTGCTACGAGAGGGTCGCACCAGGTGACCTCGGCGTCGGCCACCGCAGGCGAGCGCACCTCGACCCGTCTCTCTCCTGAGATGAGCTCGAGGGTGCACGTTCCACCTGACTCCACCACCGGAGCGAAGGCGTTGACGACGATGGCCCCGTCCTCGACCCCGGCCCAAGAGACGGTCGGCACGACGTTCGTCGTCTCGGTGGGTGGCGTCTCCGCCTCGTGCTCATCGGCGGGCGGTGACGTCGGCGACGGGCCGACGTCGAGAGCGTCGATCCCGTCGTCAGCGCCAGCGTCAGCGCCAGCTGTCGACGGGTCGGAGGCGGCCGAGGTAGGCCTGCCGGACGCCGTGGGGCGACCCGCCGCGTTCTCGGTCGGGCCAGTGGACGTGGTGTCCGCAGGGGTCGGAGGTGCGGAGCAGGAGGCGCAGAACGCGGCAAGGACCAGAAGCGTCAGCGCGGTGCGGGAACGGAGGTGGCGGGTCATCGCCTCCGACCGTAACCGCCCGGTCGGGATTCGGCGCGCGGAGCGCGCTCAGAGGCTCAGTCGCGGGGTCGCATGCGGCGACCCAGGACCGCGTACGCGAGCCGACGCTGGAGGGCCACCACCTGCGCCATGCGGTCGCCGCGCCGGACGTCCGCGTCGGAGATGACGTCGGGGGCGAGCCGCTGGGCGAGACGGTGGAACTCGGAAGCCTCCTTCGCCTGGGCCTGCATGAGCCGGACGGACCACTGGCTCGCGCTCACCCGGAATGCCGCGAGGGGACGTCGGATGGCGACCACGTCGCCCTTCGCCATGACCGGCGCGTACGACCCGGCGTCGATGTAATACCGAAGGTCCTGCCACCAGCCGGCGTCACGCAGCGCGGCAGTGCGCATCATGACGCACGCGGGCTCGCCGAAGATGTTCGTGCCTGACCGCACCGTCTCGCGGAGGGCTCTCGTCCCGGGCACGACGCCGTCGAGACGGCCGAGCCCTCGTGCCTTCACGAAGACCTCCCCGCGGGCGTCCACGAGGTCTCTCTGCGAGGTCACCATGACCGCGCGCTCGCCGGCCGCGTCGAGCGCGGCCACCTGCTCCGCGAGCATCGTCGGCCGCAGGAGGTCGTCTCCGCACACCAGCTTGATGAGCGCGCCCTGGGCGAGCTCACTCACCCTGTTCCAGTTGCGCCGAGCGCCACCGCCGGCCTCGGTCGTCACGAGACGGACGCGTGGGTCGGAGGCAAAAGGCTCCAGCTGTTCCCGGGTGTCGTCCGTGGACGAGTGGTCGGCGACCACGAGCTCGAAGTCCGTAAAAGTCTGGGCAAGGACGGAACGCATCGTCTCGGCGATGTAGTCCCCGTTGTTGTACGCGGGAACGACGACGGACACACGGGGACTCACGCTTCGGTCTCCTCGACTCGTGGGTTCGGCTCAGAGGCAGGTTGCTTGCGGTGGAAAGAGAAGCCCTTGTGCCCGAAGTAGCTGATCAGCGCGGTGACGCAGGTGATCAGCAGCTGTGCCGGGATCGGCGAGAGCCCGACGAGCTCGACGACGAACGGCAGGGCCACGACGTTGACGGCGAGAGCGGCCAGGTTGACCACCTCGAACCGTGCGAGGTCGAGCCAGACGTGCCCCGTCACCCGGAAGACGAACTTGCGGTAGAGCACGAAGGCGCAGAGGACTGCGGCCACGTGGGCGCACACGAGGCTGGCCATGTAGCCGTAGGCTCCGAGGTGGCCACGGAACAGCAGCTCGAAGGCTACGAACCAGGCAGTACCCAGGAAGGTGTTGAACCCACCGACGATAAGGAACGCGACGCGCTGGTCCTTGACGATCTTGAACAGCGGGCCGAGGGTGCCCTGCATCCCTGCCGGAGGCCGCGGTGCGTGTGCGTCGCCCGTCGTCGGCGGCTCCGGGTCCATGACCATCGGACGCAGGTCCTCTCCTCAGGTTCGGCGGGTGTGGCGCGTGATCCGTGGGCGCAAGGCGCTCCGACGGTCGGCCGGGCCCCAACGACTATAGTCTCCTGCGTGACGAACGAAGGCACCGCCGCAGCACCGCACCGCATCTCGGTCGTCGTCCCGGTGTACCAGGGCGAGCGCACTCTTCCGGCCCTTCTGGAAGAGCTCGAGGTGCTGACGTCGCCGTTCGTCACGCCCGGCGGAGCGGAAGCGGTCGTCGCGGAGGTCTTCCTGGTACACGACCACGGTCCCGACCGTTCGGCCGAGACCATCCGTGTTCTCGCGGAGCGACACGACTTCGTCCGCCCGGTCTGGCTCAGCCGGAACTTCGGGCAGCACGCCGCCACGCTCGCGGGGATGGCATCGTCGGGCGGCGACTGGATCGTCACGCTGGACGAGGACGGCCAGCACGACCCGGCCGAGATGGGTGGGCTGCTCGACGCCGCACTGACCGACCAGGCCGACGTCGTCTACGCGCTGCCCACGAACCCTCCGCCCCACAGCGCGTTCCGCAACGCGACCTCGCGGGGTGCAAAGAAGGTCATCGAGGCGTTGGCAGGCGGGACGGACACCTCGCTCTACCAGAGTTATCGCCTCGTGCTCGGCGAGATCGGCCGTTCGGTCGCCGCGTACGCCGGTCCGAACGTCTACCTCGACGTCGCGCTCGGCTGGGTCAGCGGCAAGGTCACGACGGCGCCGGTGACCCTGAGGGACGAGGGGGACCGACGGTCGGGATACTCCGTGCGCCGGCTGCTCTCCCACTTCTGGCGCATGGTCCTCTCGAGCGGCACACGGGGCCTGCGCATCGTGAGCGTCCTCGGGGCTCTCTGCGGGGTGGCGGGGATCGTCGTCGCAGTGGCGCTCGCCGTGACGCGACTGGTGGGTGGGTCGGTGCCCGAGGGCTGGACATCGCTCATCGTGGTGATGCTGCTGGGCACCGGCGCGATCCTTTTCGCTCTCGGTGTCATCGCCGAGTACATCGGTGTCGCTGTCAACATGGCGATGGGCAAGCCGCTCTACCTCATCGTGTCCGACCCTGCCCGTGGTCCGCTCGGGCGGGGAAGCCGCGCTCGGTGAGGACTGACCCGCCGACCCTGGTCGTCGGCGCGAGAGGGCTCCTCGGCAGCGCCGTGCGCAGAAGGGCGGCGGTGCGAGGTCTCACGTCCGTCCCGGCGTCCGTCGACTGGTCGGAGCCGTCCAGCGCCGTCCACGACCTATCGATCGCGGTCGACGAGCTGCTGCGCGATGGTGGGGACGGCCGCTGGAACCTCGTCTGGGCGGCAGGCGCCGGAGTCACGGCGTCCACCGATGATGCGCTCGGTGCGGAGAACGCCGTCATGCAGGGGTTCGTCGACGATCTCGTCCGACGGCACCCGCACGCGCTGCGGCGTTGCACACTCTTCTTCGCCTCTTCCGCCGGGGGCGTCTATGCAGGTGCCGGCGAGGCCCCGTTCACGGAGCGGACGCTTCCCGCGCCGCTCGCGCCGTACGGACGCGCGAAGCTCGTCGCGGAGTCGATCTTCTCCGGGCTCTCCGAGCACGGCGCGAGTGTCGTCCTCGGTCGCATCTCCAACCTCTACGGCCCCGGTCAGAACCTTGCCAAGCCGCAGGGCCTGATCTCCCAGCTGTGCCTCGCGCACCACCTCGCCCGACCGATCGGCATCTACGTCTCGCTCGACACGCTGCGCGACTACATCTACGTCGACGACTGTGCCGACCTCGTTCTCGACGTCCTCGACCGTGCAGTCGACCACGACCCGGGCCGTGGCCCGGTCACGAAGATCCTGGCCTCGCAGAGCTCGGTCACGATCGCCGCGATCATCGGAGAGCTCCGCACCATCTACAAGCGCAAGCCCCAGGCGGTGCTGGCAGCATCCCCGCTCGGTGCGAGGCAGGCGCGCGACCTGCGGTTCCGCTCCCTCGTGTGGCCGGACCTGGACGCTCGCGCGTTGACTCCCCTCCCGGTCGGGATCGCCGCGACGGGGGAGGACATCGGGCGCGCGCTCCGCCGCCGCGGGCCGTCCTGAGGACGGGCACGGTGTCCGACGCGGGGGATCGGCTAGATTGGTCGCCGCACGCAGGCCGTGACCCGTGCCCGCGAGGCGACTCGCCCACAACGCCAAGGAGAGATCCATGAAGGTCCTCGTGACCGGTGGCGCCGGCTTCATCGGCGCCAACTTCGTCCAGCAGACCGTCCGCGAGCGTCCGGAGCACGACGTAACAGTCCTGGACGCGCTGACGTACGCAGGCGACCGTGGATCTCTGATGCCGGTCGCCGACGACATCACGTTCGTCGAGGGCAGCATCACCGACGCCGACCTGGTCGACGGGCTCGTCGCGGGAGCCGACCTGGTGGTCCACTTCGCGGCAGAGTCGCACAACGACAACTCGCTCAACGACCCGTCGCCGTTCGTCCACACGAACGTCGTCGGGACGTTCACGCTGCTGGAGGCTGTGCGGCGCCACGGCGCGCGCTTCCACCACATCTCGACGGACGAGGTCTACGGGGACCTGGAGCTGGACGACCCGGGGAAGTTCACGCCCACCACGCCGTACAACCCGTCCAGCCCCTACTCCTCGACCAAGGCAGGCAGCGACCTGCTCGTGCGCGCGTGGGCTCGTTCGTTCGGCGTGGAGGCGACGATCTCCAACTGCTCGAACAACTACGGTCCGTACCAGCACATCGAGAAGTTCATCCCGCGCCAGATCACCAACCTCGTCGACGGGATTCGTCCGCGCCTGTACGGTGCGGGGCTCAACGTCCGCGACTGGATCCATGTCGAGGACCACAACGCAGCCGTCTGGGCGATCATCGACAAGGGGCGCACCGGCGAGACGTACCTCATCGGCGCGGACGGCGAGAAGTCGAACCTCGAGGTCGTGCAGACCCTCCTCGAGATCTTCGGCCGACCCGTCGACGACTTCGACCACGTCACCGATCGCCCCGGGCACGACCTGCGGTACGCGATCGACGCCGAGAAGCTCCGCTCCGAGCTCGGCTGGGAGCCCCGTTACACCGACTTCCGCACCGGACTCGAGGCCACCGTCCGCTGGTACCAGGAGAACGAGGCGTGGTGGCGGCCCGCGAAGGAAGCTGTCGAGGCGAAGTACGCAGCGGTCGGGCAGTGAGGCTCGCGCGCCTCGACGCCGGCTCCGCGACGGCAGACGGCGGCGCAGCGGTGCGGTGGTGGGCGGCGATCCTCGCGGCCGTGGCTGCGGCCGTCCTCCACCTCGTGCTCCATCTCGGTGCCTTCGTCACCCAGAAGGACTGGAACCTCAGCTCCTTCCGTGATTACTACTACTACGACCAGCTCTCCTACCTCGCGATCGCGCGGAACTGGTCGCTGGGTGAGCGTGCGGACGTCGAGCCGTTCACGAGAACGGGAAACAGCCCGTATCCCGACCTCTACTACCGCGTCCTCGGCTGGCTCTCCGACGTCACGGGCCTCGACCCGGTCGCGATGTGGACCGTTCTGGGCTCGGTGTTGCAGGCCGTGCTGGTCATCGCGGTCGGGATGACCACCGTCGCCGTCACGCGGCACTGGTGGACCTCATTCCTCGCGCCCCTTCCGTTTCTCGTTGGCACCTTCGCTTCGTTGACCCAGGCCGACTGGAAGACGACGCTCGACTCCCACGCGGTCCTCTGGGGGCCGTTCGGGGTGCTCTTCACCAACAACGGGGAGTCGGCCGCGCTGTGCCTGGCCGGGATCGCCCTCCTGCTCCTCCTGCTCGTGGCGGTCGGTCGGCCCGCGTCGTCCCGCGCCCGACTCGTGCTCGTCCTCGTGGCGGCCCTGCTCGTGGGTGTCACTGGTCAGATGCAGACCTACACGTTCCTCTCCACGGTATTCGTGATCGCGTACGCTGCGGCGGCCTACGGTGTGGCGGCGTCGGGCAGGCCTGTCGTGTGGGCAGCCGTCTCCGCGGTGGGAGTCGCGCTGGTGTGGCTGGCGGGACCGTTCATCGGCGACGCCAGTCCTCTGGCCGCGCTGGCCCTCGGAGTCTTCCCCACGGTCCCCGGTCTGGTCCTCCTCGCACACCGCTTTGGATGGTGGCGGGTCCTGCTCCCGTGGGTCCTCGCCGGAGCAGCAGCCGCGCCGCAGCTCCTCGAGACCGTGCTGGGTGTCGCTTCCGGGGACCCGTTCCTCGTCTACCGCGAGGGGTCGTCGAGCAACCTCGGAGTCCCGGCGCTGGTCGGGATTCGCTCGGGCACAGCGGTTTTCGTCGCCGTCGCTCTCGTCGTAGGTTTCGGTGTCGCGCGGGGGTCCGTCGTGCGAGCGGCGCTCCCGGTGGGCATGCTGCTCGCTTGGGCGATGGGCGCGACCAACGACCGGTGGGGCGCGAACCAGGAGCCGTACCGGTTCTGGCTCGACACGATGGTGCTTCTGTGCGTCGCTCTCACGCCTCTCGTCGTCGAGAGCGTCCTCGCGGCTGTCCGGTATGCCCGCCGCTCAGGTCCGGCAGGGGGACGCCTGCTCGCCGGAGGCGCGGCCGTGGTCACCGTCGGGGCCCTCGGCGTGAGCATGATGGACTTCGTCGCGTTCCGTGACGACGTGGGGGACCGTCGGCCCCTCAACTTCTACGACGACCGGTCTGCGGCGCTCGCGCGCACCGCAGAGGCGTCGTCTGGCGGCATCCTGCTGGCCGACCCGTGCGTCGATCCGCTCACCCTGAAGATCGTGTGGGGCGGACCCGTCGCCTTCTACAACCTCGGCCTGGCATGGCCCGAGCGCGAGGAGGAGTTCCGCTCAGTGCTGGCTGCTCGAACCGAGGGTGTCCTCGACATCGACGCGGCGACTGCTGCCGGAATCACCGGTGTGGTCGTCGACCGTTCGTGCGAGGCAGCCTGGACGACGGACCTCGCGGAAGAGGGGGCACGAGAGACCGCCCAGGAGACGGCCGACGGGCGGACGTACGTCCTCTGGGAGCTCGACGCGCAGGAGTGACCGTCACCGCTGCTCGTCCGACGGCGCGCGCTCAGCCGTGCAGCGAGCGACGGAACTCGAGCACGTCTTCCCAACGAGGGAGCAGGCCGGACTCGCGCGCCGCCGCCAGGCTCGGCGCCGCCCGGTCCTTGTCCGAGAGCGTGAACTCGAGAGGCGAGCCGTCGCGAGCGGTGGTGGGCCAGGCGATGCCGATCTCCGAGTCCAGCGGGTCGATCCCGTGCTCGTGGCCCGGTGTGTATGGCGCGGAGCAGAGGTATGCCACCGTGGAACCGTCTTCCAGGGCGCAGAAGGCGTGACCGAGTCCTTCTGAGAGGTAGACCGCCCTGCGGTCGACGTCGTCGAGGAGGACCGAGTCCCACGCACCGAACGTCGGCGAGCCGACGCGGATGTCGACGACGACGTCGAGCACGGCGCCCTTCACGCACGTGACGTACTTCGCCTGGCTCGGAGGCAGGTCAGCGAAGTGGACGCCCCGCAGGGCTCCGGCCGCAGAGACCGAGAGGTTGCCCTGGCGAAGGTCGAACGCGTGCCCTACCGACTCTTGGAAGACCTCGTCCTTGAACCACTCGAGGAAGACGCCACGGTCGTCGCCAAACTGAGCCGGGGTGAGCTCCCACGCGCCCTCGATGGTGAGTTCTCGGATCTGCACGCCTCGTCGCTCCGTCTCTGCTGGCTCACGCGCCCGGTCGGGCACAGACGCCTAGGGTACCGGCTAGGCTCGGGCGCGCTGGTTGTCGTCGAGCGAAGGAACGTCCATGCGGTGGTTGATCACGGGTGCCGGCGGGATGCTTGCCACCGACGTGGCAGAGGTCGTCCGGAGGTCCGGGCACGACGTCGTCGAGGTCGGCAGGAACGAGGTCGACGTGACGGACCCGGGCGCCTGCGCCGATGCTGTCGCGGGCGTCGACGTCGTCCTCAACGGTGCGGCGTGGACCGATGTCGACGGGGCAGAGGCGCACGAGGCGGCCGCGTTCGCGGTCAACGCCCTGGGAGCCGCCAATCTCGCCGTGGCCGCGACCCGTTCCGGCGCGCGGCTCGTGCACATCTCGACGGACTACGTCTTCGACGGTGCGGCTGCCGCACCGTACCTGGAGACCGAGCCTGTGCGCCCGGTGTCGGCCTATGGGCGGACGAAGGCGGCGGGTGAGTGGGCAGTACGTGCGGGCGGCACCGATCACCTCGTCGTGCGGACCGCGTGGCTCTATGGTGCGCACGGTTCGAGCTTTCCCCGGACCATCGGCCGACTGCTCCGCGAGCGGGGGTCTGTCGACGTCGTGACGGACCAGGTCGGCCAGCCCACGTGGACTGCCGACCTCGCTCGGCTGGTCATCCGTCTCGTGGAGGCCGAGGTCCCGGGCGGGACGTTCCACGGGACGTCGAGCGGACTGTGCTCGTGGCACGATCTCGGCGTGGAGGTGGCGACGCACCTGGGGCTCGACGCGTCCGCCGTCCGCCCGACCACGAGCGACGCTTTCGTCCGTCCGGCGCGGCGGCCGGCATACTCCGTGCTGGGCCACGACGCGCTCCTGGCTGCCGGGGTGGTGCCGATCGGTGACTGGCGCGAGCGCTGGCGTGTCGCGGCCCCGTCCGTGCTCGGGCGCTGACGCAGACCCTCAGATGTTCGAGCCGTTCGGGAAGGCCGAGACCGCGGTGGGCGACAGGACCGTGATGGAAGGGGCGCGGCCCCCGTACAGGCTCACGAGACGGGCCCACGACGTGACCCATCGCTTGCGACCGTTCTCCATGTAGTACACGCGGTCGGAGTTCGACGCGCGCACGGCGCGGCTCAAGCCGGAGCCTGCACTCAGCGAGCGGAACTGGACCCCGGTGACGTCGACGGCGGCGTTGCACGACGAGCCGAAGTGCGCGATGTCGGCGCAGCTGGCGGCGCGTCGCCTGACGTTGCCGTCGACGAAGGCGATCTCACCGGTTCCCGGGTCTCGGACGAAGCGGCCGAGCGGCTTTCCGGTGGTCAGGTGGTTCAGGTAGCTGTCCGCGGCGTCGGAGACGCGGCCGTAGTTGGACAGGGAGGACAGGATCCCGAACGAGCTCACGTGGTGCTTCGTGCCCCCCACCACGAGGTAGACGTCGGAGCGGTAGGGCGACATCACGAAGTTGCCCGTCGCCTGCCCCCACAGGCCGGCGTACTTCGACTGCTCCGCCTTCACGCGACGTCGGATCTCGTCCTGGCGCACCCAGAGCGACTGGCCGGGGCACGTGGTCGACGCGACGTCGCGGTGACCGAAGATCGTCGGCAGGTTGTTGCCGTTGATCACCGTCCGGCCGGCGGCGTCGATCCCGTGGATCGACAGCTTCCACCCGAGGAGGCGGACGATCGCATCGACGGCCGCGTTGCTGACCGTCGCAGTCTGGTAGTTGCCGAGCACCGAGACCCCGACCGTGGCCGAGTTGTACCCGCTCACGTGAGCTCCTGCGGTCTCCATCTCGAAACCGCCCGAACGCCCTTCCCAGATGCGCCCGAACTTGTCGACGAGGAAGTTGTAACCGATATCGCCCCATCCCCGCGTCTGGGCGTGATAGGCGTAGATCCCCCGGAGGATCGCCGGGACGTCCGCCTCCGCGTACGAGTTGGTCCCGGCGGTGTGGTGGATCACGGCACCCTTGAAGTCGCCCTGCGAGGGTGCCCACGCGCGCAGCGACTCGTCCGCTCCCCACTGGGCGCGCGAGTACATCTGGGGAGGGCTGGTCGAGCCTGGGTAGCCTGTCACGATCCCGCCCGCGCGCTCGAGCGAGCCGCTTCCCGGGAGGGTCCCGACACCTCGCCCGAAGGGCGACGAGGCCGGCGCCGGGGCGGGCAGACCCGCATCGGCGGCGCGGGTGCCCGGGTCGACGACCACGAGCTGGAGGTCCGCGATCGAGCCCGGCTCCGCTCCGCGCATGCGTGCCTCGACCCGCTGGACCTCGCCGACGACGAGGGGAGCGGTGCCCGCGGGACCGCCCTCGGGGCCGACCTCGATCTCGAGCGCGGTCCATTCGTCCCAGGAGCCGTCCGCGTGCTGCCCGCGGACCGATACGTCGACACCAGCCGGCTCTGCCGGCCCGACCCAGGTCACGCCCACGGTGGCGAAGCCGTCCACGTCCGCCACAGCGGAGAGGTCACCGGCCTGGACCTGCCCCTCGTCGGGTGCTGCGGCACGGAGCTGCGGCGCGGGGGGCGTCGCTACGGTGAAGTCGGACTCGGTGATCACCGGCTCGACCGCCTCGGTCGCCGCCCCGCTGCTCGTGGCCGCATCCAGCGGGGCGGCAGATGCCGCCGCGGGAGGCGCAACCAGGAGCGAGAGACCGATCCCGATGCAGCCGACAACAGCGGTGACCCGCCAGTGTTCCCTCATCACGCGTACCCCCGAATAGCGACCAGGGCGAGGCGGAGAAGACGCGCCTGCCTCCGACACAGTAGCCCGCGGCATTCGTTGGCGCAGGGTGTGAAGGGCGTGTCCCGCTCGTCTCTCTCGCTCGGAGTCCTGCCCGCGTGGTCCGTCGGCTCAGTCGGCGACGAGGCTCAGTCGGCGACGAGGCTCAGGAGGTAGCTCCCGTAGCCCGACTTCACCAGTCGCTCGGCCCGTGCGCGGAGCTCGTCGTCCGTGAGGAAGCCCCGGCGCCAAGCCACCTCCTCGGGGGAGCCGATCTTGAGTCCCTGGCGGTTCTCGATGGTGCGGACGAAGTCGGACGCCTCGAGAAGCGAGTCGAAGGTCCCGGTGTCCAACCAGGCGGTGCCACGGGGCAGCACCTCGACCTGGAGTCGCCCCTGGCGCAGGTACTCGCGGTTCACGTCGGTGATCTCGTACTCACCGCGAGCGGAAGGCTCGAGGTCCTTGGCGATCGCGACGACGTCGTTGTCGTAGAAGTACAGACCAGGCACCGCGTAGTTGGACCGAGGATGCTGTGGCTTCTCCTCGAGCGAGAGCGCCGTCCCGTGCTCGTCGAACTCGACGACGCCGTACGCGGTCGGGTCGGACACGCGGTACGCGAAGACTGCTCCGCCGTCGATCCCGTCGAACCGGGTGAGCTGTGACCCGAGCCCGGGTCCGTAGAAGATGTTGTCGCCGAGGACCAGTGCGGCCGAGTCGTCACCGATGAAGTCCGCCCCGAGGACGAACGCCTGGGCGAGACCGTTGGGCTGCTCCTGCACCGCGTACGAGATCGAGACCCCGAACTGCGACCCGTCGCCGAGGAGCCGGCGGAACTGCTCGGCGTCGTGGGGGGTCGTGATGACGAGGACGTCACGGATGCCCGCCAGGATCAGCGTGGACAGCGGGTAGTAGATCATCGGCTTGTCGTAGACGGGAACGAGCTGCTTGCTCACGCCCAGGGTGATCGGGTGCAGTCGGGTGCCGGAGCCTCCGGCAAGGATGATTCCGCGCATGGGGGCGATCCTCTCATGTCGCGGGAGAGCGTCGGAGGTGCGC
Organism: Cellulosimicrobium sp. MI9406; assembly: GCF_040595865.1. Classification (NCBI taxonomy): domain Bacteria; kingdom Bacillati; phylum Actinomycetota; class Actinomycetes; order Micrococcales; family Promicromonosporaceae; genus Cellulosimicrobium; species Cellulosimicrobium sp. MI9406. Next base: position 117,533 of record NZ_JALIZI010000009.1, read on the forward strand.
TACGCTCCCGGCAGCCGCACGGGCGGCTCCGTGAGAATGGGGACGGCGATGCGTCGTGCAAGTGTGCTGGCAACGGTGCTGGCGGGGTTTCTGGTGCTGGGCGTCGCGCCGCCGGCCGCAGTAGCGGACACCGAGGCCGTTCTCGTCAAGGCCCGGTTCGACCCGACCATCTACGAGGTCCAGGTCGACGAGTGGGGGGACGTGGTCGGGGAGCGGCGGGCGGTCACCTATGCGGAGTGGGTCGCGGTGGGGCGGCCTGCACCCGCCGTCGTGGAGCCGGACGTCTATGCCGCTCTCTCCTGGTCGTCGACGATCTACGCCGTCACCGGTTGGCCCGGCGAGCGGTGGGCCGACGCGGTCCCGCTCAGCTACGCCCAGTGGGTGTCGGCCCGGCGTCCGGCGCCGGACCGCTCGGCACCGTTCTGCGCGCTGGTGGGCTGCGGGATCACCCGCTACCCGAGCTCGTCCGAGCTCTTCGTCGACGTCCCGGGCTCTGGTGGCGTCCACAAACTGACGTTCCGTGAGTGGACGACGCTCGGCTCTCCGCCTGTGTCGATCGACCAGCCCGTGGGCTTCTACCGCCTGTCGTGGTCTGACCGCGTGTTCATGACCGAGCCGTCCCAGATCGGCAGCCGTATCGGTTTCACCAGCGACGTCTACGGGTCAGGGCGCTCGCTCACGTACGACGCGTGGCGGCGGGAAGGCTCGCCGACGCCGAAGGTGGTCCGGTCGGCGGTCCGCGAGCGGTTCCTGCTCTTCGCCGGCAGCCCGGACGTCTACTACGACGGTCCGGCCGGGCTGTTCCGCATCACCTACGCGCAGTGGGCCGCGGCAGGTTCGCCGACCCCGGAGCGCAAGCCGTTCGGGGCGCCGTCGGGTGGCGGCATCGTCGTCACGCCGGGCGGGCGCTGAGATGGCCGGGTCGACTCAGGTGCGAGATCGGCGCGCCCCCGGGCCCGTCGGGACCGGCGAGTCGCCGTCCGTCCCGAGGCCGGCGGCCCGTCGCCTCTCGGCCCGTCTGCGGGCAGTCGCCGTCGCCGTTCTACTCGCCTTGATCGGGTGCGCAGTGCCGTCGCTCCCGGCGACCGCGCGCGTCGAGTCCTTCGTCGTCAAGTCGCGGTTCGAGGCCAACCTCTACGTCGTCCAGGGGGACCCTGCGTCCTGGCCGTCGACGCGGTCTCCGCGGACGTACCTCGACCTCGCGTCGTGGCGCGCCCTCGGGTCGCCCCGCCCCGTCGTCTGGGAGCCGCGATACTCGTCGCTGCCCTGGAGCTCCACCGTCTATGCCCTGACCTACTGGCCCGACGGCGGTCAGCGGGCCGAAGCGACTGCGCTGACCTATGACCAGTGGCGCTCGGCGGGCAGCCCTCCGCCGCAGAAGGACTACCGCGTCTGCACCGACGCCACCTTCCGGTGCAGCACGTTCACCCTGCCGTCGTCTCCGTCCGAGATCTTCCTCGAGGAGCCTCTCGGTGGGGCGCCCGTCCACAAGCTGTCGTATACGGAGTGGGTTGCGCTCGGGCGCCCGAAGCCCAGCTCGACCGATCGCCCGGCGGGCGTCTACAAGCTGGCATGGAGCCCGATCCTGTTCTGGGAGTTCCCGGCGAAGATCGGACCGGTGAACCGCTCGACCAGCAACGAGCACTACGACGCGTGCGGCAGCCGTCTGAGCTACCCCGAGTGGCGGGACGCCGGATCACCGACGCCCCAGGTCGTGGCGGCGACCTCCACGAGCAGGTTTATCCAGGGCCCGCCGCGTGGCTACGGCTACGACGACGAGATCTGGTACGACGGCCCGGCAGGGTTCTTCCACCTGTCCTACGGCGAGTGGGCAGCGGCCGGACGGCCGAGCCCGACCGCGGTGTCGTACACCCCCGCACTCCCAGCTTCCTGGGCCTGCAGGAGATGAGTCGAGGTCCCGGTGGCCTCGGGACCGTTCCGTCACGCCTGGGAGGCGACCCGTCCGACGACGACGAACTCGTTGTAGACGAAGAGGTTCCCGGCCCAGCGGGGGAACGGGAACGACTCCCAGCCGTCGACCGCCAGGCCGAGGGCGCGGAGGACCTCGACGATGCGTGGACCGTCGACGAAGTCCGTGTGGCTCGGGTCACTGCGGAACCCTCGCTCCTGGGGGCAGACGATCATCACGGTCGCTCCGGGTCGTAGCGTGGCGACGTACGGGCCGAGGAACTCCGTCTGGCTCCCCGGCGGCAGGTGCTCGAGGACGTGCGCTGCGAGCAGTCCGTCGCGTGGCCGAGCGTCGTCCGGGAGCCGAAAGAAGTCCTCAGGGACGTAGGCCTCGCGTCCGGTCGCTCGGCAGAAAGCGACGGACGTGGGGTTGTGGTCAACGCCCATGCTTCCTGGTGCGAGCGTCGCGAGATTGCGCCCGATGCCGCAGCCGAGGTCGATCGTCGGCCGGTCACCGAGGTGTCGCCGGACATTCCAGCGGTACGGAGCCTGGACGTGGAGCGCCCGCTTCCACCACGTGCCCTGGAGCGCTCGCAGCCGCTCGGTGTAGGCGGCCGAGGTGGTCTCGAGATGCTGTGCGGACCCTTCGGGGGCAGACTCGGCAGCCACGGCTTCCTCCCGTCTCGGTGTCGCGACACTACCGTGCCGACGAACGGAGGGCCATGTCGAGGGGGGATGCATGAAAGCGTGGGGTCGTCCTGTGCGCGCACGGGGGCGGGTTCTGTCGGTCGTCGTGGTCGGGGCGCTCGCCCTGGCCGTACCAGCGGGTGGAGCTGGTGCCGCGCAGCGGGAGGTCGACCCACCGGTCACGGGGTCGACGGAAGGCGCGGGTCACGCGGATCCTGCATCGTCGGCCGTCGAGCCCGACGACGATGCAGTGCCGGACGGTTCCGCCGATCCTGCCGAGGCCGTCGTTCCCGACGGCTCCTTGGCGCCGCCGTCGTCGTCGCCGACGCCGGGAACCTTGCTGACCCCAGAGGCGGGGGACCGCACGACCACCGCCCGCCCCGAGCGGACGGAGACCGCACCGCCTGACGCGCCCGAGGCAACTGGTTCGACGGAGCCCGCCGGTCCCGCCGCCGCTCTGTCCCGTGCTGCTGCTGTCCGCTACGTGAAGAAGCCGCACGACTCCGCCATCTACGTCGTCGACGGTTCCGGCCACCGCCAGTTGACGTATGCGCAGTGGGTCGGTGCTGGATCGCCCACGCCGCAGAGCACGTGGACCGACTATGTGCGGTATCCCTGGTCGCCGACGTTGTACGCGGTCACCTACTGGTCCTCGAGCGACTGGGACTGGGACCGCCTGACGTGGGAGGCATGGACGGCTGCCGGGCGTCCGCCGGCACGCGCCGCCGGCTGGATCGCCGGCAGCACGATCCACCAGTGGGAGTCGTCTCCCGAGCTCTTCCTCGTGGGCGAGGACGGGAGCCTCCACAAGCTGACCTTCGCCGAATGGTCCGCGACGGGCCAGCGCACCCCGGCGGTGCGGCGGAACCAGGGCTTCGTGAAGCTGTCCTGGGACGGGACTATCGCGCGCATGTCCGACCTGCGCTACGGCCAGGGCCGGCCGATCGCCTACGACGAGTGGATGAAGGAGGGGTTCCCGACTCCGCGGGTCTCACCACGCCTGCCCGGCGACCTCTTCGAGAAGGACTTCGTGGGTCCGGGGGTCAGGTACTCCGGGCCCACCATCCAGCGATACCTCACCTTCGCGGAGTGGCAGGCGGCCGGCTCGCCGACACCGTACGCGGGACGAAACGGGCGTCTGGACACGAGTGCCCTGTGCCGCGTGTCCTGGACCTCCAACGTGCTGCTCCGATGCGACGCGCAGTACCAGCTGGAAAGGCTGAACTCGGCGTACTGGGGGCGTTTCGGACGATCCATCGCGGTGGGGTACGGGTACCGGACGTACGCGACGCAGGTCTATCTCCGCATGACGCTGGGCACGGTCGCCGCCGTGCCGGGCACCTCGAACCACGGGTTGGGGCTCGCGATAGACACGGCCCAGGGGTCGCAGCACGGGTTCGGCTCGGAGTCCTACGAGTGGCTCAAGGCCAACGCTCCCGCCTACGGCTGGCACGCGCCGCGGTGGGCGTGGCAGAACGGCTCGAACCCCGAGTACTGGCACTTCGAGTACACGGGCTGATCGGACGTACGGCGGCAGTTCTCAGTCTCGTTCGTCGACCCTCTCGGTGCGCAGGAGCCGGGCACGCCGTGCGGCGTCATCGTCCAGCACCCGGGCGGCGTCTGCGCCAACGAGCACGACGGAGCCATCCTCGGCGGCGGCGGCCAGAATCCGGGACGTCGCCGCGAGGAACCCTTCGCGGCCGTCGACGAGCACGCGCGGGCGCGCGTGCGGCGGCGCTTCGGAGACAGGGATCAGCGCGTCATGCGCGAGGGTCGTCGTCGGCGTATCGATTGCCGGACGCCGGAGCTCGGGCTCCGGTGCCCAGCCCACGTGGTCGCCGTACGTCATGACCGCCGAGGCGGCGTCGACCGCCCCGGCGGGGAGGGGCACGTCGAACCGGCGGGCCAGGGCCGGGAGCGCGACGGCGACCAGCTCCGACCCCGATCCCGTCCACGTCTCGGGCCGGTGGGTGACGACCACGTCCGCCTGCGCGTGCGTGGTGCCCGGGGCGATGGCATTCTCGTCGACCAGGACCACGGTGGCTCCCACGCGCCATGCAGCCAACGCCCAGACGACGGTGCGCCAATGCACGGGAAGATCGAGAACGACCCGCGTTCCGGGGCCGGCGTCGAATTCCTCGACGAGCAGGTTCGTCGTCTTGTTGACCCAGTTCTCGAGCACCGCGCCGGAGAGCTCGACGCGCTCGCCGTCGTCCCCGTACCACGTGAGCCGTGGCCGACCGGGATCGCGCGTGACGAGTCGGAGCAGGTCAGCGATGTGGGTGGGACGGTCGCCGCGCGGGGCGGGGGAGTGGGGAGCGGACACCATGGACACCACCCTAGGGTGCTGATATCGACACCCGAGATGTGATGGTTTCACCCGCCGCCTCCGCGGGGCTATCACATTTCGGCTTGACGCCCGCGGATGACACGCGTGTAATTTCTTCAATGCAGTTTCCTGCCTGGTTCTCGCTCGAGGCCCGGCGAACGGCATGAAGGGGCGAGCAATGTGGAACATGCTGGACGGGACGGGCGGGGTCTTCCCCTCCGACGCTGAGCGAGAGGTGGAGCGCGTGGCACCGGTGCTGCCGCTCTTCGGTGAGCCGGTCGACGACTCGCTCATGGGGTGGCAGGAGCGTGCGCTGTGCGCCCAGACGGACCCGGAGGCCTTCTTCCCGGAGAAGGGCGGGTCCACGCGCGAGGCGAAGAAGGTCTGCACGGGCTGCGAGGTCCGGGCCGAGTGCCTGGAGTACGCGCTCGAGCACGACGAGCGCTTCGGCATCTGGGGCGGGCTCTCCGAGCGGGAGCGCCGCAAGCTCAAGCGCCGCGTCGTCTGACGACCGGGCCTCGGCCCGGCGGGCTCGTCGGCGTCGTCGGCGGGCGCCGTCGTGACGGGTGGCCGACACCCGCCACACCGGGGCGCGCAAATGCCGCGCCTGGAGCCGTGTCCGTCGCATGATCGACGGGACATGACTTCCTCCGACCTCACCACGTCCGCGCGCAGCGCCCGTCCCGGCGACGTCACGCCGGGGGCCGCCGCGCGCGCCGCCGCCGTGCCGGGCGTCGTCGCGGCACCCGGGATCGTCGCCGCCGTGACGGGCGCGCTGCCCGTCGTGACCACGGTCACGGCGGTCGTCGTGACGCGCGGACGCACCCCGTTCCTCGCCCACACGCTGGCGGCGCTGCGCGCCCAGACGACGAGCCCGCACGAGGTCGTCGTCGTCGACGCCGCGACCGGCGACGCGAGCAGCGAGCACCAGGGCCTGCAGCTCGGGGACGCGCGCTTCGTCGCGGCGCCGCGCGCCCGCTCGTTCGGCGACGCGGTCGACACGGCCCTCGCGAACGTCGAGCCGGGCACGTGGCTCTGGCTCCTGCACGACGACTCGGCCCCTGCGCCCGACGCGCTCGCCGAGCTGCTGCGCGCCGTCGAGCACTCGAGCGCGGTCGCGGTGGCCGGGCCCAAGCAGGAGCGCTGGGTGCCCGGCACCGACGCGCAGCCCGCGGCGCCGTTCGAGCCGGGCACGGTCAGCCGCCTCGTCGAGGTGGGCGTGACCACGACGCCGCTCGGCCGCCGCCTGACCGGCATCGACGAGGACGAGGTCGACCAGGGGCAGCACGACGCGCGCGAGGACGTGCTCGCCGTCGGGCTCGCCGGGGCGCTCGTGCGGCGGGCCGTGTGGCAGGAGCTCGGCGGGACCGACCCCGAGCTCGGCCCGTTCGGCGACGGCCTGGACCTGTGCCGACGGGCGCGCCTCGCGGGGCACCGGGTCGTCGTCGTGCCGTCGGCCGTGGTGCGGCACGCGCAGGCCTCCCTGCTCGGCCTGCGCGAGCGTCGGCGCGGGACGACGGCGCTCCCCGCCCCGGACCCCGACGCGTCGTCGGCGGCGCGCCGTCACTCCCAGCTCCACGCGCGGCTCGTCGGCGTCGCGGCACCATGGCTCCCGTTCGTCGCGCTCGCGATGGTCGTCGGCGCACCCTTCCACGCCGCGTTCCGGCTGCTCGTCAAGCAGCCGGGGCAGGCCCGGGACGAGCTGCTCGCGCCGCTGTGGGCGCTGGTGCGGGTCGGGCCCGTCGTGCGGGCGCGCCGCGTGGCGCGCCGGACCCGGACGCTCCCGCGCCGAGCGCTGCGCCCGCTGCGCGGCACGTGGCGCGAGGTGCTCGTCGAGCGGCGCGACCGCCGGCTCGCGCGCGCCGAGCAGCGGCGCACCGCGTGGGCGCCGACCGACATCGAGCGGCGCGAGCTGCGCGCCCTCGCGGTGCGGCGTCGGGCCGGGCTCGCCGGGGCCGCCGTCGTGCTGGCGGGGTTCACCGCCGTCGTGTTCGGGCCGCTGGCGGGGGCTCTCCTCGCGGGCGGTCGGCTCGTCGGCGGCTCGCTGCTCCCGGCCTCGGGGACGCTCGGGGACGTGTGGCGCGCGGCGACGACGGGCTGGGTCACCACGGGGCTCGGCGCGCCCGCGCCGGCGGACCCGTTCGTGTCCGCGCTGGTCCCGGCGTCCCTGCTCGCCGGCGGCGCCACGCAGACCGCCGTGAACCTCCTCGTCCCCGCGTGCTTCCTGGCGGCGGGCCTGGGCGCGTGGTTCGCCGCGGGCGCGGTCACGCGCTCGGTGCCGCTCCGGGCCTGGGCGACGCTCGTCTGGGTCGCCGCTCCCGCGCTCCTCACCGCCGCGGGTGCCGGCCGGGTCGGCGCCGTCCTCGTGCACGCGATCCTCCCCTGGCTCGCGCTCGCGGTCGTCCGTGCGCTCGGGCTCCAGCGGCTCGACGTGGTCGCGCCCCCGACGCAGGACGTCGTCCGCCGGGGCGCGCGCCGCGAGCCGGGGTCGCTCGCGGCCGCCGCCACCGCGGGCCTGCTGTTCGCGGTCGCCGTCGCCGGGGCGCCCGTGCTCCTGCCCGTCGGCGTGGTCGCGCTCGTCGTCGTGGCGCTCGGGGTCCGGGCGCACCGGCGCTACCTCGCCCTCGTCCCCGTGCCGGCCCTCGTGCTCTTCGCCCCGTTCCTCGTGCACGTGGCCCGCACCGCGGGCGACGGCGGGTGGCGGCTGCTGCTCGCCGACCCGGGCGCGCCGGTCGCGGCGACGCCCGCCGCGCCGTGGCAGCAGCTCCTGGGGCTGCCGACCGCGCCCGAGGCGTGGTTCGGGCTCGACGGGGGTGGCGCCGGTGACCTCCTGGCGCGCTGGGCCCCGTTCGCCGCCGGCGCGGTCGTCGTGGCGCTCGCCGTGCTCGCCGTGCTGCGCGGCCGCCGTCTGGCCGTGGGGGCGTGGTTCGTCGCGGCGCTCGGGCTGGCCGCCGCCGTCCTCGCCGGGTCGACCGTCGTGGCCGCCGGGGCGTCGCCCGACGCCCCGGTCACGGGGTGGCCCGGCGCCGGGCTGTCGCTCGCGCTGCTCGCCCTGCTCGGCGCCGCGCTCCTCGGTGTCCCGCGATGGCCCGGTGCCGGCGCCCCGGGCTGGCGGGCAGGCGCCGTCGTCGCGCTCGCCCTGGTCGTCACCCTGCTGCCCCTGGGGACCGCCGCGTCGTGGACCGTGGGCGTGCTCGACCGCGACGACGCCCGGGTCGGCTCGGTCGTGGCCACGACCGAGCCGGTGGTGCCGCCGGTCGGCCGCCAGATGCAGTCCTCGCCGCGCCAGGCGCGCGTGCTCACCCTGGAGCACGGTCCGGGTGGCGTCGTCGAGTACGCGGCGCTGCGCTCGGACGGTCCGCAGGCGGTCGACTCGTCGGTCGTCGTGCACGCGTGGCAGGCGGCCGACCCCGCGGTGACCGAGGGCGAGCTGCCCCGGCTCGTCGCGGAGCTCGTCTCCGGGACCTCGGCGGACGTCGCCGACGGCCTGGGCCGTCTGGGCATCGGGGCCGTGCTCCTGCCCGCGTCCGCGCCGGAGGACCAGGCGCGGGCCGAGCTGGTCGCCCGGCTCGACATGGTGCCGGGGCTCGAGCGCATGACGGAGGGCCGCTCGGCGCTGCTCTGGCGCGTCGTGCCCGAGGGAGGCGAGCCGTCGTGGGCGCGCGTCGAGTCCGACGCGGGCGTCGAGCCGCTGGCCGCGGACCGCGACGCGCTGCGCCCGGTCGTCACGACCGTGCCCGAGGGGGCCGAGGACCGGCAGGTCGTCCTCGCGGAGGACGCGTCGTCCGGGTGGCGTGCGACGCTCGACGGCCGCCCGCTGGAGGCGGTCGACCCGGCGACGACCGGCGGGCTGCAGGCCTTCGCCCTCGGGACCGACGCCGGGCGGCTCGAGGTGTACCACGCCGCGGACCACCGGTCCGGCTGGATGGCGGCGGCGGGCGTGACCCTGGTCGTGTACGTGCTGCTCGCGGTGCCGGTCCGGCGCCGTCGCGCGGGAACGAGGTAGGAACGGTGACGACGACGAACGGCACGAGCCACGACGAGGCTCCGGAGACGGACGCGCGCCCCGGGCGCGCCCGGGCGGTGGTGCGCCGCGTCACGACGACGGGCGCCGGGCTGGTCGGCATCCTGGCGGTGGGCGCGGTCGTCGTGCTCGGGAGCACGGGCGCGGCGCTCCTGCCCGCGGCGCCGGCCCCGGCGGACCCCGTCGAGGAGGTCACGGTCGAGCCCGCCCAGGAGGTCTCGGTCTGCCCGGGCCCGGCGCGGCTCACCGACCCGGAGACGGTCGGTGACGCGCAGTTCGGTCCCGCCCCGGTCGGCACGTCCAGCCGGCTGCGCGCGGTGGTCGAGGGCGAGGGGACCGCCGGGCTCGGCGTGCTCGACGGCGGCGACCTCGAGGAGCAGGAGATCGCGCCCGGGCCGGGCGCCGACGTGACCGTGGGCGACGTCGAGGACCCCGCGCACGGCACCGTCCTGACGGTGCGCCCCGCTCAGGACTCGTCCCCGCGCGTGGCCGCGTCCGTCGGCTCCGTGACGACCGACGGCGACCTGCGCGGGCTCGCCGCGGCGAGCTGCTCCCGGCCGGGCATCAGCCAGTGGCTCGTCGGCGGGAGCACCGAGATCGGCAGCAGCTCCCAGCTCGTGCTCCAGAACCCCGGCCTCACGCCCGCGGTCGTCCAGGTGCAGGTCTGGGGGCAGGGGGGCGAGGTCGTGCTCTCCGGGGGCGGGCAGCAGCTCGTCGGTCCGGGGCAGGAGGTCGTGACCCTGGTCGAGGCGGCGGCCCCCGAGCAGCGCCGCCTCGTCGTCCACGTGGCCGCGTCGGGCGGCCTCGTGTCGGCGTACCTGCAGCACTCGACGCTCGACGGCCTCGTGCCGCTCGGCGTCGACCACGTGGTCCCGGGCGCGGAGCCGACGACGGACCTCGCGCTGGCGGGCGTCACGAGCGTCGGGGAGGCGGTCGACGACCCGCACGCGCCGCAGCTGCGCCTGCTCGCCCCGGGCGAGGAGGCCGGGACCGCGCGCGTCACGGTCTACGGCGAGGACGGCGCCGTGCCCCTGCGCGGGGCCGAGGAGGTCGCGCTCACGCCCGGCGTCGTCACGGACGTGTCGCTCGGCGGCCTGCCCGCGGGCGCGTACGCCGTCTCCGTGCACGCCGACGTCCCCGTCGTCGGCGGCGCGTCCGTCGACCGCCGCGGCGAGCCGGACCCCGACCTGCTCCACGAGGAGCGGCAGTACGACCGCGCCTGGGTCGCGGCGCGACCGCTGCCGTCCCTGACGGACGCGGAGGGCGCCGACGAGAGCGCCGGGTCCACCGACGACACGTCTCCCGCCGGTCAGGTGGCGCTCGTCCCGGGCACGTCCTCCGCGCTGACGCTCGCCGCCGTCCCCGCGGCGCTTGCCGACGAGGACGAGCCGACGGGCTCGCTCGAGCTCCTCGTGCGCGTCTACGACGAGAGCGGCGCGGAGGCGGGCACGACGACCCTGACCCTCCGCGCGGGCACGACGCAGACGCTCGACCCGGCGACGGTGCGGGCGGAGGGGTCCGAGGCCGTCCCCGCGGCGGTGACGGTCGACGTCGTCGGGGAGGACGACGGCCTGCTCCCCGTCTGGTCGCTCACGGCGAGCGCCGGCCCGCCGAGCGGCGACGAGGGCGACGGCGCGCCGAGCCTCGTGTCGGTGCTCCTGCCGGTCACGGACGCGCCCGCCGCGCACGAGGTCGCGGTCCGCGCGTCGGACACGGCCGGGCTCGGACGCTAGGCGACGGTCAGCGGTCGCCCGTGTAGCGCGGGTCGATCTCCTCCGGGGTGCGGGCCAGCAGGTGCGCGACCTGCTCGACGAGCACGTCGCGGACGAGGTCCTCGAGATCCTCGGCGTCGAACGCGCGCGCCTCGACGGGCCGCCGGTAGACCACGATGCGGGCGGGCTGGCCCGACTCGGCCGGGAAGCACCGGCCGAGCGGCACGCCGCCGTCCTCCCAGGGCGCCGGGTCCGACGGCGGGACGTCCTCCACCGCGAACTCTGTCCCGCGCAGCTGCTTCGCCCACGAGCGCTGCACGCGCTCCACGACGTCGAGCACGACGTCGTCGAACTTCTCCGCGCGGGTGCGGCTCGCGGGCGCGGTCGGCGGGAGGAGAGGACCTCGGATGCCGCGTCCCCGGCGGTCGCGCCGTCGGGGCACCGGGCCGTGGCCGCCCGGCCCGGGGGCGCGCGGCGGGATGACGAGTTCGTCGAACGAGACCGGGGGAGGGGTGACGGCGCTGCGACGCGACCAACGGTCGCGGGCCCGGCGCCCGGCGCCGGCCGGGTCGGGGCGCGAGCCGGGGGACGATGAGTTGCCACGCACACCCCGACTCTAGTCGGCCGCCGCCCGACGCACCGGGACTCGTCGGGCTCCGGTACGAACCCGGCCGCGACCAGCCACGGCCCGGAGCGGCGACGGACGGCGTGTGCCGTCTCCAGGATCCCTCCGGAAGGCGTAAGGTCAGGCCGTGAGATCCGTCAGGCAGTGCTCGCGCACGGCGTGCGTCCGTGCCGCCGTCGCGACCCTCACCTACGTCTACGCCGACTCCACGGCGGTCCTGGGCCCGCTCGCGCACCTCGCCGAGCCGCACAGCTACGACCTGTGCGCCGAGCACGCGGAGCGGCTCACCGCGCCGCGCGGCTGGGAGGTCGTGCGCCTGTCGCCGCAGTTCGTCGAGACCGGTCCCAGCGACGACGACCTCTCGGCGCTCGCCGACGCCGTCCGCGAGGCGGGCAAGGTCCGCACCGAGCCGGAGCCGCCGGACGTCACCGAGGTCGGACGACGCGGGCACCTCCGGGTCCTGCGCGCCGAGGCCGACTGAGCCGTCACGCCCGGGCCGCCGCGCGTCGGTAGGGTGGGCCGCGTGAGCACCGACCTCTCCCCTCTCATCAAGGCCTACGACGTCCGCGGCACCGTCCCGGACCAGCTCAACCCGGAGGTGGCGCGGGCGGTCGGCGCGGCGTTCGCGCAGGCCGTGGTGCTGCCGGAGGCCCCGGCCGGCACGCGGCCCAGCGCCGTGCTGGGGCACGACATGCGCGACTCGGGCCCGGAGCTCGTCGACGCGTTCGCCGCCGGGCTCACGGCCGCGGGGGTCGACGTGACGCGCATCGGGCTGTGCTCGACGGACGGTCTCTACCACGCGTCCGGGGTGCTGGGCGTCCCCGGGGCCATGTTCACCGCGAGCCACAACCCCGCCGTCTACAACGGCATCAAGCTGTGCCGCGCGGGCGCGCGACCGGTCGGCCAGGACACGGGCCTGATCGACGTACGGACCCTCGCGGAGGGTTACCTGGACGACGGTCTCCCGCCCGCCGCCGAGGATCCCGGCACCGTCACGGACCGCGACATGCTCGCGGAGTACGCGGCGTTCCTGCGCGGCCTCGTCGACCTGTCGGGCATCCGTCCGCTCAAGGTCGTCGTCGACGCCGGCAACGGGATGGGTGGGCACACCGTGCCGGCCGTGCTGGGCACGGGCGCGGGACTGCCCGCCCTGCCGCTCGACGTCGTCCCGCTCTACTTCGAGCTCGACGGCACGTTCCCGAACCACGAGGCGAACCCGCTGGACCCGAAGAACCTCGTGGACCTGCAGGCGGCCGTGGTCGAGCACGGGGCCGACCTCGGGCTCGCGTTCGACGGCGACGCCGACCGCTGCTTCGTCGTGGACGAGCGCGGCGAGCCGGTCTCCCCGTCCGCCGTCACGGCGCTGGTCGGCCTGCGGGAGGTCGCGAAGGAGCTCGAGGCCGGGCGCACTCCCACGGTGATCCACAACCTCATCACCTCGCGCGCCGTCCCCGACTTCCTCGGGGCGGCCGGCGCGCGCACGGTCCGCACGCGGGTGGGCCACTCGTTCATCAAGGCGCAGATGGCGGAGCACGACGCCGTGTTCGGGGGCGAGCACAGCGCCCACTACTACTTCCGCGACTTCTTCTTCGCGGACACCGGGATGCTGGCGGCGATGCACGTCCTGGCCGCGCTCGGGTCGCAGCCGCACGCGCTGTCCGACCTCGCGGAGATGTACGAGCCCTACGTCGCCTCGGGGGAGATCAACTCGACCGTGGCGGACGTCCCGGCGGCGCGTGCGCGCGTCGTCGAGGCGTACGTGACCCAGCAGGGAGCCGGCCCCGTCGAGGTCGACGAGCTCGACGGCCTGACGGTCTCCCACTGGGGCTCCCACCCGCAGTGGTGGTTCAACCTGCGGGCGTCCAACACGGAGCCGCTCCTGCGGCTCAACGTCGAGGCCGCGGACGAGGACATCATGGACAAGGTGCGCGACGACGTCCTGTCGCTCGTGCGCACGGACGACGACGAGGAGCGAGCATGAGCCTGCAGATCGACCCCTGGGTGCGCGAGGCGCTGCGGTGCCCGGTGACGGGCGCCCGCCTCGTGGACGGGACGAGCCCCTCCGGCGAGCCGGAGCTGCACTCGACCGACCCGGGGCGTCCGCTCGCGTACCCCGTGCGCGACGGCATCCCGGTGCTGCTGGAGGACGACGCGCGCGAGCTCTGAGGGCGCCTCGTCCCGCAGCACGACCGAAGGCCGGCCCCCGCGAGGGAGCCGGCCTTCGGCGTCGGGCACCGAGGGTGCCCGCACGGCTGCGGCGAACCGGGACCGCAGCCCGTCCGGGACGGGCCTGCCGGGCCCGTCGGAGCGCGGGTGGTCGGGGCGTCAGACGCCCGCGGCCTCCTTGAGGTCGTCGACGAACGTCGGGTTCTCCTCGAGCCACGCCTCGACGGCGGCCTGCTCGTCGGCGTACTCGTCGGAGTTGAACATCATGTTCTCGAGCGAGAACAGCTGCTCGTCGTCGAGGGAGAACGCGCCGAGCAGCTTCGTCAGCGTCGGGTAGCGCTCCTCGAAGTCGGCCGAGCCCCACATGTGGATCTTCTCCGCCTCGCCGAGCGCGCCCTCGGGGTCCTCGAGGTCGCGGACGGGGAACTCGTCGTAGGCCCAGTGCGGCCGCCACAGCGTGACCGCGATGTTCTCGCCGCTGTCGGTCGCGCCCTTGAGCTCGGCGAGCATCGCGGGGGTGGAGGAGATGGAGTAGTCCATGTCCTCGAGGCCGTAGGTGGGGATGACCTGGTCCTGGGTGATCTCGGTCAGGCCCGCGCCCGCCTCGATGCCGACGAGCTTGTTGCCGTACTCGTCGGACATGGCCGCGAGGTCCTCGAGGGTCTGCGCGGGGGAGTCCTCGTTCACCGCGATGGTGAGCTTGGCGTCGTCGTACCAGTAGCCGAGGTCGGTGATCTCGCCGCCGTACTTCTTCTCGTACGACGCGTGCGTGTAGGGCAGCCAGACGTCGAGCGTGAGGTCGAAGTCCCCGCCGACGAGGCCGGTGTAGACGACGCCGACGTCGGCGGTCTGCGTCGACACGTCGTAGCCCTCGTCCTCGAGGATGGTGGTCCACAGGTGGGAGACGGCGATGCCCTCGTCCCAGCCGGACGGGATGCCGATGGAGACGGACGTCTCGTCCTCGCCGGTGGAGGAGGCGCCGTCGCCGGAGCCGCCCGAGCCGGAGTCGGACGCGCAGCCGGTGAGCGCGAGGCCGAGGACGGCGGTCGCGGCGACGGCGGCGGTGCGAGTGGTGCGCTTGCGTGCGGGGGTCATGCGTTCCTTCCGTGGGCCGGGGGGCCCGGTCGGGGTGCCCGACGGCGGGTGCGTGGGCAGGGTCCCGGCGTGCGGCCGGGGACGGTGGGTGGCGCGGTCAGACGCGCGCCGCGGCGAGGGCGCGCGCCACGGGGGCGCGGTCGCCGAGCGCGGAGGTCACGCGGTCGAGGAACATCGCGAGGATGACGACGGCGAGGCCTGCCTCGAACCCGAGCGCCACGTCGACGCGCTGGAGCGCGGCGACGACGTCCTCGCCCAGGCCGCCGGCGCCGACCATGCCGGCGATGACGACCATGGAGAGCGAGAGCATGATGACCTGGTTGACGCCCGCCATGATCGTCGGCAGGGCGAGCGGGAGCTGGATCTGGCGCAGGATGCGGCCGGGGGTCGAGCCGAACGCCTGCCCGGCCTCGACCACCTCCTTGTCTACCTGCCGGATGCCCAGCTCGGTGAACCGGACGCCGGGGGCCATGGCGAAGACGATCGTCGCGATGATCCCGGGCACGGGCCCGGTGAGGAAGATGACGACGGTCGGGATGAGGTAGACGAACGCCGGCATCGTCTGCATGAAGTCGAGCACGGGCCGCACGACGGCGGAGACGCGGTCGTTGCGCGCGGCCCAGATGCCGAGCGGGATCGCGATGGCGATCGCGAGGACGGCGGACAGCAGGACGAGCGCGAGGGTGTCCATCGCGTTGTCCCACTGGTTCACGCCCGCGATGAGGACGAAGCCGACGAGCGTGCCGACCGCGAGCCGCCAGCCCTTGACGAAGAACGCCAGCGCGGCGAGGGCGATCGCGACGACCCAGAACGGCGGGCCGGACAGCACGGCGTCGAGCCCGTCGTAGACGCCGACGAGGACGTCCTTGATGAACCGGAAGAGCGGGCGGAACGTGGTGGTGACCCAGCCGACGAAGGCGTCGACCCACTCGCCGAGCGGGATGCGGGGGACGAGGGTGTCGTTCACGCGGCACCGCCTTCGGTCGGGGCGGCCGCGAGCGGGGCGGAGCCCTCCGCCGGCGCGTCCTGGACGACGGGCGTCTGCCCGAGGTCGATCTCGCCGGTCTTCGGCTGGTCGCCGGGGACCATGGCCTCGAGGAGCGTGACGCGGGGGACGACGCCGACGAGGCGGCCCTGCGCGTCCGTGACCGCGACGGGCAGCGGCGACTCCGCGGCGGGGGCGAAGACCTCCGCGAGCGGGGTGTCGGGGGAGACGGGCGCGACGCCCTGGCGCACGAGCCCGTCGAGGCTGTCCTGGCCCTTCTTCAGGGCGGCGACCGCGTCCTCGTCGCGCACGACGCCCTGGAGGCGGCGCTGGCGGTCGACGACGTACGCGGCCGAGACCTGCGCCTCGCGCATCGTGCGGCTCGCCTGGCGGGGACCGCCGGAGAGCGGGACGACGACGGCGGGGCGCACCATGACGGACGACGCCGTGAGGACGCGCGTGCGGTCCACGTCGGCGACGAACTGGGCGACGTAGTCGTTCGCGGGGTCGGACAGGATCTGCTCGGCGGTGCCGATCTGCACGATCCGGCCGTCGCGCATGACGGCGATCCGGTCCCCGAGGTGCATCGCCTCGTTGAGGTCGTGCGTGATGAAGACGATCGTCTTGCCGAGCGTCTGCTGGAGCTCGAGGAGCTGCTCCTGCATCTCGCGCCGGATGAGCGGGTCGAGCGCGGAGAACGCCTCGTCCATGAGCAGGACGTCGGTGTCGGCGGCGAGCGCGCGGGCGAGCCCGACGCGCTGGCGCATGCCGCCGGAGAGCTGCGAGGGCAGGGAGTCCTCCCAGCCGCCGAGCCCGACGAGGCCGAGCGCCGTGCGGGCCTTCTCGCGGCGCTCCGCCTTGCCGACGCCCTGGATCTCCAGGGGGTAGGCGGCGTTGTCGAGCACGGTGCGGTGGGGCAGGAGCGCGAAGTGCTGGAAGACCATCGACACGTGCTTGCGGCGCAGCGCGCGCATCTGCTTGGCGTCGGCCTGGGCGAGGTCGGTGCCGCCGAGCAGCACGTGCCCGGACGTCGGCTTCCACAGCCCGTTGAGCATGCGGATGAGCGTCGACTTGCCGGAGCCCGAGAGGCCCATGACGACGAAGATCTCGCCCTGCTTCACGTCGAACGACGCGTCGATGACCGCGGCGGTACCGAGCGGCTTGACGTCGTCGCGGCTCGCGCCCTGCTCGAGGCGGCGGATCGCCTCGACGGGGCGGCGCCCGAAGACCTTGTAGACGTCGCGGACCGAGAGCGCGGTCGCGCGGTCGTCGGTGCCGACGGTCGCGGCGCCGGCGTGCGCGGCCGGGTCGGTCGGCACGGGTGTGCTGAGAGCTGTCATGCGGTGGGTGTCGCCACCTTCCGGTCGTGGACCAGCGTCACGCCCCTCCGGAGCACCCGGGTGCGGGCGCTCGACGAGAGGGCACGGCAGGAGGCCCCGGGTGCGAGGACGTCCTCCCTGGGGTGGCGCGTCCGGCCGGTTGCCCCCGCAGGGGCCGGCGCACACAGGGCCTCACGCTGATCCGATGTCAATCGGTTCGCGCCCACCCTGCCTGATTCGAGGTTCAACTTCTACCCAGGACCCCCGCACCGGGGGCGATTCCAGGACGATTCTTGACCGAGCATCGTTGGAATGGCGCGGATGACGGCGGAACCGGGATCGTTATCCCTTCGTGATCTTGAGATGGTCAAGCGTTCGTGTTACGCGCGCGCCCGGGCGCGCGCGCCGGACGAACGGTGGTGCTGCGGGCCCGGGCGGTCCGCGCCCCGGCCGGACGGCGTCGTCCTCGGTAGGCTGGTGCCGGGCGGGCCGCGGTCCCGTCCCGCGCGGACGGGAGCCCCCAGCGCAGCAACCGACCAGTCATCGGCAGCCACCGCCGAGCCGGCACCACCGGCTCCGCCGGCACCGAGAACGCACAGGAGAACCATGTCCACCACAGCGCAGGCCCCGACCTCCGGCGCCACCCCCGGCTTCGACGAGATCCCCGGCCGGTACAAGGTCCGCGACCTGTCCCTGGCCGAGGCGGGCCGCCACCAGCTCCGCCTCGCCGAGCACGAGATGCCCGGCCTCATGGCGCTGCGCGCCGAGTACGGGGAGTCGCAGCCGCTCGCGGGCGCCCGCATCGCCGGCTCCCTGCACATGACCGTGCAGACGGCCGTCCTCATCGAGACGCTCGTCGCGCTCGGCGCGCAGGTGCGCTGGGCGAGCTGCAACATCTTCTCGACGCAGGACGAGGCGGCGGCCGCCGTCGTCGTCGGGCCGCACGGGACGCCCGAGGACCCGCAGGGCGTCCCGGTGTTCGCGTGGAAGGGCGAGAGCCTCGAGGAGTACTGGGACTGCACCGAGCAGATCCTCGTGTGGCCGGGGGACGAGTCGCCCAACCTCATCCTCGACGACGGCGGGGACGCCACGATGCTCGTCCACCTGGGCCTGCAGTACGAGCGCGCCGGCGTCGTCCCGCCCGACACGCTCCCGGGCGAGCCCGACCACACCCACGAGATGAACGTCGTGCGCGGGGTGCTGCGCCGCGCGCTCGAGGCCGACCCGCTGCGCTGGACGACGATCGCGCAGGAGATCCAGGGCGTCACCGAGGAGACGACGACGGGCGTGCACCGCCTCTACCAGCTCGCCGAGTCGGGCGAGCTGCTCTTCCCGGCGATCAACGTCAACGACTCGGTCACCAAGTCGAAGTTCGACAACAAGTACGGCATCCGTCACTCGCTGCCGGACGGCATCAACCGCGCGACCGACGTCCTCATGGGCGGCAAGGTCGCGTTCGTCGCGGGCTACGGCGACGTCGGCAAGGGCGCGGCCGAGGCGTTCCGCGGCCAGGGCGCGCGCGTCATCGTGTCCGAGGTCGACCCGATCTGCGCGCTCCAGGCCGCGATGGACGGCTACCAGGTCGCCCGGATCGAGGACGTGCTCGGCGAGGCCGACTTCTTCATCACGACCACGGGCAACAAGGACGTCATCCGCGCCGAGCACCTCGTCGCGATGAAGGACAAGGCCGTCGTCGGCAACATCGGCCACTTCGACAACGAGATCGACATGGCCGGCCTCGCCGAGGTGCCCGGGGTGTCGCGCACCGAGATCAAGCCCCAGGTCCACGAGTGGACGTTCGCGGAGCCGGGCCCCGACGGCCAGCCCGCGGGCCGCTCGGTCGTCGTGCTGTCCGAGGGCCGCCTGCTCAACCTGGGGAACGCGACGGGCCACCCGTCGTTCGTCATGAGCAACTCGTTCTCGAACCAGGTGATCGGCCAGATCGAGCTCTACCAGGACGCCACGGCCGCCGCGCGCGAGGGGCGCGAGCGCGCCTACGCGCGCCAGGTCTACCGGCTGCCCAAGGTGCTCGACGAGAAGGTCGCGCGCCTGCACCTCGACGCGCTCGGCGTCCGGCTCACCGAGCTCTCGCCGTCCCAGGCGGACTACCTGGGCGTCCCCGTCGAGGGGCCGTACAAGCCGGAGCACTACCGCTACTGAGCACTGCCCCGAGTCGTCCGGCACGCGCCGAGGAGGTCGCATGGACCCGTCGTCCGACGAGCGCACGCCGGTCGTGCCCTCGCCCCCCGCGGGCGAGGGCACGGCGGGGCCGGCCGACGAGGTGCGCGACGAGCCGCCGCCCGGCCGGGTGCGGCCGCTGTGGCACCGCGTGGGCGACCGCTGGGAGCGCGAGCCCCCGCACGACCTCCTGTACGGCGCGATCGTCGCGGGCTTCGTCATGGCGGTCTCCAGCGTGCACGCCCCGACGGGCGACCGCGTCGTGCTCGCGACGTCCCTCGTGGCGGTGGGCTACTGGCTCGCGCACTGCTACGTGGACGCGGTGAGCGGACGCTTCCACGACACCGGGCACTCGCTGTGGGGCCGCACGGTCGTCGCGCTGCGGTCCAACGTCGGGGTGCTGCTCGGCGCGCTCCCCGGGATCGTCGTGTACCTCGTGGCGCTCGCGGCCGGGCTCGACGCCGAGGGTGCCGCCCTCGTCGCGGTGTGGTTCACCGTCGTCCTGCTCGGCGTGGTGGGGTTCCTCGCCGCGTACCGCGCGGGGGCGCGCGGAGGCCTGCTGGTGGGGGAGACGCTGCTCGCCGCGGCGTTCGGCGGCGTGGTCATCGCGGTCAAGTACCTGCTGCACTGACGGCAGGCACGGGGGTTGTCCCCACCCGGGTGCGGCGGACGCCACCCTGTCGTCGCCGCACGCGCGCGCCCAGACTGGCACCATGACTGCCGTGACCCCTGACCAGCCGAGCGTCGTGCCCGCGGGCGAGCCCTCGCCCGGCGCGCCCGAGGCGGCCGTGCCGACGCCGCACCCCTCCGCGGTGCCGTCGTCGCCCGCCACGCCGTCGGACCCCTCGGGGTCCGCCGTGGCCGCCGCGCCCGGGGTCCCGGGCGCGTTCGCGGGCTCGCAGCCCGACCCGCGGTACGTGGACCACCGCGAGCGGGTCGGCTTCGCGCGCGCACCGTTCGCGGGGCGCACGTGGCGCGAGTACGGGTACCTCTCGCTCGCGCTCCTGCTGGCGCCCTTCGCGTTCTCCTACGGGCTGTTCTCCGTGGTCTTCCTCGTCGCGATGATCGTGCCCGTCCTGGGCCTCGTCGTCGCGGGGTGGCTCGTGGTCGGCGGGCGCGGCTGGGGCTCGATGTACCGGTCGCTCGCGCGGTCCCTGCTCGGGGTCGACGTCGCCGCCCCCGCCCCGTACACGCGCCGCCGCGGCTTCTGGAGCACGCTGTGGAGCGGGATCGGCGACGGCACGGGGTGGCGGGCCGTGCTGTTCCTCCTCGTGACGTTCCCGCTCGCCATCCTGTCCTTCGTCGTGAGCACGGTGCTCCTCGCCGTCGGGCTGGGCGGCATGACGCACTGGATCTGGTCGCGCTGGCTCCCGCTGCAGCAGGCCGCCGACGGGACGTGGCACCGCGGGGCGCAGATCGGCGTCGACTGGTACGTCGACACCCCGGCGCGCCAGCTCGGCCTCGTGCTCGTCGGCGCGCTCTTCCTCTGGGTGTGGCCGCACGTCACGCGCGCGTTCGCGCACCTCTTCCGCGTGCTCACCGTGGCGCTGCTCGGCCCCACGCTGTCCAGCCTGCGCGTCGCCGACCTCGAGGAGTCGCGCGGCCGCACGGTCGAGGACGCCGACGCGAAGCTGCGCCGCATCGAGCGCGACCTGCACGACGGCACGCAGGCGCGCCTCGTCGCCGTCGCGATGCAGCTCGGCGAGGCCAAGGAGCAGCTCGCGGCGGGCGGCGACGCGGGCGACGCGCTCGAGCTCGTCGACCTCGCGCACTCGTCGACCAAGGAGGCGCTGGTCGAGCTGCGCGAGCTCGCGCGCGGCATCCACCCGCCGGCGTTGGACAACGGTCTCGCGGTCGCGCTCGAGACCCTCGCGGCGCGCTCGCCGCTGCCGGTGACGGTCGACGTCGACCCGGCCGTCGAGGCGTCCGGCCGGCTCGCCCCCGCGGTCGAGTCGATCGCGTACTTCTGCGTCGCCGAGCTCGTGACGAACGCGGTCAAGCACGCGCGCGCGTCGGGCGTGTACGTGCTCGTGGAGCGCCAGGGCGGCGGCCGGGGGGCCCGCCTGCGCCTGCGGGTGCGCGACGACGGCCAGGGCGGCGCGCGCGTCGTGCAGCCGGGCTCCGACGGTCACCGCTCGGGGCTCGCGGGTCTCGCGGAGCGCGTGCGCTCCGTGGACGGCTCGCTCGAGCTCACGAGCCCCGTCGGCGGGCCCACGGTGGTCACGGTCCTCCTGCCCGTCCGGGTCTGACGTGCTGCGCACGGACGGGACGGTCCTGCCCGGGCGGCGGGGCGGCGTCGGGCAGGATGTCCCCGGGGCACCGCGCCCGCCCGGGCCGCCCGGCCCGCCCGACCGGAAGGACACCATGCGGCTCGTCATCGCCGAGGACTCCGCCATCCTGCGCGACGGTCTCGTCGCGCTCGTCACCCGCCGCGGCCACGAGGTCGCGGCGGCGGTCGCGGACGGCGACGAGCTCGTCGCGCAGGTCGCGCGGCTCGCGGCGCAGGACGCGCTGCCGGACGTCGCCGTCGTCGACATCCGCATGCCCCCGACGTTCACGGACGAGGGGCTGCGCGCCGCCCTCGCGCTGCGCGCGGCGCACCCCGATCTCGGGGTGCTGCTGTTCTCCCAGTACGTCGAGACGCGGTTCGCGAGCGAGCTGCT
Organism: Cellulosimicrobium sp. MI9406; assembly: GCF_040595865.1. NCBI lineage: Bacteria > Bacillati > Actinomycetota > Actinomycetes > Micrococcales > Promicromonosporaceae > Cellulosimicrobium > Cellulosimicrobium sp. MI9406. Next base: position 139,224 of record NZ_JALIZI010000009.1, read on the forward strand.
CACGGGCGGGGCGCGCGGCGTCGGCTACCTCCTCAAGGACCGGGTCGCGGACGTCGGCGAGTTCGTCGACGCGCTCACGCGCATCGCCGCGGGCCAGACCGTCCTCGACCCGGAGGTCGTCAGCCAGCTCATGGGCGCGTCGCGGTCCGACGACGGTCTCGCGCGCCTCACGCCGCGCGAGACCGAGGTGCTCGAGCTCATGGCGCAGGGCCGGTCGAACTCCGCCATCGCGGAGGCCCTGTTCCTCTCGTACGGCGCGGTCGAGAAGAACGTCACCTCGATCTTCGGCAAGCTCGGGCTGCCGCAGGACGCCGGCGACCACCGCCGCGTCCTCGCGGTCCTGCGCTACCTCAAGGTCTGAGCGGCTCACGGCCTGAGCAGCGGGGGACAACCCCCCGGAACCTCGGTGGACGACCGCGACGCGGTCGGGGGACCGTCCCGTACCGGGACGAACGGGATGTTTCGAGACTGGTGAGCACCGGGAGACCTCCCGGGCCCGCCGACCGAGGAGCATCCCGTGGCCGTCCTGTCGCCACCCCCCGCCCGACCCCGCGCGTCGTCGCCCGCCCTCCCGGCCGCGCGCCGGACCCGGGACGGCGGCCCGCTCGCCCCGCGCCCGGACCGGCCCGGTGCATCAGCCGCGGCGGGTGAGGGACCGCGCCGCCCGTCGCGCGACGTGTTCGTCGACGCCGTGCGCGCCGTCGCGACCCTGAGCGTCCTCACGGTGCACTGGCTCATGGCGGACGCGACGTGGGACGGCGAGCAGCTCCGGATCGGGAACGCGCTCGCGCACGGCGCCGGGTGGGCCGTGACGTGGGTGCTCCAGGTGCTCGCCCTGCTGTTCTTCGCGGCGGGCGCGTCGGCGGCGTACGGGCTGCGACGCGCCGACGGCCCTGGTGGGACCGCGGCCCGGGGCCGGGTCGTGACCCGCCCGAGCGCCGTCGCCGACCTGGCCGACGGCGTCCGCCTCGCGGGCGCCCGGCTGCCGCGCCTGCTGCGGCCGGTGGCCGTCTTCGTCGGGGCGTGGGTGGTCGCCGTCGGCGTCCTGCTGGCCGTCGGGCTCCCCGCCGACGCCGTCCGCTCGCTCGCGACGCTCGCGCCGCAGCTCCTGTGGTTCCTCGCGGTCTACCTCGGCCTCGTCGTGCTCACGCCGCTCCTGCGTCGCGCGCTGCACGCCGCCGGCTGGTGGGCCGTCGCCGGGCTCGCCGCGGCCCCGCTCGCGGTCGAGGCCCTGCGGTTCGGCGCCGGGCTCGAGCGGCTCGCGCTCGTCAACGTGGTGCTCGTGTGGGCCGTGCCGTACGCGGTCGGGCTCCTCTACGCCGACGCCCGCTCGGGCCTGCGGGTCGTGCGCCGGGGCCGCGTCGTCCCCGTCGCCGTCGTGCCGCGGCCCCGCGTGCTCGTGGCCGTCGGGCTCGCCGCGGCGGCCCTCGCCGCCCTGCTCGTCGCCGTCGGGCCCTACCCGGTCTCGCTCATCGGCATGCCGGGCGACGCGATGTCCAACCTGGGGCCGCCGACCGCGCCCGTCGTGCTGCACGCCGTCGCGCTCGTCGCGCTCGCGCTCGCCGCGCGGGGACCGCTCGCGCGCTGGGCCGACGGCCGGGGGCGGTCCGTCGTGCGCGGTCTCGCGCGACGCTCGATGACCGTGTACCTGTGGCACCTCACCGCGATGGTGGTCGTGGTCGGGGTCGTCCTCGTGGTGCTCGGGCAGGAGCTCCCGGCCGTGGGCGGCGCCGACTGGTGGGCGAGCCGGCCCGTGTGGTTCGGCGCGTTCGCCCTCGTGCTCGCCGGGATCGCGCGCGTCGTCGGGCGGTTCGAGGACGCCCCGACGGGGCGCCGCGCGCGTCAGCGCGTCGGGTCGGGCACCGAGTAGGGGAGCCGGTGGAGCAGCTCGGCCTGCTCGCGCGCGGCGGCCTGCGCGCGGTGGGCCGTCGCGCGGTCCCGGTCGCGGCGCTCGGTGAGCACGGCGAGCAGGAACGTCTCGGGGTGGGTGCCGGGCGGCGGGCCCGGCGCGACGTACCGCTCCACCTGCCCCGCGAGCTCCTGGCCGAGCCGCGCGCGCGACGCCGGGTGCAGGCGGTCGGCGCGCCCGAGGAACTGCCGGGCGGCCAGCGCGAGGCCGTCCGGCAGCCGGCGCATGTCCGCGTGCGCGGCCCACGCGGCGAGGTAGGGCGGCATCGCGAGCGGGGCGAGCGTCGGTCGTCCGCCCCGCACCCGGATCGCGTACGTGCCCGCCGCCATGTCGCCGAGCCGCTTGCCCTTGTCGTTCGTCAGCGACGCGACGAGCGCGACGGAGCCGAACGTCAGCCAGATCTCGCCGACCCCGACGAGAGCGCGCAGGAACGCGTGCCGGAACCGGACCGGGCCGCCGTCGTCGCGCACGACCCGGATGCCGAGCGCGAGCTTGCCGAGCGAGCGGCCGCGCGAGAGCGTCTCGACTGTCGTCGGGATGACGACCATGACGAGGACCGAGAACGCGATGAGGATCGCGGTGACCAGGTCGAGCTCGAGCGAGCCCAGCGAGGCGCCGAGCACGAAGAGCGTCGCGACGAAGAACACGAGCACGACGAGCAGGTCGAGCGCGAGCGCCAGCCCGCGCGTCACGAACGACGCCGGTCGCGCGTCCAGGACCACGCCCTCGCCGATCACGATGCCCTCGCGCACGCCCGCTCCCGTCCTCGCCGTCGCGGGCCCTGCCCGCCGGTCGGTCGGCGCACCGGCGGCACGCCCCGTGTGGCAGGGTATCGGTCGTGGACCTCGACGCCTTCACCGACGTGCACGGCGCGGAGTGGGACCGCCTCGACGCGCTCGTCCGCCGCCGCACGCTCGACGGCGCGGAGGCCGACGAGCTCGTCCGGCTCTACCAGGCCGTCGCGACGCACCTGTCGACCGTGCGCTCCGTCGCGCCGGACCCGGTGCTCATCTCGCGCCTGTCCGTGCTCCTCGGGCGCGCCCGCACGCGCATCGCGGGGGCGCACGAGCCCGCGTGGCGCGACGTCGTGCGGTTCCTCACGGTGTCCCTCCCGGCCGCGCTCTACCGGATCCGGTGGTGGTCGGTCGGCGTGACCGCCGCGTGCCTCCTCGTCGCGCTCGTCGCGGGCGTCTGGGTCGCGACCACGCCCGAGGGCCTCGCCTCCATGGGCCCGCCCAGCGTCCAGGAGGAGTACGTGAACGACGCGTTCGCGTCCTACTACGACCCGGGCGTCGACTTCGCCGCCGTCGTGTGGACGAACAACGCGCGGATCGCGGCCTTCTGCGTGGGCCTCGGGATCACGGGGGTGTTCCCCGCGTGGGTCCTGTTCCAGAACGCGGTCGGCATCGGCTCGATCGGCGGCATGATGGCCGCGCACGGCGAGCTCGCGCTCTTCCTCCAGCTCATCGCGCCCCACGGGCTGCTCGAGCTCATGTCGATCTTCGTCGCCGGCGCCGCCGGGCTGCGGATCTTCTGGGCGTGGATCGACCCCGGCCCCCTGCCCCGCTCGCGCGCCCTCGCGCAGGAGGGCCGGGCGCTCGTCACCGTCGCGATCGGCCTCGCGATCGCGCTCGCGGTCTCCGGCGTCATCGAGGGCTTCGTCACCGGGTCGGAGCTGCCGTGGTGGCTCAAGATCGTGATCGGGGCGGTCGCGCTCGCGGCGTTCTGGGTCTACACGATCGTGCTCGGCCGCCGCGCGGTCCGGGCCGGGGAGACGGGCGACCTCACGGCCGACCACGCGGGCGACACCGCGCCCGTCGCGGCCTGACCCGCGACGCCTCAGCCGTCGACGACGACGCGCGCCCGCGCGTCCGGCCACCCGCACCGCACCCAGTCCTCGGCGCGCGCGACGACCTCGTCGCGCACCGCGGGGTCGCGGAGGCGGTCGGCGAGGCTCGGCGCCTCGCCGCCGGGCGCGCCGGGGCCGCTCCGTGCGCGCAGCGGCCGCACCTCGACGTGCACGACGACGTCCGTCCCGTCGACCGGGCGCGTCCCGTCGGCCGGGTCCGCCGCTCGGGCGCTGCGCGCCGCCGGTGCCGCCGGGCGGGCCGTCCAGGCGCCGGCGACGCGGCCGTCGACGAGGACCGCCGCCGCGACCTGACCGTTGACGCTCACGACGCTCGTGACCGGCAGGTCCCCGAGGACGCGCGTGCGGTCGTCGTGGGACAGGAGCAGGTTGTCGAAGTCGCCCGCGAGGACCACGGGCACGGGCTCGTCGCCCGGCGGGCGGGGCGCGTCGGGCAGGTCGAGGATCTCGGTGCCGGCCGGGCCGGTGAACGTCACGAGCTCGGGCCGCAGCACGTCGACCGCGGCGCGCAGCCGGGTCAGGCCCGCCCAGCGCTGGGCGTCGGCCACCGACGCCGGGCCGAACGCCGCGAGGTACCGGCGCACGAGCCGCACGCGCGCCGCGAGCGTCGCGTCCGCGTCCGTGCCGTGCGCGACGGCGTCGAGGGCGTCGTCGGCCCGACCGAGCCAGGCCTGCGCCGTCGTCCAGGTGGTCGTCGTGCCCGCGCCGCTCGCGCCCCACAGGCCGCGGGGCGGGACCTGCACGAGCGGGAGGAGGCAGCGCGCCGCGTACGCGAGGTGCTTGGGGTCGACGTCGGGCCAGCGCTCCGCGAGGCGCCGCCCCAGCTCGACCGACGTCAGCGGCTCCTCGAGCAGGTCGCGCGCCGCGCGCTCGAGGTCGTCGAGGTCGACGTGCGCGAGGGCGGTCCCGTGCTGGTTCCGCGACCGCAGGTAGGTCGCCAGGCCGGGGCGGGCGAGCGCCGTCAGCTCGAGCGCGTCGTCGGCCGCGACGAGGTGCACCGTGCCGCGCAGCGTCGCGACGCGCACCACCTGGCGGTCGAGCAGGCGGCCGCCCAGGTCGTCCGGCGCGAAGCCCGCCAGGCGCGACCAGAGCGCCGGGTACGGCGACGACGGGACCTGCGACTGCAGGCCGACGAGGTGGCGCACCTCGTCCAGCACGGTCGCGTCGCGCGGTGCCGCGAGGTGCTGGCGCGCGAGCAGCGCCCGGTTGAGGTCGTCGTGGCTCAGCCGCGGCCCGAACCGCTCGTCGGCCATCGGCCCGTCAGGACAGGACGATCGCGAGCGCCGGGACGAGGAACGTCGCGAGCAGCGCCACCACGACGATGATCGCGACGCGACGGTTGCGCCGGACGCGCTGCCGGGGATCGGTCGGCTGCCAGGCCACGGGAGTCTCCTGAGGTCGGGATGGACGTGCTGAACGACCCTACCTCTCGCCTCCCGCAGCAGGTCGTCGGGAGGTCGGGAGGTGGGGCGCCTCGGGCGGCCCCGGGGTCGGCTCCTGCGGGACCGTGGCTCTCCCTCGCGCGGCGACCGTCTCGGGCGCGGTGGGCGGGCGCGGTGCTCAGAGGCGGCCGGCCGCCTTGAGCGCGAGGTAGGTGTCGGCGAGCCGGGGGGCGAGGTCGTCGGGGAGGGCGTCGACGACCTCGACGCCGCGCTGGCGCAGGACCGTCGTCACGGCGGCGCGCTCGATCTCGCCGCGCGCGGCGGCCGCGGCGTCGTACACCTCGGCGGTCCCGGTGCGGTCGTCGCGCAGGGCGGCGACCTCGGGGTCGCCCGCCGCGGCGAGCACGACCTGGTGCTTGGCCGTGAGCTGCCCGACGACGGGCAGCAGGCCGGACTCGACGGCGGCGGCGTCGAGCGTCGACAGGAGCACGACGAGCGCGCGCTGCGACAGGCGCTCGTGGACGGTGCCGACGAGGCCGGGCCAGTCGGTCTCGAGGAGCGCGGGCTCGAGCGGCGCGAGGGCGTCCGCCATGGCGGGCATGAGGCGCGGCCCGGCGGCCCCTGCGACGCGCGAGCGCACGGTGCGGTCGTAGGCGACGAGCTCGACGCGGTCCCCGGCGCGCCCCGCGAGGGCGGCCAGCAGGAGCGCCGCCTCGATGCTCGCGTCGAGGCGCGGCGCGTCCCCGACGCGCGCCGCGGACGTGCGGGACGTGTCGACGACGATGAGCACGCGGCGGTCGCGCTCGGGCCGCCACGTGCGCACGACCATGTCCCGGCCGCGCGCCGACGCGCGCCAGTCGATCGAGCGGACGTCGTCGCCGAGCACGTACTCGCGCAGCGAGTCGAACTCGGTGCCCTCGCCGCGCACCTGCACCGCGGCGCGCCCGTCCATCTCGCGCAGGCGCGCGAGGCGGCTCGGGAGGTGGCGTCGCGACGCGAACTCGGGGAGCACGCGCAGCCGCCCGGGCACGGGGATCGACGCCTGGCGTGCGGCGAGCCGCAGCGGGCCGAACGAGCGGATCGTCACGCGGTCCGCGACGCGCTCGCCGCGGCGCGTCGGGACGAGCACGGTCGTCACGCGCGTCGCCTCGCCGGGCGGCAGGTCGACGGCGTGCCGGTTGACCTGCGTCCCCGCGGACGGCGGCCACGCGTCGCGCACGAGCGCGCGCAACCGCCGCGGGGCGAGGTTCGTCAGCGTGAGCCGGGACGCCGTCGCGTCGGTGAGCCGCACGGAGCCCGCGACGCGCCGCTCGATCGCGACGCGCCGCGGGGACGCCGCGAGGGCCGCGTCGAGCGCGCACAGCGCGACGACGAGCAGCGTCCACACGAGCACCGTCCCCGGCACGGGGACGAGCAGCACAGGGACGATCCCGAGCGCCGCCAGCACGACGGCGCGCCACGTCAGGGCCACGAGCGACGCCTCAGCGGGGGACGGGGACGGACGCGAGCACGGTGTCGAGCACGCTCTCGGCCGTCACGCCCTCCAGCTCGGCCTCGGGCCGCAGCTGCACGCGGTGGCGCAGCGTGGGGTGCGCGAGGGCCTTGACGTCGTCCGGCGTCACGTAGGAGCGGCCCGAGAGCCACGCCCACGCGCGCGACGTGGCGAGCAGCGCCGTCGCGCCGCGCGGGGACACGCCGAGGGACAGCGAGGGGGAGTGGCGCGTCGCGCGGCACACGTCGACGGCGTAGCCGAGCACCTCGCGCGCGACCTGGACGCGTGCGACCTCCGCGCGGGCGCGGTCGAGCACGTCGCGCCCGGCGACGGCGCGCACCCCGGCGCCCGCGAGGTCGCGCGGGTTGAAGCCGGCGGCGTGCCGCGCGAGCACCTCGACCTCCTGCTCGCGCTCCGGCAGCGGCAGCACGACCTTGAGCAGGAAGCGGTCGAGCTGCGCCTCGGGCAGCGGGTACGTGCCCTCGTACTCGACGGGGTTCTGCGTCGCGATGACGAGGAAGGGGTCGGGCAGCGGGCGCGGCGTCCCGTCGACCGAGACCTGCCGCTCCTCCATGGCCTCCAGGAGCGACGCCTGGGTCTTGGGGGGCGTGCGGTTGATCTCGTCGGCGAGCAGCAGGTTCGTGAAGACCGGCCCCTCGCGGAACGAGAACTCGGCGGTCCGCGCGTCGTACACGAGCGAGCCCGTGACGTCGCCGGGCATGAGGTCGGGCGTGAACTGCACGCGCTTCGTGCCGAGGTCGAGCGACGCGGCGAGCGTGCGCACGAGCAGCGTCTTGGCGACGCCGGGCACGCCCTCGAGCAGCACGTGGCCCTTGCAGAGCAGCGCGATGAGCAGGCTCGTCACGGCGCCGTCCTGCCCGACGACGGCCTTGCCGACCTCGCTGCGGACGGCGGCGAGCGCCTGCCGCAGCTCGGGCGACGGCGCGGGCGGGGCGTCGTGCACCGGTGCGGGGGTCGGCGCGGCGGGCGCGTGGCCCTGGCCGTACGGCGTCTGCGGGGCGGGTGCCTGCGGTCCGGGCCGGTGCGCGGGCTGGCCGGCGGCCGCGCTCACGCGGTCGGCGACGCCCGGGTCCTGGGCGGGCGGCGCGTAGCGGTCGGGCTGCGGCACGGAGCCGTCGGGGTGGTGCGTCACGAGTGGTAGACCTCGCTCTCGATCCGGTCAAGGTGACGCGCGAGCTCGAGCAGCGCCGCGTCGTCGGCGGGTGGTGGTCCGTACAGGAGCTGGGCGACCTGGTCGCCCGGCCGACCCGTCGCGCGGGCGACGGCGTCGACGACGGTGGGGGCGTCGGCCGAGCGGGGCAGGCCGAGGCGGTGCGCGAGGCGGTCGGCGGCGCTCGCGCGCAGCCCCGCGGCGGCGTGGCCGCGCGCCCCGGCGCGCCGGTAGAGGCGGCCGCGGCCGCGCGTCGTCTCGGCGGCGCGCACGACGACCGGCAGGTCCTCGGTGACGAGAGGGCCGAGCCGGCGGCCGCGCCACAGCACGACCACGAGCAGCACGACGAGCGCCTGGAGGGCGACGACGCCGAACCACGGCGGCAGGGACAGGCCGGGGGTCGTGCTCCCGTCGTCGGCGAGCGACGTGTCGAACGGGTCGGGCACGAGCCACACGAGACGGTCGTGCGCGCCGAGCGTCCAGAGCGCGAGCGCGGCGTTGCCGTCCTCGGTGACCGAGTCGTTGCGCAGGACGGCGGGCGTGTCCACCGCGCGCACCGTGCGCCCGTCGGCCTCGTGCACGAGGTAGGCGCCCAGGGACGGGTCGTCGGGGGAGGGGAAGCAGAGGACGGTCGCGTCGTCGAGCGCGACGAAGCCGACGCCGTCGGAGCGCATCGAGCCCGCGGCCTGCGCGGCCGGGTCCGCGCAGCGCGCCGGTCGTGCCGACCCGCCGGAGCCCCAGGCGTACGCGAGCTCCGCGCCGCCGTCGGTCGCGGCGGCGAGCAGGTGGTCGGGCGGCGCGACGAGCACGAGGTCCGTGGGGGTCCCGACGAGCGCGTCCACCTGCTCGTCGAGCAGGTAGTCGCCCTGCGCGACGAGGAGCGTGCCGCCCTCCTCGGCGGCGCGCACCGCGTCGGCGACCGTGCGCACGTAGGTGACCTCGACGCCCTGGTCGCCCAGCACCTGCGCGACCGCGCGCGCCCCGGCAGGGCCCGGGTTGTCGGGTGCGAGCGGTGTGGCCGACGTCGCGGGCCGCGCGAGCGCCGTCAGCCCGGCGAGCAGCAGCAGCGCGCCGACGACGGCGACGGGCCAGCGCGCCCGGCGCCAGCGGCTGCGTGCCCGCGAGCGGGCGGTCGTGCCGTCGCCGACGACGGGCACGTAGGCGGTCGTCACGGCTCGCGGGTCGCCCGACGCGCCCGCGGAGGGCGCCGCACCGGGCGGGACGGAGGACGTCGTCGGGGCGCTCATGCGCCGTCACCGGGCGCGGACGCGGCGAGCTCCGCACGGAGTGCGGGGCGCGTCGCGAGCGTCCGCTCGTCGAGCGCGCGCAGGAAGGCGTCCGCCTCGGGGCCGACGGTCACGGCGCCGTACGCGACGTCGTCGAACAGGTGCGCGCCGCGCTCGAGCCCGTCGGCGACGTCGGGCAGGCGCTCGCCCGCCGTCCGCGCGGCCTCCCACGCGGTCCGTCCGGGACGCGGGTCGAGGACCGCGCGCTCCTCCAGCGAGCGAACGACGCCGCGGAAGCGTTCGAGCGCGGCGGTCGCCCAGTCGGCGCGCGCCGCGGCGGCGTCGGCCGCGGCCCGCATCTCGGCCGCGGTGCGCGCGTCGTCGTCGAGCACGACCACCGAGGCCTTCGCCCGGCGCGACAGGCGCACCGGACCGGCGACCCAGTAGGCCACCGCCGCGACCAGGGCGACCGCCACGACGACGACCACCGCCGTCAGCGGGCCGCCGAGGTCGAGCGTGGGCGCGCCGTCGAACAGTCCCTGGAGCCACTCGAGGAACCGCTGCAGGAGCGACGGGTCCGTGCGGTACTCCGGCCCGGCGAGCTCGCCGACGAGCCACCGCCGGGCCTCGTCGGCGCCGGGCTGCACGGGCACGTCGGCCGCGAGCGACCGCACGGTCATGCGGGCGGCTGCTCGCTCGCCGCCGCGGCGAGCTCGACGTCCAGGCCCTCGCGGCGCATGCGCACGTCGATGTAGAGCAGGGCGACGATGCAGCCCAGGAAGACCGAGGTGAGGATCATCGAGAGCGCGACGCCGATCGCCTGCACGAGGTGGTACAGGAAGGTCTGGCCCGCCATGAGCAGGAACGACGCGGCGAGGCTCGCGGGGTACGCGACGATGCCGGAGACGAAGCTCATCGCCACGAGGGCGAGCAGGTAGATGCCGAACAGGCGCCAGAAGCTGCCGCGGGTGAGCAGCCACGCCCGCTTGACGGTCCGCCAGAACGGCTGCCCCTCCAGCGCCAGGGCGGGAGGCACGAGGCCGGTCCGCGTCCCGACCCAGACGAGGAGCACGGGCCAGGCGAGCAGGGCGACGACGATGAGGAACGCGCCGAGCCCCTCGGAGACCGCGAAGCCCGCGACGACGAGGAGCGTGGCCAGGCCGAGCGCCACGGACGCGGCCAGGCCGGTCAGCAGGGGGAACGCGATGAGGAACCACGTGCGCCGTCCGACCTGGGACCAGACCTCGCCGACGCCGGCCTTGCGCCCGATCGCGGACTGGCCGACGGAGACCGTGAGGAGACCCGCGATGATCGGCGCGGCGAAGAACGTGGTCACCTGGATGCCGAGGGAGCTCGCGAGCGTCGTGGCGAAGCTCTCGTCGAAGCCGGGGAAGGTGGCCTCGTCCAGCATGACGTCGAAGTACTGGGCGACGTAGCCGGAGAACGCCCAGCCCAGGAAGGTGCCGAGCAGCGTCGCCACCACGACGACGAGCGCGCTCATGCCGAGCACGACCCGGGGGTTGTGGCGGATCGCGCCGAACGCGCCGTCGAAGATCTCGCCGAGCGACAGCGGGCGCAGCGGGATGATGCCGGGCTTCGCCGCGGCCGGCGCGTAGGGCGCGCCCGCGAGGCCGGGCGGCGGGCCGTAGCCCGGTGCGCCGTACTGCTGCTGCCCGTACTGGCCCTGCCCGAACTGCTGCTGGCCGTAACCGGGCTGCTGGCCGTAACCCGGCTGCTGACCGTAGCCGGGCTGGCCGTACCCCGGCTGCTGCTGGCCGTAGCCGGGCTGCTGGCCGTAGCCCGGCTGGCCGTACCCCGGCTGTCCCGGTGCGGCGCCGGGCGCACCCCACGCGCCGGGTGCGGGCGGCTGGTCCGTCGGCGGGTGCTGACCGGGCTCCTGGCCGGGCGCGTACTGGCCGTACCGCGGCTGGGGCGTCGACGAGCCGGGCGCACCGTAGCCGGGGGCGCCGTACGAGGGCGCGCCCCAGCCGCTCGCGTCGCCGCCCGGACCGGGCGCGGCGGGCGGCGTGGGGCCGGGGGCCGCCGTCGGGTCGGGCGTGGCACCGTCCGGCGTGCCGGAGGTGTCGGGTGTGCTCATGTGCTCGTGGTCCCCCGCGATCGGCTCGGGCGTCGGTCCAGGCCGCCGGGCGAGGATCGGCAACGGCGGCGAGGCCACCCTAGTACGCGGCCCTGCGCGGCGGCCGACCGGCTCGCGCCGCCGGGTGCGCCCCGCCCGCGGGTTCACCCTCGCCGCGGGGCCCGGCCGCCCCGACGTCGGGCCCGTCGATGGCAAGATGTCCGCATGAAGGTTCGTGTGCTCGTGGTGGACGACGACACCGCCCTGGCCGAGATGATCGGCATCGTCCTGCGCTCCGAGGGCTTCGAACCGGTGTTCTGCGCGGACGGCGACCTCGCGCTCGAGACGTTCCGCACCACGCAGCCGGACCTGGTCCTGCTCGACCTCATGCTCCCGGGCAAGGACGGCACGGAGGTGTGCCGCCTCATCCGGGCGGAGTCGGGCGTCCCGATCATCATGCTCACCGCGAAGAGCGACACGGTCGACGTCGTGCTCGGCCTGGAGTCGGGTGCCGACGACTACATCTCCAAGCCGTTCAAGCCCAAGGAGCTCGTCGCCCGCATCCGGGCGCGCCTGCGCCGCACGGAGGAGCCCGCCCCCGAGCACCTGTCCATCGGCGACGTCGAGATCGACGTCACGGGGCACCGCGTGTCGCGCGGCGGCGAGCAGGTGTCCCTGACCCCGCTCGAGTTCGACCTCCTCGTCGCGCTCGCGCGCAAGCCGTGGCAGGTCTTCACGCGCGAGGTGCTCCTCGAGAAGGTCTGGGGCTACCGGCACGCGGCGGACACGCGCCTCGTCAACGTCCACGTGCAGCGCCTGCGCTCGAAGATCGAGCACGACCCGGAGAACCCGGAGATCGTCCTCACCGTGCGCGGCGTCGGCTACAAGGCGGGCGCGACCCGCACGTGAGCACGACGGCCGGCTCCGCCGACGGGCGCGGGCGAGGGCTCTGGCGCCGCGTCCGGCGCCGGGCGCGCGCGACCGTCCGCCGCGTGGTGTGGCGCTGGCGCTCGTCGATGCAGCTCCGTGTCGTCACGTCGGCGCTCGTCGTCGGCGTGCTGACCGTCGGGGCGCTCGGCGCCTACCTCACCGACGCCATGCGCGACGGCCTCTACGAGCGGCGTGCCGCCGAGCTCGACCAGGAGAGCGCCCAGTCCACGCAGCAGGCGCGCCGCACGCTCGACGCGTCGCCCGCGTCGACGCCGACCGAGGCCCAGTCGCTCCTCTTCGACCTCTTCTCCATGCTCCAGACCACCGGGTCGTCGCGCGACGTCTTCCTCTGGCAGTCCGGCGGGTCGGGCACGGTCGGCTTCCTCGACCAGTCGACCGACCAGCAGCTCGACGGCCTCGTGTCGCCCGAGATGCGCGCGGCGACCGTCGCGGCGGACGGCGAGCAGTACCTCCAGTCGGTGGCGATCCCGGTCGACCCGGCGCACCCGGAGTCGTCGGGGGTGGTGCCCGGCATCGTCGTGGGCTCGACCGTCGAGGTGCCGGTCGCGGGCACGTACGAGCTCTACTACCTCTACGACCTCGAGGCCGACCAGGAGACGCTGCGCTTCCTCCAGTCGGTCCTGCTCGTGGGGGCCCTCGTGCTGCTCGCCCTGCTCGTCGGCATCACGGCGCTCGTCACGCGCCAGGCGGTGCTCCCGGTGCGCCAGGCCGCGAGCGTCGCGGAACGGCTCGCGGACGGCCGCCTCGACGAGCGGCTCCCGGTCAAGGGCCACGACGAGATGGCGTCCCTCGCGCACTCGTTCAACGAGATGGCCCAGAGCCTCCAGGAGCAGATCGGGCGCATGGAGGAGCTGTCGATGCTCCAGCGCCGGTTCGTCTCGGACGTGTCCCACGAGCTGCGCACGCCGCTCACCACGATCCGCATGGCCTCCGAGGTGCTGTACGCGTCGCGCGAGGACTTCGACCCGGTCTCGCGACGCTCGACCGAGCTCCTGCAGGCCCAGCTCGACCGGTTCGAGGACCTGCTCGCCGACCTGCTCGAGATCAGCCGGTTCGACGCCGGCGCCGCGGTCCTCGACGCCGAGCGGCGCGACCTGCGCGACGTGGTGAACGCCGCCGTCGACCACGCCGCCCCGCTCGCCGAGCGCAAGGGCGTGTGGCTGTCGGTCCACCTCGGCGACGAGCCCGTCACGGCCGACATCGACCCGCGGCGGGTCGAGCGCATCGTGCGCAACCTCGTCGTCAACGCGATCGAGCACGCCGAGGAGCGGCCGGTCGAGATCACGGTCGACGGCGACGGGCACGCCGTCGCGGTGACGGTCCGCGACCACGGGGTCGGGATGACGACCGACGAGGTCCAGCACGTGTTCGACCGCTTCTGGCGCGCGGACCCCGCTCGCGCCCGCACGACCGGCGGCACCGGCCTCGGGCTCGCGATCTCCCTGGAGGACGCGCACCTGCACGGCGGGTGGCTCGAGGCGTGGGGCCGCCCCGGCCGGGGCGCGAGCTTCCGGCTCACGCTCCCGCGGCGCGCCGGGATCCGGCTCCAGTCGTCTCCCCTGCCGCTCGTCTCCGAGGCGGCCACCGGCCGCGGGCTGCCCGCGGAGTGGAGCGTGCGGACGCCGGTCGTCGAGGACGTCGAGGGCACGGCGGGCCCCGCCGACCTGCCGTCCGTCACGGGCGGCATCCCCGTCGTCATCCCGCGCGACCACGCGCCCCAGCCCGGCCGGGCGACGGTGCCCGGCTCCGGCGGCGGTCCGGCCGCCGGCCCCGACGACGTCCAGGAGGGGCGATGACCACGACGGGGACCGTGCGGCGTCCGACCGCGGGGCAGGCGGACCTGCGGCGCCGGGTCGGGCGCGCGCTCGCGGCCGGGCTCGCGGCCGTGGGGGTCGCCGCCCTCGCGGCGTGCGCCTCGATCCCCACGTCCGGGCCCGTGGTCGAGGGCGAGGCGACGCCGGAGGACCCGGGCCAGCCGTTCGTCAGCGCCGCGTCGCCCCGCCGCGACGCCTCGCCGGACCAGATCGTCCGCGGTTTCCTGGCCGCCCAGGCCCAGGGCGCGCGCGGCTCGTTCGACGTCGCGTCCGAGTTCCTCACGCGCGACGCGCAGGACGACTGGTCGCCCGTCTCCCAGGTCGCGATCCTCGAGGACGTGCCGCAGCTCGACGTCGACGAGGCCGCGATCGAGGGCGGCACGACGACGGTCCGCGCCACCGCCGACGTCGTGGGCACCGTCGACGAGCGCGGCGTCTACACGGAGCAGGCGCCCGGCCGGACCACCGAGGTCTCCTACGGCCTCGTCCGCGACGCCGACGACCAGTGGCGCATCGACGTGGTCGACGACGGGCTGACGATCACGGCCACGAACTTCGCCCGCACCTTCAAGCAGGCCAACCTCTACTTCCCGACCCTCGACCGGGCCTACCTCGTGCCCGACGCCCGCTGGTTCCCGAGCCGGAACTGGCAGGCGCTCGCGGTCCGCGAGACGCTGCGCGGCCCGGCGGACTGGCTCGCGGGGTCCGTCGCGACGGTCGCGCCCGAGGGGACCTCGCTGAGCATCGACTCCGTGCCCCCGGTGGAGGGCAGGGTCGCGGTGCCCCTCACCGACCCGGTGACCGCGGCGTCGCCGGCCGACCGCGCGATGCTCATCGCGCAGCTCCAGGCCTCGCTCGGCGTGCCCGTCGACATCACGGTGGGCGTCGGTGGCTCGGAGCTCTCGGCCGACGACGTCCCGACCATCGGCGTCGCCACCACGCCCGACGAGCCGGTCGTGCTCTCGGGCGACCAGGTCATGAGCCTGGAGGGGCGCACGACGCGGGCGGTGACGTCGGCCGCCCCCCTAGCCGGGCTCCAGCCCACCGCGCTCGCCTTCCGCGGCCGGGCCGACGACGCCACGTACGTCGTGCGGGACGGCGCCGCGCGGCTCGTCACGGCGCCGACGGCCGAGGCCGGGCCCGTCACGCTCCTCACGGGGACGAGCCTCGTCGCGCCGTCGATCGACCGGTTCCAGTATGTGTGGAGCGGCCCGCAGGTGCAGGCAGGGTCGTTGCAGGTCGTGGACCTGCGGGAGGCGGGCAGCGACGCTGCGGTGTCCGAGGTGGCCGCGCCGTGGCTCGACGGGCGCACCGTGATGTCGCTGCGGGTCGCGCCCGACGGCGCCCGGGTGGCCGTCGTCAGCGACTCGGGATCCGGGGCGCAGGTCCACGTCGCGGGCATCGTCCGCGACGAGACCGGCCGGCCGACCCAGCTCTCCGCACCGGTCCGGGTCGGGCAGCCGATCGCCGCCGCGACACAGGTGACGTGGGTCGACCGCACGCTCCTCGGGGTCCTCGGCCGGGCGTCCGGGGAGTCCGAGGTCGTCGTCCAGCGGGTGCCCGTCGGGGGACCGACGCTCGCCGCCTCGCCCGTCGAGGGCGCCGTCTCGCTCGCGTCGGCCACGGGCGTCGGCACCACGCTCGTCGGGACGAGCGACAGCAGCCTGTACGCCGCGGGCACGTCGAGCCTCTGGACCAAGATCGCCACCGAGGTCCGGTTGCCCACGTACCCCGGCTGAGACGCCGCGCGCCCGGCGGCGCGAGGCGCGCCGGGCGACCACAGGCTCCCGGACGGCGCGGGTCGGGAGCCAGCGGCGCGTGCGTCGTCCACAGGTGGCCGGTCCGCCGGTGCCGGACGCTCGCGCCACCGGGCACGCTGGCCCGGTGCTCCTCGCCGCCCTCGACGACGTCGCCCGCCTCGTCCTGCCCGTCGCGTGCCCCGGCTGCGACGCGTCCGACGTCCGGTGGTGCGAGCCCTGCCTCGCGCCGCTGCGCGCCCCGCTCCGGCGGCGCGAACGTGGCGCGCCCCGCCTCGACCGGCTCGACGGCGTCGCGCCCCTGCCGGTGTGGGCGCCGGCGGCGTACACGGGGCCCGTGCGCGGCGTCGTCGTCGCCTGGAAGGACCGCGGTAGGGCGGACCTCGACCGGCCGCTCGCGGACGCCGCGTGGCGCGCGGGCACCGCGCTGGGGCCGGTGCTCGGAGCCGTGCTCGGGCCGGGGCGTGGTCCCGCGCTCGGGTCTGGGGTCGGGGCGGTCCTGGGGGAGGGGTCCCGGGGGTGCCCGGTGCTCGTCGTCCCGGCTCCGACGACGCGGGCCGCGCGTCGCGCCCGCGGGCGCGACCCCGTCGCCCTGCTCGCGCGTGCGGTCGCCGCCGGCCTCGACGCCTCGGGGACCCCCGCCCGGAGCGCCGCGCTCCTCGTGCATCGCGGGCGCGCCCGGGACCAGGTCGGGCTCGGCTCGCGGGCGCGCGGGGCCCGGCTCGGCACGGTCGCCGTCGCCCCCGGGAAACTCCTCGGGGCCGGTGCCGGAGGGCTCGTCCGACCGCTCGTCGGACCGTCCGCCGGAGCGCGTCGAGGACCGCCCGGGCGGCGCCCGTCGACCGGTGCGCCAGCACCGGTCGTGGCGTGCCTCCTCGTCGACGACGTCGTCACCACGGGAGCGACCCTCGCCGCGTGCGAGAGGGCGCTGACCAGCGCGGGCGCTCTCGTGCTGGGCGCCGTCGCGCTCGCCGCGACCCCGTCGCCGGGCGAACGACGGCGGTCCGCCGGGCAGCCTCCGTGAGGTGCGCGCCGCGGGGGCCGAAGGTCCCCTCGTTCACCTCCCGTTGGTGCTGCCGACACCCCGGACCCGGGGTTAGGCTGAGGGCCAGTCGCCGCGGACGACGGACGTGCAGGACACGTGCGCCGCCGCGCGAGCGTACCGAGCGCGCGGCCCTGCGCCGCAAGGAGGTGGTAGCCCACCGCACCCGGCAGCGGGTGCTCCTACCGAATCCGAACGAGGCGCCCGGACGCACCGGGCCGGGCGTCGCACTAGATCCTCGCGGAGGCTCACATGGAGATCGTCGTCGTCGGCAGGCACACGGAAGTGGCAGACCGCTTCCGCCGGCACGTGGAGGACAAGCTCGCCAAGGTCCAGCAGCTCGCGCCCACGGCGCAGCGCGTGGACGTCGAGGTCACCCACGAGAACAACCCGAGGCTCTCGGGGGTCCGCGAACGCGTCGAGCTCACCGTGCGGGCCAAGGGACCCGTCGTCCGCGCCGAGGCCGCGGCCGACGACCGGTTCGGCGCCCTCGACCTCGCGATGGACAAGCTCGCGGAACGGCTCCGCCGCGCCCGCGACCGTCGCAAGGACCACCGCAACCACACCGTCGTGCCGCCCGTCGACGTGCGTCCCTACGACCCGGCCACGCACGAGGCACCCCCGCCGCCGGCGCCGACCGCGCCGACCGCGCCCGGGGAGGCCGTCGAGACGACGCTCGGCGACTCGCCCGTCGTCATCCGGCAGAAGCTGCACACCGCGGAGCCCATGACGGTCGACGACGCGCTGTACGAGATGGAGATGGTCGGCCACGACTTCTTCCTCTTCGTCGACATCGAGACGTCGCGCCCGTCCGTCGCCTACCGCCGCCGCGGCTGGACGTACGGCGTCGTCGCGCTCGACACGTCCTGCGACTGCGCCGACGCCTCGGTCGAGAAGAGCGCCTGACCGCACCCGACGCGCCCGGACCCTCGAGGGTCCGGGCGCGTCGTGCTGTCCGGACCCGTCGTCCGCTGACCGACCCCGCCGCCCGCCGCCCGCCGTCCGCCGTCCGCCGCCGACCAGGCGATCCCGGTCGGCCGAGCAGGTGGTCGTGGCGGGTCCGGCGGCCGGGACGCGCCAGGACCGCCTGCTCGGCGGGGGCGGGTCGGCGTGTGGGTGGGGGCGGGCAGGATCGGAGGGTGGTCGCCACGCCGTCGAGGTCCGAGTCGATGTCCCTGTCCCAGGCGCGCCGTGTCGCGCTCGCCGCGCAAGGGCTGCACCGGGAGCGCCCGGACGTCGCCGCGCGTGCCGGGTCCGGGGGGCGCGCCCCGACGATGCGGCAGGTCCAGGGGGTCATCGACCGCCTGGGGCTCCTCCAGATCGACTCGGTCAACGTGCTCGCGCGGGCGCACCTCATGCCGCTGTACGCGCGGCTCGGCCCGTACGACACGGCGCTGCTCGACCGCGCGGCGGGCCGTGCGCCGCGTCGGCTCGTGGAGACGTGGGCGCACGTCGCGTCCTACGTGCCGCCCAGCACGTGGCCGCTGCTCGAGTGGCGCCGCCGCCGGTACCGCACGGAGGCGTGGGGCACGATCAGCGCGGTCGAGATGAGCCACTCCGAGGCGGTCCAGGACGTGCGGCGGCTCGTCACGGAGCGCGGCCCGATCACGGCGAGCGAGGTGCACGAGATCCTCGAGGCCGAGGGGCGGGCGCACCCGCGCGACCGCTCGCAGTGGGGGTGGAACTGGACGGTCGCGAAGCGCGCGCTCGAGTTCCTCTTCTTCACGGGGGAGATCACGTCCGCGCGCCGCAACGGCGCGTTCGAGCGCTGCTACGACCTCACGGAGCGCGTGCTCCCGCCGGAGGTCGTCGCGGCGCCGCCGGTCGCGGACGCCGACGCCGTCCGGGCGCTGCTCGAGATCGGCGCCCGCGCGCACGGCGTCGGGACGCTGCGCTGCTTCCGCGACTACTTCCGGCTCAAGGGGCCCGCGGTACGGACGGCGCTCGACGAGCTCGTCGAGGCGGGCACCCTGCGCCCGGTGACCGTGCGGGGGTGGGACGAGCCGACCTACCTGCACGCGGACGCGGCGCTCCCGCGGCGCGCGACGGGGACGACGCTGCTCAACCCGTTCGACCCGCTCGTGTTCGAGCGGACGCGCCTCGAGCGGTTGTTCGACGTGCACTACCGGATCGAGATCTACGTGCCCGCGGCGAAGCGGGTCCACGGCTATTACGTCCTGCCCTTCCTCGAGGGCGAGGTGCTCACCGCGCGCGTCGACCTCAAGGCCGACCGTCGGGCCGGGGTGCTGCGCGTGCAGTCGGCGCACCGCGAGCAGGCGGCCGGGCCGCAGACGGCGGCGCGCCTCGCCGCCGAGCTGCACGTGCTGGGCCGGTGGCTGGGGGTGCCGGAGGTCGACGTCGCCCCGGTGGGGGACCTGGCGCCCGCGCTCGCCGCCGAGGTCGCGGCGCACTGACGTCGTCGCTGCCGTCGTCGCTGGCGGCGCCGCCGCCGCGGTCGTCCCGACCGCCGCGTCGGCGGTGGACGAGGCGCCCGGCCCGGGTGGCCCTCGCCGTAGGCTGGCGGACGACGTCGCGGGGGAGAGGTTCGTCGTCGGCGAAACCCGGACGGGACCGGCGCGGCCCCGACTCCCCTACGATGTTGTGTGACGTTGCCGACGTCCGCTGCCGTGCGCGCCCGCGCGGCAGAGCGTCGGCTCTGCTCCCGGACCACCCGGCCCGGGCACCGATCGATACGGGAGTCCTGCGTGCCTTCGATCCTCGACAAGGTCCTTCGCATCGGCGAGGGCCGGATCCTCAAGAAGCTGTCCGGCATCGCCGACCAGGTGAACAAGCTCGAGCCCGGCTTCGAGGATCTCACCGACGAGGAGCTGCGGGAGGAGACCGACCGCTTCAAGGCGCGCCTCGAGGCGGGCGAGACCCTCGACGACCTGCTCCCCGAGGCGTTCGCCGCGGTGCGCGAGGCGTCGCGGCGCACGCTCGGCCAGCGGCACTTCGACGTCCAGCTCATGGGCGGCGCGGCGCTGCACCTCGGCAACATCGCCGAGATGAAGACCGGTGAGGGCAAGACCCTCGTCGCGACGACGGCCGCGTACCTCAACGCGCTCGAGGGCAAGGGCGTCCACGTCGTCACGGTGAACGACTACCTGGCGAAGTACCAGTCCGAGCTCATGGGCCGCGTGTACCGCTTCCTGGGCCTGTCGACCGGCGTCATCCTGTCCGGCCAGACGCCGGCGCAGCGGCGCGAGCAGTACGCCGCCGACATCACGTACGGGACGAACAACGAGTTCGGCTTCGACTACCTGCGCGACAACATGGCGTGGTCCACGGACGACCTCGTGCAGCGCGGCCACAACTTCGCGATCGTCGACGAGGTCGACTCGATCCTCATCGACGAGGCGCGCACGCCGCTCATCATCTCGGGCCCGGCCTCGGGCGACACGAACCGCTGGTTCGGTGAGTTCGCCAAGGTCGTGCGCCGTCTCAACCCCGGGACGGACTACGAGGTCGACGAGAAGAAGCGCACCGTCGGCGTGCTCGAGCCCGGCATCGAGAAGGTCGAGGACTACCTCGGCATCGACAACCTGTACGAGTCGCTCAACACGCCGCTCATCGGGTTCCTCAACAACGCCATCAAGGCGAAGGAGCTCTTCAAGCGCGACAAGGACTACGTCGTGCTCAACGGCGAGGTCATGATCGTCGACGAGCACACGGGCCGCATCCTGCCCGGCCGCCGGTACAACGAGGGCATGCACCAGGCCATCGAGGCCAAGGAGGGCGTGCAGATCAAGGCGGAGAACCAGACGCTCGCCACGATCACGCTCCAGAACTACTTCCGCCTGTACTCCAAGCTCGCGGGCATGACCGGTACCGCCGACACCGAGGCGGCGGAGTTCCAGGGCACCTACAAGCTCGGCGTCGTGCCGATCCCGACGAACCGCCCGATGCAGCGCGTCGACCAGCCCGACCTCGTCTACAAGAACGAGGAGGGCAAGTTCGACGCCGTCGTCGCGGACATCGTCGAGCGCCACGCGCAGGGCCAGCCGGTGCTCGTCGGCACGACGAGCGTCGAGAAGTCGGAGCTCCTGTCGTCCAAGCTGAAGAAGCAGGGCGTGCCGCACGAGGTCCTCAACGCGAAGCAGCACGAGCGCGAGGCGGCGATCGTCGCGCTCGCGGGCCGCAAGGGCGCCGTGACGGTCGCGACGAACATGGCCGGCCGCGGTACGGACATCATGCTCGGCGGCAACGCCGAGTTCATGGCGGTCGCGGACCTCGCGGCGCGCGGCCTGGACGCGGCGGAGAACCCGGAGGAGTACGAGGCCGCCTGGCCCGACGCCCTGGAGAAGGCGAAGGCCGCGGTCGCCGCGGAGCACGACGAGGTCCGCGAGCTCGGCGGTCTCTACGTCCTCGGCACGGAGCGGCACGAGTCGCGCCGTATCGACAACCAGCTCCGTGGTCGTTCCGGCCGTCAGGGCGACCCGGGCGAGTCCCGGTTCTACCTGTCGATGCAGGACGACCTCATGCGTCTGTTCAACTCGACGCTCGCCGAGTCGATGATGAACCGCGCCGGGTTCCCCGACGACGTGCCGCTCGAGTCGAAGATGGTCACGCGCGGCATCGCGAGCGCGCAGGGCCAGGTCGAGTCGCGCAACTTCGAGATCCGCAAGAACGTCCTCAAGTACGACGACGTCCTGTCGCGCCAGCGCACCGTTATCTACGACGAGCGCCGCCGCGTGCTCGAGGGCGAGGACCTGCAGGAGCAGGTGCAGCACTTCCTCACCGACGTGGTCACCGCGTACGTCGAGGGTGCGACGACCGAGGGCAACCCGGAGAGCTGGGACCTCGAGGGGCTGTGGACCGCGCTCAAGGCGGTGTTCCCCATCTCCATCACGGTGGACGAGGTCGTGGAGCAGGCCGGCGGCGAGACGCGTCTCACGAGCGAGATGCTGCTCGAGGAGATCCTCTCGGACGCCCGCATCGCCTACCAGAACCGCGAGGAGCAGCTCGGCGCGGCGAACATGCGCCAGCTCGAGCGTCGCGTGACGCTCTCGGTCCTCGACCGCAAGTGGCGCGAGCACCTCTACGAGATGGACTACCTCAAGGAGGGCATCGGGCTGCGCGCGATGGCGCAGCGCGACCCGCTGGTCGAGTACCAGCGCGAGGGCTTCCAGCTCTTCCAGGCGATGACCGAGGCCATCAAGGAGGAGACGGTCGGGTACCTGTTCAACCTCGAGGTCAAGGTCGCCGAGCCGGGCGCGGCCACGGGCCAGGCGCCGGCGATCTCCGTCGCGGGTGCGGCGCAGGCCGCGCAGTCGGCCGCGGGCCAGGCGCTCGGCGGGGCGGCGGGTGCCGCGTCGGCGGGTGCGGCGGCCGGTCTCGCGGCGGCGGCGCAGCGCGACGCGGCTCCGACGCAGGACGCGCCCGTCGACGGCGCCCCCGTCGCGGACGAGCCGGTCGAGGACGCCTCCGCGGAGGACGCGCCCGTCGAGGACGCGCCGGTCGCGCCGGAGCCGGTGGCGGCACGTGCGGGGGCCGAGGGCCCGGGCGGCGACCGCCCTGGCACGCTCATCGCGAAGGGCCTCGACGGCCCCGACCGCCAGGTCCCGCTGTCGTACACCGCCCCGAGCGAGGACGGCACGGGCCAGGCCGTCGTGTCCGGCGACGCGGGCCGACGCTCGCGCCGCGCGCTGCACAGCGAGGCGACGGCGGTCGAGAGCGACGGCCGGACCTTCCCGGGCACGCCCCGCAACGCGCAGTGCCCGTGCGGCTCCGGCAAGAAGTACAAGGTCTGCCACGGCCAGAACGAGGCCTGACCGGTGCCCGTCCGCCGGGCACCCTGACGACGACGGCGAGGCGTCCACCTGCGGGGGGGCCTCGCCGTCGTCGTGCCCAGCCAGGGAAGGGAGTCGGGCCCGGGAAGGGCGTCGCGTCCGGGAAGGGCGTCGTCGTGCCCGGTCCGGGAAGGGCTCAGCCGATCTCGAGCGCGACCACGCGCCAGGCTCCGCGGCGCGCCTCCAGCCGCGCCGCGGCGGCGCGGACCCGGTCCCCGTCCTGGACGACGACCGTCCCCTCGGCGACGCCGTCGCCGATGCGCAGGACCCGCGCGCGGCGGACGGCGACCGGGCGGGCCGGGGTCTCGCCCGGCCCGTCGGCCACGAGTCGGGCGCGCCGGGCGAGCGCCTCGTAGATCTCCGGCGACACCCACCGCGCGAGCTGTCCGACCGTGCGCTCGCCCCGGACGACCTCGACCGCAGCCCGGACCACGGCGCAGCACAGCGCGGTCGGGTCCGGCAGCGGCACGGGCGTCGTCGGGCGCCCGAGGGGACGACCCCGGACGACGTGCTGCGGCACGCGGGCCGCCGTCGGGTCGGTCACGTCGACCGTGGCGACGGTCGGGTCGCCGAGGCACCGGAGCAGCCGGGCCGGCGGGGCGGACGGGACGCTCGTCGAGCGGAGCGGGCGGACCGTGGTCCCGCTCGTGGGAGGGGCCGTCGGTGCGGCCGCAGGTGTCACGGTGGTGACCGGGGCGTGTGCGCCGGCCAGCAGGGGAGCGGTCATGGTGGGGCTCCTTCGAGGTCGGTGGAGGTCAGGCGGACGGCGCGACGAGGACCTGGCCCGGCCGGACGAGGTCGGGGTCCGCGCCCACGACGTCGGCGTTCGTGGCGTACCAGCGCTCCACCGCCTCCGCGACCTGCCCGTCGGTGGACCCCGCGGGCAGGTGCCGGGAGGCGATCGACCACAGCGAGTCGCCGCGCACGATGACCACCTCCGGCGCGGCCTCCGGACCGGGCACGTCGCGCGTCACGGCCAGCGCCGCGTCGCGCTGGCGGGCGGCGTCCGACGAGGCCCCCTCCGCGGCGACCGTCGGTCCCGCGGTGCCGAAAGCCTCCGTCTCCTGGCCAACGACGCCCGCCCCGGCGGCGTGCGTCCCTCCGGACTCGGCGGTGTCGCCCGTACCAGCGCTCTCCGCGCTCGTCGACGGCGTCGCGCCGGTCGTTGCGGAGGTGGCACCCTGCGAGCGGTGGGGGTCCTGCGACGTGCCCGCGTCCCCCGGCACCCCGGAGGGCCTCACCGAAGGCGCCGGCACGGACGACGGTGGCACCGAAGACGGCGGCACCGAGGTGACCGGCGCTGGCTGGCCTGGCGCGGCGTCCGCCCGGGTGCTCGACGGACCGCCGGAGCCCGTCGTGGAGCCGTCCGCCGTGGCGGACGAGGTGCCGGGGGTCGTCCGGGACGTCGAAGCGGCGCTCTCCGACGCGCCGTTCCCTGACACCGTGCCCTCGCCCCCGGCGACGGCACCGCTGGGTCGCCACCCGAGATCGACGGCGACGACGCCCGGGTCGTCCGCCGGGGTGGCCGCGTGCGCCGTCCCGCCGGCGACGAGCAGGCCCGCGCCGACGGTGGCGCCGACGGCGGCGCGCGCCGCGTGCCGGACGACGGCCGGCGCCGCGCGGCGCAGGAGGCGTTCTCCCGTCGTCCAGGACCGCCCGGCGGACTCGGCAGCCACGCAGGCCACCGCGACGAGCGCACTGAGCGCGACCCAGAGGGCGGCCAGCGCGCCCACCGACACCGCGCCGAGCTCCACCCAGGGCTCGACGCGGTGCGTCGGGAGCGCGGCGACGAGGTGCAGCGCCCGGAGCGACAGGACGGTCGTCGCGCCGCCCAGGACGAGGACGAGCGCAAGGAGGGCGAGCAGACCCCCGGCTCGTCGGGATGCAGCAGTACCCCGGTCCATCGTTGCCCCCTGCCTGCCGTCGCGCACTCGACGGCTTTTGATGTCGTTTGGTGTCGTTTGATGACGACACGTCGATCTAAGCGCGCAGGATCGACGCCTGTCCAGGCCCGTCCCGTGATGTGGACGACGGAGGGTCGGGTGCGGTGGCGCCCCGCTACGGTGTGCCGATGCGATGGGACGCCTTGTTCGACGACCTCGCGGCGCAGCTCGCCGCGGCGGAGTCGCAGGACCGCGTCGCCGCGGTCGCCGACCTGACCCGGGCGGAGCACGCGACGGTGCTTCTCACCGAGCGGATGCGCGCCGCGCCGGGGCCCGTGACGCTCGAGCTCCGCGACGCGTCGGCGGTGACCGGCGAGGTGCGGGAGGTCGCGCAGGAGTGGGCGCTGGTCGTCGACGGCAGCCGGCAGCACCTCGTCCCGCTGGACGCCGTGGTCGCGGTGCGAGGACTCGGGCGGCACGCCGACCCGCCGCGCTCGTCCCGGTCGGCGACGCTCGGCCTCGGGCACGCGCTGCGTGCGCTCCAGCGGGACCGGAGACCGGTCCAGGTGCGGACGGCCGCCGGGTCCTACTCCGGGTGGGTCGCCCGGGTGGGGAAGGACCATCTCGACCTCGAGCCGTCGCCCGGCAGCGCGCACGGCGCGCGGGTCGTGCCCTGGTCGGCCGTCGTGTGCGTCAGCGAGGCGGAGGCGGGGTACGTGCCGAGGTGAGCGCGCGGCAGGGGGAGCCGGGGGAGCAGGGACGCCGTCGCACGACGGCGTGGGGACGCGGCACGGGGCGGCGGAGGCGCGACGGCGCGCCGTCAGCCGTCGAAGTCGCCCGCCTCGATGCGCTGGCGCGTCTGCGCGTACATGCGCTGGATGTACGCCTCGAGCTCGCTCACCTCGACCCGCCACTGGCCGCGTCCGCCCACCTGGATCGCGGGGAGCTCTCCCGACCGGACGAGCGCGTACGCCTGCGCCGCCGAGATGTTGAGCTCGTCCGTGACGTCGGCGAGGGTGAGGAACCGCTGGGGCATGGCGTCAGTCTGGCACGCGCACGCCCCACCGCGGTGCTCGTCCACAGGCCCTGCCACGCGCCCCGCCGACCGGGGATCATGAAGCCGCGGCACGGGCGACGTGCCGACCACCGAGGGGGAGATGGATGACGACGACCGTGGAACGACCCGTCCCGGGGGCCGCGACGCCCCCGCCCGCCGCGCGGCTGCGGCGGCCGGGCTGGAAGGACCCGCGGCTGCTCGTGGGGGTCGTCGTGGTGGCGCTGTCCGTCGCGCTGGGGTCCTGGGCCGTGAGCAGCGCGAGCCGGACGGTCGCGGTGTACGCGGCCGGCACGCCGCTGACGCCCGGCACCACCGTCGGTGCGGCCGAGCTGCGCACGGTCGAGGTGCGGCTCGGCGCGCAGACCGACCGCTACCTGCTCGTCGAGGACGGGCTCCCGGACGAGGCGGTCGTCCTGCGGACGGTGGCCGCGGGCGAGCTCGTCCCCGCGACGGCGCTCGGTGCCGCCACCGACCTCGCGGTGCGGGCGGTCGCGGTGCCCGTGACGTCGGGCCTCTCCGAGCGGATCGTGGCCGGCGCCGACGTCGACCTCTGGCACGTCCCGGAGGCCGCCGCCGCACCGTCCCCGGACGCTGCGCAGGACGTCCCGGACGGGCCGGGCGCCGTGCCGGAGATGCTCGTCGGCGGCGTCACGGTCGCCCAGGTCGACGAGGGCGAGGGCACGCTCGTGGTCGGCGGGCCGACGACGGTGCACCTGCTCGTCGAGGTCGACCACCTCCCCGCCGTGCTCGCCGCCGTCGCGGGAGAGGGGACCCTCGCGCTGGTCCCGGTCGGCGGTGCGGGGTGAGCGGCGCGACCACGGTCACGACGGTCCTGTGCGCGGTCCGCGGGGCGCGCGAGGCGGAGGTCGTCACGACGCTCGACGCGTCCGGGCTGCGGGTGACGCGGCGCTGCGCGGACGTCGTCGAGCTGCTCGCCGCGGCGGCCGCGGGGGCCGGGCGGGTCGCCGTCGTCTCGCACGACCTCCCGGCGCTGGACCGGCAGGCCGTGGCCGACCTGCACGCGCACGACGTCCGGGTCGTCGCGCTCGCCCCCGGGGGCACGTGGGAGGAGGACCGGCTGCGGGCCCACGGGGTGGACACCGTGGTGGACGTGGACCGGTCCCCGGGCACCCTGTGCGACGCCGTCCGGGCGGTCGTGCCGGCGCGCACCGGGCACGCGGGCCCGCCCGGCGCGCCCGCCCGCGTCCCGGCGCCCGTGCCGGCCGACGGCGAGGGCGACCGGCGCGACGGCCGGACCGTCGTCGTCTGGGGCCCGACCGGGGCGCCGGGCCGCACGACCGTCGCGACGAACCTCGCGGTCGAGCTCGCGGGCCCGGCACCCGCGGGGCGGCCCCGTCGGCGCCGCGCCGCACGCCGCGCGCGAGAGGTCGACGCGGCTCCCACGGCCACCGTCGGGCCTCCGGCCGAGGTGCTGCTCGTCGACGCGGACACGTACGGCGGGACGGTCGCGCAGCGCCTCGGGCTGCTCGACGAGTCCCCGGGGCTCGCCGCCGCGGCCCGCAGCGCCGGTCAGGGCGTGCTCGACGCCGCGGGCCTCCGCGCGCTGGCCCCGGTGCTCGTGCCCCGAGTCCGGGTCCTCACGGGCCTCGCCCGGGCGGCGCGCTGGCCCGAGCTGCCGGGCCCGTCGCTCGACGCGGTGTGGCAGGTGGCACGGTCGGTCGCGGACTGGACCGTCGTCGACTGCGGCTTCGGCATCGAGCAGGACGAGCTGCTCAGCTACGACACCCGCGCCCCGCAGCGCCACGACGCGACGCTCAGCGCGCTGGGCGCCGCGGACGTCGTCGTGGTCGTGGGCGGCGGAGACCCGGTCGGGCTGCAGCGCCTCGTCCGCGCGCTCGACGAGCTGGGAGACTCCGGGGCGGCGGTCGCCGCGGCCCGGGTCGTCGTCGTGAACCGGGTGCGGGCGAGCGTCGTCGGGCCACGGCCCGAGCGCGCGGTGCGCGACGCGATGGCGCGGTACGCCGGCGTCGAGGACCTGCACGTCGTCCCGGAGGACACCGCCGTCGACGTGGCGCTCCGGGAGGGGAGGACGCTCGGCGAGACCACCCCGGCGAGCCCTGCCCGGCGCGCGCTGGCCCGGCTCGCGGAGGCAGTGCGGGAGGCCGTCCCGTCCGGGCGTGGTGCGGCGCCCGGTCCGGTGCTCGAGGCGGCACACTGAACCCATGCGCATCTATCTCCCCGCGACGCTCGACGAGCTCGACGCCGTCACCGTGACCGCCGACGCCGCCCGCTGGACCGTCGCCCCGCGCGGCGCCCACGCCGTGACCGCCGCGCTGACGCGTGCGCTGCCCGACGAGGACGAGGAGGGTCTCGAGTACGCAGCGGCGCTCGAGGCGGCGGACGACTCGCTCGCGCTCGTCGCATCACGCCCGGACGCGCCGCGGCAGCGGCTCGTCGTCACGCTCGAGGTGCCCGACGGCGCGGTCCAGGTCGTGGGGGCAGAGGACTCCGACGACGAGGACGCGCCCGCCCCGAGCGCCGTCGAGGTGCTGCGCACGGTGCCCGACGTCGCGATCGTGTGCGTGCACGTCGACGAGCCGGAGGCGGTCGCGGACGTCGAGGCCGTGCTCGCCGCGGCGGACGACGACGGTCCCGACGCGGACGCGGCGCTCGACGCGGCCATCGAGCGCGTGGGTGAGCGCGACCTGCTCTGGTACGACTGGTCCGAGCTCAAGGACGTGCCGCGCGCCTGAGGCCGGGGCGAACCCGGGCAGACCGAGCCTGGGACGCCGCCGGGGTGACGGGCCCCGTCAGCCCAGGCGGCCCAGCACCTCGTCGTGCAGCAGGCCGTTCGTCGCGACGGCGTTGCCGCCCCACGGGCCGTCGGCGCCGTCGAGCGACGTGAACCGCCCGCCCGCCTCGGTGACGATCGGCACGAGCGCGGCCATGTCGTAGAGCTCGAGCTCGGGCTCCGCGGCCGCGTCGACCGCGCCCTCGGCGACGAGCATGTACGACCAGAAGTCGCCGTAGCCGCGCGTGCGCCACGCGCCGCGCATGAGGTCGAGGAACGGCTCGAGCTTCCCGCGCTCCTCCCAGCCGTCGAGCGACGCGTAGGCGAGCGACGCGTCGGACCACGACGAGACGCCCGAGACGTGCAGGCGCGACGCGGCGGCGAGCGACTTGCCCGTCCACGCTCCGGTACCCTTCGAGGCCCACCAGCGCCGGCCGAGCGCGGGCGCGGACACCAGCCCGACGACGACCTCGTCGCCGTCGGCGAGCGCGATGAGCGTGGCCCACACGGGGACGCCGCGCACGAAGTTCTTCGTCCCGTCGATCGGGTCGACGATCCAGCGGCGGGCGCCGTGGCCCGTCTCGCCGTACTCCTCGCCCACGATCGCGTCGCGGCCGCGGGCCCGGCCGAGCTGGCCGCGGATGATCTCCTCGGCCGTCCGGTCGGCGTCGCTCACGGGCGTCGAGTCGGGCTTGGACTCGACGTGCAGGTCGAGCGCCTTGAAGCGCGACAGGGTGTGGGCGTCGACCTGGTCGGCGATCACATGGGCGAGGCGCAGGTCGTCGTCGTAGCCGCGCGTCGAGGGGGGCGTCATGGCTCACACCGTAGCGGTGCGCGCACGGGCCGGGGGAGGCGCCGCGCGGGGTGCGGGCTCAGGCGGCGCCGATGCGCGAGGCGAGCACGCGCCGGAACGACTCGAGCCGCGCCGCGCGGGCGTCGCGGGTGACGTCGTCGGGGGAGTCCGCCACCCAGTCGTCGAGCGCGCAGTCCGGCGCGTCGTCGAGGTGGGTGCACCCGCGCGGGCACGCGGCGGCGACGGCGTCGAGGTCCTCGAACGCGCGCAGCAGGTGGTCGACCTGCACGTGCGCGAGCCCGAAGGACCGCACGCCGGGCGTGTCGATGACCCACCCGCCGCCCGGCAGGCGCAGCGCGACCGCCGACGTCGACGTGTGCCGGCCGCGCCCCGTGACGTCGTTGACGTGCCCCGTCGCGCGCCGGGCGTCGGGCACGAGCGCGTTGACGAGCGTCGACTTCCCCACGCCCGAGTGCCCGACGAACACCGACGTGCGCCCGGCCAGCGCCTCGCGGACCGCGTCGAGCGGTTCGATGGCCCAGCCGTCCGGCGCGAGGCCGTCGGGCGCGCGCCGCGTGACGACGACGGAGACGCCGAGCGGCTCGTAGAGCGCGCGCAGCGGCGCCGGGTCGGCGAGGTCCGCCTTGGTGAGGCACAGCAGGACGTCCATGCCGGCGTCGTACGCGGCGACGACGCACCGGTCGATCATGCGCGTGCGCGGCTCCGGCTCGGCGAGGGCGGTGACGACGACGAGCTGGTCCGCGTTCGCGACGATGACGCGCTCGTACGGGTCGGTGTCGTCGGCGGTGCGACGCAGCACCGACGACCGCTCCTGGATGCGGACGATGCGCGCGAGCGAGCCGTCGTCCCCGGTGACGTCGCCGACGAGGTCGACGCGGTCCCCGCACACGATCCGCGTGCGCCCGAGCTCGCGCGCCTTCATCGCGAGGACCGTGCGCTCGTCCTCGGCGCCGACGACCGTCCCGTCGTCGGTCCCGCCCACGAGCAGCGTGTACCGGCCCCGGTCCACGCCCGTGACGAACCCGGTCACCGCGTCCGCGTGCTCGGGGCGCTGCTTGGTGCGCGGGCGGCTGCCGCGCTTGCCGGGGCGCGAGCGGAAGTCGGACTCGTCCGGGACGCGGGCCATCAGCGGGCCGCCGCCCCCGAGCCGGCCGCGGGGGCCGTGCCTGAGCCGGTCCCCGGCCCGGCCGAGCCGCCGAGCATCCGCTCCCACATGCCCGCGAAGCCGGGGAGCGTCTTGGCCGTCGTCGCGACGTTCTCGACGCCGACGCCCGCCACGCGCAGCCCGATCACGGCGGCCGAGGTCGCCATGCGGTGGTCGTGGTAGGTGCGGAAGACGGCGCCGTGCAGGGGGCGCGGCGTGATGACGAGCCCGTCGCGCGTCTCCTCGGCCTGCCCGCCGAGGCGCGTGATCTCGGTCGCGAGCGCGGCCAGGCGGTCGGTCTCGTGCCCGCGCAGGTGCGCGATGCCGCGCAGGCGGCTGGGCCCGTCGGCGAGGGCCGCGAGGGCGGCGATCGTCGGGGCGAGCTCGCCGGCGGCGTGCAGGTCCACGTCGACGCCGCGCACCTCGCCCGTGCCCGTCACGGTGAGCACGTCGCCGTCGAGGGACGACGTGGCGCCCATGGTCTCGAGCAGCTCGGGGACCATCGCGCCGGGCTGCGTGGTCGCCGTCGGCCAGCCCGTGACGCGCACGGTGCCCCCGGCGACGAGCGCGGCCGCGAGGAACGGCGCGGCGTTCGACAGGTCCGGCTCGACCTGCACGTCGCGCGCCGCGATCGGCCCCGGCTCCACGCGCCAGATCGCCGGGCGCGAGTCGTCGACGACGACCCCGACCTCCCGCAGGACCTCCACCGTCATCTCGATGTGGGGCATGCTCGGCAGCGTGTGCCCGACGTGCCGGACCGTGAGGCCCTGGTCGTAGCGCGCCGCCGCGAGGAGCAGCCCGGAGACGAACTGGCTCGACGCCGACGCGTCGATGTCGACGGACCCGCCGCGGACCCGGCCGCGCCCGCGCACGGTGAACGGGAGCGTCGTGGGCAGGCTGCCGCCGTCGTCGCCCGCGACCGGGACGTCCAGCGCGCTGAGCGCCGCCACGACCGGGCCCATGGGCCGCACCCGCGCGCCCTCGTCGCCGTCGAACCGCACCGCGCCGTCCGCCAGCGCCGCGACCGGCGGGAGAAAGCGCATGACCGTCCCGGCGAGACCGCAGTCGACGTCGACCGGTCCGCGCAGGGCGCCGGGCGTCACGTGCAGCTCGGTCGGCGACGCGCCCTCCTCGATCCCCACGCCCAGCGCGCGCAACGCCGCGATCATGAGGTCGGCGTCGCGGCTCCGCAGCGCGCCGCGCAGCGTCCCGGGGCCGTCGGCGAGCGCCGCGAGCACGAGCAGCCGGTTCGTCAGCGACTTCGACCCCGGGACCTCGACCGTCGCGTCGAGCGGCCCGCCCGCCGTGGGCGCGACCCAGGCGTCGGCCGGGGCGGGGGACGGTGCGTCGGTGGGCGCGGGGGGCTGCGTCGTCATGGCGTCCAGGCTAGTGGAGCGTCGCCGCCCGACGGCGGCCGGTCCCGCCCGGCGGACGGGCGCGGCCGCGCGGTGCGACGCGTCAGGCGACCTTGGCGCGGACGGCGGCCCCGGCGTCGTGCACGGCGCCCGCGGTGCTGCTCGCGGCGTGCTGCGCGGCGTCCTGGGCGGCCTTCGCGGCGCGGCGAGCCGAGCGCGACACGTCCTTCGCGGTGCTCTTCGCCCCCGCGACGACGGCCTCCTGCTTCGCCTGCTTGGCGAGCGCGAGGTCGTGCCGCGCCCGCTCGAGACGCCACTGGACGCCCGGGCGGCCCTCGTAGTCGGCGCCCGCGATGAGCGCGGCCCCGATCGCGCCGACGTTCGCGACGAACTTCCGCGTCCGCTCGGTGCGCGTGGCCTCGCCGCCCGTGAACGGCTGGTTGACGACGGCCAGCGGGACCGTGAGCGCGGCGAGCGCGAGCGCGGCGGTCCGGGGCGCCTTGCCGACGGCGAGGCACAGGCCCGCGACCGCCGTCGCCGCGCCGTGGGCGCGGACGAGCGTCGTCACCTGCCGCTCGCTGAGCGGGGCCTCGATGCCGACGCGCTTCTCGACGAGCTCGACGCCCGCGCGCGCGGCCCGCACGTGCTCCGCCGGCTTGAGCGCGGCCTGGACCCCGTCGTAGACGAACCACGAGGCCAGCATGGGCCTCGCGAGGTGACGCAGCAGCATCGGTTCTCTCCTCATCGCTGGTGACTCGCCGGTGCCCTGGGCGGGCGTCCTCCGGTGGGTCCCAGCCTGCCGCGCCCCCCGGGACGGCGCCACCCGCGGCGGTGCCCGGGCCGGGAATGCCCAGAGGCGCTCGCGGGTTGCACCCCTCGTGACCGCCCTGCTCCAGACTCCCGCACCCGCCGCCCGGGTCGCGTCGACGACCCCGGCGCCGGACGCCGCGTTCGCCGCCGCGTGGTCGGTGCCGAGCCGTGCGCGGGACGCCTCATCGAACACCCAGACGAACGGGGGACTAGGCTCGTTGTTGATGACAGAGCGAATCTCCGGCAGCGACGTCTCCGGCAGCCCTGCGACGACGTCGGGAACGACGCCGGACGACGGTGCGCCCGCCGGCACGATGCCGCCCGCCGACGCGACGGACGCCGAGGACACGAACCGCGCCCCGGAGGCCGAGAGCGACGCCGCGCGCGCCGCCCGGTTCGAGCGGGACGCCCTGCAGTACCTCGACCAGCTGTACTCCGCCGCGCTGCGGATGACGCGCAACCCCTCGGACGCCGAGGACCTGGTGCAGGAGACGTTCGCGAAGGCGTTCGCGGCGTTCCACCAGTACCGCCCGGGCACGAACCTCAAGGCGTGGCTGTACCGGATCCTCACGAACACGTTCATCAACACGTACCGCAAGAAGCAGCGCGAGCCGCAGCAGGCGCAGACGGACGACGTCGAGGACTGGCAGATCGCGCGCGCGGCGTCGCACACGTCGCAGGGCCTGCGCTCGGCCGAGGCGGAGGCGCTCGACCGCCTGCCGGACTCGGACGTCAAGCGCGCGCTCCAGGAGCTCCCCGAGGACCGGCGCATGGTCGTGTACTACGCCGACGTCGAGGGCTTCCCGTACAAGGAGATCGCGGAGATCATGGGGACACCGATCGGCACGGTCATGTCCCGCCTGCACCGAGGCAGGCGCCAGCTGCGCGAGCTGCTGGCCGACTACGCCGCGAGGCGAGGACTGGTGGGCGCGAAGAGCCCCGGAGGTGAGTCGTGAGCACGTCAGAGACCCGTGAGCCCGGACGGGGGCCGGTCGAGGAGCCGGTGACCCCGATCCCGCACTCGACCGCGGGCGAGTCCGAGTGCGAGCACGCGCTCACGCACCTGTACGAGTACCTGGACTCCGAGATGACGCCCGACGACGAGCTGCGCATGCGCCAGCACGTCGCGCACTGCTCGCCGTGCCTGGCCGAGCTGAGCGTCGAGGAGCTCGTCAAGCAGCTCGTGCGCCGTTCGTGCCACGAGAAGGCGCCGGCGGGGCTGCGGGAGCGCATCCACACGCAGCTCACCGTGATGGTCACGACGACGACGGTCGTCGAGACCCGCTGACCCGGGCCCGGGGGCCAGCCCCTGGGGCCCGTGCGCACGAGAGAGGGCCCGGACCGACGACGTCGGTCCGGGCCCTCTTCCGTGCTCCCCCTCGCGGGGGCTGCGCCGTCTCAGGCGTTGGGGCGCTTGCCGTGGTTCGCGGCGTTGCCCTTGCGGCTGCGACGCTTGCGTCCGCGCTTGCTCATGGTGTTCTCCTGACGGTCGGGGAGTGCTGCCGGTCTCGGCGGTTCTCGACGTGGAACGACCGGTCTCGGCGTGTCCAGTCCGTCTCCCATGGTCCCACACGCGACCCCTTGTCACGGTCGAGCGCGCGATATATCGTGTCTGGCAGAACGAGATATATCGCGAGTGCCCTTCGGCCGTCCTGGTCGAGATGGTGCGCGGCGACCAGGACGGAGCGCAGGATGACGCAGGAGCTCTGGACCCTCACCGGTCCGCAGGCCATCGACCTCGCGCTCGTGCGCCGGCTCGACGCGACGATGATCGGCGGGCGCATCGACGTCGTCGCGCACGAGGACCCGGCACGGACCGACGCGCGCGTCGAGGTGCACTCCGTGAGCGGGCGCGCGCTCGAGGTGCGGCTCGACGGGACGACGCTCCGGGTGGGCTACGGCCCGTTCGAGGCGGGCTGGAAGGGCTTCCTCGAGCGCTTCCGCACGTACACCGGCAAGGACGCCGCGGAGGTCCACGTCGCCATCCCGGCGGGCGCGCAGGTCGAGGTCGCGACCGTGCAGGGCGAGGCGCTCGTCGCGGGAGCCCGCGAGGGCGTGCGGCTCGCGACCGTGTCCGGCGCCGTCATGACGAGCCGGACGCGCGGCCCGCTGCGCGTCGACACCGTCTCCGGCGAGGTCGCCGCGAGCGAGCACGACGGCCCGGTCCGGATGGAGTCGGTCTCCGGCGGCCTCACCGCCACGGGCGCGCTGCGCTCGCTGCGGCTCGACTCGGTCTCCGGCTCCGTGACCGTCGACACGCGCACGACCCCGGACGAGATCACGGTGAGCGCCGTCTCCGCCGACGTGCTCGTGCGCCTGCCCGACCCGGACGCGATGGACTACGCCGTGCGCTGCCTCAGCGGCCGGCTCGTCGTCGACGGCGAGGAGCAGCGCGGGTCCGCGCGGTCCTTCCACCGCGCGGCGCGGCTCGGCGCGGGCGCGCCCGTCCGCGTCTCGGCCGTCTCGGGCGACGTCACGGTCCTGCGGGGGACGGCCGGGACGTCGTCTGCCCCGGCCGACGCGCCCCCGGTGCAGGACGCGGCCCCCGACGCCCCGGCGTGGGGCAGCCCCGGTGCTCCCGCCGGGCGACCGGCTCCCACGAGCGGCCCGGTGGACCGCTGATGGCCACCGTCTTCGCCCACGGCCAGCTCCGGCTCTACCTGCTCGCGCTCCTCGCGTCCGGCCCCAAGCACGGGTACGAGCTCATCACCGAGCTCTCCGAGCGGTTCGGGGGCACCTACCGCCCGAGCGCCGGGACGATCTACCCGCGCCTCGCGCGGCTCGAGGACGAGGGCCTGGTCCACCGCAGCGCCGACGGGCGCAAGACGACGTACGAGCTGACCCCCGCGGGGCGCGCCGAGATCGAGGCGCGGCGCGCGGACGTCGCGGCGCTCGAGCACGGCATCGCCGAGACGGTGCGCCAGCGCGCCGAGGCGCTGCGCGCCGACGTGCAGGGCTCCCTGCGGGGGCTGCGCGCCGAGCTCGCCGCCGCCGCCCAGACGGCGCGCGCCCGCCCGCGCGACGGCGAGCACGACACCCGCCGTCGCGAGTCGACCGCGCGCCGTGCCGAGGCGGAGGCCGTGCTCCAGCGCTTCCGCGACGAGCTCCGCGCGGACCTGCGCCGGGCGGACGCGACCGGCGGGGTGCCCGAGCTGACGGTCGACACGCTGCGCACCGTGCTCGACAGCGCGCGCCGCGCCGTGCGGTCCACCCTGCCCTGACGTCCCGAGACCACCGACCACGCACCAGAGAACCGAACGAGGAGAAGCGCATGAGCACCGAGTCCTGGGTCATCAACGCCCCCCGGAGCGTCGACGTCGCGGACGTCCGGCGCGTCGTCGTCCAGCTCACGGACGGGTCGGTCGACGTCGTCGCCGACCCCGGCCGCGAGAGCGGGGCGCACCTCGACGTGAGCGAGGTGTCCGAGCGCCCGCTGCAGGTGAGCGTGCACGACGGCGAGCTGCGCGTCGGGTACGACTTCGCCGGCATCGAGGGCCTCGTCGACCGCGCGAAGGGCCTGCGCGACAAGGACCGCGCCGTCGTGCGGGTCACCGTGCCCGCGAGCGTCCCGCTCAAGGTGACGACCGCGCGCGCCGCGGCGACCGTCGTCGGGACGCGGGCGGACGTGTCCGTCACGACCGGGACCGGCGCCGTCCGCGTCCAGGGCGTCTCGGGCACGGCGTCGGTCCGCACGGCCACCGGCTCCGTCGACGTCGGCGAGCACGTCGGCGACGTCCACGTGACCACCGCGTCCGGCACCGTCACGCTCGGCGGCACGCTCGGGCGCGTGTCGGTCAACACCGTCACGAGCGGCGTCGAGGTCGTCGCGCGCGAGAGCACCCCGCTCGTCGACGCGCGCACGGTCTCCGGTGACGTGGCCGTGCGCCTCGGCGCCGGCTCGGCCGTGAACCTCAAGGCCCGCAGCGTCACCGGCAAGGCCGTGCTCGACGGGGTGCGGCTCGACTCCAGCGCGCAGCGCACCACGTCCGTCGACCACGTCGACCAGCACGGCGCGGGCGGCGCCTACGTGTCGGCGAGCACCGTCTCGGGCGACCTCACGGTCTCGCGCGGCTGAGCGGTACCGCCCCGACGCCGAGGGGAGGCGTGGTCCGCCGTGACCACGCCTCCCCTCGTGCGTCCCTGCGGGCTCAGACGGTGTCGTCGGGCAGGCCGAGCCACGCGTGCCAGCCGGTGTGCAGCACGAGCCACGCCATGAGCCCGTAGCCCGCCTGGCCGGGGAAGCCGTTGCCGCTCTGCGCGAGGTCGGCGAGCCACTGCTCGTGCGTGACGAGCGGGCTGAACGTGTCGACGTAGGGGACGCGGCGCCGGTTCGCGACGTCCGAGAACGCGTGGGACAGCTCCGCGAGGCGCTCCGCGTCCTGCGCGTGGCCCGGCGGCGGCCCGACGACGAACGTGGGCAGGCGGTGGGACTCCGCGACGTCGAGCACGTTCGCGAGGTTGAGGCGCGAGCGCGCGACCGACAGCCCCGCGTCGAGGTCGTGGCGGCCGAGGCCGATGACGAGGCGGTTGTCGACGTCCGGCTCGGGGGAGAACCGGCGCGCGGTCTCCGCCTCCCAGCGCTGGCTGAGGGCCGTCGTCGTCTCGCCGGGGATGGCGAGCGGGAACACGTACGCCGGCTGGGGGAAGCGCGTGCGCGCGACGACGCGCCCCGCCCACCCCAGGGCCTTCGCGTCGCCGACGCCGGCGCTCAGCTCGTCGCCGACGACGCAGATCCGTACCTCACGACTCACCGCGTCTTCCACGAGCGCCATTCTCCCCGACGCGGGCCGCGCGGGTCGATCCGAGCCGGTGCGGACGGCGTGTCGACCCGCGCGGGGTCGCCGCGGCGGCCGGACGCCTCAGGCCAGCGTCGCTCCCCAGGTGACCTCGTGGGACGCCCCGGGCTCGAGCCGGACGAGGCGCTCGCCCGTCCGGAACGCGTCCGCGACGCAGCTCATCGGCTCGGCGGCGACGCCGGTGCGTCGGAACGCGACGTCGCCGACGTGGTCGCCCGTGCAGACCTGCCACGTGTCCATCGAGCCGTCCATCCACACGGCGGCCGTGCGGCCGTCGGGCGCGGTGAGGCGGATCCAGGACAGCCCGTCCTCGTCGCGCAGCACGTCGACGTACGCGTCGTCGAGGTCGACGCCCGCGAGCAGGCGCGGCTCGCGCAGGTCGAAGGTGCCGGTGACGGGCTCGGTGCCGGTCGGCAGGAGCCGCTCGTCGGTCGTGACGCGGCTCGCCGCGTCCAGGCGCAGCGTGCACGCGTCGAGGTCCGCGCCGTCCGCCGAGAGCCACGGGTGGAAGCCGACGCCGTACGGGGCGGTCGCCGCGCCGACGTTCGTCGTGCGGACGTGGACGCGCAGCCCCGCGTCGTCGAGCGAGTACGTCACGCGCGCGACGAGGTCGAACGGGTAGCCCGGCGACGGCGGCAGGTGCAGCTCGAGCGTCGCGCGCGCGGCCTCGTGCTCGACGACCGTCCAGCGCTGCCAGCACGCGAGGCCGTGCAGCGCGGTCCCGCGGTCCGGCTCCGAGATCGGCACCTGGTACGTCGTGTCGTCGACCGTGTACTGCCCGTCGCGCAGCCGGTTGGGCCAGGGGAGCAGGACGGCGCCGTTGAACGCGGGTGACACCTCGTCCTCGCCGAAGGGCGTGAAGACCGGCCGACCCCCCACCGCGTACTCGCGGACGGCCGCTCCGACCTCGGTGATCGTCGCTGCGTGGTCGCCGTGGGCGATGCGGACCTGGGCTCCTGAGGGGGCATGGGTGTTCACGCTCACATACGGTACTCGGCGTGCGCGGGTGCGCGATGCGCCCACGCCCGTCAGACTCGGTGCCCGGGTGTGTCTTCCGGCGCACCCGACGCAGCACGAGGAGGAACGATGGAACGACAGGTGCTCGGGCGGACGGGACGGCTCGTCTCGGTCGTCGGACTGGGAACCTGGCAGCTCGGCGCCGACTGGGGCGACGTGAGCGAGGACGACGCGCGCGCCGTCCTCGACGCCTCCGCGCAGGCCGGCGTGACGTTCTTCGACACCGCGGACGTCTACGGCGACGGGCGCAGCGAGCAGATCATCGGCTCCTACCTCGCCGACAACCCCGGCCACGGGATCACGGTCGCCACGAAGATGGGCCGCCGGGAGCCGCAGGACGCCGACAACTACACGCTCGCCAAGTTCCGCGAGTGGGTCGACCGCTCGCGCCGCAACCTGCGGACCGACCGGCTCGACCTCGTGCAGCTCCACTGCCCGCCGACCGCCGTCTACTCGCGCGACGAGGTCTACGACGGCCTCGACACGCTCGTCGCCGAGGGCGCGATCGCGAGCTACGGCGTGAGCGTCGAGACCGTGGACGAGGCCCTCACGGCCATCGCGCGCCCCCACGTCGCCACGGTGCAGATCATCCTCAACGCGTTCCGGCTCAAGCCGCTCGACGCGGTGCTGCCCGCGGCGTCCGACGCCGGCGTCGGCGTCATCGCGCGCGTCCCGCTCGCGTCCGGGCTGCTGTCCGGGAAGTACACCAAGGACACGACGTTCGCCGCGGACGACCACCGCACGTACAACCGCGACGGCAGCGCGTTCGACGTCGGCGAGACGTTCTCGGGCGTCGACTTCGAGACCGGCGTGCAGGCGGCGGCCGAGTTCACCACGCTCGTGCACGACGTCGTCGGGCAGGACCTCACCCCGGCCCAGGTGGCCATCGCGTGGGTCTGGCAGCAGCCGGGCGTGTCGACCGTCATCCCCGGCGCGCGCAACGTCGAGCAGGCGCGGTCGAACGCCGCCGCGGGCGACGCGGACGTCCTCGGCCCGCTCTTCACCTCGGGCGTGCGCGAGATCTACGACCGCTACCTGCGCGAGAAGATCCACGACCGCTGGTAGGTCGGCAGGACCGACCCCCGGTCCGACGGCGACGGCGCACCGACGACGAAGGCCCCCTCCGCGCGGAGGGGGCCTTCGTCGTGCGCGGGTCGTGCGGGCCGGTCAGCGGGCGAACGCCTGCTCCAGCAGCACGGCCTGCTGCGCCTGGTGCTTCTTCGCCGTGCCGGCGGCCGTGGAGGCCGACGCCGGGCGGGAGACGACGCTCACGCGCGGCAGGTCCTCGGGCAGGTTGATGTGCACGAACGACCAGGCACCCTGGTTCTCGGGCTCGTCCTGGACCCAGACGACCTCGGCGCCCGGGTACTTTGCGAGCTCGGCCCGGATGCCGTCGACGTCGAGCGGGTACAGCTGCTCGAGGCGGACCAGCGCCACGCCCTCGTCGCCGCGCTTGGTGCGCTCGGCGAGCAGGTCGTAGTAGACGCGGCCCGTGCACAGGAGCACGCGGTCGACCTTCGCCGGGTCGGCCGACGCGTCCGGGATCACCGGGCGGAAGGTGCCGGTCGTGAAGTCCTCGACGCTCGACGCGGCCGCCTTGAGGCGCAGCAGCTGCTTCGGCGTGAAGACGATGAGCGGACGACGCGGGCGGGCGTACGCCTGCCGGCGGAGCAGGTGGAAGTACGACGCCGGCGTGGACGGCTGCGCGACCGTCATGTTGTCCTCGGCCGCGAGCTGGAGGAAGCGCTCGATGCGCGCGGACGAGTGGTCCGGCCCCTGGCCCTCGTAGCCGTGGGGGAGGAGCATGACGACCGAGGAGTACTGGCCCCACTTCTGCTCGGCGGACGAGATGAACTCGTCGATCACCGTCTGGGCGCCGTTGACGAAGTCGCCGAACTGCGCCTCCCACAGCACGAGCGCGTCGGGGCGCTCGACCGAGTAGCCGTACTCGAACCCGAGCGCGGCGTACTCCGAGAGCGACGAGTCGTAGACCCAGAACTTCGCCTGGTCCGCCGACAGGTACAGCAGCGGCGTCCACTCGGCGCCCGTCTCGCGGTCGTGCAGGACGGCGTGACGCTGCACGAACGTGCCGCGGCGCGAGTCCTGGCCGGCGAGGCGCACCGGGGTTCCCTCGACGAGGAGCGAGCCGAACGCGGCGAGCTCGCCGAAGCCCCAGTCGATGTTGCCCTCGACGGACATCTGCCGGCGCTTCTCGAGGAGTTGCGCGAGCTTCGGGTGGACGGTGAAGCCCTCCGGCGGCGCGACGTGCACCTGGCCGACGCGCTCGAGGACCGAGCGGTCGATCGCCGTCTTCCAGCCGACCATCGTGCCGGCGTCCTCGAG
The DNA here is from genome assembly GCF_040595865.1 of Cellulosimicrobium sp. MI9406. Taxonomy (NCBI): domain Bacteria; kingdom Bacillati; phylum Actinomycetota; class Actinomycetes; order Micrococcales; family Promicromonosporaceae; genus Cellulosimicrobium; species Cellulosimicrobium sp. MI9406. The sequence goes on from NZ_JALIZI010000009.1 coordinate 179,672, forward strand.
CTGGGACTCCGGGCGCTCGAGACCGGCGACCGGCTCGCGGTCCGCGGCGGGCGTGAAGCCGCCCTCCTTGGTCTCGGTGAAGACGCGCTCGAGCTGGGCCTGGTAGTCCTGGAGGACGTGCTCGGCCTCCTCGAGCGTGATGTCCCCGCGCGCGACGAGGTTCTCGGTGTACAGCTTGCGCACCGAGCGCTTCGCCTCGATGAGGTTGTACATGAGCGGCTGCGTCATCGAGGGGTCGTCGCCCTCGTTGTGACCGCGGCGGCGGTAGCAGATCATGTCGATGATCACGTCGCGGTCGAACTGCTCGCGGAACGCGAAGGCGAGCTCGGCGACGCGCACGCACGCCTCGGGGTCGTCGCCGTTCACGTGGAAGATCGGGACCTGGTAGCCCTTGGCGACGTCGGTCGCGTACGTCGTCGAGCGCGACGACGACGGGCCCGTGGTGAAGCCGACCTGGTTGTTGATGATGACGTGCACGGTGCCGCCGGTGCGGTACCCGCGCAGCTGCGCGAGGTTGAGCACCTCGGGCACGACGCCCTGGCCCGCGAAGGCCGCGTCGCCGTGGATGAGGATCGGCAGCACGGAGAAGCCGTCGCCGCCCAGGTCGATGCGGTCCTGCTTGGCGCGCACGATGCCCTCGAGCACCGGGTCGACCGCCTCGAGGTGCGAGGGGTTCGCCGCGAGGTAGACCTTCGTCGTCGCACCGGTCTCGGCCGTGAAGACGCCCTCGGTGCCGAGGTGGTACTTCACGTCGCCCGAGCCCTGGACGCTCTTCGGGTCGAGGTTGCCCTCGAACTCCGCGAAGATCTGCGCGTAGCTCTTGCCCGCGATGTTGGCGAGCACGTTGAGCCGCCCGCGGTGCGCCATGCCGATGCCGACCTCGTCGAGGCCGTTCTCCGCGGCCTTCGACAGGATCGCGTCGAGCAGCGGGATGAGCGCCTCGCCGCCCTCGAGCGAGAAGCGCTTCTGCCCGACGAACTTCGTCTGCAGGAACGTCTCGAACGCCTCGGCGGAGTTGAGGCGGCGCAGGATGCGGAGCTGGTCCTCGCGCGGCGTGCGCGCGTACCCGGACTCGAGGCGCTCCTGGAGCCACTTGCGCTGCGTGCGGTCCGCCAGGTGCATGTACTCCACGCCGACGGTGCGGCAGTAGGAGTCGCGCAGCAGGCCGAGGATGTCGCGCAGCGTCGACTTGGTGCGGCCGCCGAACCCGCCCGTGGGGAACGTGCGGTCGAGGTCCCACAGCGTCATGCCGTGGTTCTGGATGTCGAGGTCGCCGTGCTTGCGCTGGCGGTACGCGAGCGGGTCGGTGTCGGCCATGAGGTGGCCGCGCGAGCGGTAGGAGTGCACCAGCTCGGCGATCTTGGCGGGCTTGGCCGCCTCGATCTCGGCGTCCGTCGTGTTGTCGCGGACCCAGCGCACCGGCTCGTAGGGGATGCGCAGCGCGGCGAACACGCGGTCGTAGAAGCCGTCCTCGCCGAGGAGCTTCTGCGACAGGATGCGCAGGAACTCGCCCGACTGCGCGCCCTGGATGATGCGGTGGTCGTAGGTCGACGTGATCGTCAGGACCTTCGAGATGCCCAGGCGGGCGAGGCGCTCGGTCGAGGCGCCCGCGAACTCCGCGGGGTAGTCCATCGCGCCGACGCCGATGATCGTGCCCTGACCCTGCATGAGGCGCGGCACCGAGTGCACGGTGCCGATGCCGCCCGGGTTGGTGAGCGAGATCGTGGTGCCCGCGAAGTCGTCGACGCCCAGCTTGCCGCCGCGCGCACGGCGCACGAGGTCCTCGTAGGCCGCCCAGAACTGGGCGAAGTCCATCGTCTCGGCCTTCTTGATGCTCGGCACGAGGAGCTGGCGCGAGCCGTCCGGCTTCGCGAGGTCGATCGCGAGCCCGAAGTTCACGTGCGCAGGCTGGTTGATCGCGGGCTTGCCCTCGATCTGCGTGTAGCTCGCGTTCATCACCGGCATGTCGGCCAGCGCCTCGACGAGCGCGAACCCGATGAGGTGCGTGAACGAGATCTTGCCGCCGCGACCGCGCGCGAGGTGGTTGTTGATGACGATGCGGTTGTCGACCATGAGCTTGGCCGGCACCGCGCGCACCGACGTCGCCGTCGGCACCTGGATGCTGGCCTCCATGTTCGTCACGACGCGCGCGGCCGGGCCGCGGAGCTTCTGCACGTCGTCCGTGGCCTGGTCCTCGGGCGCGGGGGCGCCGGCGACCTTGCGCGCGGGCACCTGGGCGTACGGCGCCGTCGCGGGCTGGGCGGTCGCGACGGGGCGCGACGCGTGCACGGCCTCGACCGCGGCGTTGACCGCCGGGTCGGCCGGGAGCTTCGGCGGCTTGACGCGCTGCGCGGCCTCGGCGGCGGCCGAGCCGTCCGTCACGGCGGTCGGCGCTGCGGGTGCCGGCGCGGCGGGCGCCGCCGGAGCGGGCGAGCCGTTCACCGGCGCCGCGGCCGGGCGGGACCCGTTCGCGGGTGCCGCGGCCGGGACGGACCCGTTCGCGGGCGCCGCCGGGGCGTCGCTCGTGGTGTCGGCGTCCGAGCGCTCCGCAGGGCGGTAGTCCTCGAAGAAGTCCCACCACGCGGGGTCCACCGCGTTCTTGTCCTGGAGGTACTGCTCGTACAGCTCGTCGACGAGCCACTCGTTCGCTCCGAACACGGAGCTTGCGTCGCTGATCGCCTCTGACTCAGCCTTCGGGGACACGCGAGGATCGCCCACTTTCACACACAGGTCGCTGTCGGTCACAGCCCGCGACCGTGGCACGACGGCGCACCGCTGCTGCGGCGCCCCCGACGTCGGCACGGGCTCGTCCGGGTTCCGGACCACTCCAGCCTAGGCCCTCGTCGTCGGCCTCGGGCGTTGGGCCGAGCGTTCCGGCGCGGCCTGTTCGCGGGTTCTTCACGCCGTGTCTGGGCCAGGCAAACGTGACCCCACGCGCACCTCGTCGGAGGGCAAGATCGCGGAATTCCACGCCATCCCGAGGTATCTCCGCGCGGCGGTGTGACGCATCTCACGACCGAGCGCGTGCGGGTGCGCGCGCTGTCAGGACGGAGTCACCGCACGTCGGGGTGGGCGGTGTACGACGCGTCGCCGTCCTCGGGCGGGAACGGCGCGGAGCCCGCGTGCGCGGGCAGCGTGACGCGCATCGTCGCCCCCCGGCGCGAGTCCGCGACCTCGATCCGGCCGCCGTGCAGGTCCACCGCCCAGCGCACGATCGCGAGCCCGATCCCCGTGCCGCCCGTCGAGCCGCCCGTCGTCGTGTGCGCGCCCGTCGCGCTGGCCCGGGCGAACCGCTCGAAGATCCGCTCGCGGTCCTCCTTGGCGATCCCGGGGCCCTCGTCGACGACCTCCAGCACGACGTCGTCGTCCACCGGGTACGCCTCGAGCCGGATCTCCCCGCCCTGCGGCGAGTGCCGGATCGCGTTCTGCAGGAGGTTGGTCACGACCTGGTGCAGCCGCTCGCGGTCCGCCTCGAGCACGAGGTCCGGGGGCGTGACGTCGACGACGTAGCGCAGCTGCTTGCCCGCCTCGACCATCGACACGGCCTCGGCGTTCTCCTCGAGGAAGTCGCCGACGTCGATCTGGGTGATGTTGAGCGCCGCCGCGCCCGCCTCGATCCGCGACAGGTCCAGGAGGTACGCGACGAGCCGGGTGAGGCGCTCGGTCTGCGCGAGCGACATCTCCATCGTCGCGGGCGTCGGGGGCGTCACCCCGTCCACGACGTTCTCGAGCTGGGCCTGGAGCGCCGCGATCGGGGTGCGCAGCTCGTGCGAGACGTTCGCGATGAGCTCGCGGCGCACCTGGTCGCTCGTCGCGAGGTCCTCCGCCATGACGTTGAACGCCACCGCGAGCTGGCCCACCTCGTCGCGGCTCGTGGCGCGCACGCGCCGCGTGTAGTCGCCGTCGGCCATCGCCCGGGCCGCAGCGGTCATCTCGCGCAGGGGCGACGTCATGCCGCGCGCGAGGAGCTGCGTGAGCAGCAGCGACAGCACGATCGCGAGCGGGAACGTGCGCGACGGCCCGAGCTGGTTCTGCAGCCCGATCCACGTGATGAGGACCGCGAGCGTCACCGTCGCGGCGACCAGCACGCCGAGCTTGATCTTCAGCGAGCGGAACGAGTCGAGCGGTCGGACGTCCGGGAGGTGCGGGCGGATCGTGTGGGCCCGGTGCGGTCCCGGCCGCGCCGGGCCGGGAGCCTGCGCCTGCCCCGGGTCCGTGCCGCCGGCGGGGTCGGCGGGGGAGGAGGTCATCCGGCGGGCGGCTCGAACGCGTAGCCGACGCCGTGGACCGTGCGGATGAGGTCCGCACCGAGCTTGCGGCGCAGCGCCTTGATGTGGGAGTCGACGGTGCGCGTCCCGCTGGCGTCGGCCCAGTCCCACACCTCGGCGAGCAGGCGCTCGCGCGTGAGGACCGTCTTCGGCGAGCTCGCGAGCATGACGAGCAGCTCGAACTCGGTGGGCGTGAGGTGGACCTCCTCACCCGCGCGGTAGACGCGGCGCTGGGCCTTGTCGATCGTCACGTCGCCCACCGTCATGGGCGGGTCGCTCGGGGCGGAGCTCGCGGCCTGCGTGGCGCGGTCGACGCGGCGCAGCAGCGCCTTGATGCGCGCGACGAGCTCGCGCATGGAGAACGGCTTCGTCATGTAGTCGTCCGCGCCGACGCCGAGCCCGATGAGCATGTCGGTCTCGTCGTCGCGCGCGGTGAGCATGAGGATCGGGACGGGCTGCTCCGCCTGGATGCGGCGCGTGACCTCGAGACCGTCGATGCCGGGGAGCATGACGTCGAGGACGATCGCGTCCGGGCGCAGGCGCGCCGCGGCGTCGACGGCGGACAGGCCGTCGCGCGCGACCTCGACGCGCCAGCCCTCCGCGCTCAGCCGTTGCGCGATGGCGGTCGCGATCGCAGGCTCGTCCTCGACGACGAGGACCGTGGCCGCCTGCTGCGGGGTGCCGCCGCCGGCCACCGGGGCGGTCGTGGGCACGGGCCCGCGGCCGGGGACGGGACCGGCCCCCGCGCCGGTCGGTGCTGCGCTCGCTGCCCTCGGATCTGCCATGGGATACAGCGTGGCACACGTCGGCCCAGGTCGGCCGGATTTCGTCGTCGTCGGAGGACCAGGTCGCACGGCGGGGCTGCCCCTCCTGGGCGCCGCCGAGCCGTCCCTCCCGGGCGCCGGGCGAGGGGCGAGCGCTAACATCGTCGGCACGATGAAGAGCACCTCCCGATATCGGTGGAGCACTCCGTGGTAGGCGACTGGGTCATGGTCGCGCTCGGGGTGCTCCTCACCGCAGGTACCGCCGTCTTCGTGGCCAGCGAGTTCTCCCTGGTCACCCTCGACCCCGCCGTCCTCCCCGCCGGGGACGACGCCGACCAGGAGGGCGACAGACGCGGCTCCCCGCCGTCGGGCGGGACGGGCGGCCCCGACCGCCGCGACCGCAGCGTCCGGGCCGGGCTCAAGCACCTGTCGACCGAGCTCTCCTCGGCGCAGGTCGGCATCACCCTCACGACCATCCTCCTCGGGTACACCGCGCAGCCCGCGCTCCTCGCGCTCTTCGGGGACGCCCTGAGCTCGACGCCGCTCGGCCACGCGGCCTCCGCGGTCCTCGCGGGCGTGCTCGCGCTGCTCGTCGTGAACTTCGTCTCGATGCTCTTCGGCGAGCTCATCCCCAAGAACTTCGCGCTCAGCGCGCCCTACGCCACCGCACGGCAGGTCGTGCCCGTGCAGCGGCAGTTCACCAAGCTGTTCCGGCCGGTCATCGCCGTGCTCAACGGCTCGGCGAACGCGATCCTGCGCCGCGTAGGCGTCGAGCCGCGCGAGGAGCTGTCGGGCGCCCGCTCGGCGTCCGAGCTCGCCGCCCTCGTGCGCCGCTCCGCGCAGGAGGGCACGCTCGACGTCTCCGTCGCGACCCTCCTCACCAACTCGATCGAGCTCGACGAGCTGAGCGCCGTCGACGTCATGACCGACCGCATGCGCATGGTCGTCGTGGACCGGGACGCGACCGCCGCGGACGTCGTCGACGCCGCCCGGCGCACCGGGCACTCGCGGTTCCCCGTCATCGGCGAGGACCGTGACGACGTCGTCGGCCTCGTCCACCTGCGCCGCGCCGTCGCCGTCCCCTACGAGCGGCGCCACGAGGTCCCCGCGGCGGCCCTCATGGCCGACGCCCCGCGGGTGCCCGAGACGGTGCGGCTCGGCCCGCTCCTCGTCGAGCTCCGCGGCTTCGGCCTCCAGATGGCGGTCGTGGTCGACGAGTACGGCGGCACCTCGGGCGTCGTCACGCTCGAGGACGTCGTCGAGGAGCTCGTGGGCGACGTCGCGGACGAGCACGACCCCCGGCGCTCCGGCGCGGCCCGCCGCGCGGACGGCTCGTGGCTCGTGCCCGGCGTCATGCGGCCCGACGAGCTCACCGAGGTCACCGGGCTGCGCGTCCCCGAGGACGGCGCCTACGAGACGCTCGGCGGCCTCGTCATGGCCCGCCTCGGCCGCGTCCCCGAGCCCGGCGACGAGATCGCCGCGGGCGAGGGCCGGCACCGCGTGGTGCTGCGCGTGGAGGCGATGGAGGGGCGGCGCGTCGAGCGGCTCTCGGTCCGCGCGACACCGACGGAGGGGGACGCATGAGCTCGACCACCGCGCTCCTCGTCGCGCTCCTCCTGCTCGCCGGCAACGCGTTCTTCGTCGGCGCCGAGTTCGCGGTGATCTCCGCGCGCCGCTCGGCGATCGAGCCGCTCGCCGCGCAGGGCAACCGCCGCGCCCAGACGGTCCTGTGGGCGATGGAGCACGTGTCGCTCATGCTCGCGTGCGCCCAGCTCGGCGTGACCGTCTGCTCCACGGGTCTGGGCGTCGTCGCGGAGCCGGCCATCGCGCACCTCATCGAGGACCCGCTGCACGCGCTCGGCGTGAGCACCGCGCTCGCGCACCCGATCGCGTTCGTCGTGGCGCTCGCGATCGTCGTCTACCTGCACGTGGTGCTCGGCGAGATGGTCCCGAAGAACCTCGCGGTCTCCGGGCCCGAGACGGCCGTCATGTGGTTCGGCCCGCCGCTCGTGTGGATCGGGCGCGTGCTGCGCCCCGTCATCGTCGCGCTCAACTGGCTCGCGAACCACGCGGTGCGCGCCACGGGCGTCGAGCCGAAGGACGAGGTGGCGTCGGCGTTCACCGCCGAGGAGGTGCAGTCCATCGTCGAGCACTCCCAGGCCGAGGGGGTCCTGCGCGACGAGCAGGGGCTGCTCTCGGGAGCCATCGAGTTCTCCGAGCGCACCGCGCACGACGTCATGGTCCCCGTCGCGGACCTCGTGACCGTCACCGAGGGCTGCACGCCCGACGAGGTCGAGCGCCTGGTCGCGAAGACCGGCTTCTCGCGGTTCGCCGTCGCGGACGCCACGGGCGACCTCGTGGGCTACCTGCACGTCAAGGACGTGCTCTACGCGGACGAGACGACGCGCGAGGCCCCGGTCCCGTCGTGGCGCGTGCGGGCGCTCGCGGCCGCCGCGCCCGACGACGAGGTGGAGGACGCGCTGCGCGCCATGCAGCGCTCGGGGGCGCACCTGGCGCGCGTCGACGGTCCCGAGGGCGGGGGCGCGCTCGGGGTGGTCTTCCTCGAGGACATCCTCGAGGAGCTCGTCGGCGAGGTGCGCGACGCGATGCAGCGCCGGCCCTAGGCCGGCGGCCCGGTCGGCGCGAGGTCCCCGGATGGTGCTCCGCCGAGGCTCTGAGCAGGGGACTTGGCATCGCCGGAGCCCTTCGTTACTGTTCCGTGATTGATCGGTCATCGGTGGCTCGGAGCCACCCCGACGACGTGAGAGGCAGGTGGCGGGTGGAGTCGCAGCACGGCGCACCCGCCCTCGACTCACGACGGGCCCGGCGCGAGGCGGAGCAGGGCTCCCGGCGTCGCCGCCCCCAGGCACAGGTCTCCAGCCAGCACCGCTGGGTGCCGCGCGTCGCCGTCCTCGGGACGCTCGCCGCCGCGACCATCGCGATGCCGCTCTCCGCGGGCGCCGACGACGTGCTCGGCAGCGGGTCGCCCTTCGAGCCGGAGACCCGCCCCGTCGGCCCGAGCGCGCTCGACCTCGCGACCGCCGCCGCGACCGCACCCGCCGTCTCCCCGAGCGTCGCCGCCGCGCCCCGCGTCGAGGTGCGCCGCGAGGCGGCCTCCCGCTCCGCCGCCCGCGACCCGCTGCCGGGCTGCGACCCGACCGTGCGGCCCGAGGGCACGAACGGCAACCTCGACGAGCACGCCCTGTGCGAGCTGTGGCAGGCGGACGAGCACCTGCGACCCGACGCGGCCGTCGCGCTCTCCGCGATGAACGAGGCGTTCCGGGCGACCTTCGGCCGGGACCTCTGCCTCGTGTCGTCGTACCGCACGCTCTCGACGCAGGTCTCGCTCAAGTCCTCCCGCGGCGCCTTCGCGGCGCCCCCCGGCTGGTCCATGCACGGGTGGGGGCTCGCGATCGACCTCTGCTCCGTGGAGACCGGCTCGCGCGAGGTCTACGCGTGGATCAACCAGAACGGCGCCACGTACGGCTGGGCCAACCCGGCGTGGGCCAAGCGCGGCGGCAGCGGCGCCTACGAACCCTGGCACTTCGAGTTCGTCCAGGGCGTCGAGGAGATCCAGAACTCCTGACGCGCCCCCGGCCGGTCGCCCCGCGGGCGGCCGCCCCGCGCCGTATCGTCGGACCGTGGCCGACCTGCTCCTCGCCGCGGTCGTCCTGCGCCGTCCCGAGCACGCGCTCGCCGCGCAGGTGCTGAGCCTCGCCGTGGGCGGCCTCGTCCGCGTGGAGCCGACGGCGCCCGGCGAGCCCCCCGTCCTCGTCCTCCTCGACGCGTCGCGTGCCTCCGAGCGCGAGCACCTCGCGCTGTCGACCCTCTTCGGCGAGACGGCGGGCGAGGGGGCGCGCGTCGCGCTCGACCCGGTCGACGACGCCCTGCGCCACCGGGTGCACGACGCCGCGCGCCAGGTCGTGCGCAGCGCCCGCCACGACGGCTACCTGGAGGCGGGGCGGTCGCGCCGGCTCACGGAGAAGGGCGACGCGGTGCGGGCCGACCTCGTCGCGCTGGAGGACGCCGTCGAGCGCGAGGTCGCGGAGGCTCGCGCGCACGACCGGGCGCGCGAGCACGTGTCGCCCGGCGCGCTGCCGTGGGCGGTCCTGTTCGGGCACGAGCCCGGGTGGGTGCCGGTCGACGGGCGCACGGTCCGGTTCGACGTCGCCGCGGTGTGCGCGGCAGCGGACGCGCTGCGCTGACCCGAGGACCGGGCGTCCGGGCGTGTGCCCGCTGGGTGCCTACGGGCCGGAGAGCCGCTCGTTGCGGCCGAAGTCCTGGAGGAACCGCGGGCCCGACGCGGCGAGCTCGGCCTCGAACTCCTCGCGCCACGCGCCGTAGGGGCGGCCCGCGAGCGCGTCGTTGGAGAACCGGGGGTCGTCCGTGAGTTCGGTGACGCAGAACGCGGGGATCTGCAGGTCCGTGACGGGACCGGTGCGCTCGCACTCCGCGACGACGAGCGGGTGGTTCGCCCCGCCGAACACGTCGACGACCCAGCCGTCGGCCCCGACCCACACGGAGTAGCGGGTCTTGACGACGCGCGCACCGCCGCGGCGGATCATCTGGACGCCCACCGCCACGTCGACCTCGCGCTCCGCCTCGTAGCGCGTGCCGCCGGCCATGGGGCCCTTGACGGTGAGCGTGCACAGGTCGACGGCGGGGGCGTAGCGGTCGAGGAGCCGGACCGGGTCGGTCGTGGCGTCCATCGTCGCGTCGACCGTGGGCACCTTGGCGCGCAGCCGCAGCGCGTAGCCCTCGTCGGCCAGGTAGTAGCTCTGCACGATGAGCGCGGGCGCGTCGCGCAGGTCCTCGGGCAGCTCGCGCACGAGGAACCGGCGCTCGAACTCGAAGTCCCCGTAGCCGCCGTCGGTCATGGCCCCACCGTAGCGGGAGCGCGCGGGTCGTGGCGGACCTCGCGCAGCGGACCCGGAGACGGCGCGAGCCCGGCCGCGCGAGGCGGGCCGGGCTCGTCGGAGCGGATCGGGTGCCCTCGATAGGATTCGAACCTACGACCTTCTGCTCCGGAGGCAGACGCTCTATCCACTGAGCTACGAGGGCGAGCGCCGACGGTGACCGCCGACGCGATGCACGAGACTACCAGCCCGCAGGGGGTGCGCGGACCCGGCGCGGCCGGCTGCCGACCGGGTGCGCCGCCCCGGTGCTCCGGCCCGGCGCGGAGACGCGGGGGAGCGGGCCCGGCCGCCGGCACGGCGGGACGGGCGGCGGCGAAATGGCGCGACGGACGCCCCCCGCGCCTCGGTAGAATCGCCCGGTGACCCCCGACGAGCTCTCCGAAGCGCTGAGCGCTGCCCTGGCCGCCGCCGTCGCCGACGGCACCCTCGCACTGGACCCGACCGCGGTCCCCGAGCGCGTCCACGTGGAGCGACCCCGCCAGCGCGAGCACGGCGACTGGGCCACGAACGTCGCGCTGCAACTCGCGAAGAAGGCGGGCACGACGCCGCGGGCGCTCGCCGAGGACCTCGCGCGCCGCCTCGCCGCGCACCCGGGCATCCGGGCCGTGGACGTCGCCGGCCCCGGCTTCCTCAACATCTCGCTCGACGCGGCCGCCGCGGGCGAGCTCGCGCGCACGATCGTCGAGGCGGGCCCGGCGTACGGGCGCGGCGACTCCGAGGCGGGCAAGAAGGTCAACCTCGAGTTCGTCTCCGCGAACCCGACCGGGCCCATCCACATCGGCGGCGTCCGCTGGGCCGCCGTCGGCGACTCGCTCGCGCGCGTGCTCGAGGCGAGCGGCGCGGACGTGACGCGGGAGTACTACTTCAACGACCACGGCGCCCAGATCGACCGCTTCGCGCGCTCGCTCCTCGCGCGCTCGCGCGGCCAGGAGGCGCCGGAGGACGGGTACGGCGGCGAGTACATCACCGAGATCGCCGACGCGGTCGTCGCCGACGCCCTGGCCGCGGGCGACCCCGACCCGCGCATGCTCCCGGACGCCGAGGCGCAGGAGGTCTTCCGCGCGCGCGGCGTCGAGCGCATGTTCGGCGAGATCAAGGCGTCGCTCCACGACTTCGGCGTCGACTTCGACGTCTACTTCCACGAGGACTCGCTGCACGAGTCGGGCGCCGTCGAGCGCGCCGTCGAGCGCCTGCGCGCGTCCGGTCACATGTTCGAGAAGGACGGCGCGACCTGGCTGCGCACGACCGACTTCGGCGACGACAAGGACCGCGTCGTCATCAAGTCCGATGGCGAGGCGGCCTACATCGCGGGCGACATCGCCTACTACCTCGACAAGCGCGAGCGCGGCTTCGACGAGGTCATCATCATGCTCGGCGCCGACCACCACGGGTACGTCGGCCGCATGATGGCGGTCTGCGCGGCCTTCGGCGACACCCCGGGGAAGAACCTCCAGCTCCTCATCGGGCAGATGGTCAACCTCGTCAAGGACGGCCAGCCCGTGCGCATGTCCAAGCGCGCCGGGACGGTCGTGACGCTGGAGGACCTGGTGGACGCCGTCGGGGTCGACGCCGCGCGCTACTCGCTCGCGCGCTCGTCCGCGGACCAGAACATCGACCTCGACCTCGACCTGCTCGCGCGGGCGACGAACGAGAACCCCGTCTACTACGTGCAGTACGCGCACTCGCGCACCGCGGCGGTGGACCGCAACGCGGCCGACCGCGGCGTCGCGCGCGCCGACGGGTTCGAGCCCGCGCTGCTCGACCACCCGAGCGAGGCGGCGCTCGTCGGGCGGCTCACCGAGTTCCCGCGCATCGTCGCCCAGGCGGCCGAGCTGCGCGAGCCGCACCGCGTCGCGCGCTACCTCGAGGCCCTGGCCGGCGACTACCACACCTGGTACCAGCAGAAGTCGCAGCGTGTCCTGCCGTACCCGGACGAGGAGGTCACGGACACGCACCGCACGCGCCTGTGGCTCAACGACGCGGTGCGCCAGGTCCTCGCCAACGGCCTGGGGCTGCTCGGCGTGAGCGCGCCGGAGCGCATGTGAGCACGGGCCTGCCGGGACACCCCGGCGAGCCGTGGTCGCGCGGCGTGCGGCGCCGGGACGACGGCGCGGTCGAGGTCGCGGGCGTCGACGTCCACGACCTCGCGGCCGAGCACGGGACGCCCGCGTACGTGCTCGACGAGGCGGACTTCCGCGCCCGGGCGCGCGCGTACCGGACCGCGTTCGAGACGGCGTTCCGCGCCGTCGGGTCGGACGTCGACGTGTACTACGCGGGCAAGGCGCTGCTCACCGTGGCCGTCGCGCGCTGGGCGCGCGAGGAGGGCCTGCGCGTCGACACCGCGAGCGGGGGAGAGCTCGCCGTCGCGCTGCGCGCCGGCGTCCCCGGCCCGGAGATCGGCCTGCACGGCAACAACAAGTCCGACGCCGAGATCGGCCGGGCGCTCGACGAGGGCGTGGGCCGGATCATCGTCGACTCGCTCGTCGAGGTCGAGCGCGTCGCGCGGCTCGCGGGCGAGCGCGGCGTGGTCGCGCCCGTCATGGTCCGCGTGACGACGGGCGTCCACGCGGGCGGGCACGAGTACATCTCGACCGCGCACGAGGACCAGAAGTTCGGGCTGTCGATCGCCGCGCCGCGCCCTGCGGACGGCGGCGTGGCCGGCGACTCCCCGGCGATGACGGCGCTGCTCGACGTCGTCGCGCGCCCCGAGCTGCGCCTGCTCGGGATCCACTCGCACATCGGCTCCCAGATCCTCGACCCCTCGGGCTTCGAGGTCGCGGCGCGCGCGGTGCTGGAGCTACGGGCGCGGCTCGCGGCCCGCTCGGGCGTGCTCGTCGACGAGGTCGACATCGGCGGCGGCTACGGCATCGCCTACCTCCCGGGCGACGTCGCGCTCGACCCGGAGCGCGTCGCGAAGGACGTCGCGCGCGCGGTCGAGGCGGTGGCCGCGGAGCTCGGCACGCCGCTGCCGCGCTTCTCGATCGAGCCGGGGCGCGCGATCGTCGGGCCGGCCGGCCTCACGCTCTACACGGTCGGCACCGTGAAGCCCGTGACCCTCGACGACGGGCGCGTGCGCACGTACGTGTCGGTGGACGGCGGCATGAGCGACAACATCCGCCCCGCGCTCTACGCGGCGCAGTACCACGCCGAGGTCGTCGGCCGGGCCTCCGAGGCCGGGCCCGTGCTCGCGCGGGTCGTGGGCAAGCACTGCGAGAGCGGCGACATCGTCGTCCACGAGGTGCAGCTCCCCGGGGACGTGCGCGCGGGGGACCTGCTCGCGGTGCCCGCCACGGGGGCCTACGGCCGCTCGATGGCGTCGAACTACAACCTGCTGACGCGTCCTCCCGTGGTCGCCGTGCACGACGGCGCGAGCCGCGTGCTCGTGCGGCGCGAGACCGTCGAGGACCTGCTGGCGCTCGACGAGGGCTGACCCGCCGGCGTGCCCACAGGTCGGCATCCGACCTGTGGGCACGCCCGGGGCGGGCGCGCGCGTCGCCGTATCCTGTGCCTGCGGCTCCCGAGCCACCCGGGCACGACCCGGGCCGCGCCCGGCGCCGCACCCGTCCTGACCACCCGAGGAAGGTCCGTCGTGCCGTCTGCCGCCGAGTCCCACCCGCCCCTGCGCGTCGCCCTGCTGGGGTGCGGCGTCGTCGGCACCCAGGTCGCGCGGCTGCTCACGGAGCAGGCCGACGACCTCGCGTCCCGGGTCGGTGCGCCCCTGGAGCTCGTCGGGATCGCGGTCCGCGACGCGTCCGCCCCGCGCGACGCCGCGGTGGACCGGTCGCTGCTCACGGAGGACGCGGCGAGCCTCGTCGAGCGCGCCGACATCGTCGTCGAGGTGATGGGCGGCACCGAGCCCGCGCGGTCGCTCCTGCTGCGCGCGATCGGGGCGGGCGCCGCCGTCGTGACGGCGAACAAGGCCCTCCTCGCCGAGGACGGCCCCACGCTCTACAAGGCGGCCGACGCCGCCGGGGTGGACATCTACTTCGAGGCCGCCGTCGCGGGCGCCATCCCGATCGTGCGCCCGGTGCGGGAGTCGCTCGCGGGCGACCGCGTGCGCCGCGTGCTCGGCATCGTCAACGGGACGACCAACTACGTGCTCGACCAGATGGCCACGACGGGCCGGGGCCTCGACGAGGCCGTCCGGGAGGCGCAGGACCTCGGCTACGCGGAGGCGGACCCGACGGCGGACGTCGAGGGGTACGACGCCGCGGCCAAGGCGGCGATCCTCGCGAGCCTCGCGTTCCACACACGCGTGTCGCTCGACGACGTCGCGCGCGAGGGCATCCTCGCCGTCACGGCCGACGACGTCGCGTGGGCCGCGCAGACGGGCCACGTCATCAAGCTGCTCGCCATCGCCGAGCGGCGCGACGGCGGGGCGACCGGGGAGGCGGGCGTGTCCGTGCGCGTGCACCCGGCGCTCGTGCCGACCTCGCACCCGCTCGCGAACGTGCGCGGCTCGTTCAACGCCGTGTTCGTCGAGGCCGAGTCCGCGGGCGAGCTCATGTTCTACGGGCGCGGCGCGGGCGGCGCCCCGACGGCGTCGGCCGTGCTCGGCGACGTCGTCTCCGCCGCCCGCCACCGCGTGCTCGGGGGCAAGGGACCGCAGGAGTCCACGTACGCCGAGCTCCCGATCCTCCCGCCGAGCGCCGCGGTCACGCGCTACCAGGTGCGGCTCGACGTCGAGGACCGCCCCGGCGTGCTCGCGCAGGTCGCGCACGCGCTCGCCGAGCACGGCGTGTCCATCGAGGCGGTCCGCCAGCCGACGGCGCGCGGCGCGGCCGACGTCGCCGAGCCCGGCGTCGCGGAGCTCCTCATCACCACGCACGCGGCGCCCGAGTCGGCGCTGTCGGCCACCGTCGCGGCGGTCGCCGAGCTCGAGCCCGTCCGCACGATCACGTCCGTCCTGAGAGTCGAGGGAGCCTGATGGCCCACCAGATGGCCCACCAGTGGCAAGGCATCATCGCCGAGTACCGTGACCGGCTGCCCGCGCACGTGTCCGAGCGGATCGTCACGCTCGGCGAGGGCGGCACGTCGCTCGTCGAGGCGCCGGCCCTGTCGGCGCGCACGGGGGCCCAGGTCTTCGTCAAGGTCGAGGGCATGAACCCCACGGGGTCGTTCAAGGACCGCGGCATGACGGCGGCGATCTCCGCGGCCGCGGGTCGCGGTGCGCAGGCGGTCGTGTGCGCGTCCACGGGCAACACGTCGGCGTCGGCGGCTGCCTACGCCGTGCGCGCGGGGATGACGTGCGCGGTGCTCGTCCCGGACGGCAAGATCGCGATGGGCAAGCTGAGCCAGGCGATCGCGCACGGCGCGCGGCTGCTCCAGGTCGACGGCAACTTCGACGACTGCCTCGTCGCGGCGCGCAAGCTCGCCGAGGCGTACCCGGTCGAGCTCGTGAACTCGGTCAACCCCGACCGCATCGAGGGCCAGAAGACGGGCGCGTTCGAGATCGTCGACGCGCTCGGCGACGCCCCGGACATCCACGCGCTGCCCGTCGGCAACGCGGGGAACATCACGGCGTACTGGAAGGGCTTCCGCGAGTACGCGGGCCAGGGCGCCGCGGGGCACGCGGGGGAGGGCCTGCCGGCCGTCGCGACGCGCACGCCGCAGATGTGGGGCTTCCAGGCGGCGGGCGCCGCGCCGATCGTCGCGGGCCACCCGATCACGGAGCCCGAGACCGTCGCGACCGCCATCCGCATCGGCAACCCCGCGTCGTGGGAGCTCGCCGAGGCCGCGCGCGACGAGTCGGGCGGCGTCATCGAGGCCGTGTCCGACGAGCAGATCCTCGCGGCGCACCGCGTGCTGTCGAGCGAGGTCGGCGTGTTCGTCGAGCCCGCGTCGGCCGCCGGCGTCGCCGGGATCCTCGCGCGCGCCGAGCGCGGGCTCGTGCCCGCGGGCGCGCGCATCGTCGTCACGGTCACCGGTCACGGGCTCAAGGACCCGCAGTGGGCGCTGCGCACGCTCGACGGCACCGAGGTCGAGCCGACGCGCGTGACCGCCGACGTGGTGTCCATCGCCGACGCCCTCGGGCTCGACTGATGCAGCTCGGCGCGGACCACGTGCGGGTGCGCGTCCCCGCGACGAGCGCGAACCTCGGCCCCGGCTTCGACGCGCTGGGCCTCGCGCTCGCGCTCCACGACGTGCTCGACGTGCGCGCGCTCGCGAGCGACGACGTCGTGGTCGACGTCGAGGGCGAGGGCGCCGGAGAGGTGCCCGGCGACGAGTCCCACCTGGTGGTGCGGGCCCTGCGGGCCGCGCTCGACGTGGCGGGTGCGCCGCAGACGGGCCTGCACCTGACGTGCGTCAACCGCGTCCCCCACGGGCGGGGCCTCGGCTCGTCCGCCGCGGCCGTCGTCGCGGGCATCGTGGCGGCGCGCGCGCTCGTCGCCGACCCGTCGGTCCTCGACGACGACGTCGCGCTCGGCCTCGCGACCGCGATCGAGGGCCACCCGGACAACGCCGCGCCCGCGCTGCTCGGCGGCGCGACCGTCGCGTGGGAGAGCGGGACGCCCGGGGCCGGGGCGCGTGCCGTCCGGCTCGACGTGCACCCCGACCTGCGGGCGACGGTGCTGGTCCCCTCGGCCCGGCTCGCGACGAGCCGCGCGCGCGGGGTGCTCCCGGCGCAGGTGCCGCACGCCGACGCGGCGTTCAACGCGGGGCGGTCGGCCCTGCTCGTCGAGGCGCTCACGCGGCGTCCCGACCTGCTCCTCGACGCGACCGACGACCGGCTCCACCAGGGGTACCGCGCCGGCGTCATGCCGACGACGTCGGAGCTCGTCCGCGCGCTGCGCGCGCGGGGGCTCGCGGCGACGGTGTCGGGTGCCGGCCCCACGGTCCTCGTCCTGTCCGCCGCGGAGCGCCTCGACGAGGTCGCGGGCGTCGCGGACGAGCTCGTCGGGGGGAGCGCGGACTGGTCGGTCCGCCGCCTCGACGTCGACACGCGCGGGGTCGTCGCCGAACGGCTCTGACCGCTGTCCTGCCGGTGCTAGGATGGTCCCAGCCTTCGGTCACGCTCTCGCATCAGCAGTCGAGCGTTCTCCAGCGCGGAAGTGCCGCGACAGAGCCCGTCCGAGAGAAGGCAATCCAGCCCGCGTCAGATGACGTCGTCGTACCACTGACGCGTGGTGACACCTGCGCACCGGCCGTCACGGCCGGGCGTCGACCACCCGCGGTCCGCCCTCTGAGAGACGGACGCAAACGAGGGGGAAGGGTCCTTCGTGACAGACACCATCGACACCGCCACGAGCAGCGCGACCGCTGCCGGCGGTACCGCCCGGAACGGCGCGCTCTCCACCCTGCGCCTCCCGGAGCTGCAGGCGCTCGCGTCGCAGCTCGGGGTCAAGGGCACGTCCAAGATGCGCAAGGGCGATCTCGTGGACGTCATCCGCGCCCGCACGGGCGAGCAGGGTGCTTCCGAGCGCCCCGCCGCGTCCCGGCGCGACACGGACGCGGCGCCCGCCGCGTCGCGTGAGACGAACGAGGCGCCCGTCGCCTCGGGGCGCGGCCGCAGCCGCCGCGCCGAGCGGCCTGCGGCGAGCCCCGCGGCCGGCAGCGACTCCCCGGCGACGCGTCAGGACGCGCCGTCGGCCGCGAGCCGCGAGGAGCGCACCGCCGCTCCCGTGCTCGACCTCCCGGTGCGCGCCGACGAGCAGCGCACGGAGCAGCGCGGCGAGCGCCGCGACGGCCGCCGCGACGCGCGCTCGGAGGCCGCGGCCGCGGTCGCCGAGGCCCTCGGCGAGGGCGTGCGCACGCGCGACACCGCGAACGAGTCGCCCGACGAGCGTGCTGCGCGCGCCGCGGCCGCCGTCGGCCTGGTCACGGGCGAGCGCGGCTCGCGTCGTGCGGGCCGCGGTGCCGGTGCCCCGCGCACGGGCGAGGGCGACGGCGACGCACCGCGCGCCGACCGCCAGCGTGACGGGCAGGGCGGCGAGCGCCAGCGCGAGCAGCAGCCGGAGAAGCAGTCCGGCCAGCAGTCCGGCCAGCAGGGCCGGGGCGAGCGTCAGGGCGACCGTCGTGACGACCGCCAGCTCCTGGACGACGAGCGCGGCGGGCGCCGCCGTCGGGGCCGCGACCGCGGCCGCGACCGCGACCGCAAGCGCGGCCGCAACCGCCAGGGACCGGACCTCTCGGGCCTCGACGACATCGAGGTCAACGAGGACGACGTCCTGCTCCCCGTCGCGGGCATCCTCGACATCCTCGACAACTACGCGTTCGTCCGCACCAGCGGCTACCTGCCGGGCAACAACGACGTCTACGTGTCGCTCGGCCAGGTGAAGAAGGCCGGGCTGCGTCGCGGCGACGCCGTGACGGGCGCCGTGCGCCAGCCGCGCGAGGGCGAGAACCAGGGCAACACCGCGCGCCAGAAGTTCAACGCGCTCGTGCGCCTGGACACGGTCAACGGCATGTCGCCGGAGGAGGCGCGCGAGCGTCCGGAGTTCAACCGGCTCACGCCGCTGTACCCGCAGGAGCGCCTGCGCCTCGAGAACTCCGAGGCCACGCGTCTCACGCCGCGCGTCATCGACATCGTCGCGCCGATCGGCAAGGGCCAGCGCGGTCTCATCGTCGCGCCGCCCAAGGCCGGCAAGACGATCATCATGCAGCAGATCGCCAACGCGATCGCCGCGAACAACCCCGAGGTCCACCTCATGGTGGTGCTCGTGGACGAGCGGCCCGAAGAGGTCACCGACATGGAGCGGACGGTCCGCGGCGAGGTCATCGCCTCGACGTTCGACCGCCCCGCGTCGGACCACACGATCGTCGCCGAGCTCGCGATCGAGCGCGCGAAGCGCCTGGTCGAGCTCGGCCAGGACGTCGTGGTGCTCCTCGACTCGCTCACCCGCCTGTCGCGCGCGTACAACCTCGCGGCGCCGGCCTCGGGCCGCATCCTGTCCGGTGGTGTGGACGCGTCCGCGCTCTACCCGCCGAAGCGGTTCTTCGGCGCGGCGCGCAACATCGAGAACGGCGGCTCCCTGACGATCCTCGCCTCGGCGCTCGTGGAGACGGGCTCGAAGATGGACGAGGTCATCTTCGAGGAGTTCAAGGGCACGGGGAACATGGAGCTCCGCCTGTCCCGGAACCTCGCGGACAAGCGCATCTTCCCGGCCGTGGACGTCAACGCGTCCGGCACGCGCCGCGAGGAGATCCTCATGTCGCAGGACGAGCTGAAGATCATCTACAAGCTCCGCCGCGTCATGGGCGCCCTCGACCAGCAGCAGGCGATCGAGCTGCTGCTCGGCCAGCTCAAGAAGACGCAGACGAACGTCGAGTTCCTGCTGCACGTCCAGAAGACGACGCCCGGCGGGCTGGCCGACGACGACAACGTCGGCCGCACGATCTGACGCGTCACCCGGTCACCGACGGCGGGTGGCCCCGGGAAGTTCTCGGGGCCCCCGCGCGTTCTGGCACAATGGTTCGTCGGCCTGCGCTCGTCAGGCCGCCTGTCGCCGGTTCACAGGTGCGGTAGCCGCACCTGACCCGGAGACGTCACCCCAAGGAGAAAACCGTGAAGTCTGGTATCCACCCCGAGTACGTCGTCACCGAGGTGACGTGCACCTGCGGGAACACGTTCGTGACGCGCAGCACCGAGGCGTCGGGCAAGATCAGCTCCGACGTGTGCAGCGCCTGCCACCCGTTCTACACGGGCAAGCAGAAGATCCTCGACACCGGTGGCCGCGTGGCCCGCTTCCAGGCGCGCTACGGCAAGAAGGACGCCGACAAGTAGCAGCACCGCAGCGCCGGTGGTCCGAGCCCGACAACCTCTCCAGGGGCAGTCGGTGCGCTCGGACCACCGGCGCTGTCGCGTTGTCGGGGGCCGGTCGGAACGCCGGGCCCCGGTGACGCGCCCGCGTGCGACCGCACGCCCGGCGCCCGCGCGCCGCGCCGCGACCGCCGTCCCGCATCGCCGTACCGCCCGAGGAGCCGTCCGTGACCGAGTCGTTCGCCGCCGTCGTGCCGCTGCTGGCCGAGCACGCCGAGATCGAGGCGCAGCTCGCCGACCCGGCCGTCCACGCCGACGCGGGCCGCGCCCGCACGCTCGGGCGGCGCTACGCCGAGCTGAACCAGGTCGTGGGCGCGTACCGGGCGTGGCGCGAGGCGAGCGACGACGCCGAGGCCGCGGCCGAGCTCGCCGCGCTGGGCGGCGACGACGGCGACGCGTTCGCCGACGAGCTCCCGGGCCTGCGCGCCACCGAGGAGGAGGCGCGCGAGCGCCTGCGCCGCGTGCTCGTCCCGCGCGACCCCGACGACGGCCGCGACGTCATCCTCGAGATCAAGGCGGGCGAGGGCGGCGAGGAGTCGGCACTGTTCGCGGGCGACCTGCTGCGCATGTACCTGCGGTACGCCGAGCGCCGCGGCTGGAAGACGGAGGTCCTGGAGTCGACCGACTCCGACCTCGGCGGCTACAAGGACGTCCAGGTCGCGGTGAAGGCGCGCAGCACGCCGTCCGACCCGGCCGAGGGCGTCTGGGCCAACCTCAAGTACGAGGGCGGCGTGCACCGGGTCCAGCGCGTGCCCGTGACGGAGTCGCAGGGCCGCATCCACACGTCTGCCGCCGGCGTGCTCGTGTTCCCCGAGGTCGAGGACGCGGGCGAGGTCGAGATCGACCCGAACGACCTGCGCATCGACGTCTACCGCTCGTCGGGCCCGGGCGGGCAGTCGGTCAACACGACCGACTCCGCGGTGCGGATCACGCACCTGCCGACGGGGATCGTCGTGTCGATGCAGAACGAGAAGTCGCAGCTCCAGAACCGGGAGCAGGCGATGCGCGTGCTGCGCGCGCGTCTGCTCGCCGCGCAGCAGGAGGCGGCCGCCGCGGAGGCGGCGGACCTGCGGCGCTCCCAGGTGCGGACGGTCGACCGCTCCGAGCGCATCCGCACGTACAACTTCCCGGAGAACCGCATCGCGGACCACCGCACCGGGTACAAGGCGTACAACCTCGACCAGGTGCTCGACGGCGACCTCGACCCCGTCGTGCGCTCGGCCGTGGAGGCGGACGAGGCGGCCCGGCTCGCCGCCGCGGGCGAGGCCTGAGATGGGCGACGCGCGCACCGAGCGGTCCGTGCCCGCCGCGCTCACCGCGGACGACCTGCGGCGCGCGGTGCGGGCCGCCGAGGGGATCCTCGTGGAGGCCGGCGTCCCGTCCGCGCGCCACGACGCGGAGGCCCTCGCGGCCTGGAGCCTCGGCCTGCCGCGCCTCGAGTGGTACCGGCTCCCCGCGGGCGACGCCCCGCTCGCCCCCGCGCTCCCGACGGGCGCGACCGACCGCTTCCTCGCCGACTTCGCGGACGCGGTGGAGCGCCGACGAGGGCGTGAGCCGCTCCAGCGCATCGTCGGGCACACCGTGTTCCGGCACGTCACGGTCGAGGTGCTCGACGACGTCTTCGTGCCCCGCCCGGAGACGGAGACGGTCGCGCAGGTCGCGATCGACGAGGCGGCACGGCTCCTCGGCGACCCGGGCCGCGCGGACCGGCCGCCGCTCGTCGTGGACCTGTGCTGCGGGTCGGGCGTCATCGGGATCAGCGTCGACGTCGAGGTGCCGGGCTCGCGCGTCGTCGCGGTCGACCTCTCGCCCGACGCCGTCCGCGCGACGACGGCGAACGCCGCGCGCGTGGGGTCGGGCACCCAGCGCACGCTCGTCGGCGACGTGGGCGACCCGGCCCTGCTCGCCGAGCTCGACGGGACGGTCGACGTCGTCGTGTCGAACCCGCCGTACATCCCGCCGGACGCGGTGCCGGTCGACCCCGAGGTCCGCGACCACGACCCCGACCTGGCGCTCTACGGTCGCGGCGCCGACGGGCTGGAGGTGCCGCGCGCCGTCGTGCGCGCCGCCGCGCGCCTGCTGCGGCCCGGCGGCCTGTTCGTCATGGAGCACGCGGAGGTGCAGGCCGCCGACGTGCGCGCGGCCGCCCGCGCCGCGGACGCGTTCGTCGAGGTGCGCACCCTGACGGACCTCACGGGCCGCGACCGCATGGTCGTGGCACGACGAGCCGGTGCCACCGGTGACCCGGGGTCGCCGCACGGGCGTGGAAGGATGGACCCGTGAGCTCCGTCCACCCCGTGACCGACCCGAACACCTGGGGCGCCGGCATCGACGAGGCGGTCAACGCGATCTCCCGCGGTGGCCTCGTCGTGCTGCCCACCGACACCGTCTACGGCATCGGCGCCGACGCCTTCGACGCCGAGGCGGTGTCCGCGCTGCTCGCCGCTAAGGGCCGCGGGCGGCACATGCCGCCCCCGGTCCTCGTCCCCGACGCGCGCACGCTCGACGGCCTCGCCACCGACGTGCCCGACGACGCGCGCCGCCTCGTCGAGGCGTTCTGGCCCGGCGGGTTCACGATCATCCTGCGGGCCCAGCCGTCGCTCGCGTGGGACCTCGGCGAGACGCACGGCACGGTCGCGCTGCGCATGCCCGACCACCCGGCCGCGCTCGCGCTCCTGCGCCGCACCGGGCCCCTCGCCGTGTCGTCCGCGAACGCGACGGGTCGCCCCGCCGCGCTGCACGTCGACGACGCGCGCGAGCAGCTCGGCAGCGCCGTCGGCGTCTACCTCGACGGCGGGACGGCGCCCGGGGGAGTGGCGTCCACGATCGTCGACGCGACGTCCGGCGCGCTGCGCGTCGTGCGGCAGGGGGCCGTGACGCTCGAGCAGCTGCGCGAGGTCGCGCCCGTCCTCGGCCCCGACGACGAGCCGGCCGCGGACGCGGCCCCGGAGCCGCCGGAGACGGTGCCCGCCGAGGCTGCCGTCTCCGACGCGCCCGCCGAGACCCGAGGCTCCGGCGACGCCGGGGAGCCGGAGGCGAACGGCGGGTGAGGGTCTACCTGCTCGTGATGCTCGTCGCCGCCGCGGTGACGTTCCTCGCGACACCCTTCGCGCGCTGGGTCGCGCTGCGCACGGGCGCCATCACGGCGGTGCGCGACCGCGACGTCCACACGATCCCGACCCCCCGGCTCGGCGGTCTCGCGATGCTGCTGGGGCTGGTGGTGGCGGTCGTCTTCGCGTCGCAGATGCCCTTCCTCGAGAGCGTCTTCGTCGGCGAGGTCGCGGGGCAGATGGTCGCCGACGCCCGGATCTGGGGGATCGTCGGCGCCGCGGCGATCGTCTGCCTGCTCGGCATCGCCGACGACATCTGGGACCTCGACTGGATGACCAAGCTCGCGGGCCAGGTGCTCGCGGCCGGGCTCATGGCGAGCCAGGGCGTCGTGCTGTTCACGCTGCCCATCCCCATCGGGGAGCAGCAGCTCATCTGGTCCTCGCGCCTCCAGCTCGTCGCCACGATCCTCGTGGTCGTGGTGGCCATGAACGCCGTGAACTTCGTGGACGGCCTCGACGGCCTCGCGGCCGGCCTCGTCGCGATCGGGGGCGCCGCGTTCTTCCTCTACTCGTACGTGCTCACGCAGAAGGCGAGCGCCGACGACTACTCGAGCCTCGCGACCCTCGTCATCGCGGCCCTCGTCGGCATCTGCGTCGGGTTCCTGCCGCACAACTTCCATCCCGCCCGGATCTTCATGGGGGACTCGGGCTCGATGGTCCTCGGCCTCGTGTTCTCCGCCGCGGCGATCGTCGTGACGGGCCGGGTCGACACGACCACGCTCTCCGGGGCGCAGCAGATCCCGGCGTTCATCCCGCTCCTCCTGCCGCTCGCGGTGATCCTCCTGCCGCTGCTCGACATGGCCATGGCGGTCGTGCGCCGCGTCGCGCGCGGCAAGTCCCCGTTCCACCCGGACCGCATGCACCTGCACCACCGGATGCTCGCGATCGGGCACTCGCACCGGCGCGCCGTGCTCATCCTCTACGTGTGGACGGCCGTGTTCGCGTTCGCCGCCGTCGCGCTGGTCCAGTGGCACTGGCACGGCGTCGCCGCAGGGCTCACGGCGGCCGTCGTCGCCGCGGCGCTCCTCACGCTCGGACCGCTGCGCACGCGCGGGCGGTTCCTCGACGACGACGCCGCCGCGGTGGTCGACGTCCCGCCGGTCCTCGCGCCCCCCACCTCCTCCGCGCCCGGGCCCAGCGACCCGGCCGCGTCGTCCGCCGTCCCCACCCCGCCGAAGGAAGCCCTGAGATGACGACGAGCCAGCCCGAGCCCGCCCGCCCGGACGACCGACCGGACGCCAGGCCGGAGGGCGCGGCGACCGAGGGCGCCGTCGAGCAGACGATCGGCGCGCACGGCCGCGCCGTGCGTGCGGTGTTCCGCACCGCCCTGCGCGACGTGCTGGTGCTGCTCGGCGCGCTGACCGTGCTCGGCGTCGCCGTCGGTGCGCTCGTCGCGGGGCTGCCAGGCGTCTGGGGCGCGCTCCTGGGCGTGGGCGTCGCCCTGATCTTCTCCGCGACCACGGTCTGGACGATGCTGCGCACCGTCGACTCCAGCCCGACGACGACGGCCGCGATCGTCATGGCGAGCTGGCTCGGCAAGATGGTGGTGCTCATCGCCGTCCTCGTCGTGCTGCGCGGCATGGACTTCTACGACCGGTGGGTGTTCGCCGGGGTGCTGCTCGTCGGCGTGATCGGTTCCGCCGCGCTCGACTACCGGGCCGTGAGCAGGGGACGGATCCCGTACGTCGACCCCGCGGCGCGCTGACGTACGACCGGCGCGCCGCCGACGTACCACGGGGCCGCCGCGCGGGGGGAGGGACCCTCGTCCCGCAGCATGAGCAAAATGTCACAAGCGGCCGGGAACGGCGAGAGCACGCGGATCCATACGTTAGGCTACTGGCGAATCCATGACGGCCAGGTCCGACGGCGTGCCCACCCACGGGTGACGGCTGCCCGGACCACACGACCATTGGGAGTCCACCCTGTCCACGCTTGCGACCCCCGTGCTCCTCGCTGCATCCGAGAGCGAAGGTGGCTTCCACGCGCCGTCCATCGCCGACTTCTTCCCGCCGGCGATCCTCTTCGAGGGCACCATCTTCCAGATCGACCGGATCTGGATCGTCCGGATCGTGGCCACGATCGTCCTCCTCGCGATCTTCGTCGTCGCCGCGCGTCGGGCGCGCCTGGTCCCCGGGCGCTTCCAGAACGCGATCGAGATGATGCTGGACTTCGTCCGGGTCCAGATCGTCGAGGAGATCATGGGCAAGGAGCACGCCAAGCGCTTCGTGCCGATGATCACGACGATCTTCTTCGCGGTCCTCGCCTTCAACCTCACGGGCATCATCCCCGGCCTCAACATGGCCGGTACCGCCCGCATGGGCCTGCCCTTCCTGCTCGCGCTGTGGGTGCTCGTCACCTACTGGGCCGTGGGCATCAAGGCGCACGGCCTCGGCGGCTACCTCAAGAACAGCCTCTTCCCCCCGGGGATCCCGGCGCCGATCTACCTGATCGTCACCCCGATCGAGCTGCTCCAGATCCTCATCATCCGGCCGGCCTCGCTCGCGATCCGTCTCGTCGCCAACATGGTCGCCGGCCACATCATGCTGGTCCTGTGCTTCGCCGCGACGCAGTACTTCGTCTTCGAGGCGGTCCCCGCGATGAAGGCCTTCGGCGTCCTGACGCTCGCCGGCGGGCTGATCTTCACGCTCTTCGAGCTCCTCGTCGCGGCCCTGCAGGCCTACATCTTCGCGCTCCTCGCGTCGGTGTACCTGAACATCGCGCTCGAAGAGGAGCACTGACCCGAGGCCGCACCGCGCGCCCCGACCGACCCTCTCCCATCACGCACCACTCAATGTGACGCCCGGCCGACCGGTCGGGCGCCCAACGGAAGGAACGAGCACACGTGGACGTCACCACCCTCGCCGAGGTCTCCGGCAGCATCAACACGATCGGCTACGGCATCGCCGCGATCGGCCCGGGCATCGGCCTCGGCATCCTCATCGGCAAGACCGTCGAGGGCATGGCCCGCCAGCCTGAGGTCGCCGGCCAGCTCCGCGCCACCATGTTCCTCGGTGTCGCGTTCGTCGAGCTGCTCGCGCTGCTCGGGCTCGTCGCCGGCTTCCTCTTCCAGTGATGACGGCGCTGGCTGACGCCGCGCTCACCCTCGCGGCGGAGACCGGCGAGGAGCCGGCAGGCATCGACCTGTTCCTCCCCGCCGGCTACGACATCCTGTGGTCGGCCGTCGTCCTCGTCATCATCGCGGTCGTCTTCTACAAGGCGGTCCTGCCGAAGTTCCAGGCGGTCCTGGACGAGCGCACCGCGAAGATCGAGGGCGGTCTGGCCAAGGCGGAGTCCGCCCAGGCCGAGGCCGCGGCGGCGCTGGCGGAGTACCACCAGCAGCTCCAGGAGGCACGCACCGAGGCGGCGAAGATCCGTGAGGAGGCGCGCGCCGAGGGCTCGGCGATCGTCTCCGACCTGCGGGCCAAGGCGTCCGACGACGCCGCGCGCATCGTCGAGACGGCGCACCGCCAGATCGAGGCCGAGCGCCAGCAGGCCGCGGTCTCGCTGCGCAACGACGTCGGTCTGCTCGCCACGGAGCTCGCCTCCAAGATCGTGGGCGAGTCGCTCGCCGACTCGGCACGCCAGAGCCGCGTCGTCGACCGCTTCCTCGACGAGCTCGAGGCCGCGGGTCCCGCGGCGGCGAGCGCGGCGGGCACCGGTCCCGGCACCGAGGAGCGCTGATGCGCGGAACGAGCGGCGAGTCCCTGACGCAGGCGCGGGACCGGTTCGAGCCGGTCCTGCGCTCGGCGGGCGAGAGCGCGCTCGCGCTCGGCGAGCAGCTCTTCGCGGTCACGGCGGCGCTCGACGAGTCGGCGCCGCTGCGGCGCTCGCTCGCGGACCCGTCCCGCTCCGGTGCGGACAAGGCGGCGCTGGTCACGGCCGTCCTCGCGTCGGGCTTCGACGAGCGCGTCGTCGACCTCATGGCCGGCCTCGTCCGGTCGCGGTGGTCGCGCGAGAGCGACCTCGCGGACGCGACCGAGCGCCTCGGCCTGGAGGCGGTCCTCGCGTCCGCCCAGTCCCGTGGTGCGCTCGAGCAGGTCGAGGACGAGCTCTTCCGGACGTCGCGCGCGCTCGTCGGGCAGCGCGAGGCGCGGCAGATCCTCTCCGACGACACGATCGACCCCGAGCGTCGCGCCGCCTTCGTGCACGCGCTGCTCGGCGGGAAGGCCGACCGTGCGACCGAGGTGCTCGCGGTCCACGCGACGCGCGCGCTGCGCGGGCGCCGGTTCGTCCCGACGCTGGGCTGGATCGGTGAGGTCGCGGCCGAGCGTCGGCAGCGGCTCGTCGCCTCCGTGACGTCGGCGACGGTGCTCACGCAGGCACAGCTCGACCGCCTCTCGGCGCTGCTCGAGCGGGCCTACGGGCGTGCCGTGCAGCTCAACGTCACGGTCGACCCCGCCGTCCTCGGCGGGATGCGCGTCCAGGTCGGTGCCGACGTCGTGGACTCCACGGTGCTGGCCCGGCTGGCCGACGCGCGCCGACGTCTCGTGAGCTGACCGGCCCACCCTTCCGACCGACGACCGTCCTGCCGGCCACCGGCCGCACAACCGACAAACGTTCGACCGCACCCGAACCACGAGGTGCGGCCACGACAGGAGAAGAGCAATGGCTGAGCTGACGATCCGGCCGGAGGAGATCCGGGCCGCTCTGGACAGCTTCGTGAAGTCCTACGAGCCCGAGGGCGCCGTGTCCGAGGAGGTGGGCCGGGTCACCCTGGCCGCCGACGGCATCGCCCAGGTCGAGGGTCTCCCGGGCGCGATGGCCAACGAGCTGCTGCGCTTCGAGGACGGGACCCTCGGTCTCGCCCTCAACCTCGACGTCCGCGAGATCGGTGTCGTCGTGCTCGGCGAGTTCACCGGCATCGAGGAGGGGCAGGAGGTCCGTCGCACGGGCGAGGTCCTCTCCGTCCCGGTCGGTGACGGCTACCTCGGTCGCGTCGTCGACCCGCTGGGCAACCCGATCGACGGCCTCGGCGAGGTCGCGACGGAGGGCCGCCGCGCCCTCGAGCTCCAGGCGCCCGGCGTCATGGCGCGCAAGTCGGTCCACGAGCCCCTCCAGACGGGCCTCAAGGCGATCGACTCGATGATCCCGATCGGCCGCGGTCAGCGTCAGCTGATCATCGGTGACCGCCAGACGGGCAAGACGGCGATCGCGATCGACACGATCATCAACCAGAAGGCGAACTGGGAGTCGGGCGACCCGACCAAGCAGGTCCGCTGCATCTACGTCGCCATCGGCCAGAAGGGCTCGACGATCGCGTCGGTCCGCGGCGCCCTCGAGGAGGCCGGCGCGCTCGAGTACACGACGATCGTCGCGGCTCCGGCGTCCGACCCGGCGGGCTTCAAGTACCTCGCCCCCTACACCGGCTCGGCCATCGGCCAGCACTGGATGTACGGCGGCAAGCACGTCCTCATCGTGTTCGACGACCTGTCGAAGCAGGCCGAGGCGTACCGCGCGGTGTCGCTGCTGCTGCGCCGCCCGCCGGGCCGCGAGGCGTACCCCGGTGACGTCTTCTACCTGCACTCCCGCCTCCTCGAGCGTTGCGCGAAGCTCTCGGACGAGCTGGGCGCGGGCTCGATGACGGGTCTGCCGGTCATCGAGACGAAGGCGAACGACGTCTCGGCGTACATCCCGACGAACGTCATCTCCATCACGGACGGGCAGATCTTCCTCCAGTCCGACCTCTTCAACGCGGACCAGCGTCCGGCCGTCGACGTCGGCATCTCGGTGTCCCGCGTCGGTGGTGACGCCCAGGTCAAGGCGATGAAGAAGGTCTCGGGCACGCTGAAGCTCGAGCTCGCGCAGTACCGCTCGCTCGAGGCGTTCGCGATGTTCGCGTCCGACCTCGACGCGGCGTCGCGGGGCCAGCTCCAGCGTGGAGCGGTCCTCATGGAGCTGCTCAAGCAGGGCCAGTACTCGCCGTTCCCGGTCGAGGAGCAGGTCGCGTCGATCTGGGCCGGCACCAAGGGCAAGCTCGACGACGTCCCCGTCGAGGACGTGCGCCGCTTCGAGTCCGAGATGCTCGACCACCTGCGCCGCAACACGGACGTCTTCTCGACGATCGTCGAGACGGGCAAGCTCGAGGACGCGACCGAGGCGCAGCTCTCGGAGGCGGTCGACGCCTTCCGTGCCGGCTTCCTCAAGGGTGACGGCACGCCGCTCGTCGGCGGCGACACCGAGGACGAGACCGAGACGGAGATCGAGCAGGAGCAGATCGTCCGGCAGAAGAGGGCCTGAGCATGGCCGGATCCCAGCGCGTCTACAAGCAGCGGATCAAGTCGACGCAGTCGCTCAAGAAGATGTTCCGCGCGCAGGAGCTCATCGCCGCGTCGCGCATCGGCAAGGCCCGCGACCGCACCGCGGCCGCGGCGCCGTACGCCCGGGCGATCACCCGGGCGGTGTCGGCCGTCGCGACGCACACGACGACGCAGCACCCGCTGACGAGCGAGCGCACGGACACCAACCGGGTCGCGGTGCTCGTCGTCGCGTCCGACCGCGGCATGGCCGGCGCCTACTCGGCGTCGATCATCCGCGAGACGGAGCGCCTCGTGGAGCGGCTCGCCGCCGAGGGCAAGGAGGTCGCGCTCTACGCGGCCGGCCGTCGGGCGATCCAGTACTACACGTTCCGTGGGCGCGAGCTCGCGGGCACGTGGTCGTACGGGTCGGACGCCCCGAACGCGGAGGTCGCGGGCGAGATCGCCGAGACTCTGCTCGGTGCGTTCCTCGCGCCGGCCGCCGAGGGCGGCGTGAGCGAGCTGCACATCGTCTACACGCAGTTCGTCAACATGGTCACGCAGCGCCCCCGCGTCGTGCGGATGCTCCCGCTCGAGGTCGTCGAGGGCGTCGCCCCCGCCGGCAAGCACGACGTGCTCCCGCTGTACGACTTCGAGCCCTCGCCGGAGGCGGTGCTCGACGCGCTGCTCCCGCGCTACGTCCGCAGCCGGATCTTCAGCTGCCTCCTCGAGGCGGCGGCGTCCGAGCTCGCGGCGCGGCAGCGGGCGATGCACACCGCGACAGACAACGCGGAGGACCTCATCCGCAACTACACGCGGCTCGCGAACCAGGCGCGCCAGGCGGACATCACCCAGGAGATCAGCGAGATCGTCTCGGGTGCCGACGCCCTGGCGGCGTCATGACGGGCCGCGAGGCCCGCGCGGCCAGCACCATCACCGACATCCTGACCGAACCCGCCGGGGACCACTCCGGCACTGCGAAGCGAGGCCAGCAATGACCGCCACCACCGTGGAAGCACAGGTCGAGCACTCCAGCGGTCCCGGCGTGGGCCGAGTCGCTCGTGTGATCGGCCCCGTCGTGGACATCGAGTTCCCGGCGGACGCCATCCCCGACATCTACAACGCGCTGACCGTCGACATCGACCTGTCGTCGCAGGGCGAGGGCGAGAAGTCGTTCACGCTCACGCTCGAGGTCGCCCAGCACCTGGGCGACTCGCTCATCCGTGCGATCGCCCTCAAGCCGACGGACGGCCTCGTCCGCGGCGCGCAGGTCACCGACACGGGCGCCCCGATCAGCGTCCCCGTCGGCGACGTCACCAAGGGCAAGGTCTTCAACGTCACGGGCGACGTCCTCAACGCCGAGCCCGGCGAGACGATCGAGATCACCGAGCGCTGGCCGATCCACCGCAAGCCCCCGGCGTTCGACCAGCTCGAGTCGAAGACCACGATGTTCGAGACGGGCATCAAGGTCATCGACCTCCTCACCCCGTACGTACAGGGTGGGAAGATCGGCCTCTTCGGTGGTGCGGGCGTCGGCAAGACGGTCCTCATCCAGGAGATGATCCAGCGCGTCGCGCAGGACCACGGCGGTGTCTCGGTGTTCGCCGGCGTCGGCGAGCGCACGCGTGAGGGCAACGACCTCATCCACGAGATGGAGGACGCGGGCGTCTTCGACAAGACCGCCCTCGTCTTCGGCCAGATGGACGAGCCCCCGGGCACGCGTCTTCGCGTCGCGCTCTCCGCGCTGACCATGGCGGAGTACTTCCGCGACGTGAAGAAGCAGGACGTCCTCCTGTTCATCGACAACATCTTCCGCTTCACGCAGGCGGGTTCCGAGGTGTCGACGCTGCTCGGGCGCATGCCGTCCGCGGTCGGCTACCAGCCGAACCTCGCCGACGAGATGGGTCTGCTCCAGGAGCGCATCACCTCGACGCGTGGTCACTCGATCACGTCGCTCCAGGCGATCTACGTCCCGGCGGACGACTACACCGACCCGGCGCCGGCGACGACGTTCGCGCACCTCGACGCGACGACCGAGCTCTCCCGTGAGATCGCCTCGCGCGGTCTGTACCCCGCGGTGGACCCGCTCGCCTCGACGAGCCGCATCCTCGACCCGCGCTACGTGGGCCAGGAGCACTACGACGTCGCGACGCGCGTGAAGTCGATCCTGCAGCGCAACAAGGAGCTCCAGGACATCATCGCGATCCTCGGTGTGGACGAGCTCTCGGAGGAGGACAAGACGGTCGTCGCGCGTGCGCGCCGCATCCAGCAGTTCCTCTCCCAGAACACCTACATGGCCGAGAAGTTCACCGGCGTCGTGGGCTCGACGGTCCCGCTGAGCGAGACCATCGAGGCGTTCAAGAAGATCGCCGACGGCGAGTTCGACCACATCTCCGAGCAGGCCTTCTACAACATCGGTGGCCTCGAGGACCTCGAGCGCAACTGGGCCCGCATCCAGAAGGAGTACGGCGCCTGACCCGACGCTCGCACGGGGCCGGGCCGGACGGCCCGGCCCCGTGGGCGTCGCTCCCGACCCGGTCCGCCGCACGCGGACCGGGCGTCGTCCCGGACAGCACACCGGGCATGAACCGCCCATGAAGGAGTTCCCGTGGCACAGCTGAACGTCGACCTCGTGGCGGCGGACCGCAAGATCTGGTCGGGCCGCGCGCAGCGGGTCACGGCCCCCGCGGCGGACGGCGAGATCGGCATCCTCGCGGACCACTCGCCGCTGCTCTCCGTGCTGCAGGAGGGCTCGGTACGCATCGCGGGCGAGGGGGAGTCCCTCGAGGTCCGCGTCTCCGGCGGGTTCCTCTCCGTCGACTCGAACCAGGTCACGATCGTGGCGGACTCCGTCGAGTCCGTACCGGCCCGCTGACCTCCGCCCGACCATGACGCCTCTGGCCTGGATCGCGCTCGGACTGCTCGTCCTCGTCCTTGTCGCGATCGGGCTGGGGGTGTGGCGTCTGCGCGCCCTGTCGCACCGCGTCGGCTCGTTCGAGTGCGGCGCGCGGCGCGCGGGCGCCCCCGGGGCCCCCTGGGTCGCGGGCATCGCGCACTACGGCGTCGGCCGCATCGACTGGTGGCGGCTGTGGTCCGTGTCGCTGCGGCCCGCCCGCACCTGGTCGCGCTACGACCTCGTCATCGCGGGCCGCGAGCCGCTCGCCGGCGAGGAGTCCGACACCTACCTCGTCCGCTGCCGCTACCGCGGCCAGGACTTCGAGCTCACGATGTCGCGGGCCGCCTACGAGGGCCTCGCCTCCTGGCTGGAGGCCGCGCCTCCGGGGCGGCGCGACGTCGTCGTCTGAGGCGTCGCCCGGGGCAGACGCCGTGACCGGACCGCCCACCACCGACCCGGAGTACCCGCCTCATGCGCCTCGTCGTCGCCCGCTGCTCCGCCCGCTACACGGGCCGCCTGTCCGCCCACCTGCCGCTCGCGACGCGCGTGCTCATCGTCAAGGCCGACGGGAGCGTGCTGCTGCACTCGGACGGCGGGTCGTACAAGCCGCTGAACTGGATGAGCCCGCCGTGCTCGCTCGCGGTGCGCGCGCCCTCCGACGAGGCGCGCGAGCGCGGCGTCACGGAGGTCTGGGCCGTCCAGCACGCGAAGAGCGACGACCGGCTGGAGATCGAGCTGCACGAGGTGCAGCACGACAGCTCGCACGAGCTCGGCGTCGACCCGGGGCTCGTCAAGGACGGCGTCGAGGCGCACCTCCAGGAGATGCTGGCCGCGCAGATCGAGCTGCTCGGCTCGGGCCACACCCTCGTGCGCCGCGAGTACCCGACGGCGATCGGTCCCGTCGACATCCTCGCCAAGGACCCGCTCGGCGCGACGGTCGCGGTCGAGATCAAGCGCCGGGGCGACATCGACGGCGTCGAGCAGCTCACGCGCTACCTCGAGCTGCTCAACCGCGACCCGCTGCTCGCGCCCGTGCGCGGCGTGTTCGCCGCGCAGGAGATCAAGCCGCAGGCGCGCGTGCTCGCGACCGACCGCGGCATCGGCTGCCTCGTGCTCGACTACGACGCGATGCGCGGCGTCGACGACGTCGACTCGCGTCTCTTCTGACGCCCGTCCCACCGCCGAGCGGGCGGTCGTGGCCTTCCTGCCCCCGGACGAGCCACCACCGCCTGTTCGTCCCGCCAGGACCGCCTGCTCGGCGGCTGACAGCAGCAGATGGCCACTCGGCGCGCGCCGTCACCGCACCGCACGGGACGGGATCGTGCCGTGGTAGTTTTTGAACATGTTCAAAAAGGGCCCTGACGCATGAGCGCGACGCCGAAGTCCGAGCGGACCCGCGCGCACCTGCGCGACGTCGCGATCCGGATGCTGCGCGACGTCGGTTACGAGCGCACGACGATGCGCGCCGTCGCGGCGGAGGCGGGCGTGAGCACGGGGAACGCTTACTACCACTTCCCGTCCAAGGACGCGCTCGTCCAGGAGCTCTACCTCGACGTGCAGCGCGAGCACGCCGCGCTCGCCGCCCCGGTCCTCGCGGCGGGCGGGTCGCTCGCCGACCGGCTGCGCGGCGTGTGGGGCGCGGCGATCGACGCGTTCGCCCCCTTCCACACGTTCGGCGCGGAGTTCATCTCGGTCGCGATCCGTCCGGGCTCCGACGCGAGCCCGTTCTCGGCCGCGTCGACCGACGCGCGCGACCTCTCGCGCGACCTCTTCGAGGAGGTCGTGGCGGGGACGTCGTCGCGCGTCCCGGCGCACCTCCGGGCGCGCCTGCCGGAGCTGCTCTGGCTGGCGCAGCTCGGCATCACGCTCTTCTGGGTCTACGACTCCTCGCCGGGGTTCGCGCGCACGCGCCGCCTCGTCGACGGCGGCGCGACGCTCGTCGGCAACCTCGTCCGGCTGGCACGCCTCCCGGTCGCCCGCGGCGTGGTCGACGACGCCCTGCGCCTCGCCCAGGACGTCTCGGCGCCGGCCCCGACCCGCGGGGTGCCGTCGTGAGCCCGGCGGGGGAGGCGGTCGTCGGGCTGCTCGTGGCGCTCGGCGCGGTGGTCGTGCTCCCGCTCGGCCTCCGGCTCCTCGGGCGGCAGGTCGTCCCGGCGCCGCGCAGCGCCGCCTGGCCGCTCGCCGGCGCCGCCGCCGTCGTGAGCCTCCTGCTGCCGCACAGCAGGCTGGCCGTCGTGCTGACGCTGCCCTTCGTGCTCGCGTCCGCCGTGCTGCTCGGGGCGGGCATCCGCCTCGCCGTGGGCACGCTGCGCGACGTGGCGCCTCCCGCCCGCCCGGGGCGCGCGCACGCCGTCGTGCCCCGTGCCGGCCTGGGCGACGTGCCGCCGCGCGTCGACCTCGCGAGCCGGGCCGCGACCGTGACCGCGCTCGTGCTGCCCGCGGTCGGGGCGAGCGCGCTCGTCGCCGAGCGCGCGGAGTGGGGTCTGCTCGGGTTCTCCGGCACGTACCTCGCCCTCACGGTGCCGCACATGCTCTACGCGGGCTTCGGGGCGGCGCTCGTCGCCGGCGCGGTCGCGCGGCTCGCCCCGGGCGACCGGCTCGCGACCGCGGGCGCCTGGGGCGTCCCGGCCGGGACGGTGCTCGTCCTCGTCGGGTACTTCGTGGGCGACGTCGCCGAGCTCGTCGGGGCGGTCGTCCTCACGCTCGCGCTGTGGGCGACGGCGGCCGCCGTCGTGCGGTCGCTCGCGCGCCGCGGCGGACGGCCAGCCGCGGCCCGGGCGCTGCTCGGCACGGCGGCCGTCGTCGTGAGCGCGTCGATGGTGCTCGCGCTGTGGTGGGCGGGGGGCGAGGCCTTCGGGTTCGCGCACCCGAGCCTCGACGTCATGGCCGCGACGCACGGGGTCGGGAACGCGCTCGGCTTCGTGCTGTGCGCGCTGCTCGGCGTCCGGCTGCTCGCCCGTGACGGCACGACCCCGTCCCCGGCAGGGGACCCGGACCCGACGAGCCCCCGCCCGGGGGCCGAGAGGAGCACGGCATGACGTTCACCTATCCCGAGGTCGGGGCGACGCGCACGGACCGCTGGCCCGCCGGGTACCGGCACCTGCACGTGCGGCGCCGCCTCACCGACCGCGCCCGGCCGCCCGAGGACCTCGCCCGGCTGGGCGAGCAGCTCCTCACGTGGCAGGTGCACGCCGCGGCACGCGTGCGGCTCGAGACGGACGCCGCGGAGGCAGCCCCGGGGGTGCGGGTCACGACTTTGCTCGGTGTCGGGCGCCTGAGGCTGTACGAGCCGTGCGAGGTCGTGTGGGTCGAGCGCACCGAGCAACGCGTGGGCTTCGCCTACGGGACGCTCCCGGGCCACGCGTTCGTGGGGGAGGAGCGGTTCGCCGTCGAGCGCGACGACGCCGGAGACCTGTGGTGGCGCATCGACGTCTTCAGCCGCCCCGTGCTGTGGTGGGTGCGACCGTTCTCGTTCGCCGTGCCGACGTTCCAACGGCTGTTCGCGCTGCACCTCGGACGGGGTGCGCGACGGCTCCTCGAGGCGGCCGACGGCTGACCCGAGAGGTTTGCACGCCGGGTGTACGAAGTGCGCCAGAATGGCC
Source organism: Cellulosimicrobium sp. MI9406 (assembly GCF_040595865.1). NCBI lineage: Bacteria > Bacillati > Actinomycetota > Actinomycetes > Micrococcales > Promicromonosporaceae > Cellulosimicrobium > Cellulosimicrobium sp. MI9406. The sequence continues at coordinate 215,221 of NZ_JALIZI010000009.1, forward strand.
CCATGACCGACGCCGTCCGCAGCCCTCGTCCCGACCAACAGCCCGGCACCGCGCGCGTCCTCGCGGGTCGCGTCGTCACCCCGGACGGGGTGCTCGACGACGGCGTCGTGGCCGTCCGTGACGGACTCGTCGCGTGGGTCGGCCCGCGCTCGGAGGCGGCGGCCGCCGGGTTCCCCGACGTGCCCGCCGGGGACGGGGTGACCCTGCTCCCGGGCCTGGTGGACGTGCACGACCACGGCGGCGGCGGGTCGAGCTTCCCCGACGCGACGAGCGCGGCCGAGGCGCTCGGCGGGGCGCGCGAGCACCTGCGGCACGGCACCACGAGCCTCGTCGCGTCGCTCGTGACCGCGCCGCGCGACGTTCTGCTCGCCCGCGCGGCGACGCTCGCCGACCTCGCGGAGGCGGGCGAGATCGTCGGCATCCACCTCGAGGGCCCGTTCCTCTCGGAGGTGCGGTGCGGAGCCCAGAACCCGCACGACATGCTCGACGGCGACCCGGAGCTCGTCCGGGCGATCGCTGCCGCGGCGCGCGGGCACCTGCGCACCATGACGGTCGCGCCCGAGGTGCCGGGCGTCGTCGGGCCCGGGGGAGTGATCGAGACGCTCGTCGAGGTCGGCGCCGTGCCTTCGATCGGGCACACGGACGCGACGACCGAGCAGACCGAGGCGGCGATCGCCGCGGGCGTCGCGGCGTTCGCCGCGGCGGGCCGGCCGGGCGCGCGGCTGACCGCGACGCACCTGTTCAACGGGATGCGCCCGCTGCACCACCGCGAGCCGGGGCCCGTGGCCGCGTGCCTCGCGGCGGCCGCGCGCGGCGAGATGGTCGTCGAGCTCGTCGCCGACGGCACCCACCTCGCGCACGGCACGATCCGGAGCGTCGTCGAGCTCGTCGGCCCGCACGTGGGGGCGGACGGCGCGGTGGCCGGGCCGGACGCCGTCGCGCTCGTCACGGACGCGATGGCCGCGGCCGGCATGGCGGACGGCGCGTACGAGCTCGGTCCGATGCGCGTCACGGTCGCGCACGGCGTCGCGCGCCTCACCGACGGCGGGGCCATCGCCGGCGGCACGTACCACCTGCTCGACGTCGTGCGCGAGACGGTCGAGGCGGGGGTGCCGCTCGTCGACGCGGTCCGCGCGGCGTCGTGGACCCCGGCCGGCGTGCTCGGCCTCGACGACCGCGGCGGGCTGGTCGCGGGGCTGCGTGCCGACGTCGTCGTGACGGACGGCGACCTGCGCGTGCGCGAGGTGCTGCGCGGCGGGGAGGGCGTCGACCTCTCCGCCTGACCCCGGGCCCGCCGGTGACCGATCGAGCCGCCGGGCGGTCCTGCCGCCCGGCGGCTCGTGCGCGTCCGGACGTCGTCGCAGGTCGGGGCGCGCAGCAAGAACGAGAGAGCGTGCTCTTGCCCGACGGACTTGACGCCAGCCATTTGTTCAACCAATACTCGTAAAATCGAAGCGCTTCGACGATGCGTTTCGACGAAGCGCTTCGACGGCCGAGGCGCGGGACCGGACCACAGGGGAGTGGTGAGGATGGCGACGATGCAGGACGTGGCGCGACGCGCGCAGGTCTCGCTGAGCACGGTCTCGTACGCGCTGTCCGGCACGCGTCCGGTCTCCGACGCCACGCGTCGGCGCATCGAGGACGCCATGGCCGAGCTCGGCTACCAGCCCAACGCGATGGCCCGCGGCCTCGCGTCCCGCCGCAGCCACGTGCTCGCCCTCATCTACCCCGCGATGGAGAAGGGCCTCGGCGGCACGGTCGCGGAGTTCGTCTCGTCGGCGGCGGAGACCGCGCGCGAGAACGGTTACCACCTGGTCCTGTGGCCCTTCCGCACGACCCAGGCGCCCGAGGTCCGCGACCTCGTGCGCCAGGGGATGGCGGACGGCGTCCTGCTCATGGAGGTCGCGCTCGACGACGCGCGGGTCGACGTGCTGCACGAGGCCGGCGTCCCGTACACGATGATCGGCCGGACGCGCGACGTGTCCGACCGGCCGTCGGTCGACATCGACTTCGAGCGCACGACGGACGACGCGGTCCAGCACCTCGTGGACCTCGGGCACCGCCACGTGGCGCTCGTCAACCACTCGCAGGCGACGGCGGACGACGGCTACGCGCCGACGTTCCGCGCCGAGGAGGGCTTCGAGGCGGCGATGCGCCGTCGCGGGCTCGAGCCGGTCGCGCTGCGCGTCGACGAGTCGCCGAGCGCGGGCCGTGACGCCGTCGCGACGCTGCTCGCGCGCGAGCCCCGCCTCACGGCGTTCGTCACCATGAACGAGATCGCGACGTTCGGCGTCGTGGCCGAGCTCCAGCAGCGCGGCGTCGCGATCCCCGGCGACATGTCGATCCTGTCGATCGTCACGTCGCCCGGCGTCGGGGAGATGAGCAACCCGCCGCTCACCACCATGCACGCCCCCGGGGCCGAGCTCGGCCGCCTGGGCGTGCAGAAGCTGCTGTCCCTCGTGGACGGCTCCCGTCCGAGCACACCGAACGTGCTCATCCCGTGCGTCCTCGAGCCCGGCAGCAGCGTCGCCCCCGCGGCCGGCCGGGCACCGGACGACGACCCCGAGCCCGCGGCTCGCTGAACACCGACCGGCCGGGCGACGCCCGGCCGCCCTCCGGCCCCCGCCGGAACTCGATGAGGAGGACACGCACATGCTGCGATCCCGGAAGATCTCGCTCGTCGCTGCCGTGGCAGCGCTCCCACTCGCCCTCGGGGCGTGCGGGAGCTCCGGCGGCAGCGGCGGGTCCGACGACCAGACCCTGACGATCTGGCACTACGAGAACGAGGACTCGGCCATGGGCCAGGCCTGGGCCAAGGCGATCGAGATCTTCGAGGAGGAGAACCCGGACGTCGACGTCGTCGTCGAGAAGCAGACGTTCGAGCAGATCCAGAAGAACGCCAAGATCGTCCTCACCGGCGACGACGTGCCGGACGTCATGGAGTACAACAAGGGCAACGCGACCGCCGGCCAGCTCGCCGCGCAGGGCCTGCTGACCCCGCTCACCGACGCGGCGACCGAGCGCGGCTGGGACGAGAAGCTCAGCGGCTCGCTCCAGACGACCGCGACCTACGACGACCAGGGCCTCATGGGCTCGGGCGAGTGGTACGGCGTCCCGAACTACGGCGAGTTCGTGCAGGTCTACTACAACAAGGACATGTTCGCCCAGTACGGGCTCGAGGTGCCGACGACGCTCGAGGAGCTCGAGACCGTCATGCAGGCCTTCAAGGCCCAGGGCGTGACGCCGCTCGCCGAGGCCGGTGCCGAGTACCCGATGGGCCAGCTCTGGTACGAGCTCGTGCTCGCGAACTCGGACCGGGACTTCATCGACCAGTACCAGCTCTTCGACGGCGACCCCGACTTCCACGGTCCCGAGATGACGCAGGCGACCGAGACGCTCGACTCCTGGATCAAGGACGGCTACGTCGCGTCCGACTCCGCGGCGCTCACCGCGGAGGACATGGGCGTCTCGTTCATCAACGGCACCTACCCGATGATGGTCTCCGGCTCGTGGTGGTTCGGCCGCATCGTCGAGGAGATGGACGCCGACTGGGGCCAGTTCAACTTCCCCGGCAACACGCTCCAGGTCGGCTCGTCCGGCAACCTGTGGGTCGTCCCCGCGAACGCGGACTCGCCCGACCTCGCCGAGGAGTTCATCGACGTCACGCTGCGTCCCGAGGTGCAGAACATCCTCGCGGAGAAGGGCGGCCTGCCCGTCGCCGGTGACGCGTCCGTCATCACGGACGAGCGCACGCAGCAGCTCACCGAGAACTTCCAGGCGATCCTCGACGACGACGGCCTCGCGTTCTACCCCGACTGGCCCGTGCCCGGCTACTACGACGTGATCGTCAGCGAGCTCCAGTCCCTCATCAACCAGTCGAAGTCGCCGACCGAGGTGCTCGACGGCCTCGAGTCCGCCTACGTGGACGGCAAGGCGGACCTGCTCGACAGCTGAGCGGAACCGCCCGTCCCGGGCGGCCGGCCGGCACCTGCGCCGGCCGGCCGCCCGGGCACCACCCGAGCACCGCCCGAGGACCTCCCGCGAAAGAGACCGTCATGACCACCCGCACCGACACCGTGCCCGAGGCCGGGCCCGGACCCGCGCGCGAGGCGCCGCGCGCGACCGCGG
>NZ_JALIZI010000010.1:0-193964 GCF_040595865.1 Cellulosimicrobium sp. MI9406
CGGGGCTGCTGCGGTGGGCGGAGCGGCGGCCGTCGGCGGTGCGGCGGCGGGCGGCGGCGCCCTGGCCGCGGCCGGGGCCGGAGGCCTGCTCGCGCTGGTCGCGTCCGCGCCGATCGCCGCGGCGGCGGTGACCGTGGGCGTGCTCGCGGTCGCCGGGCTGGGCGTCGCGGGCGCGCTCGGAGCCTTCACCCCCGACCCCACGCCGTCACCGACCTCGCAGTCGTCCCCGACGCCGTCCGGCTCGTCCCCGTCTCCGTCACCGTCGCCCTCGCAGAGCCCGGGGACGACCTCCCCGACGCCCGACCCCACGACAGACCCGACGTCCCCCACCAACATCCCGCCGGCGCCGGCGGACCCCGCCACCCCCGACGCGACGACGGCTCCGCCTGCGGATGGGGGCGCGCCCGGCGGGACGAGCCCAGTCGGCTCGACGCCCACCGACCCGGCTCCCGGCGGCTCGACCCCCGTCGACCCGGGGACCGGCGAGCCGACGCCCGTCGACCCGCCGCCGGAGCCCGCTCCGGCCGCGCTCGACGTCGCGCTCGGGACCGGCATCGAGATGGAGGCGCGCAAGCCCGCCGACGTGCGCCTGACGGTGTCGAACTCGGGCGGGAGGGCGGCGCAGGACGTCACGGTCGAGATCGACCTGCCGGCCGGCGTCGAGGCCGTCACGTCGTCGGTCGTCGCGCGCGGCGCGTCGGTCGCGCCCGTGCTGCGCACGGCTGCGCTCCCGTGCGGGCCCGCCGCTGCGGGCGGGACGCTCGCGTGCGCGGTGGGCGTGCTCGCGCCCGGCGAGGCGCGCGACCTCGTCGTCACGGTCACGGCCCGGGGCGGCGGCGTCTACGAGTTCCCGGCGCGCGTGAAGGCGGAGGGCCTGCGCACGGTGGAGCGCAACCTCACGCCGCCGCCGCTGAAGTATGTCGGCGCAGAGGTCCGGCTCGACGACGAGCGCGTGACGCTCGCGGCGAACCCCGGGTCCGCGACGCTCACGCTCACGGCCGCCAACACGGGCGACCGTGATGCCCAGGGCGTCCGCTTCACCGTGCCCGAGCTGCCGAAGGGGCTGTCCCTCCGGCCTGTCGACGACGACTGGACCTGCACCACCCCGACGCGGGGCGCCGCGCTCGAGTGTGCGAGCGACACGGTGCTGCCCGCTCCGGCGCGCGGCGCGTCTGCGGGCCGCCCGGTAGAGCTGACCGTCGAGCTGCGCGCCGAAGACGGGTTCACGCCCGAGTTCCAGCAGCGCGACGACGGCGCGCTCCGCGTGCTCCCCGCGGACGTGCCCGTCGAGGTGCGGGCCGGAGCCGACGACCAGGCAGTCACGGCGAGCCGCACCCTGAGCGCGGCGGTGCCGCTCGCGTGGCTCGGGGCCGACGACGTCCAGGTCCGCGCGGAGAACGCGGGCGGCGCGGTGCGGTTCGTCGCCGACCTGACGAACGGGACGGGGACCCCTGTCACGGTCGGCCTCGTCGCGCCCGACACGCCCGCGTGGCGCGCGGCCGACCTCCCCGGGCGCGCGAGCGTGGGGGAGAACGCCTCGCTGGTCGTCGACGTCAACGCGCCTGCGGTGCCCGCGAGCATGCTCCTGCTCTCGCAGGAGAGGCTGCTCGTCGGCCCGGGTGGCGGGACGGTCGTCTCGCGGCCGCCGAGCGATCTCGCGCTCGCGCTCGGCCGCCAGGCGATCGCGCCGAGGGTCGCGGAGCCGACGGTCGCACGGTGCGTGTTCGACCCGGCGACGGACACGTCGTCCGCGCCGGTAACGCTGCACCTGGACAACGCGGCATCGACGGTGCCGGTGACGTTCTCGGTCGTCGGCCGCGACGACCTGACCGCGACGCTCGAGGGTGGCGAGACACGTGACGTCGTCGTGCCCGGTGGTGTCGGTGCGCAGGGCGCGACGTTCGCGGTCGTCGCGGACGGGGAGACCGTCGCGCGGCACGTGGTCGACGGCGTCGACTGCTTCGAGTGGCGCGTCGAGGGCTCGGCGACGGCGGAGTGGGCGCCCACCGAGGGCGGCGGCTCCGTGGTGGTGAGCGGGACCTTCCGCAACGACCACGCGGCGGCGACGCTGCGCGTGGCGCTGGACGGTGGAGACCTCGGTACGACGCGCGCGGTCGACGTCGCGCCCGGCACGGAGGCCGTGCTGACCCTCGACACCGGCTCCCGGCAGGTCGCCGCCGGCGAGGTCGCGTTCCGCGTCTCCCGGCTCGACGGCTCGGGCAGGTCGCACGTCGTGACCGCCGCGTACGACGCCGTGCGGCACGCGCCCGCGGTGGACGCGCCGACCGTCGGGGCGTGCGTCCTCGACCCGGCGACCGAGCGGTCGTCCGCCCCGGTCGCGCTGCGCTACGACAACACGCGCTCGACCGTCCCCGTGGTGTTCGCCGTCGCCGGTCGCGACGACCTGACGCGCACGGTCGACGGCGGCCGGGACGCCGTCGTCGACGTGCCCGGCGGTGTCGGGGAGGCGTCGCTGACGCTCGACGTGCTGGCCGACGGCGCGGCCCTCGCGAGCCACGAGATCCCGGGCGTTGACTGCTTCGACTGGTCGGTCGCGGACGGCTCCGCGTCGGCGACGGCCACGTGGGTCGTGCCGGACGGTGCGGGCGCCGGCTCGACGGTCGTGCGCGGGACGTTCCACAACCCGTACCGGGCGACGACGCTGCGGGTCACGATGACGACGCCGTACGGCGGCGCCGCGCCCGTGGAGGTCGCTCCGGGCGCGACCGAGACGCTCGCCGTCGACACCCGCGTGCGCGACGTCCCGGCGGGGACGGCCACGTTCGCGGTCGAGCGGGTTCACGCCCCCGGCCTGGCGGGGAGCACGGTAACCGCGTCGTACGCAGCGACGACCTACGCGCCGTCGTGGGCGCGCACGGCGACGGTCGAGGCGCGCTGGGAGGACGGCTCGATCCGGCTCGTCGGCACTCTCACGAACGACACGGCGGAGACGCTCGACGCCCGGATGCTCGGCGGCGCGCTCGGGGACTCCGCCCCGGTGAACGGCATCAGACCCGGGGAGACGGCGACGTTCACGATCGACACGGGGAAGCTCGACGTCAAGGCCGGGAAGGTGACCTTCCGCCAGTACCGCTGGGTGCTCGGGAAGGGTTTCCAGGACTCGGCCCTCGCGGCGACCTACCGGGGCGCGGCGTACGTGCCCGACTGGGCGGCGACCCTCACGGCGACGACGCAGTGCGCGCCCGGCGGGGGCGGGGTGGTGCTCACGACCGGTCTGCGGAACGACGCCGACGAGCCGACCCGCGTCGTCGTCCGCACCCCGTTCGGCACGCGCGACCTCGGCGAGGTCGCGCCGGGTGCGAGCGCGAGCGTCGACCTGCCCGCGGGCGCCCTCGCGGTGCGGTCCGGTGCGGTGACGTTCGAGCTGTCGCGCACGGTCCTCGGCACCCCGTTCGCGGAGACGGTGACGGCCCGGTTCGACGCGCTCGACTGCGCGGTCGTGGCGCCCGGCGGGAGCCTCGTCCTCGGTGACCCGTACTACGACGCGAAGCGCGGTGACTCGTTCCGCACGGTGTCCGTGCTCCTCGACAACGCGGGCTCCAACGTCCCGCTGACCTTCCGGGTCACCGGGCAGGCGAAGGGGCAGTGGGACCTCGCGGCCGGCGAGCGCCGCACGGTGGCGCTGGGGGAGGCCGCCGGGTCCGGGGCGAAGTACGTCCTGCACGCGGGATCGTGGTCCGAGCAGCTCGTGGTCGACCCCTTCAGCGCGGCGCCCGCGTGCTACGCCGCGTGGGAGGTCGACGAGTGGTACGGCTTCGGCGACAAGGTGTCCTACGGCGGCTGGAACTACACGGCGCGGATCGCGAACGTCCTCATCCGGCCCGACCGTGACCCGCTCGGGGTGATCTGGCAGCGCGAGGCCCGCTGCGCGGGCTGACGCACCCGACGTCCGTCGCCGGGCCGGGCGGTCAGGGCAGGACGTCGGCGAGCGCGTCCTCGACGGGGCGGTCGCCGCCCACGAGGTCGAGCACGAGTCCGGCCGAGCGGGGCTCGTGGAGCACCGCCGCGAGCACGAGCGCGACGTCGTCGCGCGTCACGTCGGACCGCTCGCCGACGGCGGCGCCGGGCTTGCGCCGCTTGCCGCGCGGCTTGTCGCCGTCGCCCACGGGGGCGAGGGCCACGAGCCCGACGCCCGGGTCGTCGGTGAGACGGCCGGGCCGGACGATCGTCCACTGCAGGTCGGTGCGGGCGCGCAGGTCGTCCTCCGCAGCGGCCTTCGCCCGCAGGTAGGCCCAGAACACGTCGTCGACGCCGTCGGGGCGCTCGTCGGCACGGGCCGCCTCGACGCCGCGCGACGAGACGAGGACGTATCTCCCCACCCCGGCGCGCTCGGCGGCGTCGGCGAGGAGGGCCGCGCCCGCGCGGTCGACCGCGTCCTTGCGCGGCGCCCCGCTGCCGGGCCCGGCGCCCGCGGCGAACACGACGGCGTCCGCGCCCTCGAGCTCGAACGACACCGCGACGGCGTCGTCCTTCTCGAGGTCGACCAGCGCGACGTGCGCGCCGAGCTCTGTGAGATCCGTGATCTGCGCGGCGGACCGCACGAAGGCGACGACGTCGTCCCCGCGCTCCACCAGCGTCCGGGCCAGGCGACGGCCCACCTGGCCGTGACCTCCCGCGATGACTGTGCGCATGGGCCGAACGTATCGCCGCACGCGCGTCCGCGCCCGGCGAGCGGGCGGCCTCCGAGGGTCGTCACAGGAGGGGGTTGCGCTGCCGGGCGCGTGGTCCCCCACGTACCCCCACGTCGACCGCGGCCCGGCAGCGCGGTCCTCAGGCGGCGTCCCCCGAGCCGCCGAGGACGACGGGGGTCTGCGGGTCGAACCGGTAGCCGAGCCCGCGGACCGTGGTAATGACGTGCTCCAGCCCGAGCTTCTCGCGCAGGCGTCGCACGTGGACGTCGATGGTGCGGCTGCCGCTCGCGACCTCGTGGTCGGCCCACACGGTCTCCAGCAGCTCGGCGCGCGTCACGACGCGGTGCGCCGTGCGCGCGAGGTACGACAGCAGCTCGAGCTCGCGGAACGTCAGGCGCGCCGAGCGGCCCTCCACCGTGACCGTGCGCCCCGCGGGGTCGATGACGACGCGTGGCACGGGGGAGAGGGTCGCGAGCCGCTCGCGGAACGCGGCGATGTCCTGGACGGGCGACGTCGTCGCGGTCGTGGGCTCCGCGAGGGCGAGCGCCGTGTACGTCTCGGCGCTCGGCAGCCAGTCGCGCGCGAGCTCGCCCAGGGCCTCGGCGAGCTCGACGAGCTGCGCCTGCGGCTGCTCGCCCGGCGCGGCGTCGACGCCGACGTAGAGCACGAAGCCGGGGTTGCGCCGCGGGGCGGCGGGCTCGGGCGCCGCCGCGCGGGGTGCGGGGGCGGGCCGCGGTGCGGTGGGGCGCGGCGTCGTCGTCCGGGCAACGGGGACGCGGGCCGACGGCGTGCGGCGGGCGGTGCGGGTAGCGGTGAGCGTCATGGGTGGCTCCGGGTGCGTCGGGCCGACGGCGACGCCGGGAGTCCGGCGGGTCGGCAGGGGTCGAGGGCTGAACCGAGGTGCGGGAGAGGGTTCAGGCCTGACAACAGACGCACACGACCGCGCCCGGGAGCACGCCGGACGGCGCGCTGACGGGACGGGTCGAGGTGCTCACGGGAGCGAGCATGGCAGCGGAGCGCACGGCACGCCAAGAGGAGCCGTGGAAGTTCTCAGCATGCGGACCGCGGCGATCTCGCGTTCCGGGCGTGCCGAGCGGGCGCCGGGGCGTCCCGGCGGGTGTTCGTGCAGGTGGGAGGGTCAGACGACGCCGTACAGGCGGTCGCCCGCGTCGCCCAGCCCGGGCACGATGTACGCCTTCTCGTCGAGGCGCTCGTCGACCGCGGCGACCACGAGCTGGACGTCGACGCGCTCGCCGACCGCCTTCTCGAGCACCTGGATGCCCTCCGGCGCGGCGAGCAGGCACACGGCGGTGACGTCGCGCGCCCCGCGCGCGAAGACGTAGTCGATCGCCGCGACGAGCGTGCCGCCGGTCGCGAGCATCGGGTCGAGCAGGAAGACGTGCCGGCCCGTGAGGTCGTCGGGGAGGCGGTTCGCGTACGTGACCGCCTCGAGCGTCTCCTCGTCGCGCTGCATCCCGAGGAACCCGACCTCGGCCGTGGGCAGGAGCCGCGTCATGCCCTCGAGCATGCCGAGGCCCGCGCGCAGGATCGGCACGACGAGGGGGCGCGGCTCCGCGAGCCGGACGCCGACCGTCCTGGTCACGGGCGTCTCGATCTCGTGCGGCTCGACGCGTACGTCCCGCGTCGCCTCGTAGGCGAGGAGGGTGACCAGCTCGTCGACGAGGAGCCGGAACGTCGAGGACGTCGTCTCCTTGTTCCGCAGGACGGTCAGCTTGTGGGCCACGAGCGGGTGGTCGGCGACGTGCAGGCGCATGGTGACAACGGTATCGGACCGCGGGCCGTCCGCCGTACCGGCCGGTAACCGATCCGCGCACGGGGCGAGCGCGCGGTCGCTAGCCTGGTGCGGCCCGCTCCTACCGACCGGAGGTCCCGTGCCCGACGACGTCGCCCACCCCGGCGAGCCGGCCCACCCGGGCGGCCCCGCCCGCTCGGGCGACCCCGCCCACCGGGGCGACCTCGCGCACCCGGAGGAGGGGACGGCGTCGGGCAGCGTGCCGCGCGGGCTCGCGATCCCTGCCGCGGAGGGTGCGTTCCCGCCCGCCACGGTCGCGGGGCGCCGCCGGACGTGGGACGCCCTCATGGGCCTCGCGCTGCACGAGGCGACCCACGCGCTCGCGAGCGCCGACGTGCCCGTGGGGGCGGTCGTCGTCGGGCCGGACGGTCGGCTGCTCGGCGTGGGGCGCAACCGGCGCGAGGAGACGGGCGACCCGACCGCGCACGCCGAGGTGCTCGCGCTGCGCCAGGCCGCCGCGACGTGGGGGGAGTGGCGCCTCGAGGGCTGCACGCTCGTCGTCACGCTCGAGCCGTGCGTCATGTGCGCGGGCGCGCTCGTGCTGGCGCGCGTCGAGCGGCTCGTGCTCGGGGCGTGGGACCCCAAGGCCGGCGCGACCGGCTCGGTGTGGGACCTCGTGCGCGACCAGCGCGCCAACCACGCCGTCGAGGTCGTCGGCGGCGTGCGCGAGGACGAGTGCGCACGGCTGCTCCGCGACTTCTTCGGCGCGCAGCGCTGACCGCACCCCCTGTCGTCGCGGTCGCGGCGGGCAGGAAGGACGGCGCCGGGTCTACCATCCGGCGCCTCGTCCCTCGGCGCCTCCCGCCAGGCCCGCCACGACCCGGCGCCGTCCTTCCTCCCCACCGCTCGTGGGTCGGTCGCCTCAGCGCGCGAGCGCCTCGGCGAGGGCGGTGAGGGTCTCCGTGGTGCCGGCCTCGATCTTGAGCGTCGCGAGCGGGTCACCGCGCGTCCAGCCACGGTTGACGATGACGACCGGCTTGCCGTCCTTCGCCGCGTGCCGCACGAACCGCAGCCCGCTCAGCACCGTGAGCGACGACCCGGCGACGAGGAGCGCGTCGCCCTCGTCGACCATCGCGAACGCACGGTCGACCCGTTCGCGCGGCACGTTCTCCCCGAAGTACACGATCTCCGGCTTGAGGACCCCGCCGCAGAACTCGCACGGTGCGGGCCGGAAGTGCGACGTCTGCTCGATCACGGCGTCCGCGTCCGGCGCGATCTCCACGTCGCCGACGTCGCCGACGCTCTCCAGGAACCCCGGGTTGAGCGCGGTCAGGCGCTCGGCCAGGTGCTCGCGCGAGATGACGCGCCCGCACTGCAGGCAGATCACCCGGTCGTAGCGGCCGTGCAGGTCGATGACGTTGCGGCTGCCCGCGTCCTCGTGCAGCAGGTCGACGTTCTGCGTGATGAGCCCGACGAGCACGCCCGCGTCCTCCAGCCGCGCCAGCGCGCGGTGGCCCGCGTTCGGGTGCGTGCGGTGCACGTGCTGCCACCCGACGTGGTTGCGCGCCCAGTAGTGGCGGCGGAACGCCTCGTCCTGCACGAACTGCTGGTACGTCATCGGGTTGCGCGGCGGCGAGTCCGGGCCGCGGTAGTCCGGGATCCCCGAGTCCGTCGACACGCCCGCGCCCGTGAGCGCCGTGACCCGCAGCCCGCGCAGCAGCTCCACCGCGTCCTCGACCGTCCCCGTCCGCGGCGCCGGCTCCGCGCCCGCCGGTGGCTGGCTCGGCCGCCACGCGAGCCGCGACGACAGGGTCGGGACGGCAGACGGCAGGTCGGCGGCCGACGTCGCCACGTGCGCGGGGGAGGCGGTCGTCGGTTCGGTCGGGTCGGTCGGGGACGGTGCGGTCGGGTCGCTGGGCACGTCTCCCACGGTACGACGAGAGCGGGGACAGAACTCCGGCCTGCGGAGGTAGCGCCGGTCACCCCGAGGGAGACCCGAGGCCCCGCGAGGTAGAGCTGAGGTCGCGCGAGGTAGAGCCGTGGTTCGGTCGAGGTAGAGCCGTGGTCCCGTGAGGTGGACTCGAGGTCTGGCGAGGTAGAGCCGTGGTCGCGCGAGGTAGAGCCGTGGTTCTGCGAGGTAGAGCCGTGGTTCTGCGAGGTAGAGCCGTGGTCTTGTGCCCGACGGCGCGGGTCGGGTCTGGATGGTGGTGCCGCCTTGCTGGTGGCCGGCTGAGGCGCCCTCGCCGCGGGCGACCGACCGCCGTCGGGCACGACGGTGCTCCAACGCGAGGACGCGGCACGACCACGGCAAGGGCTCCTCGCGACCAGGTGGCCGCACGGACCGGAGTGGGGACGATCCTTGGCGCGCTCCTGCCGGTGCCCGACCGCGGGTCTCTCTCGGATGACCTCGGCTCTACTTCGCGGGACTTCGGCTGTACGTCGGGGAACCACGGCTCTACCTCGCGGGACCGGGGCTCTACCTCGGCAGGGCGCTCGGGCTGAGATCCCCGGCCGGACGACGCGCGGTCAGGACTCGGTGGTCTCGCTCTGGCCCGTGGTGTCGTCCTGAGCCCTGGTGTCGTCCTGGGCCGTGGTGCCGTCCTGCGTGCCCGGGTGGGTGGGGCGGCCCCCCATGCCGCCGCCGGTCCATTCGCCCGCGACGGCGGTCACCGAGCCGGACGGGGTGGTCACCGTGTAGGTCTCGCCGGTCGTCACGTCGGGAGAGGAGACGACGACGTTCGCCGTCTCCTTGGTGACGGTGAGCTCGGCGACGACGGTGCCGTCCGACGCCGTGACGGTGACGGTGTCGCCGGCGCTCGCAGAGACGTCGGCGGCGAGCCAGCCCTGCTCGGAGTCCGTGGCCGGTACGACGACCATCCCCGCGCTGCCCGCCGCGACGAGCGAGCCGCCGGAGACGGTGAACGTGCCGTTCACGTCGAGCGCGCCGTTGCCGTCGTTCGTCGGGCCCTGGACGACCGTCTCGCCGCCCGTGACCGTGAGCGACCCGTTCGAGTCGATCCCGTCGCCGCCCGCGTCGATCGTGAGCGTGCCGCCGGAGATCGTCAGCGACGAGCCGTCGTCGGCGTCCATGCCGCCGCCCGCCATGCCGCCCGCCCCACCGCCAGGGCGGCCCTGCGGCAGGTCCGTGCCGTCGGGGGGCTCGACACCGTCAGGCAGGTCGTCGCCCTGCGGGGGCTCGGGCATCTCGCCGTCCGCCGGCATCTCCGGCGGGGTGCCGCCCGTCGTCCCGCCCGGCGCACCGTCCGGCGGCTCCGGCATGGTGCCGGCGGCCGAGCCGCCCGCCGAGCCGCCCGCTGCCGAGCCGCCTGCGGCCGTGTCGCCTGCTGCCGTGCCGCCCTCGCCGGTGCCGGTCGTCGACCCGACCGTCGCGTTGAGGCCGTCGTCGCTCGCCGTCACGTCGACGTCACCACCGGAGATCGTGAGGGTCGCGCCCTCGATGCCCTCGACGGACGTCGTGACCGTGAGGTCGCCGCCGGAGACGGTGACGTCGCCGTCGGCGTGCACGCCGTCGTCGCCGGACGACAGCTCGACGGTCCCGCCCGAGACGGACACGGCGCCGTCCGAGTGCAGCGCGTCGTCGGCGGCGTCGACGGTGACCGTCGCGTCGTCGCCGACCACGACGCCCACGTCACCCTTGAGGCCCTTCGCGGAGGCGTCCTCGCTCACGTCGGCGCCCGCGCCACCGGCCGCGGTGACGGTCAGCGTGCCGCCGGAGACGACGACGTCCGTCACCGCCTGGACGCCGTCGTCGCCCGACGTGACGGTGACGTCCCCGCCCCGCACGTCGACGAACCCGAGGGCCGCGTCGCCGTCCTCGGTGGACTTCAGCCCGTCCTGCGCGGCGGTGACGTCGAGCGTCCCGCCTGTGACGACGAGGTAGTCCTTGCCGCGCAGGCCGTCGTCGCCCGCGTCGACGGTGAGGTCGCCGCCCGCGATGGCGAGGCCGTCCTTCGAGACGATGCCGTCGTTCGCGTGCGACGTCACGGTGACCGCGCCGTCGCCGCCGATCACGAGGTCGGCCGTCGAGAACAGCGCGCCGTCGGGCTCGCCGTCGGCGTCCAGCTCGGAGGGCTCCTCGGCGTCGGTGAGGCTGTTCGTCGAGCCGTCGGCGAGGACCACCGCGACCTTCTCCGCGTCCTGGACGTTCACGGCGGCGTTGGTCGTCGAGGTGATGTCGGCGTCGTCGAGCACGAGCTGGACGAGCCCGTCCTCGGCGGTGTCGACCACGACCTGGCCCTCCAGCGTGCCGCTCAGCACGTACGTGCCGGGGGCGGTCACGGTGACGGTCGCGCCGTCGACGGTCACGCCGTCGCCGTCCACGGTGGCGGTGCCGCCGTCGAGCGCGATGGTCGTCGCCGACGCCTCGTCGACCGCGAGGTCGGCGTCGTCCACCGTCACCTCGGTGTTGTCGGCGCGCGCCTCGTCGGGGGTGAGGCCGGCGACGGCGTCGGGCGCGGTGGTCGAGCCGCCGCTCGCGGTCGTGCTCGCGCTCGCGGACGTGTCGTCCGTGGCGGCGTCGCTGCCCAGGACCGAGCAGCCGGCGAGGACGGCGGCCGCCGCAGCCGCGGTGAGGTACGTGAGGGGTCGTCGGATGCGCATCACAGGCTCCTGTCGTCGTGCCCGGGGGTGCGGGCGAGGTGGTGGGCGGGAGTCCGGTCGGACGTCGTGCCGCCCGGGGAGGGGGTGAGGTGGCGGCGGATCACGCGCCGCCAGGGGCCGTCGGGCAGGTCGGGGCGCAGCAGCGCCAGCCCGGTGCCGTACTTCGAGATCCGCTCGGGGCGGTGGCCGTGCCGCCACAGCAGCCGGTCGAGGTCCGACGGCGTCGAGCCGCCCTTCGTCTCGACGACCGCTAGGTGGCTGACGGGCCAGGAGAGGGGCCGGGCGCCGTCGGGCCCGTCGAGCTCCCACGTGAGCCCGGTGTCGACGGTGGCGCGCGCGGCGCCGTCGGGCCGGGGGAGCAGGAGCGTCGTGCGGCGGTAGCGCGACACGAGGCCGGGTGCCAGCGCGTGCTCCGGCACGCCGTCGATGCCCTCGGCGGCGAGCGTCCGGTGGACGAACTCCTGCCCGCCGTCGAGCGCCGTCGGGCAGTCGTGGGCGACGCGCTGCTTGAGCGTCGTGCCGCGCGCGGCGCGCGTCTTGACCTCGAGGAAGCTCGTCCCGGAGTCGAGGTAGGTGCGCGTGCGGACCTTGAACCGCCGACGGCGGCGCGTCGCCGTGAGGCGGAACGACGCGAGGTCGGGCGTGTCGAAGTACACCGACTCGTAGGCCGCGCTGCGTGCCCCGTCGATCTCCAGGACGCGCGCGGCGGTCGTGCGGGCGAGGGTGTCGAGCACGGCGACTGCGTCGTCCACCGGCAGGACGTACTTGCGGTCGACCCGGGTCAGCAGCGCGGCCGTCCCGACGAGCTCGTCGAGGTCCACCCCGGCGAGCGGCTGGAGGGCGGCGCGCAAGCGGTCGTCGGCCGGGAGGGTCTGCGGGCTCATGCGCGCACCCCCGTCCGGGCGGGGAGACCGTCCGGGGCCGTGGCGGCCACGCGGAGCGGCGCGGCGTCGGCCGCGAGCGGGGGGACGGCGTCGGGCAGGACGGCGGGACGGGCGGGGCGCGCGCCCCGGCGCGGCGTCCGTGGGGCGGTCCAGCGGACGTCGACCCAGGTCGTGTCGTTGACGAGGTCGAGCCGCTGCACGCTCACCCCGCGGACCTCGGCGCCGAGCAGCTCCTCCAGGTAGCGCGTGAGCTCGGCCGGGTCGGCGAGGGCGCGGTCGACGACGACGGTCTGGCTCTGCGTGCGGCGCAGCACGCGCGGGTGGTCGACGACGGCCATCACGCCGACGACGAGCGCCATGCCGGCGAGGGACAACCAGCCGGTGGCCGCGCCGAGGCCGCCGAGGAGGCCCAGCGCGAGGGCGGCGAAGTAGTAGGCGACCTCGGTCTGCGAGAGCTCGGTCGAGCGGAGGCGGATGATCGACAGGACACCGAAGAGCCCGAGCCCCAGACCGGCGCCGACGCTGCTCGTCGCGAGCGTCGCCGCGACCGCGAGCACCCCCACGTTGACGCCGAGGTACGCGACGACGAGGTCGCGGCGGCGGTGCCGGGGGAAGTAGAGGCCGAACGCGAGGACGGTGACCGCGACGAGGTCGACGAGGTACAGGACGGGCTGGGACACGAGGCCTCCGGGTGCCGGGGCGCTGGGCGCCGTGGTCGAGGACGTCCCCATTCCGCCGGGCGAGCCTGTGCGGTCGCTGTGGAGGGCACAGGGTGCGTGTATGAGTTCCCTCGGGCGCCACGACCGCGCGACTCGCGCTGCTCCGCAGGGCGGTGACCGGCGTCACGACCCCGCGCCCAGGCGGTGATGTTAGCCTCACCTAAGTCACCGACGAGAGGTTGTCATGTCGACCACCACCGCGCCCGCCCCGCGGCGCGCCCGCCCCCAGACGGTCCTCGAGGTCCTCGAGACCGCGTGGCTCTCCCCGCACCTCGTGCGCGTCGTCGCCGGGGGCGACGGGTTCGCCGCGTTCACGACGAACGAGCACACCGACAAGTACGTCAAGATCTACTTCGCCAAGCCCGAGCTCGGCCTCGAGCCGCCCTACGACGTCGCGGCGCTGCGCGACACGCTCGCGCCCGAGGACGTGCCCGTCACCCGCACGTACACCGTGCGCTGGGTCGACGAGGCGGCGCAGCGGCTCGCGATCGACTTCGTCGTGCACGGCGACGAGGGCCTCGCCGGGCCGTGGGCCGCGCGCGCGAAGCCCGGCGACCGCCTCGTCCTCTCCGGCCCTGGCGGCGGGTACCTGCCCGACCCGGCCGCCGACTGGCACCTGCTCGCCGGCGACGACTCCGCGCTCCCCGCGATCGCCGCCGCGCTCGAGGCCATGCCGCGCGACGCCGTCGGACACGCCGTGCTCGAGGTCGGGACCGAGGCGGACCGCCTGCCGCTCGAGGCGCCCGACGGCGTCCAGGTCACCTGGGTGCTGCGCGGCGACGCACCCGCCGGGACGACGACGCTCCTGCCCGACACCGTCGCCGACCTCCCGTGGCGCGAGGGCCGCGTCCACGTCTTCGCGCACGGCGAGCGCGGGGCCATGAAGGCCCTGCGCCGCGTCTTCGCGGAGCGCGGCGTGCCGCGCTCCGACCTGTCGCTCTCCGGCTACTGGGCCTACGGCCGCGCGGAGGACCGCTTCCAGGCGGAGAAGCGCGAGCCCGTCGGCCAGATCTTCGAGGACTGAGGAGTCCCATGCACCGCACCAGCACCACCCGTCCCCGCCGCGCGCTCGCGGCCGTGTCCGCGCTCGCCGTGCTCGCGCTCGCCGCGTGCTCGTCCGGCGACGGCGACGCCGAGGCTTCGCCGTCCGGCAGCGCGACCGCCGACGGCGCCGCCGACGCCTTCCCCGTGACCATCCCCACGGCGTTCGGCGACGTCGAGATCCCCGAGGAGCCGGAGCGCGTCGTCGCGCTCGGGTGGGGCGACGCCGAGACCGCCCTCGCGCTCGGCGTCCAGCCCGTCGGCGCGAGCGACTGGCTCGCGTTCGGCGGCGACGGCGTCGGCCCGTGGCTCGCCGACGCGTACGACGAGTCGCCCGAGATCATCGGCACCCTCGAGCCGTCGTACGAGCAGATCGCCGTGCTCGACCCCGACGTCATCCTCGACGTGAAGTCGTCCGGCGACCCCGAGCGGTACGAGCGGCTCTCCGAGATCGCCCCGACCGTCGCCATCCCCGAGGGCGGCGAGGCCTACCTCACGCCCATGGAGGACCAGGTCGGCATGATCGCCGCCGCCCTCGGGCGCAGCGAGGCCGGCGACGAGCTGCTCGCCGAGGTCAACGACGCGTTCGCCGCCGCGCGCGACGAGCACCCCGAGTTCGCGGGCAAGACCGCCGTCATCGGGTCCTACTGGGCCGAGGGCTTCGGCGCCTACGTCTCGACCTCCAGCCGCGGCGAGTTCATGCAGGGCCTCGGGTTCGACACCAAGCCCGAGATCGACGAGGCCGCCGGCGAGGAGTTCTCCGCCACCCTCGGCACCGAGAACGTCGACCTGCTCGACGCCGACCTCACCGTCATCCAGCCCATCGGCTTCACCGCCGCCGACGTCGAGGCCCTCCCGATCTTCCAGACCGTGCCGTCCGTCGCCGACGGCCGCTACGTCGTGTTCGACGACAAGGACCTCTCCAACGCCTTCTCGCTCGGCACGCCCACCGCCGTGATCTACGCGATCGACAACGTCACCCCGCTGTTCGCCGAGGCGCTCGCCGGGAAGTGACGCCCGTGCCTCCGGCGTGGTGCGCGACGCCCGCGCGGTCCGGCGGCGGGTGTTGCCCGACGGCGTGGGGTGGGCCGGGTGGTCCGGCTCCGCGCGGGCGTCGAGCGGGGCGGGCGTGACCCGACGCAGGACCGGCTGACCGGCCGATTCGGTGTCCGGGGGTGTGACCAGGTATCCTTCCTGGGCCGGGTATCCCGGCGAGGTAGCGTGTCCGAGCGGCCTAAGGAGCACGCCTCGAAAGCGTGTGTGGGTGAAAGTCCACCGTGGGTTCAAATCCCACCGCTACCGCCACCCGAAGGGCCCCACCCGCAGAATCCTGCGGCGGTGGGGCCCTTCGTCATGTGGAGGTCACCGGAAACTCACCTGTTTCGTGCTCGGTGGCCGTCGACCCGGCCGCCGAGATCAGCTGGTCGATGACGACCCGCAGGTCCGGCGCCACGTGGGTGCGCTTCACGTAGTGCCGGACGGTCGTGCCCTCGTCGGCGTGGCCGAGCAGCGCGGTCGCGTTGCCGATCGTCGTCGAGTTCGCGACCTGCGTCGCCACGGTGCGGCGGAAGTCGTGCGGGGTAACCGTGGTGCCGATGGAGGCCTGCGCGTCGCGGAGCTGGTCACGCACCCGGCTGGGGGAGCGCGGCGTCGCTCGCGTGGACGGGAACACCAGGGCGTCCGGACCGCCGTCCAGCCCGAGGTCCAGCGCCTCGCGGATCGCGGTGACGACGAACGCGGGGAGCGTGATCGTGCGCCGCGACGAGTCGGACTTTGGCTTGGGCTGCCGCACGAGCCGTCCCTCCGCCCGGACGACGGTCCCGGTCACCGTGAGCGTCGGGACCTCGGCGTCGAGGTCGGCATCCGCCTCCCGCAGCGCCAGGCACTCACCGATCCTCAGCCCGGTGCCGAGCATCGTGTCCACGATCTGCGGCAGCAGCGTGACGTTGCGACGCCCCCGTGCGAGCGCGGGACGGTCCTCCCACTCGCGCACGGCCTTGCGCAGCAGCGCGATGTCCTCCAGCCCGAGCGTGCGGACCTCGGCACGGCGCGGCTTGCGGACGGTCACTGCGTCGCGGACCGGGTTGAACGGCGCAGCCCCGTAGCGCACGCACAGCATCATGACCTGGGACATGACGTTGCGCGCCTGCCGCGCGGTGTCGAACTTCTGCGCCGTGCTGAGCGCCATGAGCACCCGGTTCACCGCGACGGGCGTGACCTCACGGACCCGCAGCAGGCCGAACGCAGGCCGCAGGTCGCGTTCGAGGACGCCGCGATAGGTCTCCAGCGACTGCATGGTGATCTGGCCCTCGACGCGCTTCTCGACGAGCCAATGGTCGAACACCACCCCCATGCGGGTCGCCGGGGTGATCGTCGCCGTCCCCGCGACCGCGGTCTCCGTGCTCGCCTGGTGCAGCTTGTCTTCCAGGGCTCGCTGCGCCGCCGCACCGGAGCGGCCTCGCGCTTCGACGGCTCGGAGGTTCCCGGCCAGGTCGCGGTACCTCGCCCGCGCACGCCAAATCCCCGGGGCGATCTCCGTCCGCGTGATCCGTCCCCAGCGGCCGGGCTCGATGGGCTTGCGCGCCATGCTTCAGCCCGCCGTGCCGCAGTCGGTCACGCGGTCGAGCCACTGCTCGACGTCGGCCGGCCGGTACCGGAGCCGCGCCCCGACCCGCACGACCTTGGGACCGCCGCCGCGGCTGGACCACGCGTACACGCAGTGCAGGCTCACGCCGAGGTACTCGGCCAGCTCCTCGGGCGTCATGAGCCGCGGCCTGCCGCTCGGCCTGTCCATCGTCGGGGTGTTCGTGGTGGTGCTCGTCATCGTGCTGCCTCCCTGCTTCCGTTCCGAACCGATGCCGTCGCGTGCGCCTTCCACTGCGCGTACTCGCGGGCGCGTGCCGCCGCCGCGTCGGCCAGGGCCTTGTCGCCCGGGTTGGTCCACCCGGAGCCCTCGTAGGTCCAGGAGCCGACGACGAGGGTCGTCTCGTCGTCCTCGGCGAGCAGGCGTGCTTCAAGGTCGGCGACGTCCATCGGCGTGCCATCGCGCTCGGCGTCTGCCTTGAGCCGCTGGAACCTCATGCGGGCCCGGCGCAGCCTTCCGAGCGGGATCGAGTAGCGCCGCGACTTGCTCGAGAAGTGGCCACGGAAGCCGAGCATGTGCGCCCACTTCGCGAGCAGCCCGTACGGGCTGTCCGCGCACTGCCCGCAGACGCAGCCCTCGTCGTCCTCCGGGTCTGGCCCGGCGAGGCCACGGCACGCGGTGCGGGCGCGCTCGGCGAGCCACCGGCAGGTGCGGACCATGCGCTGGTGGTGCGGGCGCGGTGTCGCGAGATCGGTGCCGGTGCCCTTGGTCGAGTACTTCGCGAGGTAACCGGCCACCTGCTCGGGCCGTAGGTCGTCGGAGCCGTCGTCGTTCTCCGGTACGCCAGTGCGCACGCACCGCACGTCGAGCTGCGTACCGAAGCGCAGCACGCGCGGGACGTCCGCACCGTCCACCGGAGGAGCCGTGACGGCCACTGCCCGAGCAGCAGCCCGCGCGGCGTGCGCGAGGGTCGACCCGTCGACGGGAGCGGGGCTGCCCGGGCCGTCGGGGCCGTCGAGCCGGATGAGGGCGTGGAAGTGCACGAGGCCGCGCACCTGATACTCGGCGACCTTCGCGAACTGCACCGAGGCCACCGTCCCGAGCGTCGACTCGCGCACGCCCAGAGCCTCGGCGACCTGGCGACGCAGCGCGATCGTGAAGCGCCGCCACAGCTCTGGGGCGTGCCACTGCCACACGACGGCTGAGTGCCAGTCGTAGCAGGCGTCGCACAGCGGAGACCCGACGGCGGGGTCGGGGTCAGCGTGCTGCGTGGTGCACCCGCGTGGGCGGCCGTGTGGGCACGTCCCGGTGCTGTGCGGACGGCAGCGCGCGGACCTGCCGTGCTTGGCGCGGGTGCCGTGCACGTGACCGAAGGACGGCGCGGTGAGGGTCGCGAAGACGAGCGGGTTGTCCGCGACGGTCGCAGGGACGGTCTTGCCGCCCAGGAGGCCCGCCCGGATCATCTCGAACGTGTCGCGCGCGTAGACGCGGGAGCAGGCCGGGCAGACCGACTCGCGCCGGTTGCCGCACGCGCGGTACAGGACGCCGAGCGGCGCGTCGTCGGAGCTGAACTGCGACAGCACCTCACCCGTGGCCGCGTCGACGGTGGTCGAGGAGCCGCGCAGCCGGATCGGGTGAGAGCAGAAGCCCGTGCGGGCGGCGGCGTCGGAGAACGCGGCGGCGGTACGGTCGCGCAGCCGTGCGGCGATCCCGACGACCGCCGCCGGGGTGAGGTTCCCGAGGTCGAGCGGGGCGTCCAGCCCGAACCCCGGGAACCCACCCTGCGCGGGAGCGACGTCAGGCATCCGACGCCTCAGCGGCGGACGTCGTGCGGGTCGCCGTCTCGCGCGGCTTGCGAGGAGACCGCGGCTTGCGCGGTGCACGCGGAACCCGCTGCTCCTCGGCAGGGACCCGCGTGGGCGTGGTCGCCTTGTCGTCAGCGTCGGGAGTTGGCGGGCCGACGAAGATCGGCGGCGGCATGTACCGGTCGGGCGCGGGGTAGGTCTCGGCGACCATCCGAATGAACGTGTCCTCCCAGAAGTCCGCCCGAACCCGCTCCACGTTCCCGTCGTCTGCGACCACGTAGCCCGTGCCGGGGTGGGCCGGGCTGATCTGGTGTGCGGGCGCGACGTCGGCCATGCCCTCGCCGAGCACCATCACCGTCTCGGACGCCGACCGCAGCCGCAGCGCGACGGTCTGCGTGAACAGGCCACGCATCGCCACGGTCTCCTTGCGCGGGTCTTGCACGAACGCGACGACGAGCACGCCGAGCGCCCGGCCCTGCGTGAGGACGCGCCGCAGCAGGTCCGACGCCTCGCTCTGCACCTGCTTGGACGCGTAGGCGGTGAGGACGGCGAGCTCGTCGATGAGGAGCACGTGCACCGGGTCTCCGGGCGTCGGCACGAAGTCGCGCGTCCGCCCGTACATGGCCCGCTGGCGCTGGTCGACGACGGCGAGCAGGTCGCGCAGCGCGTCCACGGCCTGGTGCTCGTCCGTACTGACCCGGTAGAAGAGACGGTCGCCCATGCCGATCTCGATGCCGCCCTTGAGGTCGATGCCCCAGAGCCGCACGAGGCCCGCCTGCACGGCCGGGGCGAGGTTCCCGGCGATACCCCAGAACACCGACCCCTTGCCGGAGCCGGAGCAGCCCACGACGAGCGTCTGCAGCCCGCGCAGCGTGAGGCGCCACCGGTTGCCGTCCTGGATGCGGCCAAGCTGCACCCCGGTCGGGTCGACGTCGTTCGGGATCGTCGCGTAGAGCGGCTGGTCGAGGAGGTCGGCCATCGTCAGCACGATGTCGAGCACCCCGGGCCGCACGCGACGACTCGTCGACGCCTCGGCGCCCATGATCGTGCCGACCGCCTCGACGGCGCCGCGCAGGTCGTCGAGCGTCTGACCTGACCGGGCGCGGACCCGGATCGTCAGCGTGTTGTCGCGTGCTCGGACGCGGAGCAGCCGCGGGACGGTCCGGTTCTCCCGGACGACTCGGTCGGCGAGCCCGCAGGACTTCGCCATCGACGGCCACTGCCGACGCACGAACCGCCGCCACCGGTGACGACGCAGCGGCCCGCCGAGCAGCGGCTCGTACGTCATCGGGCTGAACACCGCCCAGAACGCGCGGACCAGGTTCCATGCCGGGACGGACCAGTAGAGCGCCGCCGACAGCCCGTCGTAGGCGAGGAGGCCGACCACGCCGCCCACAAACAGGGTCGCCACGATCCACCGCCACGCCCGCACGGTCCACCGCAGCGCGAGCCACAGCGCTGCGAGGACCCGGCGAACCCCCTGCCAGAGCCGGGCGGTGATCACGCCGCGGCCTTCGGGGTCGTCTTCGCCGCGTCACGGGCCTGGCCGGGCGCGACGAGGTCGGACGCACGGAACGACCAGGCGATGCGGGGACGCATCCCGTTGTCGTCGACGTAGGGCAGGGCCGTGAGGCCCACGAACTCGACGGGCGTCCACGGGAACCCGGACTTGTTCTCCGGCGGAACCGGCTGGTACTTCGCCGCGAACTTCACCGTCACGCCGATCTCCTTACGGCCGGCGTCCTCGTCACCGTCGATGACGACGCACTGCCACAACGGCAGGCCCGTCTCCTTGTCGTGCTGCTGCGGGCGCGTGCCGTCCGGTCGCTGCGCCGCGTTGAAGTCCGCTACGGGCTCGACCTCGCCGCGCAGGAACGCACCCTTCGGGAACGCCACCGAGTGCTCGATCTCGAACCGCTGCTTCATCGCCATGTGGATCACTCCCATTCGCACGTGGAGCGCGCTAGTCGCTGCTCCTGCGAATGACTACACACCCAAGCGAGTCGCGTGTCAAGCGACCAAGCGCATGAGATTCGCGTGTCACGCGATCCGTGCGAGGATGACGGATGTGAGCGGGACATGGGATGCAGTGGTTCGCGAGGTGCTCGACCAAGCCCGCAAGGCGGCTGGAGGTGGTGCGCCACTCGCGCTCGCTCTGCGCTCTGCCGACGTCGGCCCGGACTCGGGCACCTACTCGGAGTCGGCCGTGAGCAACTGGATCAAGGGCCGCGCTCGTCCCCCAGCGGACGTCGTCCTCGCGGCCGCGTCGCTCTACGGAATCTCGCTCGATTCCCGACTTGGCTCCACATCGGAGTCCGATCCCAAGGAAGCAACAGACCTCGAGCAGCTTCGCGGTGCTCTGAGTCGGCTCGAGACCCTTGTTCACGAACGACTGAGGCCTCACGGCGCCGTGAGTTCGTTCACCACACGGGACGTTCGTGGCGTCTTTGCCACGCGATCGGAGGCTCAGGCAGCCATGCCCGTGCTTAAGACGCTTGCCAACGCTGAGCGAGTCGATGTTATGGGGCTCAGTCTCAACGCTCTGTGTCAGGGCGTGTCGGACGTGACGCTCGCCGAGTTCGTCGAGAACGGGCTCACGCTTCGATGCCTGTTCTTGGACCCGGACGGCGATGCGACGGCCGCGCGGGAGGCCGAGGAAGAACTACCCGTCGGACACATCGCCGAGCTCACACGAACAAACATGCTCGCCGTAGCGCGACTCCGGAGGCGGCTCTCGCCCGAGGCGCGTGAGCGGGTGCACGTGCGGACCTACGACGAGCCAGTCCGCTTCAACATCACCACGGTCGACTCAACCCGCACCCTAGTGCAGCTCTATCTCCCGAATCTCCGCGGCCTGGACGCACCTACGCTCCTGATCGAGCCCGATGATGCGGAGCCACATGGGCTATTTCCGGTGTTCGAACGCATCTTCGCTGAGTCATGGGAGCGCGGTCGTGCTGTCGGAGACTGAACGGGCTGCGGAGAGCGCGATCGACCTCGCGCTCTCGATCCTTCACGCGGGAGTCAACGGCGACCGCGTATACAAGACGGATCGAGACTTTGCGACGGCCACAGACTTCGCGATCGAAGACGCCGTCCGGGAGCACCTCGCGCGTGAGACCCCAGGGTTGGGCTTTCTTGGCGAGGAGCGTGGCCACACCGGCAGCCGCGACCGATACTGGTGTCTTGACCCCATCGACGGGACAACGAACTTCGCGCGTGGATTGCCCAACTACGGGGTGTCGCTTGCTCTCATCGAGGATGCGGCACCGGTAGCCGGCACCATTGCGCTGCCTGCACACGATGAGCGCTACGTCACACGCGGCGGTATGGCCTGGCTCAACGATCGACACGTACGGGTTTCGACGACGTCAGATGCGCGTGAGGCCGTCGTCTCGATGGGCGACTTCGCCACCGGGCCACGAAGCACTGAGAAGAACGAGCGACGGCTCGGCATGATCAAGAGGCTTGCTGAGTCGGTAGGTCGTGTCCGTATGCTCGGGTCGGCTGCGACCGACCTCGCGTGGCTGGCGGCTGGCCGACTCGATGCTGTCGTCATAGATGCGAACCGCACCTGGGACGTCGCCGCAGGTATCGCCCTCGCCCGGGCGGCGGGCGCAGTCGTCAGCCAGACGGATGGCACGCGCTATGCACTCGACGGGCGCGACCTCCTCGCGGCGGTCCCCGGAGTGCACGCCTCGCTGATCGCAACCCTTGTGAGCGTCGAATCTGGGTAGCGGGTCGGCCTTGTGTCAGTCCGTGGAGCCGTACACCCGTGCCCGACCATCTGGGAGGCGGAGCACGGATGAGATCCGCCTCCTGAGCCAAGGGAGCTAGTCGCTAGCGGCGACAGAGTAGGCTCTGCCGGGCTGCGAGGGCCCCAGGATGTTTAGGCCGGTCGCTCGAACGGGTGTGCGGTCGGTGGTCAAGTAGGGTTGCGGTGTGCCGCTTGTCGGCATCGTCCCTGTTCCACCCCAACCGTGTTGGAGTCCTCGTGACCACTTCCGCCCTTGTCCGCGACGACGGATTTGCCATCGTCCCTCCCGGCAAGGTGCTGGACTTCATCAACGGCACGCTACGCAACGATACTCCGGAGGAGTACGTGCGTCAGGAGACGCTCAAGTCCCTGGTGCGCGAGTACAAGTACCCGAAGGAAGACATCGCGGTCGAATGGCCGATGCGGATTGGGTCCAGGAATGTCCGCGCGGACATTGCTATTTTCCCTTCCGGGACCGCACCCGAAGCGCGCAGTCAGGAGAACGTCTACCTACTGGTGGAGTGCAAGAAGCCGGGCACCAACGAGTCCGACCGCAATGATGGCGTGCGCCAGCTGCAGAGCTACATGGCTGCCTGCCCGAACGTCAGCGTCGGGATGTGGACGAACGGGCCCACCGGTGGCATGAAGGCGTACCGCTCGGTCATCGAGGGTGGCAAGCGTCGGTTCCCCGAGATCCCGGATCTTCCGCGCTATGGCGCCGATGAAGAGGTCGACCGGCCCTCTTTCGAGCAGTTGCGCCCTGCTGCTTCGGCTTCGCTACTGTTCGCCTTCCGCCGCTCTCATGACTACATTTCCGGCAACCAGGGAATCCACAAGGAAGGCGCCTTCTGGGAACTGCTGAAGCTGATCTTCTGCAAGATTGATGACGAGCGGAACTCCGAGCGACCCGAGTTCTACGCCACCCCGGACGAGCGCGGGTCGGCGCTCGGCCAGGGCCGCGTAAAGAAGCGCATCGCTGCGCTGTTTGAGCACGTAAAGGCCGAGTATCCGCAGATCTTCAAGGCGGCCGACGTCATCGAACTGCAGCCACCAATCCTGGCCTACATCGTTACCCAACTTCAGATGTACTCCCTGCTTTCGTCTGATGTAGACGTCAAGGGAAAGGCGTATGAGGAGATCGTCGGGTCGAATCTACGCGGGGACCGGGGTGAGTTCTTCACCCCACGCAACGTGGTTCACATGATGGTCGCCATGACCGATCCCAAGGAGGATCAGCTTGTTCTGGACCCGGCTTGCGGCACGGGCGGGTTCCTCATCTCGGCTATGAATTACGTTGTGGACGGCATTAAGGAGCAGGTGCTCGCTTCTGGACGTCGCCCCGCCGACCGGGAGAACGCGATCCGCACCCGGGTCCAGCACTTCCTGAGCAACAACCTTGTCGGCCTGGACTTCAATCCCGAGTTGGTCAAGGCCACGAAGATGAACATGGTCATGAACAACGATGGGTCCGGCGGCCTGTACCAGGCGAACTCACTGGCAGCACCCCCGACCTGGGCCGACGACTTGCGCAATCGCAAACTCATCGGCTCGGTCGACGTGGTCCTGACCAACCCCCCCTTCGGCTCAAAGATCCCCATCGACGACCCGGCGATTTTGGACCAGTATGAACTCGGGCACCAGTGGGTCTACGACGAGGACGAGGACACCTGGTCGAAGCGACCGGAAACTACCTCCCGTCCGCCCGAGATTCTGTTCATCGAGCGGTGCGTGAAATTCCTCAAGCCCGGTAGTGGAGTGGCCGCGATGGTCCTGCCCGACGGCATCCTCGGCTCTCCCGGCCTCGGGTTCGTGCGCCAGTGGTTGCTTGACAACACCGTCATCCTGGCCTCGGTAGACCTGCACCCGGACACCTTCCAGCCGGGCACCAGCGTGCAGACCTCGGTGCTGGTCGTGCGTCGCAAGTCTGATGAGGAACGCCGCTATATGCCGGACTACCCGGTGTTCATGGCCATCTGTGACCGCATCGGGCACGACAAGCGCGGGAACACCATCTACGTGCGCGACGACGAGGGCTTCGAGGTCGTGGCCGAGGTCGAGGACGCCGTGACTGTGGACGAAGACCGGGTCGAAGAAGAGTCGTTCAAGACCCATGCGCGAGTTGTGGACGATAACACCAAGGAGATCGCTGACGCCTTCCGCGAATGGATGAGCGCATGACTACCGCCGCCCCGACTCCGACGCACTTGAAGGACCTAGACCGCTCGGTCGCCTGGGGTGAGGTCGCCGTATCTCTGTTCTCGTCCGGCGACCGGCGCCTGGAAGCGCACACCTACCTGGCCGACGGCTACGGCCTGCGCAAGCGCATTGAGACCAAGGACGGCATCAGCGTCCCGTTGAGCACCCTGGCCAGGGTGTGGCAGCCTTCCCGGCTCAAGGGGTACGTCGTGCCCGCCGGCAAGGGGCTGCCATTCCTTTCCGCCGGGCAAGTGTTCGAGGCGCGCCCGCGCGTGCGCAAGTGGATCGCCACCGCCATGGTTAGGGACGCTGTCCTGCGACAGGTCGAAAAGGAGTGGCTGCTGCTGTCGTGCTCCGGAGAGGTCGGTAAGCTCACGGCGGTATACGACGAGCATTTGCACAAGGTCATCACGCACGACCTGCTGCGCATCGTTCCACACAATGCCTCGGATTACGGGTGGCTGTACGCCTACATGCGCACGCCGACGTTCTACTCCATTGCCCGCTCTGCTCAGTACGGGCACATGATCAAGCATCTTGAAGCGGCCCACGTGCTGACAATGCCGGTCGTGATGCCGGACTTGTCCACGCGGGCCTTGATCGGGCACAAGGCGTCCCGCGCGCTGGAACTGCGTCAGGAGTCGCGCCGCACCCAGATCGCGGCAGACGCCGAGTACGCCAGGCTCATCAACCCGACCGGACTACCCGTGGCCCAGGAGGTGTTCCAGGAGGTCAATGCGACCGAGCTAATGTTCGGGCGCCGCCGCTTCGAAGGTCAGTACTTCCGGTCGGACTTCCGCATCATCGAGTCCCTGATCCGCGCGGCGGCGACTCGAGGGGTCGACACGGTTGGATCGGCGACAAAATCAGTCACGCTCGGCAACCGATTCAAGCGGTACTTCGGCGAGAACGGCACGCCGTACCGCAGTGCTGGCGAGTTGTTCGACGTGAACGCGCCTGTCACAAAGCGCATCTACTCCGCACTGTTGGACGACCCGGAGCGCTACATGCTCCAGCCCGGGCACCTCGTCATGGCCCGCTCCGGCCAAACCTACGGGCTGTTGGGCAGGACGATGATCCTTAATGAGCAGCACCGGGGAGTGTTTGGGTCCGACGACTTTATCCGCATCGAGCCGGACCCGCAGAAAATCCGGATCGGGTACCTGCAGACGGCGCTGGCCCACGAGACGTACGGGCGCCCATTGGCTATTCGTCATGCCTCGGGCACATCCATCCCGCACCTGGACCCGGTGGATATTCGCGAGGTACCGATCCCGAGGTTTGACCCCTCCGACGAGGGTCGCATCGCTGACCTGTGCGAGAGCGCCAGCCAAATGTCTGCCGAAGCCGATGCCATGGAGACGGAGGCCATCGCCGAGGCCGAGAGCGCGATCGAGGAAATGACCGGAGTCCACGCGGTCAGCTCGCTCGACGAGTAGGCGGCAAGACAGAAGCCTCCATTCGGGTCCCCGCTACCCAGTTCACCCGCTGTCCAGGGCCACGGGCCAGGTTCGGTGACGCAAATGAGGAATGCCGGAACCCGATGTGACCGGCACGTAGCCGTTGGAGCCTGACGAGAGAATCTACCTGCCGACCGCGCCCATACTGACCCGCTTTGTTGGACGACCGCGCGGACCCGGCGGGAGTGGGCAAGCTCCGCCTGCCGTGCGTGGCCTTCCCGCTGAGCAGCTGCTGAGTAAACCCGTCTCGGGTGCGCTCCTTCGCGGGTTCTGCGTGACAGGATCTGGCAGCAGTCGCGTCGTCTGTGCTTCGGATATCTCCCCCGCGGAACTGCGTTGGGCCCTCCACCAGGGACTAAACACGCGCGGTCCATATGCGCAGTGGGCTGTCACCCTCGATCGGACCGCCTTGTGGCAAGTTGCGATGCGCCCCGTACTGCATTTCGAAGAGGAAAAGGCAAACGGGTTCCGCCATGCGACGGGGGAGATTCGCGGCTTGGAATGGGCGGCACTCGTCGTCCGCACCAACCTGGGGCAGACCGGAGGCAGCGACTGGACTCACGAACGCGAATGGTGCTACTCCTTCCCAGGAGACAGATCCGCTGCTGGCAGCAAATTCACAGGTGCTCGCTACTCAAAGTACTTCGGGTGGCGCTGCGAATGTTCCAGTACCAGCGCGAGGCCGCCGGTGCTATCCAACTCCTTGGCAAGCAACTTCACCTGCGCGGCAGCCTGTCCCACCGACATTTCATTTGCTTCCGCTCGTGCAATCAGTATCCTGATTGCTAGCGCGAGATTCTGTGAATCACGTTGCGCCTTGAGAGCTTCCTCGACGGTCGCCTGAGCTCCGGACAGATCGCGCTCCGCTAGCGCCAGTTTGGCACGAACGTTGAGTACCACTGCGCGGGGCGCGCTCGGAGATTTCTCTGCGGCGGCTAGGGAGACCTTCGCATCCTCGACTGCGCCGTCGTCGATCTGCATGCTGGCTAGCGAGAGTTGCGAGTCAACAAAACTCGGATCGATTTCTATAGTGCGCTTGAACTCTTCCATGGCCCGAGGCCGATCGTTAAGTCTTAGCGCGATTCGGCCCAGTCTGTGGCGGTATCGTGGATTGTTCGGCTCGCGGCGGACCGCGCGGATCATCATCTCCTTGGCTTCAGGGAAAAGCCCTTGCGCTTCCAGCGCTTGCGAGTAGATGGAGAGAGCGTAGGGCGTGTCACCGCCCGTGTCTATTGCTGTCTTTGCCGCTGCTGCGGCTCCGGGCCAATCCTCAAGCCGAATTCGAACCTGTGCGATGTCTGCATAGAGCTGTGCGGCGTTCCTGCGGAACGGGATAGCGCGCTCATACCATTGAATAGCCTCTCGCCACTTTCGATCAATTTGCTCGACCCGCCCGCGATCACGAAGAACGGCGCCGTTTCGTGGGTTCTCAGCTACCAGCCGGTCTCCAATTTCGCGCGCTTCAGCAAGCCGGCCGAGACTAGCCAGGGTCTTGATGATCACCTGGTTAGCAGGTAGGTCGATCTCGGCGTTCCCTGTGAGGCTCTCCTGTAGGTGCTGCAGTGCCAAGTCGTACCTCCGCTCCTGAAACAGTTCGAGCCCGGTCTGGTACAGCGTTCCGATGAGCCCTTGTCGAAGATCACGGGCTTCGCCGAGGCGACCGGCCAGACCAAGAACCTTAACGGTAGAGAGAAGCGTTGCGACGTAGGTTTCGTCTGTCGTCGAGATGGCCGAGAGGCGCTCGACGAGTAGGCTGGCTAGGGCATCGGTCCGTTCCGTGTACTCCGGATTCTTACGGTAGGACCGCAAGAAGTAGTCTCGGAGCAGGGGGTGAAGACTCAGGGTTCTTGAGTGTCCGATCCGAACGAGCGAATACTCAGTGCCTTCATCTACGGCAGCGTTGAAGTCCTCCGCAGATAGGCCAAGCACCGCGGCAAGATCCTCACCGCTCAGTGGCCCATCTACGAGAGAGAGCGCCTCAAGAAGATGCCATGTCGATGGCGCGACGCGCGCTGGGTCGATGAGGTCGGTGGCTATCTCATGACGCTTATCCATGAGGGCTGTGGGCGCGAGTGGCAATTGGGGCGCGATTACCTCGAGGGCAAGAGGGTGTCCGTCGAGTTCTTTCGCAATCTCGGTCAACTCAGGGTCACTTCCGATCGCCCCGTGGGATCGAAGGAGTGGTAGTGCGTGCTTGTTAGCAAGACCCTGGAGGTAGAAGCTTGCCATGGCCTGCTGCGCCTTTGGGCGTCTGCGTGATGTGAAGACGATGAGTCGATCGGTATTCTCGCCAGGCTTGAAGACCGCGTCGACGACCTGAGCGGCGAGGCGACCATATGAGCCGTCCTCTGTGATCCAGTGCTCGGCGTCTTCGAATACGAGTACGCCCCCGGCATCGACGAAGTCGGCAATGAGACCGTGACTATGTGCCACAAGTGTGGTCAGGTCGGCATCCGAGTCTGCGGGTACTGAATGTACAGCGGAAGCTAGTTTGAGGTTCAGTTCTGGCTCTGCGGTTCCCTCAGTAACCACAATGGTCGCAACGGTTCCGGATCCAGCGGTGAGTCGATGCAGTGCTTCGTGCGCAAGAGAGCGTTTACCGCTTCCTGGTACTCCGCATATCCATACGGCTACGTGTTCTGAGTCATATAGGAGTTCTTCAATCCGCCCGATCTCATCGTTGCGATTGAAGAAGCGGCGCCTTGGAACAGGCGCCGGAGAGGTTCGACTCAGAGCAGCAGCAATTTCGTGGGCGGTCTTGGCGTTCCTTGCTTGCAAGAAAGGCCGGAACCGAAGCGGAGGTTTCGTGTCATCAAGGCAGACAATGCGAAGTGCGATGGCGCTGTCTTCGAGGTATCGAGTGAACGCGAGCGTTGTCTCGTACTGCACCCACTTCGATGCGGCGGAGTGGCGCGACCAGAGCAGGACAAAGTCCGTGGCGGCCTCGATCCCGTCGCTGATTTCGTGCCAAAGAATGTCGCCAAGGTCGATTTCGTGCAGATCGACCCAAGCGTCACCGTGCAATTGGTCCTTCAACTCTAGGGCAATGGGCTTGTCTGGTCCGGCATGGGAGATGAAGAACCGCTTAGTCGCCATTTACGCCCCTCGTGTCGGACCTGGTCATCCTGTCTGGAGCCATGCTACGGCCTACGCTCCGCTCCATGAGAGAGTCCGGCATCGCGGAGGAGGCCGTCGCCGAGTGCGGAGGATCGCCCTGAAGCTCCTCGCGAAGGGGTCTGTGTAGTTGTGGTCGACTCCCGCTACGGACTCAACTCGGTGCCGCGGTGCTCTTTTCGTCTCCTCACGAGGTGGCGTGAGTAGTTTCCCTACTGACTCAAGGAGCGCGCGCCCCGAGCCCGGCGCGCGCTCGGCGTCGTCCACGGACAGCGAGACGAGGCGCGGCGGCTTGTCGCGCGTCGTCCATGGGTATTTGGTGGCGCCCCCGTCATCGCGCCGAAGGCGACGACGTCGCGGCGGCCAGTTGCGCGGCCTCCCGGTGGGGCCCCGCGCTCCGCTCGCTGCGCTCGCTACGCGCACCCCACCGCTCGACCGCGCTGCCCGACCGCCGCGTCGTCGTCGCTGGGGAGCGGTACCGGGGTTGCGCTCCGTAACCTGCGGACGGTCACGGCGGGCGGCACCCGTAGCCCCGTGCGTGCCGCTGCCGCCTACCAACCGCCCGCGTCGGAGCCTCCGAGCTCCGGAAGCCATGGGTATTTGGTGGCGCCCCGTGTGCCTGAGGGGGTCCGCGATGCGTCTCCGCAGGTCAAGCCATGTTCATTTGGTGGCGCCCCACCTTGCTCCTGAGCCGGATGCCGGAAGATCCAGGCCACCGGACCGTGGGCGATGCGCACCGCCATGTCTCTTGCGCGACCCTTCGGGATCACGCTCGCCCCCATGCACATCTGGTGGCGCATCGCGAGGGCGACGTGGCCCGATCTCCGGTATATGCGCAGGTCGGGCCATGGGTATTTGGTGGCGCCCCCGGGCTTCGCCCCGAAGCCGGGGGGCCGCTCCGCAGGGGCGACCGG
The DNA here is from genome assembly GCF_040595865.1 of Cellulosimicrobium sp. MI9406. Lineage (NCBI taxonomy): Bacteria > Bacillati > Actinomycetota > Actinomycetes > Micrococcales > Promicromonosporaceae > Cellulosimicrobium > Cellulosimicrobium sp. MI9406. The sequence continues at coordinate 29,500 of NZ_JALIZI010000010.1, forward strand.
TTCTGCATCCCTCCGGGTGTAGCCGGATGCCTCACCTCTTTCCCTCCGTTTTGGCGACAGATCCCGTGCTCCAAGACGCAGACCAGTCCAGACTGCTCCTGAGTATCGCCGCATGTCAGATGCGTTTTCTTCCGGGTTCGACCTACGACGTCGAAGGCGACCATCCAAGCCCACCGCTACCGCCACCCGAAGGGCCCCGCCCGCAGAATCCTGCGGCTGTGGGGCCCTTCGTCATGCGGAGGTGGCGGTCGCTCTCTCGGACTTCCATGGCCCGGCCGGGGCGCGCCGAGCGCTCCGCTGCTCGTCACCCCACGGTTGTCGGCTGTGCCGCTGCTGCTCGTCGCTCCTGCACAGCGTGCAGCTGCGCGGCGATGTGCCGGGCAGCGGCCCACATCGCGCCGTACCGGGCGATCGCTCCGAGGACGCAGCCCATGCCGCCCCACATTCGCATGGCGTAGTAGGCCGCCACGAGCGCCGTCACCACCGCGACGGCGCCCGCTGCTATCCGTCGGGGCGTCTTCTCGTCCGCCGGGGGATGCCATCGGCGGGTCCGTGCTTGCTCCCACATCAGGACGATCGTGCTGGGGGTGAAAGCCGCCAGCAGTAAGGCGGTCATGCCCGGCGGGACCGGGACGAGGACAGCCGACACCAGGAACGGCGGACCCATCAGCGGAGGGGCCCACAGTCGGAACTTCCAGGTCCACGCGTCCATCCGGGCCAGTCGGGGGTGTTGGACTGATACCGGTCGCACGGCGCTCTCCTTGTCGCCGGCTGTCCGACCGACGACCGCCGTCGGTGACCGCACTGTAGCGAGCGCCGAGCACCCGCGGTGACGGACGACGGCCGGTCGCCTTAAGACTCTCGGGCCGTGCGGCGGTGCAGCGATGAGTTCCCCTCCGCGCCGCGGTCTGCGGTGCAGACCGTCGGAGCCAGGAGGACGCGATGAAGCTGTTGCTTACGTCAGGGGGAGTCACGAACCCGACCATCGAGGGGGCGCTCGTCGGGCTGCTGGGCCGGCCGATCGGTGAGTGCTCGGCGCTGTGCATCCCGACGGCGTTGTACGGCCACCCGTGGGCGGGGCCGGGGAAGAACGCCCGGGACTTCATCACGGGGGAGTCGGACCACATGGCGGGGCTGGGGTGGGGGTCGGTCGGCGTGCTGGAGCTGACGGCGCTGCCGAGCATCCCCGCGGACCGCTGGGTGCCGCTCGTCCGGGAGACGGACGTCCTGCTGGCCGCGGGCGGTGACGCGGGCTACCTGGCCTACTGGATGCGACGGTCGGGGTTCGCGGACCTCGTGCCGTCGCTCACTGAGACGGTCTACGTCGGGATGAGTGGCGGCAGCATGGCGCTGACGCCGCGCATCGGCGAGGAGTTCGTGGGGTGGGAGCCGCCCGACGGCGAGGACGCGACGCCGCTGGGGCTTGTCGACTTCTCGATGTTCCCCCACCTGGGCCACCCGGACCTGCCCGACAACACGGAGGCTGCGGCGCGGCGGTGGGCCGCCGCCCTGGGCGGGCCGGCGTACGCGGTCGACGACGAGACCGCCTTCGTGGTCGACGGCGCGGTCGAGGTCGTGTCCGAGGGCGTCTGGCACCGCCTGGCGTAACCCGCGTCGGCTCGACCCGGCCCCGGCCCCGGGCCCGGCGCGACCCCGCGCCGCTCGACCCTCGCTCCGGCGTCGGGCCCGACCCTCACCCCGACCGACGCGACGCCCGCACGACGGCCGTCGCGGACGCGAGGCCGAGCACGAGGAACGCCCCGGCGACGAGCAGGGACCCGCGCGTCGCGTCGGCGAACCCGGACGCGAGCGCGTCGACGACCTCGGGTTCCTGCGGCCCGAGCTCGCCGTGCGTGCCCTCCGCGCGCAGCTTCGCGATGACGTCGCCGGCGGAGCCGCTCGTCGCGTCGGCGAGGCGCGTGACCTCGGCGTCGGGCAGGCCCTCGCCGTCGAGGGCCGCGGGCACGGCGCTCGCGAGCAGGACGGCGAGCGCGGTCCCGACGAGCGCGGTCCCGAGCGCGGAGCCGACCTGTCGCGCCGTCGACTGCGTGGCGGAGCCCTGGCCGGACTCCTCGGCGGGGACCTGCACGAGTGTCGTGCTGGTGAGCTGCGCGGAGGCGAGGCCGAGCCCGACGCCGTAGACCACGAGGAGGACCGCGAGCAGCCACGGGGAGACGGTCGCGGTGACGGTGAGCGCGACGGCGGCGACCCCGACGATCTCGAGCGCGAGGCCGATGACCACGACGAGCGGGGCGCCGACGGCGGCGGCGAGGTGGCGCGCCGACGCACCGGAGAGGAACGCGCCGAGCGCCATCGCCGCGAGCACGAGCCCGGCGCCCATGGTGGACAGCGCCAGCACGTTCACGAGGAAGAGCGGCAGGACGAAGATGATGCCGAACTCGCCGACGGCGACGGTCGTCGCGGTGACGTTGCCCCACCGGAACGTTGGGATGCGGAAGAGCGTGAGGTCGAGCAGCGCGGACCGCCGCACCCGCGCGCGGTGCCGCTCCCACACGACGAAGAGCACGAGCAGGAGCAGCCCGGCGGCGAGGAAGACGGGCGTCGGCGAGACGGGCGCGGACGCCGGCCAGGTCGCCCCGAGCAGCTCGACGTTACCCTTCGGGCTCCACCAGCCGAACGTCTGGCCCTCGATGAGCCCGAACACGAGCGCGCCGAACCCGAGCGCGGACAGCAGGAGCCCGATGAGGTCGAGCCCGGGGGCGAACGCGTGGGCGCGGGTCTCGGGCACCCAGAGGTAGGCGCCGACCATGACGAGCGCGCCGACGGGGACGTTCACGAGGAAGATCCACGGCCAGGTGAACGACGTCGTGATCCACCCACCCGCGAGCGGGCCGACCGCGGCGGCGCCCGAGATGACGGCGCCCCACACCCCGAACGCCGCGGCCCGGTCCTTGCCGCGGAACGTCGCGTTCACGGTCGACAGCGTCGAGGGCAGGATCGCGGCCGCGCCGAGGCCCTGGGCGAGCCGCCCGACGATGAGCGAGCCGCCGTCGTCGGCCGCAGCGGCGAGCAGTGACCCGGCGAGGAAGACGACGACGCCCACCACGAGGAGCCGCCGTCGCCCGAGCCGGTCCCCGAGACGGCCCGACGAGAGCAGCAGCGCGGCCAGCACGACGGCGTACGAGGCGCTGATCCACTGCGCCTCGCTCAGCCCGAGGTTCAGGTCGGCGACGATGTCCGGGACGGCGACGGCGACGATCGTCCCGTCGATGACGACCATCGACAGCGCGACCGCCAGGACGACGAGCGCCCGCCACCGGTTGGCGTGGGCCCGCGGGTCGACGGCGGGTTCGTCGTCCTCGGGCGGTTCGGTCTGCGGCGCGTTCCCCTGCACGGACTCCACGGGGCCTCCCTCGTGTCGTGACGCGGCCCTGCCTCCAGGATCGCCGCGCACGCGGGGGAGCGCATCAGCAGCGCCGGGCAGGTCAGGCGCGGTGGCGCGCGACCGCCCCGGCTGCGAGGTCGCGCCACGGGAGGGGCGTCGGGCCGTCGTCGCCCGCGACGGCGCGGCGCGTGCGGGAGGCGAGCGCGGCGTCGTAGAGCGCGAGGAGCGCGGCCGCGAGGGCGTCCGGGTCGCCGGCGCCGGTCGCGGCGGCCAGGTCGCGCAGCCGGTCGACGAGCAGCCGGGTGTCGGCGGCGAGCCACCGGTATGCGGGGTGCTCGGGGTCGGTGACCTCGACCGCGGCGGCGAGGAAAGCGCAGCCTCGAGTGCTCGTCGCGGTGGGGAACCCGTCGAGCGCGTCGAAGACGGCGAGTATCCGCGCGTCCGCGTCGTCACCGCAGCGGTCCAGCGCCGCGTCCCACGCGGCGCGCCAGCGCTCGTGCCGCCGCTCCAGGTAGGCCGCGACGAGGTGGTCCTTGCCCGGGAAGTGCGCGTACAGGGTCGCGGGGGAGACCTCGGCGCGGCGGAGCACGGCGTCGACGCCGGTCGCCGCGATCCCGTGCTCGACGAACAGCGCTTCCGCGGCGTCGAGCAGGCGGTCGCGGGCCGGTCGGCGTGCGTCGGTCCGGGGCATGGGGATAGCGTAACGATCACTATGCTGAAACGATCGTTATACCCCGCCGCGCCCATCCCGGGCCGCCTGGTCGCCGCGGGCACCGGCCTCGTCGCGGTGACGTACGGCGTCGTCCGCTACGGGTACGGCCTCCAGCTCCCGACGCTCACGACCGAGCTCGGCCTCTCGTCCGCCGCCGCGGGCGCGATCGCCGCGGGCAGCTTCGCCGCGTATTGCGCCGCCGCGCTCGGGGCGCAGCGCGCGATGGCCCGACGCTCCCCGCGCGCGGTCGTCTGGGCCGCAGCGGCGCTCGCCGCGGCCGGGGCGGTCCTGGTCGGGCTGTCGTGGTCGTCCGCGAGCCTCGCGGCGGGCGTGCTCGTCGCGGGCAGCGCCGCCGGTGCGGCGTCGCCCGCGCTCGTCGCCGCGGTCGGCGCGACGGTCGACGGCCGCCGGGCCGGGCGCATGCAGGCCGTCGTGAACTCCGGGACGGGCGTCGGCGTGGCGCTCGTGGGGGTAGCGACGCTCGTCGCGCCGGACGTCTGGCGGCCCGTCTGGTTCGCCGCTGCGGTCGGGGCGGTGGTCACGGCGGTAGTCGTCGACCGGAGCGCGCGCTGGCCCGCGACCCCCGAGTCGCCGCCCGCGCCCCGCGGCGCGGGCGAACGCTCGCTCGCACGCGCCGGGGTCGCGGCCGCGGTGGCCGGGGTCGGCAGCGCCGCGGTCTGGACGTTCGGGCGCGACCTCGTCACCGTGACCGGCGGCCTCCCCGGCCGCACGACGGCGGCCCTCTGGTGCCTCCTCGGCGTGGCGGCGGTCCTCGGCGCGCTCAGCGGCGACGCCGTCCGCGTGCTCGGCCTGCGCGGCGCCTGGGTCGCGACGGCCGTCGCGACGGCGGTCGGCACCGCCGCCCTGGCACTCACCCCGGGCAGCGTGCCCGTCGTGGCGGTGGCGGGCGCTCTCTTCGGCGGCGCCTACACCGCCCTCAGCGGCGTGCTCATCGCGTGGGGCACCGTGCTGCGCCCGCACGCCGCCGGACGCGCGACCGCCGCGCTCTTCGTCGCGCTCACGGCCGGGCAGGCGGTCGGCGCGCTCGCGACGGGCGGGCTGAGCGACGTCGTCGGGCCGCAGGCCGCGTTCTGGGTGGGCGCGGCGCTCCTCCTCGTCGCGGCCGGGGTCGTCCCGCGGCTGCCCGACGGCGCGGGGCCCGGTCGGGAGCGCGCCGACCGCCCGTCGTCGGGCAGGACCGGGACGGTGGGCGCGCGCACGGACGGCGCGCGCACGGACGGCGCGCGCACGGACGTGGCGAGCGCGGACGAGATGAGCCCGGACGGGACGAGGGCGGTCGGGACGAGCACGGACGGGACTAGCGCGGGCGGTGCGAGCGCGGGCGCGACGGCTCGCGGCTACGCGTCGTCGTCCGCGGGCGAGGCGCGCACGGGCTCGCCGTCCGGGCCGAGCGGCTCGACGAGCGCGAGCTCCTCCGCCTCCGGATCGACCCAGCGCTGGTAGCCCGGGCCGGTCCGCGCGGTCTCGAAGCGGACGGCGACACGGCCGTCGTCGCCGACGCGCACGACCCACCCGCGCCCGTCGGCCGGGGTCGCGACGTCGAGGCCGGGGGCGAGGAGGGCCGCTGTCGTCCGGACGGGGCCTGTCGCGGCCGGGCCGGGCGCCTCGGCACCCGCCGACTCTGCACCCACCGACTCTGCACCGACCGCCTCGGTGCCGGCCGTCTCATCGCCCGCCGCCTCGGCGCCCACCACCTCCGCGGCGATCGGAACGGCGGGGTCCTCCGCCGCGTCCGCGCCGAGCGGCAGCATGAGCTGCGCGTGCTCGGACAGCGCGTGGAACGCGACCCCGAGCAGGCGGACGGGCTCGGTGACGTCCGCGAGGCGCAGCGCGCGGTGGGCCGCGTCGCGGAGGGCGCCCTCGTCGGTCGTCGGGCGGGACAGCGTGACCGAGCGGGTGAGGGTCGTGAACGAGGCGAGGCGCACCTTGACCACGACGGTGCGCGCCGCGACGGCGTGCCGCTCGAGGCGGGCCAGCGCGGCGTCGACCACCGGGTCGAGCGCCGCGGCGATCGCGGACCGCCCGTGGAGGTCGGTGTCGAACGTGTGCTCCGCGCCCGCGGACTTGCGCTCCCGCACCGTGGAGACCGGGCGGTCGTCCCAGCCGCGCGCGATCCGGTAGAGGTTGGTGCCGCCCGCCTCGCCCGCGACGAGGAGCAGCGTGTCGAGCGGCTGGCGGCGCAGGTCGGCGACGGTGCGCACCCCCAGCTCGTCGAGCCGCGCGGCCGACACCGGGCCGACGCCCCACAGCGCCCGCACGGGCAGGTCGAGCAGGAACGGGTCCTCGTCGTCGGCCCCGACGACCCGGACCCCGCCCGGCTTCGCGGCCTCCGAGGCGAGCTTCGCGACGAGCTTGGACCGCCCGAGCCCGAGCGAGACGGGCAGGCCGCTCAGCTCGCGCGCCCGCTCGCGGATCCCCGTGGCGAGCGCCTCGAGGTCGGTCTCCGGCCCGACGGCCGCGGCGACGTCGGCGAACGCCTCGTCGATGCTCACGGGCTCGACGAGGTCCGTCACCTCGCGCAGCGCCGCCATGATCCGTGCCGAGTAGGCCGAGTACGCGGCGAACCGCGGCACGACGACGACCGTCGACGGCGGGCACAGCCGTCGCGCCTGCTCCATCGGCATCGCCGAGCGGGCGCCGTACTGCCGGGCCTCGTACGACGCCGTCGCGACGACGCTGCGCGGCCCCACGCCGCCGACGAGCACCGGCCGCCCGCGCAGGGACGGCCGCTGGTGCTGCTCGACGGCGGCGAAGAACGCGTCGGCGTCGAGGTGCGCGATCGTCGGGCGGGCGCGCAGCAACGGGGCGTGCGGCGCACGGTCGAAGCTCACCGCCCTACTCTGCGCCCTGCCACCGACAGCGGTAACGGTTTCGTTCGGACCCTGGCGTTTCGGGGATGCGCACGGGTATCTTGCAGGAGACCGAACAAATCCCGGGATCCCCAGCCCGGGCCGAAGAGCAACGAGGCCTTCATGACCGATCGATCGACACCCAGCGCGGCTGCCCCCGGCCGCTCGTTCGCCAGGACCTCGCCACGACGCTCGCGCGTGGTCACGGCCTCCGCCGTCGTCGGGGCGCTCGCCCTCACGGCCGCCACCTTCGCGTCGCCCGCCGCGGCGGCGCCCCAGCCCACGGCCAAGCCGGCGGCCTCCGTCGCCGGGCCGTCGGACATCAACGGGTTCCGCAGCGTCGGCTACGTCATGGCCGACTCGCGCGTCACCCGCGACTTCCACGTGGCCGACCTCGTGCGCACCGGAGCGATCGAGGACCTCACCCACATCAACTACGCGTTCGGCAACGTCACGACCGACCTGGTGTGCGACATCGCCGACGTCCCCGGCGAGGGCGACCCCCTCAACGACTTCGTCGCGGAGGTGCCCGCCGCGGACTCCGTCGACGGCAAGGCCGACAAGCCGGGCCAGAAGCTCGCCGGCAACTTCAACCAGCTCAAGAAGCTCAAGGCCGTCAGTCCGGAGACGAAGATCCTCGTCTCCCTCGGCGGCTGGACCTGGTCGGACAACTTCTCCGAGGCGGCGTCCACGGCCGAGGGTCGTACGCGGCTGGTCGACTCGTGCCTCGACCTCTACATCGACGGCAACCTGCCGGTCGTCGACGGCAAGGGCGGCCCCGGCGTCGCGGCCGGCATCTTCGACGGCATCGACATCGACTGGGAGTGGCCGGTCACCGGCGGCGAGACGGCGAACGTCCGCCCGGAGGACAAGGAGAACTTCCTGCTCCTCATGGAGGAGTTCCGTGCCGAGCTCGACGCGCGCGGCGCGACGACCGGCCAGGACTACCTGCTGACGGCGTTCGCGCCCGCGGGCGGCTGGAACGCCGGGCAGGGCGGCTGGCTCGACCCGCGCCTGTTCGCGGTCGTCGACTTCCTCAACGTCCAGGGCTACGACTTCCACGGCGGCTGGGTCCCGAACAAGACGGGCCACCAGGGCAACCTGCACCCCGACGGCGCGGAGAACTGGGGCCTCGGCCTCGACGGCGCGCTCGGCATGTACGTGAAGGCGGGCGCGGACCCGTCGCAGATCAACGCGGGCCTCGCGGCCTACGGCCACGGCTGGTACGGCGTCAAGGACGGCACGAAGGGCTGGCAGCCCGCCGCCGGGTACGTCGGCACCAAGACGTACGCCGAGCTGCGCTCCTTCGGCGGGAAGAAGTTCTTCGACCCGAAGATCGGCGCGAGCTGGCTGTACAACGGCGACCAGTGGTGGAGCTACGACGACCCGGCGTCGGTGACGGCGAAGGCCGAGTTCGTCGCGACGCAGGGTTACGGCGGCGCGATGTGGTGGGACCTCTCCGGCGACTACCGCAACGAGCTCGGCGACGCCCTGGGCTCGACGCTGCGCGCCGCGACCCCGGGTCCCGGCGTGGCCGAGGAGTGCGCGGTGCCCTGGTACGGCACGGGCGTCTACACCGGTGGTGAGGTCGTCTCGCACGAGGGCACGGAGTACAAGGCCCAGTGGTGGACCCGCAACCAGGAGCCGGGCGCCAGCAACGCCTGGAAGAAGATCGGCCCCTGCGGCACCGCGCCCGAGGTCGAGGCGGCGGTCTGCGCCCCGGCCTGGTCGCGCGAGGCCGTCTACACCGGCGGGCAGACCGTGTCCCGTGCGGGCGTGAACTACACGGCCCAGTGGTGGACGAAGGGCGAGCTCCCCGGTTCCGTGACGTGGGGCTCGTGGGACCCGGTGGGTCTGTGCGAGTGATCTGACGGGTCGTCCGGGCGCCGCGTGCGCCCGGACGGCCCCCGCACGACGACGGCGGGCCCGGTCTTCGGACCGGGCCCGCCGTCGTCGTGGTGGGGGAGCGCGGCGCCGACGGGCGCCGGGAGCGCGTCCCCGGGGGTGTCAGCGCTTCGCGCGCAGGTCGCGGCGCAGGTAGTGCCACGCGAGGACGCAGCACACGATGCCGTTGAGGAGCCCCACGACGACGTCCGCCGGTCCGTGGGCACCGCGGTAGAGCCGCGAGAGACCCACGCCGAGCGGCACGAGGCAGCACAGCACCGTCACGACGACGCGCAGCACCGGGTTCGTGATGCGCTGCGCGAGCAGGGCGAGCGTCAGGTAGAACGCCGCCGACGCGCCCGTGTGCCCCGAGGGGAAGCTGGACGTCGGGGGCGCCTCGTCGAGCCGCGAGACGTCGGGCCGCTCACGCCCCACGACGATCGACGACGTGAGGAAGATCAGCGCCTGCAGCGCGACGGCGAGCGCGGGAACGAGGGCGAACCACCACTGCCGGGTGCGCCACCACACGAGCGCGACGGTGAGCAGCGTGCCGCCGATGATGAACTCGGTCGTGCCGATGAGGGAGAGCACGTCGGTGACGGTGTCCCAGAACGGCGTGCGCCGTTGCTCGAACCACCGGTTGACCGCGACCTCGCCCGGCAGGTCGCCGAGCGGCCCGGTGACGAGGAAGCCCGTCGCGACGATGACCACCCACAGCACCGCCCCCGGCAGGAACGCCCGCAGGCCGACGTCGCGCAGCACCTCCTTCGCCGTGGGGCGGGTCGTGTCCAGCTCGTAGCGGTGCACGAAGGGTTGCATCAGACCTCGTTCCTGGGAGTGTCACCGGAGGGACGGCCGGACCGCGCGGCGGTCCACCCGTGGTAGCCGACGGCGGACGCCCCCGCGACCGCGCCGCCGAGGAGGATCCCGCCGACGACGTCGGAGGGGTAGTGCGCACCGAGCAGCACGCGGTCGGCCGCGGTGACGAGGGCGAGCGCCGTCGCGCCGCCGACCACCCCGACGCGGCCTCGCCGCCCGAGCAGCGGCCAGACGAGCACGCTGAGCGTCACCCCGACGGCCGCCGCGTTCATCGCGTGCCCGGAGGGGAAGCTCGCGCCCGGCACGGTCGACACGGCGTCCTCGAGGACGGGCCGCGCGCGGCCGACGACCTCCTTCGCGCCGAGGCCGAGGGCCCACGCGCCCCAGATCGTCCCGGCCGCCCAGGCCGCGCGCGACCCGAGCCCGTGGCGTCGCCACGCCCAGACGCACACGCCCATCGCGGCGAGGTTCATCCACCGCGCGGCCAGGGCCTCCTGCCCCACGAGGAGCGCACGCTCGAGCGCGGGGCGCTCGCCGGCGAACCGGGTCGCCGCGGCGACGGCGGCGCGGTCCGCGTCGACGACGACTCCCGACTCCGCACGCACGAGCCACGCGAGCGCGAGCACGGGGAGGGATGCCGCGACCCCGTACGCCGCGGCCCGCCAGAGGGCGCGGTACGGGGTCCGGTGGGCTGGCACCCCCGGACAGTAGCGGCACCCCCGTGTCGTCGCGCGCGGGAGCCGGTGCCCCGCGTCAGGCGGGGAGCGCCGCGACCGCCTCGATCTCGACGAGCGCGCCCGGCCGTGCGATCCCGACCCGCAGGACGGTCACGGCGGCGGGGTGCTGGCCCCAGACCTCTCCGACGGCGCCGAACCCCTCCATGAGGTCGGCCTCCGGGTCGAGGTAGACGGCGAGCCGCGCCACGTCCTCCGGCCCGGCGCCTGCCTCGGCCAGCACGGCGAGGACGTTGCGCAGCGCCTGGGCCGTCTGGGCCGCGATGCCGCCCTCGACGATCGCGCCGTCCGCGTCGGTGCCGTTCTGGCCCCCGACGTAGAGCGTGCGACCGGTCTCGACGATCGTGCCCTGGGAGAACGCCGGGTTGCGGTGCAGCCCGGGCGGGTTGAGGTGCGTGACGCTCTGCGTGGCCATGGTCGTCCCCTTCTGCGGTCCCGGTCCTGGTGCTGCCGACGCTACGCCGCGCCCCTGACACGCCCCGAAGATCCCCGACACCACCCCGAGACGACCCCCGGCGGGTGGTCCGCGCGGCCCCGACGGGCCGGTCCGGCGTCGGCTGTGTAGGAAGGAGGGGTGAAGCAGTCAGCAGGGCTCGTGCTCTACCGGTTCCGTGCCGACGTCGTCGAGGTGCTCCTCGGGCACATGGGGGGCCCGCTGTGGGCGCGCAAGGACGCGGGCGGGTGGACGATCCCCAAGGGCGAGGTGGAGCCGGGGGAGGACGAGCACGCGGCGGCGCTGCGCGAGTTCGCCGAGGAGCTCGGCGTCCCTGCTCCGTCCGGCGCGGTACCGGACCTCGACCTCGGCACGGTGCGCCAGCGCGCGGGCAAGCTCGTCGCGGCGTGGGCGCGGGAGGCGGACCTCGACGTCACGACGATCGCGAGCAACACGTTCGCGCTGGAGTGGCCGCCGCGCTCGGGACGGATGCAGGAGTTCCCCGAGCTCGACCGGGCCGGCTGGTTCTCGCTCGCGCGCGCCCGCGGGCTCGTGGTCGCGGGCCAGGTCCCGCTGCTCGACCGGCTGGAGGAGCTGCTCGCGCGCGAGCCGGCGCAGAGCGCGACGACCGAGGGATGACGAGAGCCCGGGACCGTGCGGTCCCGGGCCCGTCGAGCGGGAGGCGTCAGCCGAGCAGGTAGGGCGCCGCGGCGAAGCCTGCGGCGAGCCCGACGAGCGCGACGGCGACGGCGGACAGGTGCGAGCGGCGCGCACGGCTCGCGGTACGGCGGGCTGCGTCGGTCACGGTGGTCATGACGGTCCTCTCGTGGGGGGCGGTTCCAGGGAGAGGGACCACGTCAGACGCGATCCATGACGCGAAACCCGGCCGTCGTGGCGCGATCTGCGTCACACCGCGGCGGCCGAAACGCGCCAACCCTGGTGCAGCATCGTGCACCAGGGTTGGTCGGCTCGCGCGGCGGAGCCCCGACGAGGGCTCGTCCGGAGGGTCAGGCGCGCAGGACGAGCGCGTCCCCCTGACCGCCGCCGCCGCACAGCGCCGCCGCGCCGACGCCGCCCCCGCGGCGACGGAGCGCGAGCGCGAGGTGTAGCGCGAGCCGGGCGCCCGACGCGCCGACCGGGTGGCCGAGCGCGATGGCGCCGCCGTCGGCGTTGACGACGTCCGCGTCGATGCCGAGGTCCGCGACCGACTGCAGCGCGACGGCGGCGAACGCCTCGTTGATCTCCACGAGGTCGAGGTCCGCCGCGGCGATCCCCTCGCGCTTCACGGCAGCCTCGATGGCCCGCGCCGGCTGGGAGTGCAGCGAGTTGTCGGGTCCCGCGACCTGCCCCGCCGCTCCGATCTCGGCGAGCCACGGCAGGCCGTTGCGCTTCGCGAAGGCGCGGCTCGCGACGACGACCGCCGCCGCGCCGTCGGACAGGGGCGAGCTCGACCCGGCGGTGATGGTCCCGTCCTGCACGAAGGCGGGGCGCAGGCGCTCCAGGGCCTCGAGCGTCGTGTCGGCGCGCACGCCCTCGTCGTGCTCGACGACGACCGGCTCGCCCCGCCGCTGCGGCACCTCGACGGGGGCGATCTCCTCGGCGAGACGCCCGGCGTCGCGCGCCGCGGCGGCCCGCTGGTGCGAGCGCAGCGCGAACGCGTCCTGCTCGGGGCGGCCGATGCCGCGCGTCACGCAGCCGCGGTCGGTGAGCTCGCCCATGACCTCGCCGCTGAACGGGTCGTTCAGGCCGTCGTGCGTGAGCGAGTCGGCCATCGTCACGTCCCCGAACGCGAACCCGGAGCGCGACCCGACGACGAGGTGCGGCGCGTTCGTCATGGACTCCTGGCCGCCCGCGACGACGACGCTCGCCTCGCCCGTGCGGACCAGCCGGGCCGCGTCGATGATCGCGGTGAGGCCCGAGAGGCACAGCTTGTTGATCGTCACGGTGGGCACGTCCCAGCCGAGGCCCGCGAGGATCGCGGCCTGGCGCGCGGGGCCCTGCTTGGCGCCCGCCTGCACGACCTGCCCGACGATCACCGTGTCGACCTGCTCCGGCGCGACGCCCGCGGCCGCGAGCGCGCCCCGGATCGCGTGCGCGCCGGGCTCGGCCGCAGAGAGCGAGGCGAGCGCGCCGCGGAAGCGCGCGAAGGGGGTGCGCGCGCCGTGCAGGAGGACCGGGGTGACCTCGTCCTCGGGGGTGACGGCGGCGGCGTCGGGCAGGGGGCTGGCGTCGGTGCTCATGGGACTCCGATCCGGGGAGGGCGAGGAGACGGGGCGAACAGGAAGGAGCCCCGGCGCCGCGAGGAGGGGCGAGCGGCGCCGGGGAGCGGAGGGAGGGCGTGCGCCCTCGGGACCGTCAGACGAACGCGGAGACGCCCGTGATGTCGCGCCCGACGATGAGCGCCTGGACCGACTCGGTGCCCTCGTAGGTGTGCAGGGCCTCGATGTCGGCGAAGTGCCGCGCGACGCGGTTCTGGAGCAGGATCCCGTTGCCGCCGAGCAGGTCGCGCGCGCTCGCCGCGACCTCGCGCGCCCCGCGGGTGCACGTGTACTTCGCGAGCGACGCCTGCGGGCCGGTGAGCGTCCCCGCCTCGTCGAGCCGCGTCATCTGCGCGACGAGGAGCTGCAGCTGCGTGATCGTCGAGAGCATCCGGGTGAGGCGCTCCTGCACCATCTGGTTCGCGGCGAGCGGGCGCCCGAACTGGACGCGCTGCTTCGCGTACGCGACCGCGGCCTCGTAGCACGCGACCGCGTGCCCGACGGCGGCCCACGCCACCCCGAGGCGCGTCGCGAAGAGCACGCGCGAGGTGTCCTTGAACGACCGCGCGCCCGGCAGGGCGTTCTCGGCGGGGACGAACACGTCGTCGAGCACGACGTGCGCCTGCCAGATCGCGCGGAGCGACACCTTGCCGGTGATGGTCGTGCCCGTGTAGCCCGGGGTGTCCTGCGGCACGACGAACCCGTGGACCTGACCATCGCCGTCGTCGCCGACGAGGCGCGCCCACACGACCGTGACGTGGCCCGACGACCCGTTGCCGATCCACTTCTTCTCGCCGTTCAGCACGTAGCCCTCGACGCCGTTGCGCGTCTCCTTGCGCGCCGTCGTCTCGAGCGAGACGGAGTCCGAGCCGTGGGTGGGCTCGGTGAGCGCGAACGCGCCGAGGATCTCCCCGCGCGCCATGGGCTCGGCGTACTTCGCCCGCTGCTCGTCGGAGCCGAGCATCTGGATGCTGCGCAGCGCGAGACCGCCCTGGACGCCGCAGATCGTCGCGACGGAGCCGTCGCCGCGCGACATCTCCATGGCGGCGAGGCCTGCCGCGAGCTGGCTCACGTGCGGACGACCGTCGACGTCGACACCGTCGCGCAGCAGGTCGAGCTCGCCCATGCGCTTGACGAGGTCGAACGGGACCTCGGCGCGCTCCCAGTAGTCGTCGATGACGGGGAGCACCTCGTCCTGGACGAACTGCCGGACGCGCTGCAGGTGGGCGCGGTCCTCCTCGGTCGCGTCGGCGAACGCGCCGGCGTAGTCGAGGTCGAGCGGGGTCGCGAGGTCGTAGGTGGGCTCGGTGACGCCGGGCATGATCGGGGTGGTGGGCATCGGTGCTCCCCTGGGAGGGCGGCTGCGGTCGGTCGACCGTCCTCGACGCGGTTGCCCGGGGTGCGGGCCCGGCTTCGGCGGCGGTCCCTCCCATAGTGCAGCGATACCCCGTCTCAGTCAATCGAGACGGGGTATCGGGGTGGGTGGGGCCGGGTGACCGGCGGGTCAGGCGGGCGCGCCCGCCGCCGCATCCGCCTCGGCAGCGGCGGCCGCGCGGCGGTTGACGCGCCACCACACGAAGAACCCGACGAGCGTGAACGCGCCGTAGAACACGTACATGAACGCCGACGCGTAGAAGCCGGCCGAGATCAGCAGCGGCACGCCCACGACGTCGACGGCGACCCAGATGAGCCAGAACTCGACCCAGCCCTTCGCCATGCCGTACGTCGCGAGCAGCGAGCCCATGAAGATCCACGCGTCGGCCCAGACGGGCTCGTACGACTCGAGCGCGCGGAACACCGGGGTCAGCAACGCCGTGCCGCCGACGAGCGCGACGACGAGGAACACGCGCTGGCGCCACGACGCCCAGCGCGGCACGACGGCGACGCCGTGGCTGTCCGCGTCGGCGTCACCGAGCCGCGCCTGGGTCTTGCGCCACTGCACCCACCCGTAGACCGACACGACGACGAACATCACCTGGCGGCCCGCCTGGCCGAGCAGGTTGACGGGGTTGGGCGTCGCGAACACCGCGCCGAGGAACACCGTGAGCAGCAGCAGGTTGCCGACGATGCCCACCGGCCACGCCCACACCTTGCGCCGCATGCCGCCCAGCGCCGACGCCAGGCCGAACCCGTTGCCCACGATCTCGCGCCACAGCAGGTGCTGGTCGCCGATCGTCAGCTGCGCGTCGAACAGCGCGTGGATCAGGTCCATCGGATGTCCTCGTCCTCCCGGGCACGGGCGCTCCGGGGTGAGGGCGGGCGGCGGGACCGGGCCACGAGGGCCCGACGGCGTCGCTCACCACGGCGAGAGCGCGCCCCGTCGCGCGGGCTCGCGAGAGCCCGGCCGAGGACGGCCGCGCCGCACGTGCTTCCTCCCATCCGGACTTTCACCGTCGGTCCTGGAGTTCCACCAGGTCAACCGCGCGTGGGCGCGGGTCGCGGACTGTCACCGCCGGCTCGGAATTGCACCGACCCCGGAGCACGTTCGTGCGTACTGCGTTCTGCAACCGCCGATGCTACTCGTGCATTCCACGCTCGGCGCGAACCGTTCGGCAGCGCGGACGCGGTTCGGCACCCGGAGCGGCATTCGGCGTCTCGTGCTGCCGACCTGCATGCTCCGGTGCCGAAGCGTCGTGCGCTGACCGAGTCCCAGGGCGGGACCGCGGGGTGGCGGGAGGTGGTGCTCAGGCCAGGGCGTCGCGGACGGCGCGCGCGACGTCGTCCGCGACGCCCTGCGCGTCCGCGTCCGCGTCCACCACGGTCACGACGACGCGGCGCGCCGCGGGCACGCCGTCCCCGCTGCGCTCCTGGGCGGCGCCGTCCGGCGCGGCGTACCGGCCGACGGCGGCGCGGCGCAGGTCCGCGAACGCCTCCTCGAGCTGGGGGCGCAGGTCCTGCTCGGGGGAGCGCAGCCACCGGCGCAGGAGCGCGTTGTGCACGGCGACGACGGACGCCGCGAACGCGATGGACGCCGTCGAGCGGCGCTCGTCCGGCGGGAGCGCGTCGCGCAGGTACGCGGTGAACGCGCGCTCGTAGCGGTGGGTCGTGACGAGCTCGCGGTCGCGCAGCGCCGGCACCTGCTGGAGGAGCTGCCAGCGGGCCAGGGACGTCTCGCGCTGCCCGACGTGGTGGTCGAACACCAGCCGCGCCGCGCGGCACACCTCGAGGTACGGGTCGACCGTCGGGTCGGGCGTGAGGTGCCCCTCGGCGTCGGGCACGGGCCGCGTCGCGGCGAGCATGACGACGACCTCGTCGAGCAGGAGCTCGTGGTCCGCGAAGACCACGTCCTCCTTGGACCCGTAGCGGCGGAAGAAGGTGGCGCGGCTGACCTGGGCGGCGTCGGCGATCTCCTCGACGGTCGTCTGCTCGTACCCCTTGCGGGTGAAGAGCTCGATCGCTGCGTCGACGGCCTGGGCATGGGTGCGGCTGCGGACGTCGGTCATGCACCGGACGGTACACCGGTACCCGGCGCTCGCCCGGCCCGGGGACGGTGGTCCCCGGGCGGCGCCGGGTGCGAGGCTGGTGCCATGCCGGACCAGCCTCGTGTGCACGCGATCCACGTCGCGAAGGCCCGTCGGCTGCCGACGCGGGTCGTCGCGTCGGTCGAGGCCGAGGAGGGCAAGGGCCTCGTCGGCGACCGGTACCACGGGTCGAAGCACCGGCACGTGACGATCCAGACGCTCACCGACCTGGCGGCCGCCTCCGCGGACCTCGGGCAGGAGATCGACCCCGGCCTCACCCGGCGCAACGTCACGCTCACCCACGGCGACCTGCCCACGAAGCCGGGGTCGTTCCTGCGGATCGGGGACGTCGAGCTGCAGGTGCTCCGGATCGCCGCCCCGTGCCGGCTGCTCGACGACTGGATCGCGCCCGGCGCCATGCGCGCGATGCACGCGCGGGGCGGCGTCGTGTGCCGTCTGCTGTCGTCCGGCACGGTCCGGGCGGGCGACGTCGTGGTGTGGGACGCGGCGGGTGCCCGCGGGGTCTGAGCCCCGGGGCGGCCTCCGGCCCGACGGTGGCCGGGCGCGTGCCGTCGGCAGCGGCGCCCGTGCTTCGACGGTAGACCTGTGGTGGCCCCGCGTCGATGGCTGGGGCGGGTGAGACGACGGCCGTCCACAGCCCCGACGGTCGTCCACAAACCCGGTGCCGTGGTCCCCGCAGGGTGGCACCATGGCGGCCATGCTCGTGACCCTCGCCGCGACGGCGTCCCCCGGGACGCTCGACGACGCCACCGACCTCGGCTTCCTGCTGCACAAGCACCCGGACCGGGCGCAGGTGTTCGACCTGCCCGTCGGCCGCGCGCACGTCTTCTACCCCGAGGCGACGGCGGAGCGGTGCGAGGTCGCGCTGCTGCTCGAGGTCGACCCGGTGGGGATCGTGCGGAACAAGCGGTTCGGCGGCGGCGACGCGTTCGCGCTCGCGCAGTACGTGAACGACCGCCCGTACGCCGCGTCGTCGATGGTCGCGGTCGCGCTCGGCAAGGTGTTCGCGACGGCGATGAGCGGCCGGTGCGACGCACGACCGGCGCTCGCGGACGCCCCGATCCCGCTCGACGTGCACGTGCCGTCCCTGCCGTGCCGGGGCGGCGCGGACCTTGCGCGCCGGCTGTTCGAGCCGCTGGGGTGGAGCGTCACGGCGACGGCGGAGCCGCTCGACCCGACCGTGCCGTCGTGGGGCGCGTCGCGCCACGTCGACCTGCGCCTGCGCGGTACCCGCCGGCTCGCGGACGCGCTCGCGCAGCTCTACGTGCTGCTGCCCGTGCTCGACGACGCGAAGCACTACTGGGTCTCGACCGACGAGGTGGACAAGCTCGTGCGCGCGGGCCGCGGCTGGCTCGCGGACCACCCGGAGCGTGCGCAGATCCTGCGCCGCTACCTCGCGCACCAGCGCCGCTACGTCGAGGACGCCACCGCGCGTCTCACCGCGCTCGACGGGGACGTCCCCGAGGAGGGCGCCGCACCCGCCGCCGGCACGCCGGCCGGCGCCGTCGCGTCGTCCGACGTGGGCCCGCAGGGCGCCCTGACGGGGACCGGCGTCGTCACGGCGGGCGACGCCGAGGACACGCCGGAGCCGCCGCTCGCGCGGCAGCGGGCCGACGCGGTGCTCGCGGCCCTGCACGACGCCGGGGCACGGACCGTCGTCGACCTCGGGTGCGGCGAGGGCGCGCTCCTGCGTCGCCTCGCCGCGGACCGGACCTTCACGCGCGTGCTCGGGACCGACGTGTCGGCGCGCGAGCTCGAGCGGGCGGCGGTGCGCCTGCGCCTGCACGAGGCGAGCGACGCCGAGCGGGAGCGGGTGCGGCTCGTGCAGTCGTCGCTCACGTACGTGGACGACCGGGTGGCGGGGTTCGACGCCGCGGTGCTCATGGAGGTCGTCGAGCACGTCGACCCGTCGCGCCTCGACGCGCTCACGGCCGCGGTCCTGGGCCACGCCCGGCCGCGGACCGTCGTCGTGACGACGCCGAACGCCGAGTACAACGTCCACTACCCGAACCTGCTGGACGGGCCCGGGGGCGCGCTCGTGCGCCACCCCGACCACCGGTTCGAGTGGACGCGCGCGGAGCTGCGCGCGTGGGCGGCCGCGGCGGGGGAGCGCTACGGGTACGCGGTCGAGCTGCGCGACGTCGGCCCGCTCGCCCCCGACGTCGGGGCGCCCACCCAGATGGCGGTGCTGACCCTCGTCGGGGACGCGGCGTCGCCCGACGTCGCGCCGGCCCCGGCCGCGGCACGGACCACGGAGGAGACCCGATGACCGGGCAGGAGACCGAGAGCGCGAGCCCGACCTCGGGCGCGACGCCGACCCCGACCCCGACCTCGACCTCGACCCCGAGCACGACGCGCGAGCTGCGCGTGCCTGCGTCGAGCCTCGTGGTGCTCGTCGGCGTGTCCGGCTCGGGGAAGTCGACCTTCGCGCGCGAGCACTTCGGGCCGTACGAGACGGTGTCGTCGGACGTGTGCCGCGGGCTCGTGTCGAACGACGAGAACGACCAGGCGGCCACGCGCGCGGCGTTCGAGGTCCTGGAGACCATCGTGTCCAAGCGGCTGGAGGCGAACCTGCTCACGGTCGTCGACGCGACGAACGTGCAGCGCGAGGCCCGCGGGTCTCTCGTCGCGCTCGCCCGCGCGCACGACGTCCTGCCCGTCGCGATCGTCCTCGACGTGCCGGAGAAGGTGGCGGTGGAGCGGAACGCGGCGCGCCCGGACCGCGGGTTCGGCGCGCACGTCGTCAAGCGCCAGCGCGCGGCGCTGCGGTCGTCGCTGAAGAGCCTCCAGCGCGAGGGCTTCCGCACCGTGCACGTGCTGCGCGGCGAGGACGAGGTGGCAGCGGCCCAGGTCGTGCGCACGCCCCTGCTCACCGACCGTCGCGACGAGCACGGTCCGTTCGACGCGATCGGCGACGTGCACGGCTGCCTCGACGAGCTGGTGGCGCTGCTCGGGGTGCTGGGCTACGCCGTCGTGCGTGACGACGCCGGCCGGCCCGTCGACGCCGTGCACCCCGAGGGCCGGCGCGCGATCTTCCTCGGCGACCTCGTCGACCGCGGGCCCGACTCCCCGGGGGTGCTGCGGCTCGCGATGGGCATGGTCCGTGCGGGGCACGCGCTCGCGGTGCCGGGCAACCACGAGCACAAGCTCGTGCGCGCGCTCGGCGGGCGCGACGTGAAGGTCTCCCACGGCCTCGAGACGACGCTCGCCCAGCTCGCCGCGGAGCCCGAGCAGTTCCGGCGCGAGGTCGAGGCGTTCTGCCGTGACCTCGTGTCCCACCTCGTGCTCGACGACGGTCGCCTCGTGGTGGCGCACGCCGGGCTCAAGGAGTCCTACCAGGGCCGCGCGTCGGGCCGCGTGCGCAGCTTCGCGCTGTACGGCGACACGACCGGCGAGACGGACGAGTTCGGGCTGCCCGTGCGCTACCCGTGGGCCGACGACTACCGCGGACGCGCCATGGTCCTCTACGGGCACACGCCGACGCCCGAGGTCGAGTGGGTCAACGGCACGATGTGCCTCGACACCGGGTGCGTCTTCGGCGGGAAGCTGTCCGCGCTGCGCTACCCCGAGAAGGAGGTCGTGCAGGTGCCCGCCGCGCGCGAGTACTACGCGCCCGCGCGCCCCTTCCTGCCCGACGGCGCGACCGGTCCCGGATCGTCCGCGCGCGCGGACGACCTGCTGAGCGTCACGGACGTGCTCGGCCGCCGCGGCGTCGAGACGGGGACGCACGGGCGCGTGAGCGTGGGCGAGGAGCAGGCGGCGGGGGCGCTCGAGGTGATGAGCCGGTTCGCCGTCGACCCGCGCCTGCTGCTCCACCTGCCGCCGACGATGAGCCCGGTCGCGACCTCGACGCTGCCCGGCCTGCTCGAGCACCCCGACGGGGCGTTCGCCGCGTACGCGCGCGACGGCGTCGACCGCGTGGTGTGCGAGGAGAAGCACATGGGGTCGCGCGCCGTCCTGCTCGTCGCGCGCGACTCGGGGCCGGGCGGCTCCCGCGTCGTCGCGGAGCGGTTCGGCATCGAGGCGCCCGGCGCCGTCCACACCCGCACCGGGCGGTCGTTCCTCGACGGCCCGACGACGGAGCTCCTCCTCGCGCGGGTCGCCGCGGCCCTCGACGCGGCCGGGACGTGGGACGCGCTCGGTGCCGACTGGGTCCTGCTCGACGCCGAGGTCCTGCCGTGGTCGCTCAAGGCCGACCAGCTCCTGCGCGACCAGTACGCGAGCGTCGGCGCGGCCGCGCGCGCCGTCATGCCCGCGGCGCTCGCGGCCCTCGCCGCGGCGGAGGCGCGGGGCGTCGACGTGGGCGAGCTGCGCCGTCGGACGGCGCGGCGCGCGACCGACGCCGAGCTCTTCGTCGAGGCGTACCGGCGCTACCGCTGGGACACGGGCGCGGTCGGCGACGGTGGGGGCGGCGGCGCCGACCCGCTGCACGCCGTCCAGGTCGCCCCGTTCCAGGTGCTCGCGAGCGGGACGGCGGGGCGACCGGGCTCGCCGGAGGTCACCGGAGCGACGTACGCCGGCCGTGACCACCTGTGGCACCTCGGCGTCGCGGACGCGCTCGTCGCCGCGGACCCGGCGCTGTTCCGGGCGACGCGGCGCGTGGTCGTGGACCTCGCCGACGAGGCGTCGCGCGCCGAGGGCACGGCGTGGTGGGAGGAGCTGACGGCAGCCGGGGGAGAGGGAATGGTCGTCAAGCCGCTCGCCAACCTCGTGCGGCGACAGGGGGCGCCGGGCAAGGGCGGCGGGCTCGTACAGCCCGGCCTCAAGGTCCGCGGCCGTGAGTACCTGCGCATCATCTACGGACCCGAGTACACCGAGGAGCGCAACCTCGAGCGCCTTCGCGAGCGGTCGCTGGGGCGCAAGCGCTCGCTCGCGCTGCGGGAGTACGCGCTCGGTCTGGAGGCGCTGGACCGGGTCGCGCGCGGCGAGCCGACGTGGCGCGTCCACGAACCGGTGTTCGCGGTGCTGGCGCTGGAGTCGGAACCGGTCGACCCGCGGCTCTGAGGCGCCTCGGCCGCGCTGCGGGCGTCGTGGGGGCAGGGTGGGTCAGCCGCCGAGGAACGCCTTCATCGCGAGGGTCGAGAAGAGCACCGCGCCGGCGGCGACGGCCAGGGCGACGACCCAGCCGTTCGCCCGCTCGACCGGGGGGACGGCGGGCCGACGCGCGGGGGCCGCGCCCCGCCGTCGGGCCCGGGACGCGCGGCGCGCGGTGAAGCGCAGGCCGCGCGCTGCCGCGCGGGCGGACGGCTGCTCGGGTGCGCCGTCGTGGGCGGGGAACGCGGTGTCCCGGGCGGGGGTGGGGGTCACGGTGCGCCTCCGGAGGTTGGCCGGCGCCGCTGACCGGCGCCGTACCGACAGTCTGTCCCGCGGCGCACCCCGGGCGCGTCGCCCGTCCGGTGGATCCTGCGGCCCGCCGGGGTGCGACCTCCGGATGACGAGCGCGTGGTCCTCATGGCCCGCGAGGTGCATGCTCTCGCACCGCCGACCGCACCGCCGACCGCACGGGCGACCCCACGGCCGACCGCGCGACGGCCCGCACGAGCGACCGCTCGGCGGTCAGCGCGGGGCGTTCTCCTGGTACCGGGGCCGCCCGCCCCGGGCGGCGCGCTGCAGGTAGCGGACCTCGCGCAGCGCGACGGCCGCCGCGACCACCAGCGGGACCCACGCCCAGACGCGCCCGCGCAGCACCAGCACGAGGCACACGACCGCGACGACGATCCCGCCGAGCACGGTCGCGAGGCTCGCCCAGCGCACGCCGGTCCGGACGTCGTCGGCCCGCTGCCACCAGCGGCGCAGCCGCTCGCCGAGGCCGGGGCGGGGCGCCGGCTCCGGGCTGACGCTCATGCGCGGCCCTCGCGCGTGAGGGCGACGCCCTCGATGCTGCGGACAGCCATGCGGAGCGCGTCGGCGCGCGAGATCTCGCCGTCGTCGGCCATGGACCACGCGTTGAAGAGCATCCACCACAGCGTGCGGACGATCCACGCCACGCTGAGCTGATCGTCGACGACGCCGGCCTCCTGCCCGCGGCGCAGCAGCTCCCGCACCGGCTCCTCGGCCTGCTCGGACTCGGCCCAGAACGCGGACTCGGCGTCGGCGAGCTCGGTGAACAGCACCATGTACCAGGGGCCGAGGTCGAAGTACTCGAAGGCGAGGCGGCGCAGCGCGGAAGCCGGGGGCCCGTCGTCGAGCCGCGCGGCGGCGATCGCCGCGCGCGTGCGCTCGACGGTCTCGGCGCCGATCGCCTCGACGAGGTCGGCGCGCTCGGGGAAGTAGCGGTGGAGGGTCGTGCGGCCCACCTGGGCGGCCTGCGCGACGTCGCCGAGCGACGCGGACTTGTCCGTGCTGAGCACCGAGACGGCCGCGTCGAGGATCGCGCGCCGGGTCCGGGTGCGGGTGCCGCTCGTGGGCGGCGCGTCGGGTGCCGCTCCGGAGGGCGTGGCCGCGGCGGTGCTCCGCGCGCTCGTTCGTGCCGTCACGCGGCCCACGATAGCCCGCGCCGTGACGGAACGCCGCTTGTCACGGATGGAACACTCGTGTTCCACTAGGGGCGTCGAGCGCTCCGGCGCGCGACCGCTTGCGCCGCGTCAACGACGGTTGACACGAGAGAGGATGTCAACCATGGTTGACGACATGTCCCCGACCGCCACCACGCCCGAGGCCTCGCCCGCTCCTCGCGACGCCACACCGCGGGGCCCGTTCCTCCCGCGCCTCGCGGTGCTGTGGCAGTTCGTCCGCCCGCACCGACGCACCCTGCTGCTCGGCCTCGTGCTCGGTCTCGGGACGACGGCCGCGACCCTCGCGACGCCGATGGTCACCAAGTGGGTGCTCGACACGCTCGGCACGGGGGAGTCGCTGACCCCGGCCGTGCTCACGCTCGTCGGGCTGCTCGTCGTCGGGCTCGTGCTCGGGCTGTGGCAGTGGGTCCTGCTCGGCACGCTCGCCGAGCGCGTGGTGCTCGACGCGCGGTCGTCCATGGTGCGGCGCTTCTTCCGCGCGCGGATCGGCGCGCTCACCGGCCGCCCGACGGGCGAGCTCGTCACGCGCGTCACGTCCGACACGGTGCTGCTGCGCGAGGCGGCGTCGTCGAGCCTGGTCAACCTCGTGAACCTGGCGGTGTCCCTGGTCGGGACGGTCGTCCTCATGGGCGTGCTCGACCTCGTCCTGCTCGGCACGACGCTCGGGGCGATCGTCGTCATCGGCGTCCTCGTGGGCGCGCTCATGCCCCGCATCGCGAAGGCGCAGGAGAAGGCGCAGGAGTCGCTCGGCAGCCTGGGCGGCACGCTCGAGGGCGGGTTGCGCGCGATCCGCACCATCAAGGCGAGCCGCGCGGAGGGCCGCCAGATCGACCGCGTGCTCGACGACGCGCAGGACTCCGCGCGCCACAGCGTGCGGGCCGTGCGGACCGAGGCGGTCGCCTGGAGCATCGCCGGGGGCGGCATCCAGCTCGCGATCATCGTCATCCTCGCGCTCGGCGCCTGGCGCGTGGACCAGGGGCTCCTGGCCGTGTCGAGCCTCGTCGCGTTCCTGCTCTACGCGTTCCAGATCGTCGAGCCCGTCACGGGGCTGACCATGAACGTCACCCAGCTCCAGGCCGGCATCGCGGCCGCGGGGCGGATCCGCGAGGTCCAGGCCATCGAGCCGGAGGAGGACGACGACCCCGCCGCGCGTCGCCCGGCCGGGGTGGGCGCGGCGTCGGGCACGGCGGCCCCGCACGACGCGCCGCGGCTGTCGCTGCGCGGCGTCACCGCGCGCTACCTGCCGGGCGGCGAGCCCGTGGTGCGCGACCTCGACCTCGACGTGCCCGCGCGCGGGCAGGTCGCGATCGTCGGCCCGTCCGGGGCGGGCAAGACCACGACCTTCTCGCTCCTGCTGCGCTTCCTCCAGCCCGAGTCGGGACGGATTCTCCTCGACGGCGTGCCCTACGACGACCTCACGTTCGACGACGTGCGGCGCCGCTTCGCGTACGTCGAGCAGGAGACCCCCGTCGTGCCGGGCACCATCCGCGAGAACCTGCGCCTCTCGGACCCCGCCGCGACCGAGGAGGCGATGTGGGCGGCGCTCGCGCAGGTGCGGCTCGACGCCAAGGTGCGCTCGCTGCCCGACGGCCTCGACACGTCGCTCGTCGGGACGACCGTCTCGGGCGGCGAGCGCCAGCGCGTCGCCCTCGCGCGCGCCGTCCTGCACGCGCCCGACGTGCTGCTCCTCGACGAGGCCACCGCCCAGGTCGACGGGCTCACCGAGGCCGCCGTGCACGCCGTCATCGAGGACCTGGCCCGGGACCGCGCCGTCGTGACCATCGCGCACCGCCTGTCCACGGTCATCGACGCCGACGTCATCCTCGTCATGGAGGACGGCCGCGTCCGCGCGCGCGGCACGCACCCCCAGCTTCTCGCGACCGACGAGCTCTACCGCGAGCTCGTCGCCGCCCTCCGCATCGCCACCGAGGAGGCCCCCGCACCGCGCTGACCCGGGTGCGGCGATGAGTTCCGCGCCCGCCCGCGGTCGGACGTGTCGTCAGGACGGACGACGGCGGCCGCGGCGCACGCGGACGCGGAGGGTGAGGGCGGCATGGGGAACGTGACGTGCGACGTGGCGGTGTCGGTGGACGGGTACTCCTCGCGCCCCGACCAGACGCTGGAGCACCCGTTCGGCGCGGGCGTGGACCTGCACCGGTGGATGGTCGAGACCGCCGACGAGAACGCGGCCGAGATCGCCGCGATCGTCGACGCGGGGGCGTTCGTCATGGGCAGGAACATGTTCACGCCCGGGCGAGGGGACTGGGACCCGGACTGGCAGGGCTGGTGGGGCCTGGAGCCGCCGTACCACGCGCCGGTGTTCGTGCTCACGCACCACCCGCGCGAATCGCTCGTCCTGGAGGGCGGGACGACGTTCTTCTTCGTCACCGACGGCGTCGAGTCAGCGGTCGCGCAGGCGCGGGAGGCCGCGGGGGACCGGGACGTCGCGATCGCGGGCGGGGCCGCGACCATCAACCAGGTGATCACGGCGGGGCTGCTCGACGAGCTCCGGCTGCACGTCGTGCCCCAGGTCCTCGGCCACGGCGACCGCGTGCTCGACGGCGTCCCGCCCCTCGCGCTCGAGACCGTCGCCGTGCGAGCGGCGTCCCAGGTGACCCACGTGACCTACCGGGTGCGGGGGCCGCTCGGCTGACGTGCCTCCCGGCGCGAGGCTCTCCCGGCAGGCTCAGCCGAGCACGGCGAGGAGGAGCGGCGCCGCGACGACCAGCACGACCACCGACCCGAGCACGACGACCCGCCGCCACGGCCCGACGTCGTCCCGCGCCCGGCGCTCGCGCGTCCGGTCGGTCCACGCCGCGCCGTCGTACCAGCGCTCGCTCCCCGAGCCCGGTACGTCCGCGTACCACCCCGCCGGTGCCTTGCGCACGTCGCCTCCTCGCGTCCCGGTCCGGTGAGCCCTCGCACGACATGTGTCGCGGGCCCTCTGTCTCTGACACGCAGCGACGCCCCGAGAGGTTCCACCCGGGCGGGAGGACGTGCCGGAGGTGCGGCACACTGTGCGCGTGGAGAACACCCCCGAGGCGTCGCCCAGCGGTCCCGAGCTCGACCCGGTCGGGGCGTGGGGCCTCGTGATCAGCCTCGTGCTGGGCGGGGTCGCCGCCGTGCTGTCGCTCGTCGGCTACCTGGTCGACCTGCCGCCGTGGCTCGTGGGCGTCTGCCTGGGTGCCGCGGTCCTCGGGGGGATCGCCGCCGCCGTCTTCTCCGCACGCCTGGCGCGCCTCGAGCAGAGGTCGGCCGGGCGTGTGCTGTGGGAGGCGGTGACCGCCCCGGTCCGCTTCGTGCTCGACGTCCTGTTCTAGCCCGTCAGCCCGAGGCGTGACGGACCGCGCCCTACAGCTGGGCGACCTGCGCGGCGCCGTCGGTCGCGATCTGCTCGAACACGCGCTCGTCGCCCGCGAACTGGGTGCCCGGGATGGGCCGGTGGACGACGATCTCCGTGATGCCGGCCTCCGCGTACCCGTGCGCCGTCTCGACGAACGCGTCGACCGACTCCAGCGCGGGGTCGGGCGTGAAGCCCGTGAGCAGGATGCGCTCCACCGACCCCGGGTCGCGACCGGCGTCGCGGCACGCGGTCTCGAGCCGCTCCACCTGGTCGCGGACGGCGGCCCGCGACTGCGCCGGGGTCGCGTCGTCCCCGAGGCGGCCGTCGCCCGTCGTCACCCACGCCTCCCCGTAGCGCGCGGCCAGCCGCAGCCCGCGCGGGCCGGTCGCGGCGATCGCGAAGGGCACCCGGGGCGACTGGACGGGGCCGGGGATGGTCCGCGCCTCGTGCGCCCGGTAGTGCCCCTCGTCGTGCGTGACGGCGGGCTCGGTGAGCAGGCGGTCGAGCAGGATCGTGAAGTCGCGCAGTCGGTCGGCGCGCTCCCGGGCCGACCACGGCTCGCCGCCGAGGACCGTCGCGTCGAAGCCCGTCGTCCCCGCGCCGAGGCCGACGGTCACGCGCCCGCCCGACAGGTCGTCGAGCGTCATGACGTCCTTCGCGAACGTCACCGGCTCGCGGAAGTTCGGCGACGACACGAGCGTGCCCAGCCGCACCCGCTCGGTGACGCCCGCCGCGGCGGCGAGCGTCGGGACCGCGCCGAACCACGGGCCGTCGCGGAACGACCGCCACGACAGGTGGTCGTACGTGTAGGCGCCGTGGAACCCGAGGTCGTCGGCGGACCGCCACACGTCCCGGCCCTCGCGCCACGGGTAGATCGGCAGGATCACGGTGCTCACGTGCATGGTCGCCAGCCTAGGGACAGCGGCCCACGCTGTCCGCCTGCCGGGTGTATCGCAGGAACGGCGTGGTCGTCCCCTCCGGGCACAGGTCGACGTCCGTGGCGAGCGTCCGGCCCGTCTGCGCGAGGAACCGGCAGACCGCGTCGAGGGCGTGCTGGTCGTGGATCTCCCGGGCGTCGACGTCGAAGGCGATCTCGTCGTCGGGCCACAGGAACAGGTTGACGGAGACGCCGGGGGCGAGGCGGACGAAGACCGTCGGGAGCGCGTGGTCCGCGGCGCGGTGGAGTGCGCAACCGTCCCATGGCCGGCCGTCCCGCTCGACAGACCAGCCGAGAGCGCGGTACCGCTCGACGAGCCGCGCGCCGTCGGACGCCCGGCTGCCGCGCACGAAGCCGTCCGGCAGGCGCCCGTCGACGCTCTCGTCGAAGAACCTCGCGACGTCACGCCAGAGGATGCGCACGCGGCGAGACTAGCGGGCGCAGGTGACGTGCCCCGTCTACCGTGGCGAGGTGATCCAGCACACCGTCGCCTTCCGCCTCGTCCATCCCGCCGGCAGCGCGGAGGAGGCCGAGTTCCTCGGCACCGCCCGCACGACGCTCACCGGGGTCCCGGGCGTCCGGGACTTCACCGTCTCGCGCCAGGTGAGCCCGAAGAGCCCGCTGACGTTCCAGTTCTCCATGGTGTTCGACGACGACGCCGCGTACGCCGCGTACGACGCCCACCCGGACCACCGCCGCTTCGTCGCCGAGCGGTGGGTCACCGAGGTCGCGGAGTTCCAGGAGCTCGACCTCGTTCCTCTGACGGACTGACCGCACCGCCTTCGCGGAGCGGGCGTCGTGCGGGCGGGGGCGGGTGCGCGATGTGGCAGGGTGACGGCATGACCCAGATCGACCTGCGCATCTTCACCGAGCCCCAGCAGGGGGCGTCGTACGACGACCTCCTCGCTGTCGCGAAGGCCACCGAGGACCTCGGTTTCGACGCCTTCTTCCGCTCCGACCACTACCTCGTCATGGGCGACGGCGACGGGCTGCCCGGCCCGACCGACGCCTGGACGACGCTCGCCGGCCTCGCCCGCGAGACGAGCCGCATCCGGCTCGGCACGCTCGTGTCGTCGGCGACGTTCCGCCACCCCGGCGTGCTCGCGATCCAGGTCGCGCAGGTCGACCAGATGTCGGGCGGCCGCGTCGAGCTCGGCCTCGGCGCGGGCTGGTACGCCCGCGAGCACGAGGCGTACGGCATCCCGTTCCCGGAGAAGCGGTTCGGGATCCTCGAGGAGCAGCTCGCGGTGATCACCGGGCTGTGGGAGACGCCGGTCGGCGAGACGTTCTCGTTCAGCGGCGAGCACTACACGCTCACGGACTCCCCGGCCCTGCCGAAGCCCGCGCAGGAGCGCGTCCCGGTGATCGTCGGCGGCCACGGGCCCCGGCGCACCCCGGCGCTCGCGGCCCGGTACGCCAGCGAGTTCAACGCGGCGTTCCCCGACCCGGGCGTCCTGCCCGACCGGTTCGAGAACGTGCGCGCCGCGTGCCTCGACGCCGACCGCGACCCCGACTCGCTCGTGTACTCGGCGGCGTTCGTCGTCGCGGTGGGCAAGGACGAGGCGGAGTTCCGCCGTCGGGCCGACGCGATCGGGCGCGAGCCCGACGAGGTCCGCCGCAACGGTCTGGCCGGCACGGTCGGCGAGGTCGCGGACAAGATCGCGGCCGCCGCGGAGCAGGGCGCGACGCGCTTCTACCTCCAGGTGCTCGACCTGCACGACCTCGACCACCTGGAGCTCGTCGCGAGCGAGGTCGTGCCGCAGCTGCCGTGACGCCCGTGCCCACGGGTCGCCCCGGAAACACCGCCGTGACGTCGGGCCACTACCCTGCACCGGGGGTTTTTTCACACGGGCTTCACGGACGGGAGAGACATGAGCGCCATCGGGTGGCGGTTGCACGGTGACGGGAAGACGGTCCGACCGGGGGACGTCGTCGACCCGGACGAGCGTCTGACCTGGCCGCGGACCATCGGGATCGGGATGCAGCACGTCGTCGCCATGTTCGGCGCGACGTTCCTCGTGCCGCTCCTCACGGGCTTCTCGCCCGCGACGACGCTGTTCTTCTCGGCGATCGGCACGGTCGGGTTCCTGCTCATCACGCGGAACCGCCTCCCGAGCTACCTCGGGTCGAGCTTCGCGTTCATCGCGCCGATCGGTGCGGCGACCGCGTCCCAGGGCCAGTCGGTCGCGGTCGGCGGGATCCTCGTCACGGGCCTCGTGCTCGCGGCCGTCGGCCTCCTGGTCCACGTCGCGGGCGCGCGGTGGATCGACGTCGTCATGCCGCCGATCGTCACGGGCACGATCGTGGCGCTCATCGGGCTGAACCTCGCCCCGGCGGCGTGGGGCAACTTCCAGCAGGCGCCGGTCACGGCCGTCGTCACGCTCGCCGCGATCATCCTCGTGAGCGTCCTGTTCAAGGGGATCCTCGGGCGGTTGTCGATCCTCGTCGGCGTGGTCGTCGGCTACGTCGTGGCCGTGATCCAGGGCGAGGTGTCGTTCGACGAGGTGCGCAAGGCTGCCTGGGTCGGGCTCCCGGAGTTCGTCACGCCGACGTTCGACGTCGCCGTGCTCGGCCTGTTCGTCCCGGTCGTGCTCGTGCTCATCGCGGAGAACGTCGGGCACGTGAAGTCGGTCGCCGCGATGACGGGCAAGAACCTCGACGACCTCACCGGTCGCGCGCTCTTCGCCGACGGCCTCGCGACGACGTTCGCGGGCGTCGGCGGCGGGTCGGGCACGACGACGTACGCCGAGAACATCGGGGTCATGGCCGCCACGCGCGTGTACTCGACCGCGGCGTACTGGGTCGCCGCGGCGACCGCGCTGGTGCTCTCCCTGTCGCCGAAGTTCGGCGCGCTCATCGCGACGATCCCGGTCGGCGTCCTGGGCGGTGCCGCGACGATGCTCTACGGCATGATCGGCATCCTCGGTGCGCGCATCTGGGTGCAGAACAAGGTCGACTTCTCCGACCCGGTCAACCTCACGACCGCGGCCGTGCCGCTCGTCGTCGGCATCGCCAACTTCACGTGGGCCGTGGGCGACCTGACGTTCGAGGGGATCGCGCTGGGCACCGCCGCGGCGCTCGTGATCTACCACGTGATGCGGAACCTCTCGCGGTGGCGCGGCACGACGCAGGAGCCCGCGAGCCCGGCGTCGGCCCCCGGGGGCGACGAGCCCGCCGTCCACGAGACGGTCGAGGACGCCCGCTGACGCGACACGCGGGAGCGGCCTCCTCGAGGTTCCACGGAGACGACGGCCCGGCAGGCGTGAGCCCGCCGGGCCGTCGGCTAGAGGCGCAGGCCCAGGACGAGGCCCTCGGCGACGTCGAGCCGGGTGAAGCCGAGGTGCTCGTAGAAGCCGATCGCGGACGCGTTGTCCTCCGCCACGCCGAGGTGCACCCCGGGCGACCCGGCGGCGCGGAGCGCGTCGAAGAGCACCTCCATGAGGCGGCGGCCGTTGCCGCCGCCCTGGGCGGACGGCAGCAGGTCGACGTGCAGGTGCGACGGGTAGTCGCCGAGCACGGACGGGTCCGTGCGGTGCGGGCGGTGGATCTGCTCGACGAGCGCCTCGTCGCGCGACCCCGCGGGGAAGCTCCCGAGGGGGTAGCGCTCCCGCAGCGGCGGCCACCACTCGCGCTCGCACCGGTCCTCGAACGCGGCGGTGTCGCGGGCGCCGAGCACGTAGCCGGCGGCGACGCCGTCGGCCTCGACGACGGACGCCAGGCCCGGCTCGAGCGCGAGGTACGCGCCGAGATAGACCTCGCCGAGGAGGCGCTGGTCGGCGTAGAGCCCGCTCGCGTCGGCGCCGGACGCACCGGTCCGCAGGCAGATCTCGTACAGGCGGTCGACCTCGGCGGGGTCGGTGGTCCGGGCGGGCCGGAGGGGCAGGGTGCTCATGGGTACCGTTCGGCGGTCAGGGTGCCCGGCGGGCGCCGGGCCGGGACGTGCTAGCTAGCCCTCGGCGGGGGGCACGGGCAGCGGGCGGGGCGTGATCTCCTCGATCGGGACGCACCCCGTACGGCTCTCGAGCGGGACGTCGCCGGACAGGCCGACGAGCTCCGGGTCCACGATGTTCTCGAAGTCGGCGCCCACGTAGAGGTCGACCGTCGCGTCCCCGCGCGCGTCGAGCACGAGGCCAGGGTTCTCGTAGTGCGCAGCGAGGGTGTACGCCTGCGCGATGCCCGCGGCACCGAAGTGGATCTGCGTGCGCGACACGACGTCGGACTTCCCGTCGCCGTCGAGGTCCGGGGCGTTGCCCGTTGAGAGCACCGCGAACCCGCGCGACGTGAGGATGTCCTGGTTGAGCCGACCCAGCGGGTCGTCCTTGCCGGACGCGTTGTAGACGTTGACCTGGATCTCGCCGGTGGCGACGGGCAGGGTGCCGTCCGCGAGGCAGGGGACCTTGACCCCCGCGAGGTCGTCGACGGGCTCGGGGGAGGACAGCTCCCGGTCGAACGGCGCCTCGATCGCGCCGGTGTACACGGCGAGGGCGCCGATCCCGACGACGGCGAGCGCCGCGATGAGCAGCCCGAACACGACTGCCTGGCGCTCGTGCATGCGCCGGCGGCGGACGGCGCGCGCGGTGTCGGGGCGGAGTGTCACGCCAGCAACCTACCGGACCGGCCGCTCATCGCAGCGTCAGCACGCGCGCGTGCAGGATCGCCCGCTGCTGCAGCGCGGCGCGGACGGCGCGGTGCAGGCCGTCCTCCAGGTAGAGGACGCCGTCGAACTCGACCACGTGCGCGAACAGGTCGCCGAAGAACGTGGAGTCCTCGGCGAGGAGCGCGTCGAGGTCGAGCGTGCGCTTGGTGGTGACGAGCTCGTCGAGGCGCACCTGACGCGGGGGCACCTCCGCCCAGTCGCGGGCGGTGACCCGGCCGTGGTCCGGGTAGGGGCGCCCGTCGCCGACGGCCTTGAAGATCATGCGGGACATCCTAGGTGCCCGACGGCGGCCGCCGCCCCCGATGGCGGGGCGTCGGTCACGCACTCGTCACGAACTCCCCACGGGAACCGACGGGCTCGTCCGCGACCGCCCGGACCGACGGCCGGGCGTCAGGAGATCGTTAGCGTCGCGCCCCCGCCCGTATGGGTCCCGTGAGGACGGGCTCCGCCGCGCCGGAGCGGGTGTTCGATCGTCGTCGGCGCCCCGTCCGGTGGGTGCCCGGCCGCCCGACAGGGGGCCGTCGGTCTCGACCTGGGGACGTCTCGTGCTCGACATCGTCTACGTGCTCGGCGTGATCGCCGTGTTCGTGCTGGTCGCCGGAATCGGGAAGGCGGTGGAGAAGCTGTGATCGTGCTCGAGCTTCTCGCCGTGGCTCTCGGTGCGGCGGCGATCGTGTATCTCGTGGTGGCGCTCGTGAGACCGGAGCGCTTCTGATGACCTGGATCTTCGCGCTCCTCGCGCTCGGGACCGTCGCCCTGGTCCTCGCGGCGCTCTACCGCCCGCTGGGCGACCACATGGCGCGGGTCTACTCCTCGCCGAAGGACTGGCGGGTGGAGCGGGGCCTGTACCGCGTCCTGGGCGTCGACCCCCGCTCCGAGCAGACGTGGCCCGCCTACCTGCGCAGCATCCTCGCGTTCTCGGCCGTGGGCCTCGTGCTGCTCTACCTGCTCCAGCGCACGCAGCAGTGGCTGCCGTACTCGCTCGGGCTGCCCGCGCCGTCGGAGCACCTCGCCTTCAACACGGCCGCGTCGTTCGTGGGCAACACGAACTGGCAGTCGTACTCGCCGGAGCAGACGCTCGGCTACACCGTGCAGCTCGCCGGGCTCGCGGTGCAGAACTTCGTGTCCGCGGCGGTCGGCATGGCGGTCGCCGTCGCGCTCGTGCGGGGCTTCGCGTACCGCCGGGTCGGCACGATCGGCAACTTCTGGGTGGACCTCGTGCGCGGGTGCCTGCGCATCCTGCTCCCGATCTCCCTCGTCGGCGCGGTCGTGCTGCTCGTCGGCGGGGTCGTGCAGAACTTCGACGGCTTCACGCAGGTCGCGACCCTCGCGGGCGGCACCCAGAGCGTGCCGGGCGGGCCGGTGGCCTCGCAGGAGGTCATCAAGCTGCTCGGCACGAACGGCGGCGGGTTCTTCAACGTGAACTCGGCGCACCCGTTCGAGAACCCGTCGGCGTGGACGAACGTCGTCGAGGTCCTGCTCATGCTCGTCATCCCGTTCTCCCTGCCGCGCACGTTCGGCCGCATGGTCGGCGACGACCGCCAGGGCTACGCGATCCTCGCGACGATGGGCGTGCTCTTCGTGGCGTCGTTCGTCGCGCTGACCGCGCTGGAGTCCGCCGGGAACGGCGCCGCGCCGCAGCTCGCCGGGGGTGCGATGGAGGGCAAGGAGGCGCGGTTCGGGATCATCGGCTCGACCCTCTTCGCCACGACGAGCACCACGACGTCGACCGGCGCGGTCAACTCGATGCACGACTCCTACACGGCGCTGGGCGGGATGCTCCCGCTGCTCAACATGATGCTCGGCGAGGTCGCCCCGGGCGGCGTCGGCTCCGGGCTGTACGGGATGCTCGTGCTCGCCGTCATCGCGGTCTTCATCGCGGGCCTGCTGGTCGGTCGCACGCCGGAGTATCTGGGGAAGAAGATCGGGCCGCGCGAGATCAAGCTCGCGAGCCTCTACATCCTCGTGACGCCGACGCTCGTGCTCGTCGGCACGGCCCTGAGCTTCGCGATCCCGCCCGTGCGCGAGAGCGTCGAGACGGTGTCGATCTGGAACCCCGGCGTGCACGGCACGACCGAGGTGCTGTACGCCTTCACGTCCGCGGCCAACAACAACGGGTCGGCGTTCGCCGGGCTCACCGCGAACACCCCGTGGCTCAACACCGCGCTCGGCGTCGCGATCCTGCTCGGCCGGTTCGTGCCGATCGCCCTCGTCCTCGCGCTCGCGGGCTCGCTCGCGCAGCAGGACAAGGTGCCCGCGACCGTCGGCACGCTGCCGACCCACCGCCCCCAGTTCGTGGGGCTCCTGATCGGCGTGGTGGTCCTCCTCACCGCGCTCACGTACTTCCCCGTTCTCGCGCTGGGTCCCCTGGCTGAAGGGCTGCTGTAACCCATGTCCACGCTCACCCACCCGTCCCCGCGCGCCGTGCACCAGCCGGCCGCGACCACCGGCGGCCTCTTCACCTGGTCGCAGGTGCGCCAGGCGCTGCCCGGCGCGTTCCGCAAGCTCGACCCGCGCCAGATGTGGCGCAACCCCGTGATGTTCCTCGTCTGGGTCGGGGCCGCGCTCACCACCGTGATCGCGGTCGTCGAGCCGTTCCTCGGCGGCCCGGAGGAGTCGGGCGGCACGCCCGTCCCCGGGTCCTTCACCGCGGTCATCGCCGTGTTCCTGTGGCTCACCGTCCTCTTCGCCAACCTCGCGGAGTCGGTCGCCGAGGGCCGCGGCAAGGCCCAGGCCGACTCGCTGCGCCGGACCCGCACCGCGACCGTCGCGCACCGCGTCGCCGCGTACGACGAGACGGGCGACCCCGGCGCCCTGCGCGCCCGCGCGGTCGAGGTGTCCTCGGCCGACCTGCGGCTGGGGGACGTCGTCGTCGTCGAGGCGGGGGAGCTGGTCCCCGGCGACGGCGAGATCGTGTGGGGCATCGCGTCGGTCGACGAGTCCGCGATCACGGGCGAGTCCGCGCCGGTGATCCGCGAGTCGGGCGGCGACCGGTCCGCCGTCACCGGCGGCACGCGCGTCCTGTCGGACCGCATCGTCGTGCGCGTCACCTCGATGCCGGGCGAGACGTTCGTCGACCGGATGATCGCGCTCGTCGAGGGCGCGAGCCGGCAGCGGACGCCGAACGAGATCGCGCTGAGCATCCTCCTCGCGTCGCTGTCGATCGTGTTCGTCGTGGTCGCCCTCACGCTCAACCCCGTCGCGTCGTACGCGGCGAGCCCCGTGAGCGTCGCCGTCCTCGTCGCTCTCCTGGTCTGCCTCATCCCGACGACGATCGGCGCGCTGCTCTCGGCGATCGGCATCGCGGGGATGGACCGCCTCGTGCAGCGCAACGTGCTCGCGATGTCCGGCCGCGCGGTCGAGGCGGCGGGCGACGTCACGACCCTCCTGCTCGACAAGACGGGCACCATCACCTACGGCAACCGGCAGGCCGCGCGGTTCGTCGCGCTGCGCGACGTCGACGAGCGCGAGCTCGTCCGCGCCGCCGCGCTGTCGTCCCTCGCCGACCCGACGCCGGAGGGCACGTCGATCGTCGAGCTCGCGCGCCGCGGGGGCCTCGACGTCGGGCCGACCGCGCCGGGCGAGATCGTGCCGTTCACGGCGCAGACCCGGATGTCGGGGCTCGACGAGCCGGACGGGACCCAGATCCGCAAGGGCGCCGGCTCCGCCGTGACGGCGTGGGTCGAGCAGGGCGGCGAGCGGGCGGCGTCGAGCGTGCTCGCGGAGCTCGACGACGTCGTGGAGGAGGTCGCGCAGTCGGGCGGCACGCCGCTCGTCGTCGCGGTGCGCACGCCCGACGGCGCGAGCCGCGTGCTCGGCGTCGTCCACCTCAAGGACGTCGTCAAGGAGGGCATCGCGGACCGCTTCGCCGAGCTGCGGTCGATGGGCATCCGCACGGTGATGATCACGGGCGACAACCCGCTCACCGCCGCCGCCATCGCGCAGGAGGCCGGCGTCGACGACTTCCTGGCCGAGGCCACGCCCGAGGACAAGCTCGCGCTCATCCGCGCCGAGCAGGAGGGCGGCAACCTCGTCGCCATGACGGGCGACGGCACGAACGACGCGCCCGCCCTGGCGCAGGCCGACGTGGGCGTCGCGATGAACTCCGGCACGTCGGCCGCGAAGGAGGCCGGCAACATGGTCGACCTCGACTCCGACCCGACGAAGCTCATCGACGTCGTGCGCATCGGCAAGCAGCTCCTCATCACGCGCGGGGCGCTCACCACGTTCTCGATCGCCAACGACGTCGCGAAGTACTTCGCGATCATCCCCGCGATGTTCATGGGCGTGTTCCCCGGCCTCGAGGTGCTCAACGTCATGGGCCTCAGCTCGCCGTCGTCGGCGGTGCTGTCGGCGATCGTCTTCAACGCGATCGTCATCGTGCTGCTCATCCCGCTCGCGCTGCGCGGCGTGCGGTACCGGCCGGCCGACGCCTCGACGATCCTCGGGCGGAACCTGCTCGTCTACGGCGTCGGCGGCCTCGTGGCGCCGTTCGTCGGCATCTGGCTCATCGACCTCGTCGTGCGCCTCCTCCCCGGCTACTGACCCGCACGACGACCAGGAGAACCCCATGAACACCACGGCACGCAGCACCGGGCGGGTCGTCTGGGTCGCGACCCGGGCGATGCTCGTCCTCACCCTCCTCCTCGGCGTCGGGTACACGCTCGTCGTCACCGGCGTCGGGCAGCTCGTCCTTCCGGCGCGCGCCGACGGCTCGCTGGTGCACGACGGCGCGGGCCGGGTCGTCGGGTCGGCCCTGCTCGGCCAGGCGTTCACCGACGCCGACGGCGACCCGCTGCCCGAGTACTTCCAGCCCCGGCCGTCGGCGGCGGGCGACGGGTACGACGCCGCGGCGTCGTCGGGCTCGAACCTCGGCCCCGAGAACGAGGACCTCGTCGCCGCGATCACGGAGCGGCGCGCCCAGATCGCGGAGCTCGAGGGTATCGACCCGGCCGACGTCCCCGTGGACGCGCTCACGGCCTCGGGCTCCGGCCTCGACCCTCACATCAGCCCGGCCTACGCCGCCGTCCAGGTCGACCGCGTCGCGGCGGCGCGCGGTCTGACCACCGCGCAGGTCGAGGAGCTCGTCGCGCGGCACACTGGGGGACGTGCGCTGGGGTACCTCGGCGAGCCGACGGTGAACGTGCTCGAGCTCAACGTCGCCCTGGACCGGATCGGAGGCTGAGCATGGCGCGCGGACGGCTGCGGGTCCTCCTCGGCGCGGCGCCCGGCGTCGGGAAGACCTACGCCATGCTCGAGGAGGGCCGCCGTCTGCGCGAAGAGGGCCGGGACGTCGTGGTCGCGGTCGTGGAGACCCACGGCCGCGCCGCGACGGCGGCCATGGCGGAGGGCCTCGAGGTGGTGCCGCGCGTCCGCGTGACCCACCGGGGCGTCGAGCTCACGGACCTCGACCTGGACGCCGTCCTCGCGCGGCGCCCGGACGTCGCGCTCGTCGACGAGCTCGCGCACACGAACGCGCCGGGCCTCGCCCACGAGAAGCGCTGGCAGGACGTCGACCGGCTGCTCGACGCCGGGATCGACGTCATCTCGACCGTCAACATCCAGCACATCGAGTCGCTCAACGACGTGGTCGAGAAGATCACGGGCGCCGTGCAGCGCGAGACGATCCCCGACGCCGTCCTGCGCGGCGCCGACCAGATCGAGGTCGTCGACCTCGCGCCCCAGGCGCTGCGCGACCGTCTCGCGGGCGGGTACGTGTACCCGGCCGAGCGCGTCGACGCGGCGCTGTCGAACTACTTCCGCCTCGGCAACCTCACCGCGCTGCGCGAGCTCGCGCTGCTCTGGCTCGCCGACGAGGTGGACGCGGCGCTCCAGCTCTACCGGACCGAGCACGGGATCGACAGCACGTGGGAGGCGCGCGAGCGCGTCGTCGTGACGCTCACGGGCGGCCCGGAGGGGGAGACGCTCGTGCGGCGCGGCGCCCGCATCGCCGCGCGGTCGGCGGGCGGCCAGCTCCTCGCGGTGCACGTCACGACGCAGGACGGCCTGCGCGACGCGGCCCCCGGCGCGCTCGCGCACCAGCGCGCGCTCGTCGAGCAGCTCGGCGGGACGTACCACCAGGTCGTGGGCGACGACGTCCCGACCGCGCTCGTCGAGTTCGCCAAGGGCGTCAACGCCACGCAGCTCGTCATCGGGGTCTCGCGCCGGGGCCGGCTCGCGTCGGCCCTCAGCGGCCCCGGCATCGGCGCGACGGTCACGCGCGAGGCGGGCAACATCGACGTCCACATCGTCAACCACGCCGCCGCCGGGGGAGGGGCGCGCCTGCCCCGCTCGGGCGGCGCGCTCACCCTGCGCCGCCGCGTCGCCGGGTTCGTGCTCGCGCTCGTCGGCGGACCGCTGCTCACCTGGCTCCTCGTCACGGCGCGCGACGAGGACACGCTCGTGACCGACGTCCTGGCGTACCAGCTGCTCGTCGTCGTCGTCGCGCTCGTCGGGGGCGTCTGGCCCGCGGTCTACGCCGCGGTCCTGTCGGGCGTCACGCTCGACTACTTCTTCGTCGAGCCCCTGCACACGATCACCGTGGGCGAGCGGTTCCACCTCGTGGCCCTCGTCCTGTACGTCGTCATCGCCGTCCTCGTGAGCGTCGTCGTCGACCGCGCGGCGCGCACGACGCGCGCGGCCCGGCGGGCGGCCGCGGAGTCCGAGGTGCTCGCCACGGTCGCGGGCAGCGTCCTGCGCGGGCAGGACGCCGTGCAGGCCCTCGTGAGCCGGGCGCGCGAGGCGTTCGGCATGGTGGGGGCGCGGCTCGTCGTCTCCGGGACGGAGCTCGCGGCCGACGGCGACCCGGGGCCGGGTGCGCCCAGCACGACGGTGCGCGTGGACGACCGCGCCGACCTCGAGCTGTTCGGGCCGGACCTCGCCGCGTCCGAGCGGCGCCTGCTCAACGTCATCGCCGTCCAGCTCGAGGCGGCGCTCGAGCACAGCGACCTCGCCGAGGTCGCGAGCGAGATGGACCAGCTCGCCGAGTCCGACCGCGTGCGCAGCGCGCTGCTGTCGGCGCTGAGCCACGACCTGCGCCGCCCCCTGAGCGCCGCGACCGCCGCCGTGAGCGGCCTGCGCTCGACGCGCGGCGCGCTCAGCCCCGCCGACCGGGACGAGCTGCTCGCGACCGCCGACGAGAGCCTCGGCGCGCTCGGCACGCTCATCACCGACCTGCTCGACGTGAGCCGGCTGGAGGCGGGCGTCCTCGGGGTGTCGCGCACCGAGGTCGAGCCGGCCGACGTCGTGCTGCCCGCGCTCGACGAGCTCGGTCTCGGGCCCGCCCAGGTGGAGCTCGACCTCGAGCTCGACGTCCCCGCGGTCGTCGCCGACCCGGTGCTGCTCCAGCGCGTGCTGGTCAACCTGCTCGCCAACGCGACGCGGCACTCGCCGCCGGACGAGCGCGTGCGGATCTCGACGAGCGCGTTCGGGGGGTCGGTCGAGATCCGCGTCGTCGACCACGGCCCGGGCATCCCGCCCGAGCGGCGCGAGGACGTGTTCGTGCCGTTCCAGCGCCTCGGCGACACCGACAACACGACCGGCCTCGGGCTCGGCCTCGCGCTGTCGAAGGGGTTCGTCGAGGGCATGGGCGGCACGCTCACCCCCGAGGACACCCCCGGTGGAGGGCTCACCATGGTCGTGGCCCTGCCCGCCGCAGGCCCGACGCCCCACCCCGACGCCCCGGAGACCAGCGCGCCATGAAGATCCTCATCGCCGACGACGACCCGCAGATCCTGCGCGCCCTGCGCATCACCCTCACCGCGCAGGGCTACGAGATCATCACGGCGACCTCGGGCTCGCAGGCGATCGCGCGCGCGATCGACCACCGGCCCGACGTCCTCATGCTCGACCTCGGCATGCCCGAGCTCGACGGCCTCGACGTGATCCACGCCGTCCGGGGCTGGTCGGACGCCCCGATCCTCGTGGTGTCCGGGCGCACGGGCGCCGCCGACAAGGTCGAGGCCCTCGACGCGGGCGCCGACGACTACGTCACGAAGCCGTTCTCCATCGAGGAGCTGCTCGCCCGCATCCGCGCGCTCACGCGCCGCGTCGCGCACGAGGACTCCGCGCCGGTCGTCGTGCTGGGCGACGTGACGGTCGACCTGTCGGCCCACAGCGTCGTGCGCGTGCGCGACGGCCAGACCGAGCAGGTGCGGCTCACCCCGACGGAGTGGCAGGTGCTGGAGCGGCTCGTCCGCAACCCGGGCAAGCTCGTCACGCGGCAGACGCTGCTCACGGAGATCTGGGGCTCCCAGCACGTGAGCGACACGGGCTACCTGCGCCTGTACGTCGCGCAGCTCCGCAAGAAGCTCGAGCCGGAGCCGGCGGCCCCGCGTTACCTGCTCACCGAGGCGGGCATGGGCTACCGCTTCGAGCCGGACCCCGGGGCTCCGACCGCGGCGTCCTGAGGGCCGTCCGCGGGCGGCCCTCAGGACGGGCGGCGACCACGCCCGTCGGGAGGCCGTGAGGATCCGGGCGCGGGCCGTGTGCGTTCCGTCAGGCCCGGTTCCCGCCCCCGCCGCGCGCGGTAGACCGGAGCCATGACCCTCGTGCACACCGCGTTCTCCGCCCGGCTCGCCGCGCTGCGCGGCGCTCCCTCGTCGGCCTGGCCGGGCGGCACCGTCCTCGCCCCGCACGACGTGCTCGTCGACGGGACGAGCCTCGCCGCCTGCGCCCGGCTGCGCGCGACCCCGACCGTCCACGTGCCCGCGAGCGCCGACCCGGGCCGCGTCGGGCGGCTGTGGGAGGCGTCGCCGCGGTGCGTCGTGCTCGCCGGGGTGGAGGACGTCGTCCCGCGCCTCGGGGGCCACCACCGGCAGGTGTGGCTCGACGCCGACCTCGACGCGTGCGGCGCGGCGGTCGAGGAGGCCCGGCTCGTCGGCCGCGTCTCGGCGGCACCCCTGCGCCGTTTCACCGTGCACCCCGCACCCGGTCGCGCCGGGGGCGTCGCGCGGCTCCCCGAGGACCTGCGGCGTGGTGACGTCGTCGCGGTCCCGTGCCCCGGCGTCGTCCACGAGCGCGAGCTCCGGCGCTGAGCGGGAGCCGCGGGCCGTGAGGGGACCGCTACGGTGTCACGGGGCCCGCGGCGTCGTCGACGAGGCGCGCGAGCTCGCGCACGACCGCACCCGGCAGGGCCGGAGGGAAGAGCAGCGCGCGCTGCCGCTCGCCCGCCCGCCAGCCGTCGCACGCGAGCGCCGCGAGCACGAGGGACGACGGCGCGCCCTCCTCCCGCCACGCGCGCAGCACGTCCGCGTGGACGGTGTGCTGGCCCTCGGGCACGTCGTCGCGCGCCACCCCGCCGAGGGCGTAGAGGCGCAGGAGCGCCGCCGCCTTGCGCGAGTCGTCGAGCGCCGCGACGGACGCCGCGACCGCGGCGCGCGACGGGTCGAGCCGCAGCGGCGAGAGGTCGTCGAACCCGGACTGCACGACCTCGATCGCGACGTCGTCGACCAACGTCTCCGCGTCCCCGAACATCGACCGCAGGGTCGACTCGCTGCGGTCGCACCGCCGCGCGACCGCGGCGAAGGTGACGTTCTCGACCCCCTCCTCGAGCGCGACACGCAGCACCGCGTCCACGAGCGGGCGCTCGTCGTCGCGGAACGGGTCCTCGTCGAGCTCGACGTCGCGGAACACGACGGCGCGCGCGGGCGGCCGGACGTCGGCGTACCGGGAGAGGTCGTCGACCAGCTCGTCCCACTCCGTCTCGGTGAACCGGTACGCGTCCTGGTACAGGCCCAGCCACGTGCCCTCGAGCGCGAGGGCCGCG
The DNA here is from genome assembly GCF_040595865.1 of Cellulosimicrobium sp. MI9406. Classification (NCBI taxonomy): domain Bacteria; kingdom Bacillati; phylum Actinomycetota; class Actinomycetes; order Micrococcales; family Promicromonosporaceae; genus Cellulosimicrobium; species Cellulosimicrobium sp. MI9406. Next base: position 71,256 of record NZ_JALIZI010000010.1, read on the forward strand.
ACCCACGTGCGCGGCTCGCGGGCTCCGGCACCCTCGGTCGGCTCCCGCGTGGGGATCGCGTCGACCCACTCGTGCAGGGTGGCCCTGGCCGAGCGCGTCGCGTCGCTCCGGTCGGGCGTGGACATGACCGTCACCTCCGTGGTCGGAAAAGGTGGATCGAGCCTAGCCGGAGCCCACGACGGCCACGCGTCAGGGGCGCGGGACGTCGCGGCGGCGGAAGCCCGCGAGGCCCAGCGCGACGAGCACGACGGCGAGGAGCGTGAGCCACACGAAGGGCCACGGCTCGGCGTCGGCCCCGGGGAGCTGGGGCACGTGCCAGAAGGGCGAGAGCCCGCTCACCCACGACGGGAGGTCGAGCAGGGCGCCGAACATCGTCACGACGAACGAGTAGGCGAGGAGCGCCCACGCGAGCGCCGCGAGGCCAGGGCGCGACCCGAACGCCGCCACCGCGACCCCCGCGACGACCGCGACCGCGGGCAGGTACGCGAACGACGCGGCGAGGTGGTCCCCGAGGCCGAACGCGTCCTCCCCGACGCTCAGGGCGCCGAGCCACAGCCCGACGGCGCTCACGGCCAGCAGCACGCACGTCCCGACCAGCGTCACGACGAGCTGGCCCGCGAGCCACCGCACGCGCCCGACGCCTGTCGCGAGCACCGGCTCGAGCCGCCCCGCGGTCTCCTCGCCCCGCGCGCGCTGGGCCGAGGCGACGGCGAACCCGCCCGCGCCGAGCCCGAGGAAGAGCGCCATGACGGCGACGAAGCCGGCCACGAGGTCGGACGCGTCGCCGATCATCTGGGCGACCTCGGGGTTGGCCGCGACCATGTCGCCCACCGAGTCGACGAACGTCCCGCACGCGAGCGCCGTGACGCCGACCCCGATCGCCCACGCGAGCACGGACGCGCGCTGCTGACGCCACGCGAGGGCGAGCGGGCTCGCGAGCCAGCGGGCGGCGTCGGGCCGGCCCGCGCGGGGCGGCACGAGCCCGGCGCCGAGGTCGCGCCGGGCGGCGAGCGCCGCGCCCAGAGCGAGGAGCAGGACCACGAGCGCGACGGAGAGGCCGAGGGGCCACCAGCGCAGGTCGACGAACGCCCGGATCTGCTGCGCCCACCCGATGGGGGAGAGCCACGAGACCCAGCTCCCGTGCTCCTCCTGCACGTCGCCGACGGCGCGGAGCAGGAACGCGACGCCGAGCACGGCGAGCGCGAGCCCGCTCGCGCCGCGCGCGTGCTCGGTGACCTGGCTCGTCACGACGGCGACGGCGGCGAACACGAGGCCCGTGACCCCGACGGCGGCGCCGAGCGCGAGGGAGTCCACGGCGTCGAGCCCGGTCGCGACGAGCACGACGCCGGTCGCGAGCGCGATGGCCGCGTTCGCGACGACCGCCGCGACGAACGCCGCGGTCGCGGGTGCGTGCCGCCCCACGACGCCCGCCCGGACGAGCTCGGCCCGGCCGGTCTCCTCCTCGGCGCGCGTGTGCCGCACGACGAGGAAGATGCTCATGATCGCGACGGCGACCATGACGGTGAGCGCCATCTCGTTGGCGATCATCGCGCCGAGCGTGTAGTCCTCGATGCCGTACTGCGGCCCGGACAGCATGATCCCGGCCGGGCTCGAGACGAGCGCCGCGCGCGCCTGGCGGTCGGCCGCCGTCGGGTAGAGCGTGTCGAGGGCGACGGCCGCGTACCCGAAGAGGAGCGCGACGGACGCCGTCCACACGGGGATGCGGACCCGGTCGCGGCGCAGGACGAAGCGCAGCAGGGTGAGCCAGCCCGTCGCCGCGCGGCCCGGGCGGGGAGGCTCGGGGGCGACGGCGGTCGCGCGCCGTCCGCGGGGCGGCGCCGCGGTGGGGGCGCTCACAGCGCACCGGCCCCGTCGAGCTGGGCGAGCTCGTCGCCGTAGTGGCGCAGGAACAGCTCCTCGAGCGACGGCGGCGTGACCGTGACGGACCGCAGCCCGAGGTCGGTGAGCGCGCGCAGCACGGGCTGCACGTGGTCGTTGTCGACGTCGAACCGGGCTCGCGTCCCGTCGGCGCCGGGCTCGACGAGGAGGTCGTGCACGCCGTCGAGCGCGTCGAGGGCGGCGGGGTCGCGGTCGGTCACCGCGGTGACCGACGACCGCGTGAGGTGCCGCAGCTCGGCGAGCGTGCCGGACTGGACCGTGCGGCCGGCCCGGATGATCGTCACGGTGTCGCACAGCTTCTCGACCTCCGCGAGGATGTGGCTCGAGAGCAGCACCGACCGGCCCTCCGCCGTGACCTCGCGCACGCACTGCGTGAACACCGACTCCATGAGGGGGTCGAGGCCCGACGTCGGCTCGTCGAGCACGAGCAGCTCGACGTCGGACGCGAACGCCGCGACGAGCGCGACCTTCTGCCGGTTCCCCTTGGAGTACGTGCGCGCCTTCTTCGACGGGTCGAGCTCGAAGCGTTCGAGCAGGAGCTCCTTGCGGCGCGGGTCGACGCGCCCGCGCAGCCGGGTGAGCAGGTCGATCGCCTCGCCGCCGGTGAGGTTCGGCCACAGGCTCACGTCGCCCGGCACGTACGCGAGGCGGCGGTGCAGGTCGACGGCGTCGCGCCACGGGTCCCCGCCGAGCAGCCGGGTGGTCCCCGAGTCGGCGCGCAGCAGCCCGAGCAGCACCCGGATCGTGGTCGACTTGCCGGCGCCGTTGGGCCCGAGGAACCCGGCGACCTCGCCCGTGCGGACGGTCAGGTCGAGGCCGTCGAGCGCCTGCACGTGGCCGAACGCCTTGCGCAGGTCGTGCACCTCGACGGCGGGGGTCGTGCTCGTCATCGCGTCTCCTCCTGGTGGGTGGTGTGCCGGACGTACGCGTCGAGCAGCGTCGGCTCGACGAAGAGCCCCTCGGTGAAGACCTCGAGCGCGGGCAGCATCACGCGCTCGACGTACTCGCGGAGGTCGGTCTCGGGGTCGCGCGGCTCGGTCCGCTCGCGCAGCGCGCCGTCGACGAGGAGCGAGCCGAGGGAGAGCGAGACGAGGTACCGCGCGCGGGCCGGCTCGTCGCGGCTCGGGCGGATCACCCCGGCGGCGACGCCGTCCTCCATGTACTCGAGCGTGACCTGCGTGAGGTGCTCGACGAACGACCGCGCGAGGTCGCCGCCCGCCTGGAGGCTGCGCAGCGTGTACTCGAACACGGGCGCGTAGTCCTCGATCCCGGCGAGCTGCGTGAACAGCGCCATTGGCCCGGCCGCCGGGTCCTGCGGCGAGATCGCGTCGGTCTTCGCGGCGCGGACGGCGTCGAACACGTACGCGTCGCAGGCCCGGCGCAGCCCGTCCTTGGAGCCGAAGTGGTGCACGACGAGCGCCGCGCTCACGCCCGCGTCCGCCGCGACGGTGCGCAGCGGCGCGCCGAACCCGTCGCGCGCGAACCGCGAGATCGCGGCGTCCCGGATGCGGGCACGGGTCGTGAGGTCGTCGGTGCCCGACGGCGCGGGCGTGGCCCGACCGGTCCGCGGAGGCTGCTCTGAACGCATGTTCAATAGACTAAACACGCGTTCAACGCCTGTCCAGGGGTCCAGGGGGCTCCCAGGGTGGGTGGATGTGGCGAAGATCCGGGACTCCGGGGCTCTCCACCCCTGCCGTTCCGGGCCGGACACCCGTAGGCTGGGGGGAGCCGTCGGCGGCACCGCCGGCGCCACGTCCCGGCGCGTCGGACCGTCGGGACGTCGAGAGGCCCGTCGCACCTGTGCGACGGGCCTTTTCGGTGTGCGCCCGCACCCCGACGACGAAGGGCCCGCCGCGAGTGCGGCGGGCCCTTCGGTCTGCGGAGGATGGGGGATTCGAACCCCCGAGGGCTGTTAACCCAACACGCTTTCCAAGCGTGCGCCATAGGCCACTAGGCGAATCCTCCTGGCGACGGTCGGCGACGCACGGATGCGCACCGACAGCAGCGCAACGAGGATACCGGACGGCGGCGCCCCGGCCGAATCGCCTCCGGGGAGCCTGTGCTGGGGCGGGCGTTGCGGTGCGCGGCGGAGCGGGTTTCGAGCGCGGCGCCGACCTGGGCTAGGGTGGGTGCAGACCCCTCGTGCGGCATCATCTCGCCGAACTCCCCCAGGGCCGGAAGGCAGCAAGGGTAGGTGAGCTCTGGTGGGTGTGCGAGGGGTCCTTTGCGTCCCCGGACCGCCCGCTCCGCCGTCGGGCCGCGCTGTCGGCGACCACGTGGCATTCGCCCCTTTTCTCCCGGTCGAGGGGCTTCCGTTCCCGACATGCGGCCACTTTCCGGTCCACATCGTGGACTTTCGCGGTCGGAGATTGGCGTGCGGGCCGTCGTCGTGCCCATGATGTCGGCATGACCCGTCAGCACGTCGTGACCACGACCCCGCGCGCAGCAGCCTGCGCCGGCTCGTCGTGCTGTCGCCGCGTGCGCACCGGGCGAATGTGCGGCTGCTGACGCCGTCGTGACCCGCAGGGAGACCTGCGCCGCACCCGCCGCGTCGTCCTCGACGACGACCGGCCCCCGCTCGCCGCGTGGCTGATGGCCCGCCGGAAGCACCCCGAACCCCACCGCCTCGCAGGGACCCCCTGCACCCCCGGCCGTGCCGGTCGCCACCCGTGACCGCGCCGCCGTCATCGGAAGGAACCCCCATGTCGTTCTCCACCACCCGCAAGCGTCTGACCTGGACCGCGATCGCCGCGACGGCCCTGACCCTCACCGCGTGCGGTGGCGGCGACTCCTCGGGCGGCGCCTCCGGCGAGAGCGGCGACGAGGGCCCGATCCGCGTCGGCGTCGTCGGCGCGTCCGACGACAAGTGGGCCGTCTTCCAGGAGCAGGCCGAGGCCGAGGGCATCGACGTCGAGCTCGTCGACCTCCAGGACTACACGCAGGCCAACCCCGCGCTGTCCCAGGGCGAGCTCGACGTGAACCAGTTCCAGCACCTGCAGTTCCTCGCGGGCTACAACGTGGACGCGAACGACGACCTGCAGCCCATCGGCGCAACCGCCGTCTATCCGCTCGGCCTGTACTCGACGAAGCACACGTCGCTCGAGCAGATCCCCGACGGCGGCCAGGTCGCCGTGCCCAACGACCCGACGAACCTCGCCCGCGCGCTCCTCGTGCTGCAGGAGGCCGGCCTCGTCGAGCTCAAGGACGGCGGGAGCTCCATCTCCACCGAGGCCGACGTGCTGCCCAGCTCGAAGGTGACCGTCACGCCCGTCGACGCCGCGCAGACCCCGATCCAGCTCCAGTCGGTCGACGCGTCGATCATCAACAACGACTTCGTCGAGGACGCGGGCCTCTCGCCCGACGAGGCCCTGTTCCAGGACGACCCCGACTCCGACGCCGCGAAGCCCTACATCAACGTGTGGGTCGCGCGCGCCGAGGACAAGGACGACGAGACGCTGCTCAAGCTCGCCGAGCTCTCGCACTCGCCGGAGGTCGTCGAGGCCGAGAAGAAGGCGTCGGGCGGCACCGCCGTCATCAAGGAGAACTCCCCGGCGGAGCTCCAGGAGATCCTCGCGGGCATCGAGGACGACATCCGCGGCTGACCCCGGCACGTCCCGGGCGACGGGAGGGCGGGCGCGCACGACGCGCCCGCCCTCGCGCGCCGTCGTGCCGGGGAGAGACGATGGCAGGCGGACGGCTCGCCCGACGGCGGGCCCCCGACCGCGCCAGGCGGCCCGGCCCTCGGCCCGGCCTCCGACGAGAGGATTCCGACGTGACCGACGTCCCCCGCGACCCGGGTGGTGACGAGCAGCCCGCGATCGAGCTGCGCCACGTGAGCAAGACCTTCGGCGAGGGCGACGGTGCCGTGCACGCGGTCGACGACGTCTCGCTGTCCATCCGCCGCGGCGAGATCTTCGGCGTCATCGGCTACTCCGGCGCCGGGAAGTCGACGCTCGTGCGGCTCGTCAACGCGCTGGAGACGGTGACGAGCGGCGAGGTCGTCGTCGACGGGCAGGTCATCACGGGCCTGCCCGAGCGCCGCGTGCGCGAGGTGCGCTCGCGCATCGGGATGGTGTTCCAGCAGTTCAACCTCCTGTCGTCGCGCACCGTGGCCGGGAATGTGGCGTACCCGCTCAAGGTGGCGGGCTGGTCGCGCGAGAAGCGCGCGGCGCGCGTCGCCGAGCTCCTCGCGTTCGTCGGGCTCGCCGACAAGGCGAAGGCGTACCCGCGCCAGCTCTCGGGCGGGCAGAAGCAGCGCGTCGGGATCGCCCGCGCGCTCGCGGCGCAGCCCACGATCCTCCTCGCCGACGAGGCGACGTCCGCGCTCGACCCCGAGACGACGCGCGAGGTCCTCGCGCTCCTGCGGCGTGTCAACGCCGAGCTCGGCATCACCATCGTCGTCATCACGCACGAGATGGAGGTCGTGCGCTCGACGTGCCACCGCGTCGCCGTGATGGAGCACGGGCGGGTCGTCGAGACGGGCGACGTGTACGACGTCTTCTCCGCGCCCCGCGCCGACGCCGCGCAGCGGTTCGTCGGCACCGCGCTGCACGACCGGCCGTCGCGCGAGACGCTCGCCCGCCTGCGCGAGCGCCACCCGGGCCGGCTCGTGACGGTCGGCGTGCGCGAGGGCGCGAGCACCGGGACGGACCTGTTCCGCCTGCTGCGCGAGCACGACGTCGACGGGTCCGTCGTCTACGGCGGCATCTCCGAGGTGGGGGAGCGGCCGTTCGGGTCGCTCACCGTCGAGCTCGACGCGCCCGAGGACCGCATCGCGCCGTTTCTCCTCGCGCTGGGCGAGCGCGCCGACGTCGTCGACCTCGGGACGGCGGAGCACCCGCTCGACGACCCGCGCGTCGCGCGCCTCGCCGCGGCTCCGGCCGACGAGGACGCCCCCGACCCGACCGACGACGACCCGGGCGACCCGTACGGTCTCGCCCGCGACACCCTCTTCCGCCACGGCAACCTCGGAGGCCGCTGATGAACCGCGACTGGTCCCAGCTGTGGCCGATCCTCGTCGAGTCGTTCGGCCAGACGCTCCAGATGGTGTCCGTCGCCCTGCTCACGGGCGGCGTCGCGGGCCTCGCGCTCGGCATCGCGCTCTACGTGACGCGGCGCGGCAACCTGCTCGCCAACCGCTGGGTGTTCGGCGTGCTCAACGTGCTCGTCAACATCGTGCGGCCGATCCCGTTCATCATCTTCGTCACGCTGCTCGGGCCGGTGACGCTCCAGGTGGTCGGGACGACGCTCGGCACGGAGGCGTTCATCTTCCCGCTGTCGGTGATGACGGCGTTCGGCACGAGCCGCATCGTCGAGCAGAACCTCGTGGGCATCGACCCGGGCGTGATCGAGGCGGCGCGCGCCATGGGCGCGTCGTCGTGGCGCATCATCACGACGGTGCTCGTGCCCGAGGCGCTCGCGCCGCTCATCCTCGGCTACACGTTCCTCTTCATCGCGGTGCTCGACATGTCGGCGATCGCCGGGATCATCGGCGGCGGCGGGCTGGGGAACTTCGCGATCGTCTACGGCTACCAGCGCTACAACTGGGGCGTCGTGGTCGTGACGGTGCTCGTCATCATCGCGATCGTGCAGGTCGCGCAGCTGCTGGGCAACTGGCTCGCGCGCAAGGCGCTGCACCGCTGACGTGGCCGGGCCGGGACCGGCGGGACCGACGGCGGAGCGACCTCGTGCGTGTGGGTCGCGACGTCTAGAGTGACCGGGGTGAGCACCGCCCTGTACCGCCGCTACCGGCCCGAGACCTTCGCCGAGGTGATCGGTCAGGACCACGTGACCGCACCGCTCATGCAGGCGTTGCGCAGCGGTCGGGTGAACCACGCCTACCTCTTCTCCGGGCCCCGGGGGTGCGGCAAGACGACGAGCGCGCGCATCCTCGCGCGCACGCTCAACTGCGAGCGCAACACCCCCGAGAGCCCGCTCGACACGCCGTGCGGGCAGTGCCCGTCGTGCGTCGAGCTCGCGCGCGGCGGCCCGGGCAGCCTCGACGTGGTCGAGATCGACGCGGCGTCGCACAACGGCGTGGACGACGCGCGCGAGCTGCGCGAGCGCGCCGCGTTCGCCCCCGCGCGCGACCGGTACAAGATCTTCATCCTCGACGAGGCGCACATGGTGACGCCGCAGGGCTTCAACGCGCTGCTCAAGCTCGTCGAGGAGCCGCCGGAGCACGTGAAGTTCGTCTTCGCGACGACGGAGCCGGACAAGGTCATCGGCACCATCCGCTCGCGCACGCACCACTACCCGTTCCGCCTCGTCCCGCCGGACGTGCTCGGCCCCTACCTCGAGGAGCTGTGCGCGGCCGAGGGCGTGTCGATCGGCAGCGGCGTGGTCCCGCTCGTCACGCGCGCGGGCGGCGGCTCGGTCCGTGACTCGCTGTCCGTCATGGACCAGCTCATCGCGGGCGCCGAGGACGGCGCCGTCGAGTACGAGCGCGCGGTCGCGCTGCTCGGCTTCACGCACGCGACCCTGCTCGACGACGTCGTGGAAGCGCTCGCCGCGCGCGACGGCGCGAGCATCTTCCGGGTCGTGGACCACGTCATCGCGACGGGGCACGAGCCGCGGCGCTTCGTCGAGGACGTGCTCGAGCGCCTGCGCGACCTCATCGTCATCGCGGTCTCGGGCGACGAGGCGCAGGCCGTCCTGCGCGACCAGCCCGCCGACCAGCTCGACCGCATGCGCACGCAGGCGCAGCACCTCGGGGTGGCCGAGCTGTCCCGGGCCGCCGACCTCGTCAACGCCGCGCTCACCGAGATGACGGGCGCGACGTCGCCCCGCCTGCACCTCGAGCTCCTCATGGCCCGCCTGCTCCTGCCCGGGGCGGACGACGGCGCGGCCGGGTTCGCGGCGCGCCTCGACCGGCTCGAGCGTGGGGGCCTGGGCAACGTCGTGGTCCCCCCGGCCGCGGGGACGCCCGCCCCGGGCGACGGCGCCACGGCCACCGCGACGGCCCCGGCTGCTGCTCCGGCCGGCGCGCCCTCCTCGGGCCTCACCGGTGCCGCTGCCGTCCGCGCGGCGCTCCGGCCCGCGCGACCGGGCCAGCCCGCCGCGGCACCCGCGAGCGCGCCGGCCGCGCAGGACCCGACGCCGGTCGGGCACGTCGCGGCTCCCGCCGCGCCGGAGCAGGAGCGCCCGTCCAGCGACGTCTCCGCGTCGCCTGCTGCCGCGTCGCCCGCTGCCGCGTCGCGCGCGGCCGACGGCGCGGGGTCGTCGGCGGTCGACAGCGCCGGGTCGGCCGTCGCGTCGCCCGCTCCCACGCACTCGTCCGCGCAGGGCGAGGAGACCACGCCTGCCGAGGCGTCCGGCCCCGAGCGGACCGGATCCGTGTCCGGTGCGGCGAGCACCTCGCCCCCTACCGCGTCCGATGCGACGTCGGGCACCGAGTCCGGCACGACGTCCGTCGCGGAGTCCGAGGCCCCGGACGACCACGCCCGCGAGACCGCTGCCTCTGCTGCCTCGGGGGATGCTCCCTTCCACGCCCCCGAGGCACGGCACCCCGAGGCGTCGCGCCCGGAGAGGTCGCGCCCGGAGGCGTCACGCGAGGAGGCGCCGCGCGAGGAGACCCCGCGGCCGTCGACGCCGCGCGAGGCGGCTCCCCGGCAGGAGGCGGCTGCGTCGTCTGCTCCGGCGGCGGGTGGCGCGAGCCCTGCCCTGACGACGGAGGAGCTGCGCCGGCGCTGGCCGGAGGTCCTCGAGAACCTGCGTGCGAGCCCCGTGACGTGGTCGCTGGTGAGCGCCAACGCGCAGGTCGCGGAGCTCGGCGCCGACGTGCTCTACCTCGCCTTCCCCTCGCCCGGGCTGGCCCGGACGTTCTCGTCGTCCCGGCACACGAGCGCGGTCCAGGACGTCGTCTACCAGACGCTCGGGCTCCAGGTCCGCGTCGAGCCGCGCCTCGACGAGGGCGGCCCGGCGGGCGGCGGCTCGGCGGGCGGTGGCTCGGCGCCGTCGTCCGGCCCTGCGCCGGTAGCGCCCGCGCCGTCCGGCGGCTCCGCGCCGTCGGGCCCCGCGTCGCCCGTCGCCACGTCGTCCGGCCCGGCGGCGAGCGCCCCGACGGCAGCGGCTCCTGCCGTGCCCGGCCCCGCGGGGTCCGCCTCGGCGAGCGTCGGGGCTGCCGCCCTCCACGGACCGGGCGGCTCGCAGGCAGGGACGCCGGTCGCGACCGTCGCGGCGCCGAGCGCGCCCGGCGCCGCGCGCTCCGCGAGCACCTCCCGCCCGGCGGACGAGGCCGCGGAGGCGCACGAGACCCCGCGCACCGCCGTCGCGCTCCAGGAGCGACCGAGCACCGAGACCGCACCCGCCGCGCCGCGGGCAAGCTCGACCGTGGTGGACGCCGCCGACGAGGCATGGCTCGCCGGGGCGTCGGTCCCGGCGTCCGCACCGGCGCCCGCACCGCGCGTGGACAGCGCGGACGAGGCGTGGCTCGCGGGGCTGCCCGCGGAGCCGCCCGCCGACCTCGACGACGGCCCCGAGCCGGAGCCCGTGCTCGAACCGGCCCCGCCGACCACCCCGGCCTCCACGCACAACCCCGCCCGCACCGCGTCGTCCGCCGCCCCCGCGCCGACGGCGCCCGGACGACCGGTCGCGGCGTCGCCCGCGGCCTCGCCGCAGGGGGCGCCCGCCCGCGCGGCGGGCCCCGCCGCACCGGCGTCCGCAGGCACGTCGGCCGCACCGCTGCGCGGCGTCTCCGCAGCGCGCGCGGCCATCGCGGCGGCCCGCGTCCCGCGGCCTACCGAGGAACCCGCCCGGCGGGGCGAACCGTCCACGGCCGACCCCATGGACGACCTCCCGTCCGCCGACGACCCCGACATCGTCTCGACGGGCCTCGTCGGGACCGCGCTCGTGGTGAGCCTGCTCGACGGCAAGATCATCGAGGAGATCCAGGACCAGGGCTGACGCCCCTCGAAACAGCGGGCCGGCTGCCGGACACGTACGAGGTATGAGCCCACCTCCCGTGGCGGACCGTGAGGAACGGTTCCGCGACCTCTACCGAGACACGTACGCCGACGTGCTGCGCTTCGTGCGGCGACGCACCGACGACGACCACGCCGAGGACGTCGTCCACGAGGCGTTCGTCGTCGCGTGGCGGCGGATGCGCGACCTCCCACCGACCCGGGACGCGCAACGGGCGTGGCTGTTCGGGGTCGCGCGCGGCTGCCTCCTCAACGACCGGCGGGCGAGCACGCGACGCGGTGCGCTCGGTGTCCGGCTCGCCGCGCAGCCCGAGCCGATGCTCCCGGCCCCCGACGAGCAGACCGCCGCGCGCTCCGACCTCGCCGCGGCGTGGCGCCGGCTCACCCCGGAGCAGCAGGAGGTGCTGTCGCTGCTCCTCTGGGAGGACCTGCCGTCCGCTGACGCCGGACGCGTCCTCGGCATCTCGGCGGTCGCCTATCGGCTCCGCCTGCACCGCGCTCGCACGGCGCTCCGCCGGCTGCTCGCCCTCGACGAGGGAACCGGCGCGGACGGCGAGGACCACCGGCCCGCCGCCCTCCCGACCCCATCCCTCGACGTCACCGCCCAGGAGGCGCTCCGATGACGCACGACGACCTGACCATGCTCCGCGGGCTCGATCACGCCCCCGCGTCCGACCTCTCCGCCGCCGAGGCCGCGCGAGCGGCGCAGGGCCTCGACCGCATCCTCGCCGGCGAGGAGCCGGGCACGACGGGCGCGCTCGCCGTCGGGCACCTCGCCGTGCAGGCCCGGCGCCGCGCGGCCCGCCGGATCGGCATCCCGGTGGCCGTGGCCGCCGCCGCGGCGGCGGCGTTCGCGCTCCCGTTCGTCGGTCCGGCACCGCACGCGCTCGCGTCGTGGACGCCCGAGCCGGACGCCCTCTCCTCGCAGGACCTCGCCGTGCTCGACGCGGCGTGCCAGGCGCGGCTGGGCTCCGAGCGGGCGGTGACCGTCGACGACGTGGTGCTCGCGGAGCGTCGCGGCTCGTGGGCGGCCGTGATGTACCTCCACGACGACGCGCAGGGGCAGATGCTGCAGTCGTCGTGCGTCGGCTACCTGCCCCCGGGCGCGGACGAGGCGGAGGACGTCTCCGCCGGGTCCGCGGGCGGTGGCGACCTCGTCCCCTCCGCCCGGGGCGTCGCGGAGGGCGCGATGTTCCAGTCGGGCGGCAAGGCCTACCCGTGGAGCCGCGAGCGTCCCGTCCTGTCGATGACGGGTGGCCGTGCCGGCGCCGACGTCGTGGCGCTCACGCTCCGGCTCGCGGACGGGACCGCCGTCGAGACGACGCTCGAGGACGGCCGCTTCGTGGCCTGGTGGCCCGGGCCGATCTTCGACCCGGAGACCGTGGATGGTCCCGACGGCGAGGGCGGCCCGCTGCCGACCCTCGCTTACGAGGCGACGTACACGGACGGCACCACGCGGACCGTGACGCCCGAGCTCCCGGACTGACCCCGGTGCCCGGGCACGGGCCCGGCCTGTCCGCGACGGCGGCGGGCCGGGTCCGCCGTGCGGGCCGCGCCCCGTAGGCTGGGGGCGTGTACGAAGGCGCTGTCCAGGACCTGATCGACGAGCTCGGCCGGCTTCCCGGCGTCGGGCCCAAGAGCGCGCAGCGCATCGCGTTCCACCTGCTCGCCGCGGACGCGGTGGACGTGCGCCGGCTCGCCGACGCGCTCACCGAGGTGAAGGCGCGCGTCCGCTTCTGCGAGACGTGCGGCAACGTCGCGGAGTCGGAGCAGTGCCGCATCTGCGCGGACCCGCGCCGCTCGCCCGAGGTGATCTGCGTCGTCGAGGAGCCCAAGGACGTCGTCGCGATCGAGCGCACGCGCGAGTTCCGCGGCCGGTACCACGTGCTCGGCGGCGCCATCAACCCGATCGAGAACGTCGGGCCGGGCGACCTGCGGATCGCGGAGCTCATGAGCCGTCTCGCGGACGGTCAGGTGACCGAGGTGATCCTCGCGACCGACCCGAACGTCGAGGGCGAGGCCACCGCGACCTACCTCGCGCGCATGCTCGGCCCCATGGGCCTGCGCGTGACCCGCCTCGCGTCGGGCCTCCCGGTCGGTGGAGACTTGGAGTACGCGGACGAGGTGACGCTCGGCCGGGCGTTCGAGGGCCGCCGCCTCGTCGGCGGCTGACGGGAGGTGACGAGCATGGGGGAGATCCACAACGACCCCGACCTGCGGGAGATCGCCGAGGGCATGGCGGAGCAGGCCCGCGCCTACCTCACCACGACGACGCAGGTCGCGTCCGGCGCGGCCCCCGGCGCGGTGCTGCCGCTCCTGCTCCTCGCGCTGTCCGACGCGCTCGCCGCGGGCGCCCGCCTGGGGGCCGTGGGCGACGTCGTGCCGGTCGAGCGCTTCGAGCCCGACGCCGGCCGCGACACGGACGTCGACCCGCTGCGGACGGCGCTCGCGCGGCTCTTCGACGGGTTCGACGACTACGCCGAGATCACCGACCCGCTCGTCGGCGCCGAGGTCGGTGCGGCGTCGCTCTCGGGCGACCTCGCGTGCGTGGCCGAGTGCCTCGCGAAGGGCCTGCAGCACTACGACGGCGGCCGCGAGCTCGAGGGCCTGTGGTGGTGGCAGTTCTCCTACGTCTCGCTGTGGGGGGAGCGCGCCGCGAGCGCGCTGCGCGTCCTGCAGCTCGCGCTCGCGCACCTGCGTCTCGACGTCGAGGACGACGTCGCGACCGAGGCGGAGTACGACGCCCTCCAGTCCTGAGCCGTCGGTCCCGGCGCCGCGGGCGTCCCGCGGTCAGACGGCGCCGGCCGCCCGGCCGTAGTGGTCCGCCAGCCCGGCGAGGTACGGCTCCCACGGCACGGTGGCGGCGTCGCGCCCCTCGCGCACGGCGACGAGCCGGTCGAAGTAGTACTCCCACCCGGGCCCGATGTTTCGGGCGTCGTCGTCGGGGCCGAGGAGCTGGCGGAAGGTCAGCGTCGTGACGCCGCCCTGCTCGGTGAGCTCGAAGGACAGGTGCCACGTCTGGTCGCCCGAGGACGTCACCCCGGCGAAGCGGTGCGGCGGCTCGCACCGGGTGATGCGGTACTCCTCGGGATCAGGGTCGTCGCTCTCGGCCGTCATGAAGAACTCGACGCGGCCGGTCGCGGGGTCGCCCTCCCAGTAGCCGATCCACCGCGCGAGCCGGTCGGGCTCCGTGAGGCTCGCCCACACGTCGTCGGCCGCCGCGTGGAACGTCCGCGTGACGACGAGCTCGTCGCCCGCGGGGCCGCGCTCCACCGTCCCGCCGGGTGTCGGCAGGCTGGGTGCCGGCGGGACGGGCGCTGCCGAAGGGGTCGTCGGGTCGCTCATGCGCTCTCCTCGTGCCGGGTCGTGCCGCGCTCGGCACGACGTTCTCGGGTCGTGCGGCGGACCTCGAGGTCGAGGCCGTCGAGCGCCCGCGCCGGGACGGGCGGGGCGGGTCTGGTGAGCGCCGCGACGAACGCGGCGAGGGGGTCGAGCGCGGCGGGCCGCAGCGAGTAGACGCGACGACGTCCCGCGACGACGGCCTCCACGAGCCCCGCCTCGCGCAGCACGCGCAGGTGGCGGCTCACGGCCGGGCGGGAGACGTCGTCGCGCACGCGCGCGAGGTCGCCCGCGCTGAGCGACCTGGCCTGCAGCGCGCGGAGCAGGTCGCGGCGCACATCGTCGGCGACCGCCTCGAACACGTCCATGCGTCAAGCGTAACCGTGCGGTTACGCGTGGGGAAGGGGTGCGGCGTCCTCGACGCCCGGGACCGGCCGTGGACCCGGCCCGGGCGCGGCCCGTGGGCGTGGTACCACTGGGGGGTGCTTCCCGCCTTCTCCCTCCCGGTCTCCGGCGGGCTCGAGATCGACGGCGTGACCGTCCTCCTGCTCGTCCTCGCCGCGCTCACGGCGGGGTGGATCGACGCCGTCGTGGGCGGGGGCGGGCTCGTCCAGCTCCCGGCGCTGCTCCTGGTCCCCGGCATCAGCCCCGTGCAGGCGCTCGCGACGAACAAGCTCGCGAGCATCATGGGGACGTCGGTGAGCGCCGCGACGTACTACCGGCGCGTCGGGCCGGACCTGCGCACCGCGGGGCCCATGGCGCTCGCGGCGCTCGTGGGTGCCGTCGGGGGAGCGGCGCTCGCGTCGCGCATCCCGGCCGACCTGTTCAAGCCGATCATCCTCGTGGTGCTCGTCGGCGTCGCGGCCTACACGATCGCGAAGCCGAAGCTCGGGCACACGACGAACCTGCGCTGGGAGGGCAACGGCCACCGCTGGGCCGCGGCCGGGATCGGTCTCGTCATCGGCACCTACGACGGCCTGCTCGGCCCGGGCACGGGGACGTTCTTCGTCATCGCGCTCGTGAGCATCCTCGGGTACGCGTTCCTGCCGGCGTCGGCGCTCGCGAAGATCGCGAACTTCGCCACGAACGCCGGCGCGCTGATCTTCTTCGTGCCGTACGGCGCGGTGCTGTGGGGGCTGGGCCTCGTCATGGGCGCGGCCAACCTGCTCGGGGCGTACGTGGGCGCCCGGATGGCGGTCGCCAAGGGCAGCGCGTTCGTGCGCGTGGTGTTCGTGGTCGTCGTCGGCGCGCTCATCGTCAAGCTCGGGTACGACGTCGTCCACGACCTCACGACCTGAGGTCCCGGCGTCTCGAGGCGGGTGCCATCCGTGGTGTCATCGTGTTGTCAACCAGGGGTTGCGGTGACACCACCCGTGGTGCCATGATGGCGTCATGGACCTCACCCCGTACGTCGACGACCTCCAGGACCGCCTCGCCGCTGCTGCGGACGCCGCCGGTGACGACGGCCGTCGGCTCGCCGAGCGCCTGACCGCTCCGCTGGACGCGGCCGTGCGCCTCGTCCTCCTCGACGCGCTCTCCGCCGCGGCGGGAGAGATCTCCGCGGAGCTCGCCCCCGGGTCGGTGGACGTGCGGCTGCGCGGTGGTGCCCCTGAGTTCGTGGTCGCCGTCCCCGCCGTCGCGCCCGCCCCGACCGAGGCGCTCGTCCCGGCGAGCACCTCGGCCGCGCCGGCCGGCCCCGCGCCGGCCGACGTCGAGGCGGGGGCCACGACCCGCACGACCCTGCGCCTGCCCGACCACCTCAAGACGCAGGCCGAGACCGCCGCCGCGCGCGACGGCGTCTCCGTCAACACGTGGCTCGTGCGCGCGGTCGCCGCAGCGCTCGAGCAGTCCACCGGACGCCCTGCCGCGCAGGCCCGCCCGCAGCAGCGCGGCTCCGCCCGCGTCACCGGCTGGGTGCGCTGACCGCCTCGGTCCCCGCCCCCGCCTCCTCCGACCGCACCTGACACCACCACGACACCACTCCTGGAGCTTCGTCATGCCCACTTTCCCCGCCCCTCAGCCCCTGCCCGTCGTCGTCGACGTGCCGTTCGCCCAGCTGCACGTGGTCGCCGGGGACCGCGACGACGTCGTCGTCACGGTCCTGCCGACCGACCCCGCGAAGTCCGGCAGCGTCCGCGCCGCCGAGGCGGTCCGCGTCGACGGCGACGGCAGCGCCCTGACGATCTCCTACCCCGGGTCGTGGAAGCAGTACGTGCTGCCGTTCGCGTCCGGCACCGCCGACATCACCGTCGAGCTGCCCGCGGGCTCCGACGTGCGCGGCAAGGCGGGCTCGCTCTACGCCGAGGGCAGCCTCGGCACCGTCGAGATGGCGCTGTCCGCCGGGGACGCCCGCGTCGAGGACGTCGACCGGCTCGACGTCAAGGCCTCGGCGGGCTCCGTGGCGGCGCGCCGCGTGCGGGGCTCGCTGGACGCCCGCGTCAGCGCCGGGTCGGTCCGCGTCGAGGAGGTCCGTGGCGAGGGCACCATCAAGGCGACCAACGGCACGACGACGGTCGGTGCCGTCACCGGCTCGCTCGCCGTGCACGGCGCGCACGGCGACATCGCGGTGGCGCGCGTGAGCGGCACGCTCACGGCCAAGTCCGCGCACGCCGGCATCCGGGTCGAGCGCCTGGAGTCGGGGAGCGTCACCCTCGCGACGTCGTACGGCTCGATCGAGGTGGGCGTGCCCGAGGGCACCGCCGCGTTCCTCGACGCGAGCTCCGAGCACGGCAGCGTGCGCAACCACCTCACGCCCACGGAGGGCCCCGTCGAGGACGAGGCCACCGCGGAGATCCACGCCAGCACCGGGTTCGGCGACGTCGTCGTCCGCCGGCCCTGAACCCACCAACCTCAGGATCGGAGATCCGCAGATGTCTGCTGACCAGACCCTCGCCCCGGCCGTCCGGGTGCGAGGCATCGAGAAGTCGTACGGCGACCTGCGCGTGCTGCGCGGTGTCGACCTCGAGGTGGCGCGCGGGAGCATCGTCGCGCTGCTCGGGTCCAACGGTGCGGGCAAGACGACGCTCGTGCGGATCCTGTCCACCCTGCTCGCGCCGGATGCGGGGACCGCGGCCGTCGACGGGCACGACGTCGTCGCCCAGCCCGGGCAGGTGCGCGAGTCCATCTCGCTGACGGGGCAGTTCGCCGCGGTCGACGAGGTGCTCACCGGGCGGGAGAACCTCGTGCTCGTCGCGCGACTGCGGCACCTGGCCGACCCGGGCCGCGTCGCGGACGACCTCCTCGCCCGGTTCGCCCTGACCGACGCCGGGGCCCGCCGCGCCGGGACCTACTCGGGCGGGATGCGGCGTCGGCTGGACATCGCCATGAGCCTGGTCGGCGACCCGTCCGTCATCTTCCTCGACGAGCCGACGACGGGCCTCGACCCGCAGGCCCGCAACGAGGTCTGGGCCACGGTGCGCGAGCTGGCCCGGGGCGGCACCACGGTGCTGCTCACCACCCAGTACCTCGACGAGGCCGAGCAGCTCGCCGACCGGATCGCGATCCTGCACCGGGGGACGATCATCCAGAACGGCACCCTGGCCGAGCTCAAGGCCCTGCTGCCCCCGGCGACCGTCGAGTACGTCGAGAAGCAGCCCTCCCTCGAGGACGTGTTCCTCGCGCTCGTCGGCGACGCCGGCGACAGCGCCCCCACCGCGGACCGGACGAGCGTCGACGGCGCCCGCCCGGCAGGAGAGGAAGCCCGATGACCACCCACGCCCTGGCCGACACCCGAGCCCTCACGGGCCGCTCGCTGCGCCACGTCCTGCGCAGCCCCGACACGATCATCACGACCGCCGTGACCCCGATCGCGCTCATGCTCCTGTTCGTCTACGTGCTCGGCGGCGCGATCGACACCGGCAGCGGCGGGTCGTACGTCGACTACCTGCTGCCCGGCATCCTGCTCATCACCGTCGCGTCGGGCGTCGCGTACACGTCCTACCGGCTGTTCCTGGACCTCCAGGGCGGCATCGTCGAGCGCTTCCGGTCGATGCCCGTCGCCCGCTCCAGCGTCCTGTGGGCGCACGTGCTCACGTCGCTCGTGGCGAACCTCGTCTCCGTGACGCTCGTCGTCGGGGTCGCGCTCCTCCTGGGGTTCCGCACGAGCGCGTCGGTGGGATCGTGGCTGGCCGTGCTCGGCATCCTCGTCCTGTTCGTCCTCGCGCTGACCTGGCTCGCGGTCGTCGCCGGGCTGTCGGCCAAGACGGTCGACGGCGCGTCCGCCTTCAGCTACCCGCTGATCTTCCTGCCGTTCATCAGCTCGGCGTTCGTCCCGACGGACAGCATGCCGGGGCCGGTCGCGTGGTTCGCCGAGAACCAGCCCGTCACCGCGATCGTCGACACCCTGCGGTCCCTCTTCGCCGGCCAGCCCGTCGGGAGCGACATCTGGGTCGCGCTCGCGTGGCTCGTGGGCATCCTCGTCCTCGCCTACGCGTGGGCGACGGCGATCTACCGGCGCCGCGTCGGCTGACGACCGCCGGGGACCGACGCCCGAGGGGCCGCGAGCGGGAGACCGCGCGCGGCCCCTCGGGCGTTCCCGCACCGTGCGGCCCGGAGCCGGCGGGCGGACCTTCGGCCCCGCGGCGTCGCGACGACCGGCCCTGTCCGGGAGGCGGCCCGGCTGCGAGGATCGAGGGCGTGCAGACCCTCGCCCAGGCGGTGACCACCCAGTCGGAGGCGGCCCGGGAGAAGGTGCTCCTCGCCAGACGCCCCGGACGCTACCTCGTCGCGGCGATGCTCGCGGGCGCGTACATCGGCGTCGGCGTCGTGCTCATGGTCGCGACGGCGGGCCCGTTCCTCGCCGCCGGGGCGCCGGCCGAGCGGCTCGTCGCCGGCGGCGTGTTCGCCGCGGCGCTCACCCTCGTCGTCTTCGCCGGGGCCGAGCTCGCCACGTCCGCGATGATGGTCCTCACCCAGGGGGTCGCGACGCGCGCCGTCCGGGTGCGCGACGCCGTCGTCACGCTGGGCCTGTGCCTCGTCGGCAACCTGGCCGGGTCGATGCTCTTCGCCTGGGCCGTCACGCAGGCGGGGGTGCTGCGCTCCAACGCGGCGGCGGGCGAGATGGTCGCCTCGATGCTGCGGGCCAAGGCGCACGAGACCGGGGGAGAGCTGTTCTTCCGCGGCGTGCTCTGCAACGTCCTCGTGTGCGCCGCGATCTGGGCCTGCGGGCGCCTGCGCTCGGAGGCGGGCAAGGCGGTCATCCTGTTCTGGGGGATCCTCGCGTTCATCGCGTCCGGGTTCGAGCACGTCGTCGCCAACATGACGACGTTCTCCCTCGGGCTCTTCGGCGGCCTCGGCCCGACGACGTGGGCCGACTTCGGTCGCAACCTCACCTGGGTGGGCCTCGGCAACCTCGTCGGCGGGGCCGTCGTCGTCGGGCTGGCGTACGTCGTCGTGGCCGGTCCGCGGCTGCGCGTGCTGCCCGAGGTGTGACCCCGGCGTCGATCGCCACGGTCCGCAGGGCGGGACGGGCTTGGCCGGGGCGCGGGACGCGTGCCTATCATCGACCGACCCACAAGCACCCGGCGGGCCGTTGAGAGAGACGGAGGCCGGCGACAGATGGAGCAGCACGTGGCACTTGTCGTGCAGAAGTACGGCGGTTCGTCCGTCTCGGACGCCGAGAGCATCAAGCGGGTGGCCAAGCGCATCGCCGAGGCGAAGCGGGCCGGGAACGACGTCGTCGTCGTGGTCTCGGCGATGGGCGACACGACCGACGAGCTCATCGACCTCGCCCAGCAGGTCAGCCCCCTCCCTCCGCAGCGCGAGATGGACATCCTCCTCACCGCGGGCGAGCGCATCTCGATGTCGCTGCTCGCGATGGCGATCACGAGCCTCGGCGTGAAGGCGAAGTCGTTCACCGGGCAGCAGGCCGGTCTCATCACCGACGCGGTGCACGGCAAGGCGCGCATCGTCGACGTCGTCCCGACGCGCGTGCGCGAGACCCTCGACCGCGGCCAGGTCGCGATCGTCGCGGGGTTCCAGGGCGTGACGCAGTCGACGAACGACGTGACGACGCTCGGGCGCGGCGGGTCGGACACGACCGCCGTCGCGCTCGCGGCAGGTCTCGACGCCGACGTGTGCGAGATCTACACCGACGTGGACGGCGTGTTCACGGCCGACCCGCGCATCGTGCCGTCCGCGCGCAAGATCGACCGCATCACGTACGAGGAGATGCTCGAGATGGCGGCGAGCGGCGCGAAGGTCCTCGCGCTGCGCTGCGTCGAGTACGGCCGCCGGTACGGCGTCCCCATCCACGTGCGCTCGTCCTTCAGCGGCAAGGACGGCACGTTCGTCAGCGCGGACGCGTACACCGCGCGCCCCGGCGCGAGCGCCGGCTCCCCGGCCGGCACCGCCGGCAGCACCGCAGACCTTCCCGAGGAGACCGTCATGGAAGACCCGATCATCTCCGGCGTCGCGCACGACCGCAGCGAGGCCAAGATCACCGTCGTCGGCGTGCCCGACGTCCCGGGCACGGCCGCGCGGATCTTCGAGGTCGTCGCGGGCTCGGGCGTGAACATCGACATGATCGTGCAGAACGTGTCGGCGGCCCGCACGGGCCTCACCGACATCTCGTTCTCCCTCCCCGAGGGCGACGGACCCGCCGCGATGTCCGCCCTCTCGGCGCTGCAGGCCGAGATCGGGTTCGACTCGCTCCAGTTCGACGACCAGATCGGCAAGCTCTCGCTCGTCGGCGCGGGCATGAAGTCGCACCCCGGCGTGTCCGCGAAGCTCTTCGGCGCGCTGCGCGACGCGGGCATCAACATCGAGATGATCTCCACCTCGGAGATCCGCATCTCCGTCGTCACGCGCGAGGACTCGCTCGACGACGCGGTGCGCGCCGTGCACACCGCCTTCGAGCTCGACGCCGCCGACGGCGAGGCCGTCGTCTACGCCGGCACCGGCCGCTGACCCGACGCAGGAGAGGACCCACCATGAGCACCCAGAGCACCCCCGGTCTGCACCTCGCCGTCGTCGGCGCGACCGGCCAGGTCGGCGCGGTCATGCGCCGCCTCCTCGAGGAGCGCGACCTGCCCGTCGCGAGCGTCCGCTACTTCGCGTCGGCGCGCTCCGCCGGGTCGACGCTCCCGTGGCGCGGGACCGACGTCGTCGTGGAGGACGTCGCCGCGACCCCGACCGAGGACCTGCGCGGGATCGACGTCGCGCTCTTCTCCGCGGGCGGCGCGACGTCGAAGGCGCAGGCCGAGCGGTTCGCCGCCGCGGGCGCCGTCGTCATCGACAACTCCTCCGCGTGGCGCATGGACCCCGACGTCCCGCTCGTCGTCTCGGAGGTGAACCCGGGCGCGCTGCGCGAGGCGCGCAAGGGCATCATCGCCAACCCCAACTGCACGACGATGGCCGCGATGCCCGTCCTCAAGCCGCTCTCGGACGAGGCCGGGCTGGAGCGCCTCGTCGTCGCGACGTACCAGGCCGTCTCCGGGGCCGGGCTCGCCGGTGCGGAGGAGCTGCGCGCCCAGGCCGTCGCCGGCGCGGCGGCCGAGGGCACGGGCGCCGGGCTCGTCGGGCTCGTGCACGACGGCGGCGCGGTCGCCTTCCCCGAGCCCACCGTCTTCCCGCGCAACGTCGCGTTCAACGTCGTCCCGCTCGCCGGGTCGATCGTCGACGACGGGCAGGAGGAGACGGACGAGGAGAAGAAGCTCCGCAACGAGTCCCGCAAGATCCTCGGGCTGCCCGAGCTCGCGGTCGCGGGCACGTGCGTGCGCGTCCCCGTGTTCACCGGGCACTCGCTCGCGATCCACGCCGAGTTCGGCGCCGCGATCACGCCCGACCGGGCGCGCGAGATCCTCGCCGCCGCCCCCGGCGTCGCGCTCGCGGACGTGCCGAACCCGCTCGAGGCGGCGGGCAAGGACCCGTCGTTCGTCGGTCGCGTCCGCACCGACCAGTCCGTCCCCGGCGGACGCGGCCTCGTGCTGTTCGTCTCGAACGACAACCTCCGCAAGGGCGCCGCGCTCAACGCGGTGCAGCTCGCCGAGCTCGTCGCGCAGGACCTCGACGGCGTCCGCGCCGCGTTCGCCCCCGCCCTCGCGAGGTAGAGCCCCGGTCCCGCGAGGTAGAGCCCTGGTCCGCCGAGGTAGAGCCCTGGTCGTGACCAGGGCTCTACCTCGCGAGCCGGGGGTGTCAGCGGGCCGCGTTCAGCCCTCGACGAGCCGGGCCATGTCGTCCCCGTCCGCGAGGCCCACGATGTTGCCGGCCGGGTCGGTGAACCAGGCGCCGTCGCCGCCCTCCATGAAGCCGCGCGCGATCCCCTTCTCGTCCTGGTCGAACCCCTCGTAGCGCTCGAACGTCACGCCCTTCGCGGCGAGCTCGTCGACGACCTGGTCCACGTCGTCGACGGTGAGGTGCATGACCGTGAAGGCGGCCGGCCGATGGTCCTCCTTCGGGTAGACGAACACGTCCGAGCCGCCGCCGAGGTGGAGCACCAGACCGTTCCCGCCGTCGAGTGCCGTGACGGGGAGCCCGAGGGTGTCCCCGTAGAACGCGCGCGCCGCGTCGAGGTCGTCCGCCGAGAAGCTGGAGAACCCGCGCCTGATGGTGACCATCGTTGCCTCACTCCTTCGGGACCGCCGGCGGCCGGAGGGCGGGGCCCGCCGCAGACGCCGGATCCTCCCAGCGTCCCACCGCCGGCCCGCCGTGGGTACCGCCCGGGGCGGGTGAAGGGAGCGGGTCAGGGCGAGCGTGCGGGCGCGGGGCGGGTCCCGAGCGTCGGTGCGAGCACCCACAGGGCCGTGGCGGCGAGCACGTGCCAGACGGCGTGCCCCTGGAGCGTGACGCCGAGCGCGCCGTCGGCGTCGCACAGCGGCCAGCCCGGGCGGGTCAGGGTCCCCACCGTGCCGCCGACGGCGAGCAGCACGAGCGCGGCGACCGTGCGGCGTCGGACGGCGGGCCGTCGCCACGCGCGCGCGGCGCTCGCAGCCACGGCGACGCACGCCGCGACCACCTGGGCGGCGGTGGACGCCGGCACCGAGACCGCCGCGAGCACGACCCCGAGCAGGGTCGGCGCGAGCCACCACCACGTCCGCAGGCGGCGCCCGGTGAGGTCCGCGACGGCGTCGGCGGCGACGAGCGCGAGCGTCCCGAGCAGCGGCGGGTCGTGCACGACGGGGTTCCACGACGGCGACGGCCCGTGCTGCACCACGGAGCCCACCCCGATGAGGGCGACCAGCACCCCGAAGGCCACGCGCAGGCGCGACGCCGCACCCACGGCGTCGGCCACGCCCGGGGCTGGGTGCGTCCTGGTTCCGGACCGCCGCGCCGCCACCACGACGGCCGCGCCGGCCAGGACGAACGCGAGGCTCGTCCACGTGCTCAGCGGCTCGGCCCAGGGCGTCCCGCCCGCGAGCTCGCACGCTCCGCCCACCCCGCCTCCTCCGCCTCGCAGCCCGCCGGACCGGCGCGACCGGCACCGGTTCTGGCATCGACGCCCCCATCGTTCCGCCCGGCGTCGGTCGCCGCGCGTCCGGACGAGGGGTTGCGCCGGGCAGCCCATCTGTGGTTCATTACTCAAGTAATGAACCACAGAACGCGCGAGGCGGGAGAGGATGGGACCCATGTTCGACGGACCTGAACCCATCTACCTCCAGATCGCGCAGATGATCCGTGCGCAGGTGCTCGCGGGGGAGCTCGCGGAGGAGGAGCAGGTCATGTCCACGACGCAGTTCGCGACGACGTTCCGGATCAACCCGGCGACGGCGGCCAAGGCGTTCGCCGGCCTCGTCGACGAGGGCGTCCTCTACAAGCGGCGCGGGCTCGGCATGTTCGTCGCACCGGGCGCGCGCGAGCGGCTGCTCGCCGAGCACCGCGCGCGGTTCTTCGACGAGGTCCTCGACCCCGCGCTGGCGCAGGCGGACCTCCTCGACATCCCGGCCGCCGAGATCGTCGAGCACGTCCTCGGCCGCCCGCGGCCCGCCGGTCCCGGGACCGGCGACGCACCCCGTACCGGCCCCGACACCGACCCCACCCCGAGGTGAGACCCGTGACCGCCCGGCCCACCAGCCATCCCACCGACCACCCCGCCGCGACCGCGCCCTTCGGCGCCGAGGTGCGCGACGTCGTCGTGCGGTACTCCCGCGGCGACGACCCCGCGCTCGACGGCGCGACCCTGACGATCCGCCCCGGCGTCATCACCGGCCTCCTGGGCCGCAACGGCGCCGGCAAGACGACGCTCGCGGCCCTGCTCGCCGCGTTCCGGCGCCCGACGTCGGGCACGGTCCGCGTCGGTCCGGACGGCGCGCTCGAGGACCCGTTCGAGAACGTCTGGGCGACCATGCACACCCAGCTCGTGCGCGAGAGCGGCGACGTGGGGGAGTCCGACAAGGCGCGCGACACGCTCGAGTACTACGCGGACGTGCGACCGCACTGGGACGCCGACCTCGCCGGGCGCCTCCTCGACACCTTCGAGGTGGACGTCCGCAAGAAGCCCAACGAGCTCTCGCGCGGCAAGCGCTCGGCGCTCGGCGCGGTCGTCGGGCTCGCCGCCCGCGCGCCCCTGACGATCTTCGACGAGGTCTACCTCGGCATGGACGCCCCGAGCCGCTACGCGTTCTACGACGCGCTCGTCGCGGACTACGCCGAGCACCCGCGCACGATCCTGCTCTCGAGCCACCTGATCGCCGAGGTCGAACGGCTCTTCGAGGACGTCGTGATCATCGACCGCGGGCGGGTCCTGCTCGCCGAGAACGCCGACGACGTCCGCGCGCGCGGCGTCAGCCTCACCGGGCCGGCGGACGTCGTCGAGCGCCACACCGCGGGCCGGGAGGTGCTCGCCCGGCAGCGGCTGGGGAGCACGGCCCAGGTCACGCTCTTCGGCACGTTCGCCCCCGACGAGCGGGCCGCGGCCGCCGCGGCCGGGCTCGAGGTCGGGTCGGTGCCCGTCCAGGACCTGTTCGTCCACCTCACGCGCACCGACCGCACCGAGGACGGCGCGCTCGTCCGCACCCGCACGCAGGAGGCACGATGACCGCCACGACCCCGCGCTCCGCGGAGCGCCGCGCGCTCGAGAAGGCCGCCCACCGGCGCGGCGTCCGCGCCGTCGCCTGGTACTTCATCGGCGGCACCTGGTACGTCGGCGTGTGGTTCTGGCTCATCGCGCTCGCCATCGGGGCCCTCGTCCTGTGGATCATGCTGCGCAACGACGACGTGAGCATCGAGGGCGTGGGCGGCGTCGCGGGCTCCGCGAAGTTCTTCCTCTTCGTCATGGGCATCCTCCTGCCGCTCATGACCATCGCGCTGCACGTCGCCGCCGGCGGCACGCGGCGGTCGTACACGCACGGCCTGTGGATCGGCGCCGCCGTCTCCGGGCTCACGTTCGGGATCGCGACCGCGCTCGTGCGGTGGGCGGAGTGGGCGCTGTTCCGCCAGGCCGGCTGGCCGACGGAGCAGGACCTCACGCAGCTCTACACGGACGGGTCCGAGGTCGGGCTCATGATCCTCGTCGAAGGCACGTTCTGCGTCGTCTACTACCTCGCGGGCATGGTCGTCGCCGCGGGCTTCTACGGCTTCGGGTTCCTGCGCGGCGTGCTGCTCGTCGTCGCGTCGCTCGCGACCGTCCTGGTGAGCGAGGTGTTCCTGCGCTCCGGGTTCTTCGGCCACGCGCTCTCGCGCGTCGTCGGTCTCGACGGCACCCCCGTCTGGCTCGCCGTGCTCGGCGGGCTCGTCGGGGTCGTGCTCGCCGCACTGCTCCTGCGCGTCGTCCTGCGGGGCGTCGCGATCCGTCCGGTCGAGTTCGCGGGCACCGCGAGCGCCTGACCGGCAGCACCCTCCCACCGCATCCCCACCCGTCCGGGCGGCGCACGGCGCCGTCCGTGGGTGCCGCACACCCTCCTGGAGGTCACCATGAGCACCGCAGCACCGCCCCCGGGCGGCACGACGGCGACGTCGCCCGCCCCGCCCGCCGACCGCACGGCCGGGACCGCCCCGGTCGTCGAGATCCGGAACCTGCGCAAGACCTACCCGGGACCGCAGGGTTCCGGCACGCGCACCGTCGCGGTCGAGGACGTGAGCCTCACCGTCCGGCCGGGCGAGATCTTCGGCATCCTCGGGCCCAACGGGGCCGGCAAGACGACGACCGTCGAGTGCCTCGCCGGGCTGCGCCAGGCCGACGGCGGCACGGTGCGCGTGCTCGGCGTCGACCCGCAGGCCGACCCCGCCGCGGTGCGCGACGTCGTCGGCGTCCAGCTCCAGGAGGCCGCGCTCAACGAGAAGATCACGGTCGAGGAGGCGATGCGGCTCTTCGCGTCGTTCTACGCGTCGCCCGGCGACGTGGAGGAGCTCCTCGACCTGCTCGACCTCGCCGCGCACCGGCGCGTCGCGTTCGCCAAGCTCTCGGGCGGGCAGAAGCAGCGGCTGTCGATCGCGCTCGCGCTCGTGGGGAACCCGCGCGTCGCGGTCCTCGACGAGCTGACCACCGGCCTCGACCCGGCGGCCCGCCGCGCGACGTGGGAGCTCGTCGAGCGTGTGCGCGACCGCGGCGTGACGATCCTGCTCGTCACGCACTTCATGGACGAGGCGGAGCGCCTGTGCGACCGGCTCGTCATCATCGACCGCGGCCGGGTCGTCGCGCAGGGCACGCCCGCGGAGCTCGTCGACTCCGTCGACACGTCGCGCACCGTGCGCCTGCGCGTGCCGCCCGCGGACCACGACCTCGCGCTGCACACGATCGCGGGGCTCGCGGACGTCGAGCGCGTCGAGGCGTCGCCGACCGGCGGGCGCGAGATCGAGGTCACGGGCTCCCGGCGGGTGCTGCCCGCCGTCGTGCTCGCGCTCGCCGAGCACGAGGTCGTGCCCGACGACGTCCGGACCGTCTCCCGCACGCTCGAGGACGTCTTCGTGGCCGTGACCGGCCGCACGTACGACCCGGACGCGACCGACGCCTCGGACGCGACCGACGCTCGATCGACCCGAGGGGAGTCCCGATGACCGCCACGACCCTGACCCCGTCCACCGTGCCCGTCCGCCGCAGCAGCGGCTGGCGCGGGTTCGGCGTCCTGCTCGCCACGGAGGCGCGGCTCTGGCTGCGCGACCCGGGGACGGTGTTCTTCGCGCTCGTGTTCCCGACCGTCCTGCTCGTCGGGGTCGGTTTCGCCATCCCCGGGATGCGCGTGCCGATCGAGGACGCGCCCCCGCCGTGGGGCGGGCTCACACCCGTCGCTCTCTACGCGCCCGTGGTGCTCGCCGCGGCGATCGCGACCCCGGCCCTGACGACCATGCCGGTCTACTTCGCCACGTTCCGCGAGAAGGGCCTGCTGCGGCGGCTGTCGACGACGCCCATGCGCCCGCAGGGGATCGTCGTCGCGCACCTCGTGATCAACCTCGTGGCCGTCGTGGTCGCGTCGGCCGTCGCGCTCGTCGTCGGGCAGCTCGTGTTCGGCCTGCCGGCGCCGCAGAACGCGGCGACGGTCGTGCTGGCGTTCGTCCTCGGCGTCGCGTCGATGTACGCGCTCGGCACCCTCGTCGCGGCGCGCGCGCCCAAGGCGAGCACGGCGTCCGCGATCGGGACGCTCATCTACTTCCCGCTCCTGTTCCTCTCCGGGCTGTGGACGCCGGGGCCGATGATGCCGGAGGCCGTCGCGCAGGTCGGCAGGTTCACGCCGCTCGGCGCCGCGTCGCAGGCGATGACGGCGGGGTGGTTCGAGGAGGGCTTCCCCACGGTGCAGGTGGTCGTCATGGTCGTGTGGACGGCCGTGCTCCTGCCGCTCGGCATCCGGCTGTTCCGCTGGAGCTGAGGCGGGGACCGACCGCGGGGCCGGGCCGTCGGCTCGCCCCGCGCCACCGCTCGGCCTCGTCCGGGCCGCGGCCCGGCCCCGCGGGCGTGGCCGCCCGAGCGCCCCTAGCCTGACCGGCATGAAGCCCTTCCTGCTGCTGGCGTCCCGGGCGGAGGACCCGGCCGCGGACGGCGAGCACGCGGCGGTGCTGCGTCACTCCGGCCTCGCGCCGCACGAGCTGCACCGCGTGCGGATGGAGGCGGGCCCGCTGCCGGCGATCGACCTCGACGCGTACTCGGGGGTGATCGTCGGCGGCAGCCCGTTCGACTCGTCGCGGCCCGAGGCGGAGAAGTCGGCGACGCAGCGCCGGGTCGAGCGCGAGCTCGCACCGCTCCTGGACGAGATCGTCGAGCGCGACGTCCCGTTCCTCGGGGCGTGCTACGGCGTCGGGACCCTCGGCCTGCACGAGGGCGCGGTGCTGGACGACACGTACGCCGAGCCCATCTCGCCAGTGACGATCCGGCTCACCCCGGAGGGCCGGGCCGACCCGCTGCTCGCGGGCCTGCCCGACGCGTTCGAGGCGTACGTGGGCCACAAGGAGGCGGTGCGGGAGCTGCCGCCGCACGCGGTGCTGCTCGCGACGTCGGACGCGTGCCCGGTGCAGATGTTCCGCGTCAAGGAGAACCTCTACGCGACGCAGTTCCACCCGGAGCTCGACCTGGAGGGCATCCTCACGCGCATCGGCGTCTACCGGGACTACGGCTACTTCCCGCCCGAGGCCGCGGGCGACGTCGAGGCGGCCGTCCGGCGCGGCGACGTCCGGGAGCCCCACCGCATCCTCGCAACCTTCGTCCGCCGCTACGCAACCGACTGAGACCGAGCCGGTCCCGGAGGTCGAGCAGGTCGTCGTGGTCCGTCCTGCCGCCAGGACGGACCACGACCACCTGCTCGGCGGAGCGGGTCAGCGGGTGGCGGGGGCCGGGTGGGGGGTGTCGGCGGGTGTCGGGTCGGCCGCTGCCTCCGCCGCTACGGCGCGGCGGTGCGCCCGCACCGACCAGACGACGGCGGCCGCCCAGACGACCGCGACGAGCGCCAGCACGACGCCCTGGACCGCGCCGCTCGCGTCGACCCAGTCGGAGCGCAGCAGCGTGCGGACGTTGGTGAGCACGATGACGCCGCCCACGGCCGAGCCGAGGATCCGCGGCGGGAGCATCCGCACGAGCCAGGCCGCGATCGGCGCGGCGACGAGCCCGCCGAGGAGGAGCGCCACGACCCACGTCAGGTCGATCCCCTGCGAGCCGAGCGACCAGAGGAACCCGAGCGACGCGGCGACCGCGACGAGGAACTCGCTCGTGTCGACGGACCCGATGACCTTGCGCGGCTCGATCCGGCCCGAGGCGAGCAGGGCGGGCGTGCCCACGGGGCCCCAGCCGCCGCCGCCCGTGGCGTCGACGAAGCCCGCCACGAGACCGAGCGGCGCGAGGAACCGCTTGCGCAGCGGCAGCCCCAGGCGACCCGTCGGCAGCCCGGCGAACGTGAAGCGCGAGAGCACGTACACCCCGAGCGCGAGGAGCAGCAGCGACATGACAGGGGCGGCGACCTCGGTCGACAGGTTCGCGAGGAACGTCGCGCCCGCGAACGCCCCGAGCGCGCCCGGCACGCCGATGCGCAGCACGACCTTCCAGTCGACGTTCCCGAACCGCCAGTGCGCCGCGCCGGACGCGAGCGTCGTCCCGATCTCCGCGAGGTGGATCGTCGCGGACGCCGCCGCGGGGTTGGTCCCGATCGCGAGGAGGAGCGTCGTGGACGTCACGCCGTACGCCATGCCGAGGCTGCCGTCGACGAGCTGGGCGCCGAGGCCCACGAGGGCCAGCAGGACGAGGGTCCGCACCGGGGCCTCCTTGCTCGGGCCGCCGGGAGGGTCCCGACGTGTCCTGACAAGGTTGACCGGGCGGGTCCACTATGTGAAGCGCCGCCCGCATCGTGGGCCAGTGTTAACGGGAGCGTCCCGTCAGGGGTTCTCCCACGCGTCGGCGCGGGCCGCGAGCGCGTGCAAGTCGTCGGGCAGGTCGCGGCGCACGACGTCGTCGATCGTCACGCGGTCCAGCACGTCGCGGACGCTCGCGCGCAGGGCGATCCACACCTCGAGCAGGCCCGCGGCGGAGCCGTCGTACTCGAGGCTCGGGGGGCGCTCGTCGCGGACCGTGACGAGCGGGCCGTCGACCGCGCGGAAGACGTCGGCGAGCGTCACCTCGGACGCCGGGCGCGCGAGGCGGTGGCCGCCGGAGCGCCCGCGGACGCTCGCGACGATCCCGGCCCGGCGCAGGTCGCCGAGGATCCGTTCGAGGAAGCTCACCGGGAGGCCCTGACCCGTCGCGAGGTCCTCCGCCCGTACCGGGTCGCCGTGCGGCGACGCCGCGAGCTCGGCGCACGCCCGCACCGCATAGTCCGCCTTCGCCGAGACACGCATGAGGACATTGTGCCGTGCGCGGGTCTCACCCCGGGGCGCCGCTGCCCCTCGCGACCCCTTCCCCCCTACGCTGTGACGCGTGGACGTGCACGAGCGCAACAACGTGCGGGTCATGGGGGCGCAGGACGGCCCGACGATGGTCTTCGCGCACGGTTTCGGCTGCGACCAGTCGATGTGGCGCTTCGTCGCGCCCGCGTTCGCGACGGACCACCGGGTCGTGCTGTTCGACCACTCGGGGTGCGGGGCGTCGCACCCCACCGCGCACGACGCCGTCCGGCACGCCGACCTCGCGGGCTACGCCGCGGACGTGGTGGAGATCGTGGAGGCCGTCGGGCCGGGGGACGGGCGCGGGCCCGTGGTGCTCGTGGGCCACTCGGTGAGCGCCGTGATCGCGCTGCTCGCGGCGGCCGACCGCCCGGACCTGTTCGACCGGCTGATCCTCGTGGGCCCGAGCCCGCGGTACGTCGACGACGACGGCTACCGCGGCGGGTTCACCGCCGAGGAGATCGACGAGCTCCTGGAGACGATGGACGCGAACTACCTCGGCTGGACGCAGGTCATGGCACCCGTGATCGCCGGGAACCCGGACCGCCCGGCGCTCGGCGACGAGCTCGCCGCGGTGTTCCGGCGCAACGACCCGGCGGTCGCCCGGCAGTTCGCGCGCGCGACGTTCCTCGGCGACAACCGGGCGGACCTGGCGCGCGTGCGCACCCGGAGCCTCGTGGTGCAGAGCCGGGAGGACGTCATCGCGCCGCCCGAGGTCGGGCGCTACGTGCACGAGCACCTGCCGGGCAGCGACCTCGTCGTCATCGACTCGGTGGGGCACTGCCCGAACCTCTCGCACCCGGACCTCCTCGTGCGCGCGATGCGCGACTGGCTGGGCGCCGCCTGATGGCGATGTCCCGGGCCGAGCGCTGGGCGCTCGCCCCCGTCGCGCTGCTCCTCCTCGACACCGAGGCGCGCGTCCTCGACGCCAACGACGAGTTCCTGCGGACGATCGAGGTCCCGGACGTCGAGGCGGTCGCGGGCCGCCGGCTGGCGGACCTGCTCACGGTGGGCGGGCGCATCTTCTGGGAGACGCACGTCGGCCCGCGCCTGCACATCGAGGGCCGCGTGGACGAGGTCGCGGTCGAGCTCCGCACGCCCGGGGGCCGCGAGCCCGTGCTGCTCACGGCGATCGAGCGCGAGGCGCGCGGCGAGCGGCTGATCGAGGTCGCGATGCTCGGCGCGCGCGAGCGGTCGCGCTTCGAGCACGAGCTCGTCGAGGCGCGCCGCGCGGCGGAGGAGGCGGAGCGCCGGGTGCGGCTGCTGCACGGCGTCGCCGCCGACCTCGCGAGCGTCGCCGGTCTCGACGGCGTCGCGTGGGTCCTGCTCCGCGCGGCCGTCACGATGCTGGGCGCGGGCGACGCCGCGCTGTGGACGGCGCAGGAGCGCGGCCCGCTGCGGCGGTGGGGCGGCGCCGTCGGCGTCCTGGCGCCGACGATCGACGAGCTCACGGAGGCGACGGTGCGGGACGACGGGACGGTCGTCGTGCCGCTGCGCACGGCGGGCGCGCTGCTCGGCGTGCTCGCGCTCGAACCACGTCGCGCCGCAGGCTCCGACCCGGTCGACCTGGGCACCGCCGCCGCCGCGGGCCAGCTCGCGGCGCTCGCGCTCTCGCGCGCGCGGGTCCACGAGCAGAGCGTCTCGGTCGCGAGCGAGCTCCAGGGCGCGATGCTCTCGGACGGGATCGTCACCGACCCGCAGGTCGAGGTCTCGGCGTGCTACCGCCCGGGCGTCCACGACCTCCAGGTCGGCGGCGACTGGTACGACACCTTCCGGGTCGCGCCCGACGTCGTCGCGCTCAGCGTGGGGGACGTCGTCGGCCGCGGGCTCAAGGCGGCGACGTCGATGGGGCAGCTGCGCACCGCCGTCCGGGCCGCGTCCGACACGGGGCTGCCGCCGGAGGAGGTGGTCGAGCGCGTCGACCGCTTCGTCGACCGGACGGGCACGGGCTTCATGGCGAGCCTCGTGTACGGGGAGCTCGACCTGCGGGCCGGGGTGCTGCGCTACACGTGCGCGGGCCACCTGCCGCCCCTGCTCGTGCGGGCCGGCGGCTCCGCGGCGTACCTGTGGGAGGCCCGGTCGACGCCGCTGGGCGTGCGGGGCACGACGCCGCGCGTCGCGAAGGCCGTGCGGCTCGCCCCGGGCGACCTGCTGCTGCTCTTCACGGACGGCGTGGTCGAGCGCCGCGACCGGCCGCTCGCGCTCGCGCTCGACGAGCTCGCGGACGTCGTCACGCGCGCCCTCGACGTCGGCCTGCGCGACGACCGGCTGCTGGAGGCCGTCGTCTCGCGCGCTCCGGAGGACGACGACGCGTGCCTGCTCGCGGTGCGCTGGCTGGGCCCCGCCACGGACGGGAGGGCGCCGGTGCCCGACGCGCCGGCCGCCGCGTCAGCGGACGAAGAACGGGCCGGCTGAGGGGTCGGCGAGCCGCGCGAGGGCGTGGCCGAGGCGCTCGGTCGACGAGCGCGCGACGTCGTCGGGCAGGGCGTCCGGGGCGAACCACGCGACGGCGAGGGACTCGTCGTCCGCGACGTGCGCCGCCGCGGCGGCCGCCGGCGACGCCGGGCGGCACAGGAACGCCAGGTCGAGGTACTGCGACCGGTCGCCGTTGGGGTACTCCATCGGCTCCGTGACCGTCACCGCGACGAGCGCGTCCACCACGACCTCGACGCCCGTCTCCTCGAGCACCTCGCGCGCGAGCCCGACCGCCGGGTCCTCGCCCGGCTCGAGGATCCCGCTGATCACGGCCCACTGGCCGGAGTCGGCGCGCTGCCCGAGCAGCACCCGGCCGGCGTCGTCCACGACGACGCCCGACACCCCCGGCATCCACAGCAGGTCGGTCCCGACGTGGGACCGGAGGGCGGCGACGAACTCGGGGATCGGCATGCCCCGAGCGTAGGCGCTGCCCGACCGGCCCGTGAGACGGGCCGTCCGCCCCTCGGAGGCGCTGTGCTACCGTCGGCTCGTGACTTCTCAGTGGTATTGGCGCTTTACGCAGGCTCCCGGTGGGGCCGTGCGGGCGTCAGCCTGACCACAGATCACCACCCGGAGCCAGCACAGGGCCTTGGACGCGACCGCGTCCGGGCCCTTCGTCGTGAGACGGGCCGCTCCGGGACCACGGGCGGCAGCAGGCCGGTGGAGCGCCGCTGGGCATCCCGACTCACGGCGTTCCCAGACCCCGCCGCACAGACCAGGAGCCCCCCGTGACCAGCACCACCACCTCGCCCGAGACCGCGACGACCGACGGCGCGACGAGTACCGTCGACCCCGTGGACAGCCCCGAGCTCCAGGCGCGCACGAGCGACCTGCGGGTCCGCGCGCTCGACGCCCTCCCCGCGCCGCGCGCCATGCTCGCCGACCTGCCCCTCGGTGCGACGCGCAGCGACCTCGTGACGACGTCGCGCCGCGAGGTCCGTGACGTCCTCGCGGGCGACGACGACCGCCTCCTCGTCATCGTCGGCCCGTGCTCGGTGCACGACCCCGAGGCCGCGCTCGAGTACGCGGGGCGCCTGGCCGCCGTCGCGCACGAGCTCGCGGACGACCTCATGGTCGTCATGCGCGTCTACTTCGAGAAGCCGCGCACGACCGTGGGCTGGAAGGGCCTCATCAACGACCCGCACCTCGACGGCTCGCACGACGTGCACCACGGCCTGCGCCTCGCGCGCGAGGTGCTGCTCGGCGTGCTGGACGCCGGCGTCCCGGCCGCGTGCGAGTTCCTCGAGCCGACGAGCCCGCAGTACATCGCCGACGCGGTGTCCTGGGGCGCGATCGGCGCGCGCAACGCCGAGTCGCAGGTGCACCGCCAGCTCGCCTCGGGCCTGTCCATGCCCGTCGGGTTCAAGAACGCGACCGACGGCGACGTGCAGATCGCGGTCGACGGCTGCATCACCGCGGCGAGCGAGCACACGTTCTTCGGCATGGACTCGCTCGGCCGGGCCGCCGCCGTGGAGACCGCGGGCAACCCCGACTGCCACGTCATCCTGCGCGGCGGGCGCTCGGGCCCCAACTACGGGGCCGACGACGTCGCGGCGGCGCTCGCGGTCGCGCGCACCTCGGGTCGCGGCGGGGTCACGGAGCACGGGCTCGTGGTCGACGCGTCGCACGGCAACTCCGGCAAGAGCCACGTGCGCCAGGCGGAGGTCGTGCGCGAGGTCTCCGCACGGCTGGCCGAGGGCGAGCAGGGCATCACGGGCCTCATGATGGAGAGCTTCCTCGTGGCGGGCGCGCAGAAGCCCGCGCCGAGCGGCCTCGTCTACGGGCAGTCCGTCACGGACGCGTGCATCGACTGGGACACGACGGCCGACCTCCTGCGCGAGCTCGCGGGCGCGGTCCGCGCCCGACGCGCGCTCTGAGCGGTGCCCGCGGGCGGGGACCCATCCGTCCGCGCGTCGGCGCCGAACCCAGGGTGTCCCGGACGGACCGGGACGGCGCTGGCGACGGGAGGTCGGGTGCCGAGAGCCGTGGTCGACGCGCCGCAGCGCGTGCGGGAGGCGCCCGTGCTGCACACTGACCGGGTGCCACCTCCCGTGACGACGAACCCGGCGGTCGACGCCGCCCTCACGGCGTGCGCCGGCGGCGACCCCGCCGCGTTCGCGCCCGTCTACGACGCGCTCGCGCCGGTCGCGTACGGCACGTGCCTGGGGGTCCTGCGGGACCCGGACCATGCGGCGGAGGTCGTGCAGGAGGTGATGGTGGAGGTGTGGCAGACGGCGGCGCGCTACGACGCGACCCGCGGCTCGGCGCGAACCTGGGTCGCCACGCTCGCCCGGCGGCGCGCGGTGGACCGCGTGCGGGCCGAGCAGGCGCGCCGCGACCGCGACCAGCGCGACGTGGACGCCTCGACGGCCGCGGCACCGCGGGACGTGGTGGTGGAGGACGTCGAGCGACGTCTCGAGGGCGCGGCCGTGCGGCGGTGCCTGGACTCGCTCACGGCGACGCAGCGGGAGGCGGTCGTGCAGGCGTACTACGGCGGGCTCACCTACCGGGAGGTCGCGGAGCGGCTCGACGCCGCGCTGCCGACCGTGAAGTCCCGCATCCGGGACGGGCTCCTGCGGCTCCGCGACTGCCTGGGGGTGCGTCGTGGCTGACCCGACCACGCCCCGCGGTGATGGCGCGGACGACCGTCCGGACGTCCGCGACCTGCTCCCCGCCTACGCGCTCGACGCGGTGGACGACGTCGAGCGGCGCGCCGTCGAGCGCCTGCTCGCGGCCGACCCCGACGCGCGGCGCGAGCTCGACGAGTACCGCGACGTCGTGGCGGCGTTCGCCGTCGAGAGCGCACCGCCGCCCGCGCTGCGCGACGCCGTCCTGGCCCGCGTGGCCGCGTCCGCGGACGCGGCCCCGTCCGCCGGGGAGAGCACGGGGGGCGTCGTCGTCGACCTCGCGGCCGCGCGCCGCGCCCGCCGTGGGCGCTGGACCGGGCTCGCGGCGGCGGTGGCCGCGGTGGTCGCGGTGGCCGTCCCGACGACGGTCGCGGTCCGCGCGACGCAGGAGCAGTCCCGCCTGGAGGCGCGGGCGGACGCGATCGAGCGCATGCTCGCCGACCCCGACGCGACGATCCTGCACGGCGACGTGGCGGGCGGCGGGCAGGCGTCCGTCCTCGCGGCGGGCGACGACATGTACTTCCGCGCGTCCGACCTGCCGGACGCGGGCGACGACCGCGACTACCAGCTCTGGGTGGTCGAGCCCGACGGCGCCGTCGTCTCGGCGGGCGTCCTCGACGTCCAGGACGGCAGCACGTCGCGGCTCGTCCAGGACGAGCCGGGCGTCGGCATGGCCGTGACGGTCGAGCCGGCGGGCGGCTCGGAGCAGCCCACGACGGACCCGGTGGTCGCGCTCGTCGGCTGAGCGCCGCGGCCCGGAGGGGTCGGGACGCGCGCGGGAAAACTCGTGCCGATCCCGACCCATCCACCCGGGCCAGCGCTCCGAACCCTCGGCATGACGCCCCGCACCGGCGGGGCGACGACCCGAGGAGAGACCGATGAACGTTCGCACCCGCACGTCGTACGCCGTCGCCGGCATCGCCACGCTCGCCGTGCTCGGCCTGTCCGCGTGCAGCTCGGACTCGGACACGGGGTCCGACTCGACGACGACCGACTCGCAGTCCGACACCATGACGGACGACTCGACGTCCGACGACATGACCGACGACTCGACCGAGGGCTCGGACGACATGGCGGCCGACCCCGCCGCGAACCTCGTGGGCCCCGGCTGTGCCGCCTACGCGGAGCAGGTGCCCGACGGCGCCGGGTCGATCACCGGGATGTCGACGGACCCCGTCGCCGTGGCGGCGTCGAACAACCCGCTGCTCACGACGCTCACCGCGGCCGTCTCGGGTGAGCTCAACCCGGACGTCAACCTTGTCGACACGCTCAACGGCGGCGAGTTCACCGTGTTCGCCCCCGTCGACGACGCGTTCGCCAAGATCGACGCCGCGACGCTCGAGTCGCTGAAGACGGACTCCGACACGCTGACGAAGATCCTCACGTACCACGTGGTGCCCGGCCAGCTCACGCCCGACCAGGTCGCCGGCGAGCACGAGACCGTCGAGGGCGGCACGGTCGAGGTCACCGGATCGGGCGACGAGCTCATGGTCAACGACGC
The DNA here is from genome assembly GCF_040595865.1 of Cellulosimicrobium sp. MI9406. Taxonomy (NCBI): domain Bacteria; kingdom Bacillati; phylum Actinomycetota; class Actinomycetes; order Micrococcales; family Promicromonosporaceae; genus Cellulosimicrobium; species Cellulosimicrobium sp. MI9406. The sequence continues at coordinate 108,248 of NZ_JALIZI010000010.1, forward strand.
GGCCGTCGTGTGCGGTGGCGTGATGACGCAGAACGCGACCGTGTACCTCGTGGACACGGTGCTCATGCCGACGATGTGATCCTCCCTGCGCGTCCAGAAGCGGGCGCGCGGTGGACCCGCGCGAGCGGGTCCCGACGGCCCCGACCGGACGGTCGGGGCCGTCGTCGTGCGCCCGGCGACGTGCCCTCGGCGCGCGGCGGACCCATCCGCGAGGGCCGCCGGTCCGAACCCCTGGCATGGAGACGCTCATCGTCATCGGCCTGCTCGGGGGACTCATCACGGGGATCTCGCCGTGCATCCTGCCCATGCTGCCCGTCATCTTCTTCGCGGGCGGTGTGCAGGGGGCGCGCACGGGGGCGACGCCGTCGGGCACCGCGGAGACCGGGACAGGCGGCGTCTCCCCGGGGCTGTTCGCGGGCGTCCCGGACGCGGTCCGCGTCGGCGGTCGCCCGGCCGCGGGGCCGCGCGGCCGGGGCGGCCCGAGCGGCGAGCCGGAGGCCGCCGGGGCGCGGGAGGTCGCGGCGCGGCCGACGCGCGGCGGGACGCTCACCCTCGACCTGTCGACGGGGGACGCGGAGCCCGCCGCCCCGGCCGGCGGCGGGCCCGGGCCCCGCGCGACGCGGCGGACCGCGCGCCGCTCGTGGCGCCCCTACCTCGTCATCGCGGGCCTGGTCCTCAGCTTCAGCGTCTTCACGCTCCTCGGCTCCCTCCTGCTGACCGCGCTCGGGCTCCCGCAGGACCTGCTGCGCTGGGCGGGCATCGTCCTCCTCGTCGCGATCGGCGTGGGGATGATCGTTCCGCGCGTCGAGGAGGTCCTGGAGCGGCCGTTCCGGCGGGTCGCGGCGCTCGGGGCACGACGCGGCGCCGCCCGCCAGGACCGCGGGGCGTTCGTGCTCGGCCTCGGCCTCGGTGTGCTGTACGTGCCGTGCGCCGGGCCGGTCCTCGCGGCGATCACCGTGGCCGGGGCGACGGGGAACATCGGCCCGGGCACCGTCGCCCTCACGGTGTCGTTCGCGGTCGGTGCGGCGATCCCGCTCCTGGTCTTCGCGCTCGCGGGGCGCCGCGTCGCGGAGCGGGTCCGCGGGTTCCAGCGGCACACGCGCGGCATCCGCGTCGCGGGCGGCGTCGTGATGATCGCGCTCGCCGGCGCGCTCGCGCTGAACCTCCCCGCCGCGCTCCAGCGCGCCCTGCCCGACTACACGGGTGCGCTCCAGCAGCGGGTCGACGAGAACGACGCCGTGCGCGAGGCGCTCGACCTCGGCGGGCTCGTCACCGACGAGAACCGCGAGCTGTCGAACTGCTCGAACGGCGCGCCCGTGCTGGAGGACTGCGGCACCGCCCCGGAGCTGCGCGGCATCGACACGTGGCTCAACACCCCGGGCGGCGAGGCGCTGACGCTCGAGGGGCTGCGCGGCAAGGTCGTGCTCGTGGACTTCTGGACCTACTCCTGCATCAACTGCCAGCGCGCGATCCCGCACGTCAACGCCTGGTACGACCGCTACCGCGACGTCGGCGCGGGGTTCGAGGTCGTCGGGGTCCACACGCCCGAGTTCGCGTTCGAGCGCGAGACGCGCAACGTCGTCGCCGGCGCGCAGGACCTCGGCGTCACCTACCCCGTGGCCCAGGACAACGCGTACGCGACCTGGACGGCCTACCGGAACCGCTACTGGCCCGCGCAGTACCTCGTCGACGCCGACGGGACCGTGCGCCACATCCGCTTCGGGGAGGGCGGGTACGAGGACACCGAGCGCCTGGTGCGCGAGCTCCTCGAGGACGCGAACCCGGGCGTGGAGCTGCCCGAGCCCACCGCCGTCGGCGACACCACCCCGCAGGACGAGACGACGCCCGAGACCTACTTCTCCATCAAGCGCGTCGTCAACTACGCGGGCGAGCCGCGTTATGCCGCGGGGCAGCAGGACTTCACGCTCGCCGACGACCAGCGGCAGGACACGTTCTCGCTCGGCGGCACGTGGGACGTCGACTTCCAGGGCGCGACCGCCGTGTCCGACGACGCGCGCGTGCGTCTCGCGTACCGCTCGACCGACGTGTTCACGGTGCTCGGCGGCGAGGGCACCGTCACGGCCCGTGTCACGACGGACGGGCGGACCACGACCCGCGAGATCGACGTGTCCGGCAGCCCGACGCTCTACCCCGTCCTGGAGGGCGACGGCCCGACAGCGGGGATCGTCGAGCTCGACGTCCCGCCCGGCGTCCAGGTGTTCACCGCGACGTTCGGGTGAGCACGGGCCGGTCCGCGGCCGGACGACGGCGCCGCGCGCCGCGGTGTCGCAGGGCGGGTGTACATTTCCGGCATCTGCCGTGGGACGACCTGGTCGAGGACGACCGGAGCATGCGGCAAGCACCTCGCCGACGACGGCGAGCGGGTGATCGGGGGAGACGTGGGACGAACGACGCGGAGGACCGTGGGCGCGCTGCTGGGCGCCGTGCTGGCCCTCTCCGGTCTGACGGCGGGCGCCGCCGCGGCGAGCGCAGGACCGCTGCCGGCCGGTGCGCTCGCGGAGGACGGCGCGCGCGTCGTCCTCGCGGGGGACGGCGCCGCGCGGACGGTGCTGCGGTCGGCGCTGCCGCGGTCGGCGTCCGGGTACGGGTCCACGGGCGCGCAGGCCGTCGGCGGGTGCGACTCCGGTCTCCTGTGCGCGGTGCTGGGCGAGACCCGCGTCGCGTGGGACTTCACGGACGCGATCGGCTCGGCGGTGCCCGCGGGCGCGACCGTCACCGGGGCGACGCTCCGGACGTCGGGCGTGCAGGGCGCGCAGTGCCGTACCGCGCCGGTCACGGCGCACGGGGTGGGCGCGGTGGTCCGGTCGAGCACGTGGGCGAACCACGCCTCGACGTGGGGCGCCGCCGTCGCGTCGGCCGCCTCGGCGGGGCGCTGCGACCGCTGGGGCGCCGTGTCCTGGGACGTCACCGCCCCCGTCGCGGAGGCGGTCGCGTCCGGCGGTCCCGTCGCGCTCGGCCTCTCCGGTGCACGGTCCGGGCTGGCGGTGCTCGGTGCGGGGACGGCGCTCGAGCTCGAGCTCGCGCCTGCCGCAGGGGCGACCGCGACCGCGCTCGGGACCGCGGAGCCCGAGAGCGCGTGCGTGACGGGCGAGGCCCGCCCGGCCGTGCGGTCGGGAACGCCGACGCTCCGGGCGGAGCTCTCCGGCGAGGGGTCCGGGGCGCTCCTCGCTCGGTTCGCCCTGCAGGACGTCGCGACGGGCGCCGAGCTGTGGACGGCGGAGACGCCGCCGCAGTCCCCCGGGACGGTCGCGTCGGTGGTGGTGCCGTCGGGTCTGCTGCAGCACGACGGCGTGTACTCGTGGGAGGCACGAGCGGCCACGGCGGACGGCGGGGCCTGGAGCGAGGCGAGCAGCTGCGAGTTCGTCGCCGACCTCGTGCGGCCCGAGCGGGAGCCCGTGATCACGCCCGTCGAGGGTGAGCCCGCGGTCTACCGGGAGGGTGCGACGACCGGGGGTGTCGGCGTGCGCGGCGCGTTCGTGCTGTCCACCGACGAGCCCGGGGTCGTGGCGATCCGCTACTCGTTCGACTCGGACGCGCTCGACCGTTCGGCGGTGCCGGGCGAGCGGGTCGAGTTCACGCCGACGGCGAGCGGGAGCCATCGCATCTCCGCGCAGGCGGTCGACGCCGCCGGGGCGACGGGCCCGGTGCGCCTCTACCGGTTCTCCGTGGCGAGCGCGGCGCCGGTGCGCTGGGCGTTCTCCGAGGGCGCGGGGCCGGAGGCGCGGGACGCCTCGGGCAGCCGCTCGCTCACGCTCGCCCATGGCGGGATGTGGGGTCGCGGTTACCTCGCGGACTTCGAGATCGACCCGTCGGACGGCGCGCTCGTGATCGCCGACGACGCGTCCGCCGCCTGGTCCGCGACTCCCGTGGCGCCGACGGGCGGGGCCTTCTCCGTGGGCGCGACGGTGCGGGCCGACGCGACCGGGGCGACGCGTGCCGCGGTGAGCCAGGCGGGCGACCGGGCGAGCGCGTTCTCCCTGGGCGTGCGGCACGACGCCGCGTGCGGGACGGCGTCCGGCACGTGCTGGGCGTTCTGGACGGCGGACGCCGACGCCGACGGCTCGGCGTCGACCGTCGCTCTCTCGGGCGTCGACGTGAAGCCCGGGGCGTGGGTGCGGCTGACGGGCGTGCGGGACGCCGCCGCGGGCGAGCTGCGCCTCTACGTCTGCGAGATCGGCTCGGTGGACGACCCGGGCGCGGGCGAGACGACGCTCGCGGGGACCGCCACGACCACGAGCCCGGGCTGGCCGTCGAGCGGTGCGCTCCAGGTGGGTCGGGCACAGCGCGACGGCACGTGGACGGACCACTGGCGGGGCGCGGTCGACCGGTTGTCGGTCGTCGACGGTGTGCAGTCGGGGAGCCAGATGGCTCGGGAGTGCCTGAGCTGACGCTCTCGGGGTCCGTCGGCAGGCCGCCGACGGGCCCCGCAGCCCGCGTGCGTTCTCGTCACCCCGCCCGCGCGGGCGTCCACGACCCGACCGTCGCGGTCCCGCCGCCGAGCAGGTCGAGGCCGTCCCCGACGCCGGGGATGCCCGCGAGCCCGACGACCGACTCGGGGTCGCCCGGGTGCGGGGCCACGAGCAGCGTCGTGACGAGCGGCGGGTCGTCCGCCGTCGACCCGCCGCGCCACGTAAGCGCGGCCCAGGCGGTGGCGCCCGGCGCGAGGGCGATCGGGGCGAGGCCGTCGTCGTCCGGCTCGAGGAGCACGTCCGTCTCCGAGCCGTCGTCGGCGACGAAGCGGACCACGGGCGCGCCCGCGAGGACGCACTCCGCGGCGCCGTCGTTGCGGGCCGTGACGGTGAGGAACCGGCGCCCCGCCGCGGCGTCGAACCCGAGGGCCCCGAGCGTGAGGTCGCCGGGGGCGCACGCGCCCGCGGGGCGCGTCCCGGTCGTCGGTGCGGCGGCTCCCGCGACGAACCCGGAGCGCGTCGCGGACGCGCCGCCGTCGGTCGAGCCGTGGACCTGGTACGCGAGCACGGGTCCGGTGTAGGCCGCGCCGTCGAGCGTGCGCGCGACGACGGCCGCGTCGCCCGAGGTGATCACCGTGAGCAGGGGGTCCTGCGGGAACGTGTCGCGCGCGGTCTCGTGCACGACCTGCGTCACGCCAGGTTCCGCGGCGACCTCTCCGAGCAGGGTGAGCAGCGCGTCGTCGGGGACGGACTGCCCGCCGTCGTCGTAGGTGCCGACGGCGCCGCCGGCGACACCGAGGCTCGTCAGCCCCCGGCCCTCGGCACGGACGAGCGCGGCGACGCCGACGAGGTCGTCGGCCGTGCCGACGTCGACCGACGCGGACCCCGGGGACAGGAACACGCGGCGCACGGGGTCGTGGGCGACGAGGCGCACGGCGTCGGCCACGGCGTCGGCCCCGAGGAGCTCGGGGCGGGGCTCCCCGGTGGCCGGGTCGATGCCGCGGTCGGTGTCCGCGCCCGGGCCGTGCGCGACGGCGAACGTCCCGCCGCCCGCGCCCGTGCCCTCGACGCGGAGCGACCAGGCACCACCGCCGGGCGCGGCGGCGACGATCGCGCTCGCGTCGTCGGCGGTGCGCTGCGCCTCCTCGGGTGTCGGCAGCGGGCTGACCAGCGTGACGCGCGCGGACTCGCCCGCGGTCCCCAGGGCATCCACGGCCGCGACGCCGGGCAGCGCCCGCAGTCGCGCCGCGACGGCCTCGTGGTCGCTCTCGGGGGAGTTCGGCGCGGGCGTCGCGCCGGGTGCGGGGGTCGTCGGGGCGACCGACGAGGTGGTCGGGGCGGGCTGCTCGGCCGCGGTGCGCAGCGCCGCCGGCCCGACGACGGCGGCGACCACCGCGAGAACACCGCCCACGCCCGCGGCGGCCACCGCGACGAGGGGGCCGCGCCGTCGGGCCCGTGGCGGGGCCGTCCCGGTGCCGGGGTCGGTGGCGGGCTCGGGGGAGGGTGTGCCGTCGTCGTCCACGGCCGTGACCGTACCGGTCACCGCGACCGTGCGGGGTGGGGCGCCGACGTCCTCCCCAGGGTCCGCCCGGCGTCTTCACCGTGCCAGGGCCTCCCCGGGGCGACGCGCGGGGGAACCGGTCTTTTCGGCGCATCGACGGACGAGCCGGGCGCGTACCGACCCCGCGCTTTTACCAGGACTCCTGCTGACGGGCAACATCTGGCATGATCCGGCCATGACAGTGCGGACGGCTGCGGAGCTCGCTGCGGTCGACGACCCGGCGTGGCCGACGCTCTCGCGCATGCTGGGTCGCGGCGGCGTCGAGGTCGTGCCCGCGCCCGCCTGGTCGCTCGAGGTCCTCTACCGGCTCCAGGTCACCGTCCGCTCGACCCTCGGCGCGCTCGCCCTGCACACCGGCGGGGTCCTCGTCGACGGCGGGTGGCTCCGGATCATCGGCGGGGGCGGGGCCGGGCTGCCGGACCTCGCGACCGTCAACGGCCTCGGGGAGCCGGGGGAGAACAGCGTCGCGCCGTCCGTCCTCGTCGTCGCGTACGACGTGCTCGGCGGCACGTTCGCGATCAACGGCGGCGGGCTCCCCGGCCCGCTCGGCAACGTCCACTACTTCGCGCCGGGCTCGCTCTCCTGGCTCGACCTCGGGTTCGGCCAGGCGGCGTTCCTCGAGTGGTCCGTGAGCGGGGGGACCGCCGAGTTCTACGCGCCCGTGCGCTGGCCCGGCTGGTACGACGAGATCGGCACCGTGCGCCTCGACGAGGGCCTGAGCGTCTACCCGCCCCTGTGGTCGGAGGAGGGGCGCGACGTCGCCCGCTCGTCGCGCACCCCGGTGCCGCTCGGCGAGCTCGTGGACTGGCATTTCGAGATGGCCGAGCGCATGGCCCCGGTCGACGACTACGTGCGCGACGCCGACGAGCACCTCGACGGCTACGGCGCCTGGCCCGCGGACGGCTACCGCCCCTGAGCCCCGGTCACGCCCTGGTCATGCCAGATCCGCGTCGAGAAGGTCGGCGCGCACCGTCCCGAGCTTGTCGGGGTTGCGCACGACGTCGAGCGCCGCGACCCGCCCCCCGACGACCGTGAACGCGATCACCGTGAGCACCCCGGTCCCGTCGCGCAGGAGCAGCCCGGGCGCGCCGTTGACGTCGACCAGGCGCATCGCTTCGGGCGGCGTGCGCAGGTAGCTGAGCAGCACGGGACCTGCCGTCCCCGCCCCGCGCACGGTGTGCCGCAGCGCGCGGACCTTGCCGCCGCCGTCGCCCCGCAGCACGACGTCCGGGTCGAGCACCGCGAGCAGGGCCGGCAGGTCGGCGTCCGAGCAGGCCGCGACGAACGCCTCGACGGCGCGCGCCTGCTCGGCGCGCGTCGCGGTCCCGCGCGGCCGCCCCGCCTCCACGTCCTTGCGGGCGCGCGCCGCGAGCTGGCGGACGGCGGCCGGCGAGCGCCCGACGACGTCGCCCACCTCGTCGAACGGCAGCCCGAACACGTCGTGGAGCACGAACGCGACGCGCTGCGCGGGGGAGAGGCGCTCGAGCACGACGAGGAGAGCCATGCTCACCTCCTCGTCGAGCGTCACGCGGTCGGCCGGGTCCGCCGCGTCGACGGCGCCCGCGGCGACCGGCGAGGCGGCGCCCGGGGTCGTCACGACCGGCTCCGGCAGCCACGTCCCGACGTAGCGCTCGCGGCGCGCCCGCGCGCTCCCGAGCACGTCGAGCGCGAGCCGCCCGACCGTCGTCGTCAGCCAGGCCGCGAGGTTGCGGATCGAGCCTGCGTCCTGGGTGCGCAGCCGCAGCCACGCGTCCTGGACGCAGTCCTCGGCGTCGGACCAGGAGCCGGTCGTCGTGTACGCGAGCCGCAGGAGGCGCGGGCGCTCGGCCTCGAACGCGCGCGCGAGGTCGTCGGCGGCCGGGCCGGTCACCGGGCTGCCGCCCGCTCGGCGCGCTGCGCCGCGAGCCAGTCGCGGAACGTCGTGGTGCCGCGCACGTCGGGGTGCGAGTCGGTGAGGCCGCCGGCGCGCAGCGCGCGGCCGAGCGCGCCGGGGAGCGGCACCCGGACGGGGACGGCGCGCGAGCCGGTGACGTCGCGCCAGGCGCGCGCCAGGTCGCGCAGGTCGACCGCCTCGGGACCCGCGACGGTCGTGATGCCGCCGAGCGGTTCGCGCTCGGCCGCGTCCGCCACGGCGGCGCCGACCTCGGCGGCCGCGACCGGCTGGACCGGGGCGCGCAGCAGCGGCACGACGCCCCGGCGCGCCGCGGCCCCGAGCGTCGCGGCGACGAGCTCGTGGAACTGGGTCGCGGCGACGACCGTCCACGGCACGCCCCCGTCCGCGACCTCGCGCTCCTGCGCGACCTTGGCGGCGTAGTAGGCCATCGGCACATCGTGGCACCCGACCACCGACACGAGCACGTGGTGCCGCACCCCGGCGTCGCGCTCGGCGGCGAGCAGGCGCCGCGTGCCGTCGACGACGGCCGCGCGCACGTGCCGCAACGACGTCGCGGTGTTGCTCGCGTCGACCACGACGTCGACGCCGTCGAGCGCCGCCGCGAGACCTGCGCCCGTCGTGAGGTCGACGGGGTGCTCCCGGGCGTGCCTGCTCAGCGCCCGCACCTCGTGGCCGCGCGCGGCCAGGCCCGCCACGACGTGCCGACCGACGGTCCCCGTCCCACCCACCACAGCGATCCTCATACCCGGACGACGACGCGGCGCCATCCGATGTGACATCTCCAGCCTCCTCCGGAGTTGTATACAAGTGCGCAGGACGTGTGGCACGATGGCCGGGTGACGACGACGCCCGAGCTGCGCACCGCCGTCGGGCCGTCCGCGGCGCCTGGCGACGCGGGCCTCGCGCGCCGCCAGTCCGGGGCCCGCGCGGTCTACGACCTGCTGCGCGGCCGCATCATCGACGGCTCCCTCGCGCCCGACGCGCGGCTCACCGAGCCCGTGCTCTCCGCCGAGCTCGGCGTCTCGCGGACGCCGGTGCGCGAGGCGCTGCGGCTGCTCCAGGCCGAGGCGCTCGTCGTCGAGCTGCCCACCGGGGGAGTGCGCGTCGCGCCGCTCGATCTCGCCGACGCGCGGCGCGTCTACGACGTGCGCGCCCGCCTCGAAGGCCTCCTCGCCCGGGACGCGTGCGAGCGCGCCACGCCCGACGACGTCGCGCGGCTCGCGCGCCTCGTGACGCTCATGGACGCGGTCCGCGACCACGAGGACGAGGTGCTGCGCATCGGCGCTCAGTTCCACGGCGAGATCGAGGCGCTCGCCGACAACCGCTGGGGCTCGGCGCTCCTGCGCCAGATCCGCGGCCACGTCGACCGGTACCGCGCGCTCGCGGCTCGCCGCCGCGTGGGCACCACCGACCACGTCGACGAGCACCGCGCCGTCGCCGACGCCATCGCGAGCCGCGACGCCGCCGCCGCCGAGGCGGCGATGCGCGCCCACATCGAGCGCAGCGCCGCCCTCGCCGAGCAGTCGCTGCGCGGCGCGGGGTCGGCGACCGACGACCTCCCCTGACCACCGCCCACCGCACGACGGAGACACCGATGCCGTACACCCACCACCTGCGCGTCTACCCCAGCGCGGAGCCGCTCGACCGCACCGACCAGCTCGCGTGGAAGCTCGCCGAGCTCGCGACCGACCCCGTCGAGGTCACGCCCGAGGTCGTCGACATGGTCGTCAACCGGGTCATCGACAACGCCGCGGTCGCCGCGGCCAGCCTGACGCGCGGCCCCGCGGTCGCGGCGCGAGGCCAGGCGCTCGCGCACCCCTACACCCCGGGGTCGACGGTGTTCGGCTGCGGCCTCACCACCCGCACGAGCCCCGAGTGGGCGGCCTGGGCGAACGGCGTCGCGGTGCGCGAGCTCGACTTCCACGACACGTTCCTCGCCGCCGAGTACTCCCACCCGGGCGACAACATCCCGCCGATCCTCGCCGTCGCGCAGCACGCCGGGTCCGACGGCGCCGCCGTCGTCCGGGCGATCGCGACCGGGTACGAGGTCCAGGTCGACCTCGTGCGCGCGATCAGCCTGCACCGGCACAAGATCGACCACGTCGCGCACCTCGGGCCGTCGGCCGCCGCAGGCATCGGGACGCTGCTCGGCCTCGACACCGAGACGGTGTTCCAGGCGATCGGGCAGGCCCTGCACACGACGACGGCCACCCGCCAGTCGCGCAAGGGCCAGATCTCCACGTGGAAGGCGCACGCCCCGGCGTTCGCGGGCAAGGTCGCGGTCGAGGCCGTCGACCGCGCGATGCGCGGCCAGACGTCGCCCGAGCCGATCTACGAGGGCGAGGACGGCGTCGTCGCGTGGCTGCTCGACGGCCCGGACGCGGCGTACGACGTCGTGCTCCCGGCCCCTGGCGAGCCCAAGACGGCGATCCTCGACACGTACACCAAGGAGCACTCCGCGGAGTACCAGTCGCAGGCGCTCATCGACCTCGCGCGGGCACTGCACGACGAGCACCCGTGGCTCGCCGACCCCGAGAACGTCACGTCGATCGTCATCCACACGAGCCACCACACCCACTACGTCATCGGCTCCGGCGCGAACGACCCGCAGAAGTACGACCCGACGGCGTCGCGCGAGACGCTCGACCACTCGATCCCCTACATCTTCGCGGTCGCGCTGCAGGACGGCGGCTGGCACCACGTCGACTCGTACGCCCCCGAGCGCGCGGCCCGCCCCGACACCGTCGCGCTGTGGGCCAAGGTCACGACGGCCGAGGACCCCGAGTGGACGCGCCGCTACCACTCGACCGACCCGGCGGAGAAGGCGTTCGGCGGGCGCGTCGAGATCGAGCTGGCCGACGGCGGCCGCCTCGTCCGCGAGATCGCCGTCGCCGACGCGCACCCGCTCGGCGCGCGGCCGTTCGGGCGCGAGCAGTACGTGCACAAGTTCCGCACGCTCGCCGCGGGCGTCCTCGAGGACGCCGAGATCGAGCGCTTCCTCGACCTCGCGCAGCGGCTCCCGGAGCTCACGCCCGCGGAGGTGCGCGAGCTGACGATCGTCGGGCGGCCCGGTCTGCTCGACTCCGTCCCCACCCCGACCGGCCTGTTCGAGCTCGGTCGCGACGACGCCCCCGCGCACCCCGAGGTCGAAGGCGACGGGTTCACCATGCACGAGGCCGACGCGACCACCGAGGGAGAGGCGCGCTGATGCTGTACAGCCAGGTGACGCCGTCGGACAAGCGGCGCGCGTTCCGCGCGGCGCTCGACGCCGCGGCGACCACGGGGGAGCCGCTGCGGCTCCCGGGCGCGTTCAACCCGCTGTCCGCGCGCCTGATCCAGGACAAGGGCTTCGAGGGCGTGTACGTGTCGGGGGCCGTGCTGTCGGCCGACCTCGGCCTGCCCGACATCGGCCTCACGACCCTCACCGAGGTCGCGGGGCGATCGCAGCAGATCGCGCGCGTCACGGACCTGCCCGCGCTCGTCGACGCCGACACCGGCTTCGGCGAGCCGATGAACGTCGCGCGCACCGTCCAGGCGCTCGAGGACGCAGGCGTGGCGGGCGCGCACGTCGAGGACCAGGTCAACCCCAAGCGGTGCGGCCACCTCGACGGCAAGGAGGTCGTCGGGCTCGACGAGGCGGCGAAGCGCGTGCGGGCGGCCGCCGACGCGCGCCGCGACCCCGGCTTCCTGATCATGGCGCGCACCGACGTCCGCGGCACGATCCCCGGCGACGCCGGGCTGCGCGCCGCGATCGACCGCGCCAAGGCGCTCGTCGACGCGGGGGCCGACGCGATCTTCCCCGAGGCGATGAAGGACCTGTCGGAGTTCGAGGCCGTCGCGTCGGCCGTGGACGTGCCCGTGCTCGCCAACATGACCGAGTTCGGCAAGTCCGAGCTCTTCACCCGGCGCCAGCTCGGCGACGCCGGCGTGCGGCTGATCATCTACCCCGTCACGCTCCTGCGGGTCGCGATGGGCGCCGCCGAGCGCGCGCTCGACGAGATCGCCGCGACCGGCACCCAGGCAGGCCAGGTCGAGGGCATGCAGACGCGCGCACGCCTCTACGAGCTGCTCGACTACGCCGCCTACAACACCTTCGACGAGGGCATCTTCACCTACCGGCCCTGACGACCGGCCGGTGCCGCGCGCCCGTCGGCCGCGGCACCGGCATCTCCCCGCGACCCGTGCTGCACGAAGGAGTGACCGCATGACCACCACCGCACCGACCACCGACGCGCCCGAGATCCGCAAGGGCCTCGCGGGCGTCGTCGTCGACGTCACCGCGATCTCGAAGGTCAACCCCGAGACGAACTCGCTCCTGTACCGCGGCTACCCGGTGCAGGACCTCGCCGCCCGCCGCAGCTTCGAGGAGGTCGCGTACCTCCTGTGGCACGGCGAGCTGCCCACGCCGGAGCAGCTCGCCGAGCAGACCGCCGTCGAGCGGGCGCACCGCGCGCTGCCCGGCCACGTGCGCAACGCGATCCTGGAGCTCCCGACGACGTGCCACCCCATGGACGTCGTCCGCACCGCCATCTCCCAGCTCGGCGCGCACGACCCCGACGCCGAGGACTCCTCGCCCGAGGCCGAGCAGGCCAAGGCGGTCCGCCTGTGGGCCGTGCTGCCCGCCGCGGTCGCGCTCGACCAGCGTCGTCGCCGGGGCCTCCAGCTCGTCGAGCCGCGCGACGACCTCTCCTACGCCGAGAACTTCCTGTGGATGACGTTCGGCGAGGAGCCCGAGCCCGCCGTCGTGCGCGCGTTCGAGGTGTCGATGGTGCTGTACGCCGAGCACTCGTTCAACGCGTCCACGTTCACGGCGCGCGTCATCACGTCCACGCTGTCCGACCTGCACTCCGCCGTGACGGGCGCCGTCGGCGCGCTCAAGGGGCCGCTCCACGGCGGCGCGAACGAGGCCGTCATGGCGACGTTCGCCGAGATCGGCACCGCCGACCGCGCCACCGCGTGGCTCGACGACGCGCTCGCCCACAAGCGCAAGATCATGGGCTTCGGGCACCGCGTCTACAAGCACGGCGACTCGCGCGTCCCCACCATGCGCGCGACGCTCGACGACCTCGTCGACCACTACGGCCGCCCGGACCTCCTCGAGCTCTACACCGCGCTCGAGACCGCGATGACCGAGCGGAAGAACATCCTGCCGAACCTCGACTACCCGGCCGGCCCGGCGTACCACCTCATGGGCTTCGACACCCCGATGTTCACGCCGCTGTTCGTCGCGTCGCGCGTGGTGGGCTGGACCGCGCACGTCATGGAGCAGCGCGCCGCCAACGCCCTCATCCGCCCGCTCAGCCAGTACGTCGGCCCGGAGCAGCGCGACCTCCCCTGACTCTGCCCCTGCCCTGCCCCTGCCGCTGGCCCCCCGCCCCTGCGCCGAACAGGTGGTCCTGGCGCGTCCCGTCCCCCGGACGAACCGGGACCACCTGCTCGGACCGCTGGGATCGCCTGGTCGGCCGGCCGAGGGCGTCAAGCGACGAACGACTCCAGCTCGGCGCGGTCGGGCGGGCCGTCGCGGTGGATGAGGGCCTTGATCTCCTCCGTGCGGTCCCAGACGTTGACGGCCATGCCGGCCTCGACGCGGCCGTCCTCGAGCCAGAACGCGACGAGCTCGCGGTCCGGGACGGAGCCGGAGACCACGACCTCGTCGTAGGCGTCCGGGCCGGCGACGAAGCCGAGGTACTCCATGCCGACGTCGTACTGGTCGGAGAAGAAGTAGGGCAGCTCGGGGTAGGGGTCGGTCGCGCCGAGCATCGCGCGCGCGGCGTGCGGGCCCTGGTGGAGGGCGGTCGCCCAGTGCTCGACGCGCAGCGACCGCCCGTAGCGCGCCGAGGGCACGCTCGCGACGTCGCCCGCGACGAAGACGTCGGGGTCGGTGGTCTGGAGCGTCGCGGACGCGACGACGCCGCCCGTCGCCGAGTCGAGGGCGAGCCCGGCGTCCCGCGCGAGCCCGACGTTCGGGACCGCGCCCACGGCGACGAGCACGAGGTCCGCGTCGACATGGGTGCCGTCGGCGAGGTCCACCCCCGTAGCCCGACGACCGTCGCCGGAGATGCCGGTGACCTGGGCGCGGCGGTGGAGGTGCACCCCGTGGTCGGCGTGGACCTGCCCGTACAGCTCGCCCATCTCGGGCCCCAGCACGCGCTCGAGCGGGTGGGTCCCGAGCCCGATCACGGTGACGTCGAGGCCGAGCGTGCGGGCGGACGCCGCGACCTCCAGGCCGATCCAGCCGTCGCCGACGACCGCCAGCCGCCCGACGCCGTCGTCCCGGGCAGCGCGCAGCGCCGCGGCCAGGGCGTCGCTGTCGTCGAGCGTCCGCAGCTCGTGCACCCCGGCCAGGTCGCCGCCGGGCAGGGGGATCCGGCGCGGGTCCGAGCCGGTCGCGAGCAGCAGCTTCTCGTACGACAGCGTGCGGCCGTCGTCGAGCGTCACGCGCCGCCCGGCGAGGTGGAGCGCGGTCGCCGCCGTCCCGGTGCGGAGCTCGACGTCGTGTGCGGCGTACCAGTCCGCTGCGAGCGGGAACACCGCGTCGCGCTCGGCCTCGCCGCGCAGGTAGTCCTTGGACAGCGGCGGCCGCTCGTACGGGCGGTGCGGCTCGCGCGCAATGACGGTGATCCCGCCGTCGTAGCCCTCCGCGCGCAGCGTCTCGACCGCCTTCGCCGCGGCGAGCCCTCCTCCGACGACGACGTGACGTCCAGCGCTCATGGCGACCTCCGCGGTGGTTCGGGACAGCGGACGGCCTCAGTCTCGCGCGAACCGGGGCGCACCGCCGGGGGAGCGGCGGGCGGGAGAACGACGAGAGGCCCGGGATCCTTGCGGATCCCGGGCCTCTCGGCTGGTCGGGGTGACAGGATTTGAACCTGCGACCTCTTCGTCCCGAACGAAGCGCGCTACCAAGCTGCGCCACACCCCGGTCGCTGGCCCACGTGACGGTCGACGAGGAGACCTCGCCTTCCCCGCAGGAAGCCTGCCCAGAATAGCCGACGAAGTGCCGTGCCACGAAACCCGATCCCCGTGACCCCGCCGACACCCCCCTTGACCCCCCGACCCGCGCCCGTCGAGCACGGGGTTGGCGACCGACAACCCGGGATCGCGGTCGCTGACCCCGTGTTCGGCGGGTGGTGGGGAAGGGGACGTCGTCAGCGCGACGTCAGGGTGAGCAGCGTGGCCTCGGGGCGGCACGCGAACCGGACCGGCGCGTAGGGCGACGTGCCCGCACCGGCGGAGACGTGCAGCCACGTCGAGTCCTGGCCGCCCGCGGCGTCGGGGCGGGGGCCCGGCCAGCCGTGCAGGCCCTTGGCCCGCTTGCGGTCGATGTCGCAGTTCGTCACGAGCGCGCCGAACCCGGGCACGCAGAGCTGCCCGCCGTGGGTGTGGCCCGCGAGGACGAGCTCCGCGCCGTCGTCGTGCATCTGGTCCAGGACCCGCCGGTACGGCGCGTGCGTGACCCCGAGCCGGAGCACGCCGCCCTCCGGCGGGGCGGCCGGAGCCTGCGACGCGGGCGCCGGGAAGACGTCGCGGTCGAGGTGCGGGTCGTCGACGCCCACGAGGTCGAGGCGGACGCCGCCGACGTCGAGGGCGTCACGACGGTTCGTGAGGTCGACCCACCCGGCGTCGCGCATCGCGCCGGCCATCTCGGCCGCGGGCAGGAGGCGGGCCTGCGACGCGAACGGCAGCCGCGCGTCGGGCAGGAGGTAGCGCGCCGGGTTCTTCGGGACGGGGGCGAAGTAGTCGTTCGAGCCCAGGACGAACGCGCCGGGCACCGCCAGGAGCGGGGCGAGGGCGTCGAGCAGCGGCTCGAGCGCGTCGACGTGCGCGAGGTTGTCCCCGGTGTCGACGACGAGGTCGGGCTCGAGCTCGGCGAGCGAGCGCACCCACTCGATCTTGCGCCGCTGGGTCGGGACGAGGTGCAGGTCGGAGACGTGCAGCACCCGCAGGGCGCGCGAGCCGGGCGGCAGGACCGGGACGGTCGCCTCGCGGAGCGTGAAGAGCTTCGTCTCCACGTGCGCGTACGCGACGCCCGCCACACCGACGGCAGCCAGCGCCCCGAGCCCGCGCAGGGCCCGGCGCGCCCCGTCGGCGCTCAGCCGTTCCCCCGGCCGCCGAGGCTCTCCAGCCACGCGCCGAGGTCGCTCTCGCGGCCCGCGCCGTTGCTGCGGTCCCCGCGGTCGCCGCGGCCGCCGTCGGCCTCGTTGTCCGGCTGGTCGTCGTCGGGCTGGTCGCCGCCCGGCTGGTCGCCCCCGGGCTGCTGACCGCCCTGGTCGCCGCCGCCCTGGCCGCCCTCGGGCGTCGAGGGGGTGCGCGGCGGGGGCGTCGGGGCGTTCACCCGGCCCCAGTCCGGGTCGGCGAACCCCGGCGCGGGCTGGCCGGCGAGGATCTGGTTCATGTAGTCGCGCCACGTCGGGGCGGCGAGGCTCGATCCGTACCAGTAGGGGCGCGTCTTCCCGTTGATGGTGAAGCGGCCGTTCATCGGGACGTCGCTCTCGGCGTTGCCGATCCACACCGCGGTGACGACCTGCGGGGTGTACCCGATGAACCACGTGTGCGTGTTGTTGTTCGCCGTCCCTGTCTTGCCCGCTGCGGGGCGCCCGTCAGCGAGACCGTTGCCGCGGCCCGAGCCCTGCGTGATGACCTGCTGCAGCGCGTAGGTGACGGTGTTGGCGATGTTCGGGTCGATCGCTCCGGGCTGGCAGTCCGCGGTGGGCACGGGGAGCTCCTCACCGTCACCAGCGACCACCTTGGTGATGGCGATCGGCTTGCAGTACGTGCCGCCCGAGGCGAACGTGGCGTACGCGGCCGCCATCTGGAGCGGCGACGAGTTTTGCGTGCCAAGAATCATCGACGCGTTGACGTTGACGTTGCCCTCGTCCTTGAGCATGGACGGCTGGAACCCGGCGGCCTTCGCGGTCTCCGCGATGCCGCAGAGGTCGAGCTGGCTCGCCATGGTGGTGTACGCGGTGTTCACCGAGTTGAACGTCGCCTTGAGGACCGACATGGAGCCCGAGCCGGGACCGTCCGAGTTGGCCGGGGTCCACTTCTCGTTGCCCAGGCGGGTGCAGCTCGCGCGGAAGTCGCGGTTGATCGTCCAGGTGCGCTTGTTGGCGCTGACCGTGTCGTAGAGCGAGTGGCCCTCCTTGAGCCACTCGGCGAGCACGAACGGCTTCCACGTCGAGCCGGGGGAGAACCCGTTCGACGAGCCGTGGGCCTGGTCGACGCTGTAGTTGACCGCGGTCGTGTTCGGCGCCGGGTCCTGCGTGTTGTCGTACGCCCGGTTCTGCGCCATCGCGAGGATCTTGCCCGTGCCGGGCTCGACGGTGACGATCGCGTCCTCCACCTGGCTCGGGTCGTCCGCCGGGACGGCGGCCGTCGCGTGCTGGTGAGCGGCCGCCTGCATGTTCGGGTCGAGCGTCGTGTAGATGTCGAGACCGCCACGGTAGAGCAGCGACTGCCGCTCCTCCTTGGTCTCGCCGAACACCGGGTCCGACATGATGATCTTCGTGACGTAGTCGCAGAAGAACGTGGCGCCGTTCTCGGCCGCCTGGCAGCCCGCCTCGAGCGGCTGGATCTGGAGCGTCTCGGCGATGGGCGTGGCCAGCCCGGCGTCGTACTCCTCCTTGGTGATGTAGCCCTGCTGGTACATCGTGTTGAGGACGACGTTGCGGCGGTTCTGAGCCTTCTCCGGGTCGGCCGTCGGGTCGTACGTGGACGGCGCCTTGGTGATCCCGGCGATCGTGGCCGCCTGGAGGTAGTTCAGGTCCTTCGCCGAGATGCCGAAGTAGTGCCGGGCCGCCGTCTCGACGCCGTACACGGAGCGCCCGAACTGCGCGATGTTGAGGTAGCCCTGGAGGATCTCCTCCTTGGTCATCTTCTTCTCGAGCGAGATGGCGAGCTTCGCCTCGCGGGCCTTGCGGCCGAGCGTGTCGGCCTTGGCCTCGTGCTGCGCCATGACGTCGTCGTCGCGCACGGCCTGCTCGATGAGGACGTTCTTCACGTACTGCTGCGTCAGGGTCGAGGCGCCCTGCGTCGAGCCGCCCGTGAGGTTGTTGACGAACGCGCGCGGGATGCCCTCGACGTCGACCCCGCCGTGCTCCCAGAAGCGCTTGTCCTCGATCGCGATGACCGCGTTCTTCATGGGCTCGGAGACCTGGTCCAGCGGGACGACGATGCGGTTCTCCGTGTAGAACGTCGCGAGCCGCGTCGTGCCGTCGTTCGCGTAGATGCGCGACTGCTCGGACAGCGGGCCCGGCTCGAGGTCGGCCGGCAGCTCGTCGAACACCTCGACGGCGGTGTCCGTCGCCGTGTTCGCCCCGGCGGCCAGCGGCACGAGGAGCCCGGCCGCGAGCACGCCGCCGACGCCGGAGACCAGCACGAACGCCAGGAAGAGGGCGACGAGCTGGTACGCGTTGATCTGCCGGCCGCGAGGACGCACAGGGGAAGCCATGGTGCCAACCCTACGGGAGCACACCCGGGAGAGGCCCGGAAAGCCGCCTCTCCCGGGTGTGCGGGTTGTGTAAGCATCCCGGGACGGCGCGCCCGTCCGGCCGCGCCGCGGCCCGCGCCGTCCGACTACGCTCGCCCCATGGCAACCACGTGGGAGTACGCGACCATCCCCCTCATCATCCACAACACGAAGGCCGTCCTCGACCAGTGGGGCTCCGACGGCTGGGAGCTCGTCCAGGTCGTGACCGGCCCGGACGGCAACGGCCTCGTCGCCTACCTCAAGCGCCCCACCGGGGAGAAGTAGTGACGGGCGTCCCCGCCGGGACGGTCGCCGCGCGCCTCGCGGAGCTCGGGATCACCCTCCCGCGGGTGGCGGCGCCGGTCGCCGCCTACGTCCCCGCGGTGCGCTCCGGCCGGTACGTCCACACCTCGGGCCAGCTCCCGTTCGTCGACGGCGCCCTGCTCGCGACCGGCAAGGTGGGTGACGGCGAGGGCCTCGTCGCGCCCGCCGACGCCGCGGACCTCGCGCGCGTGTGCGCGCTCAACGCGCTCGCGGCCGTGCACGACGTCGTCGGGAACCTCGACGACGTCGTCCGGGTCGTCAAGGTGGTCGGGTTCGTGGCGAG
This sequence comes from Cellulosimicrobium sp. MI9406, assembly GCF_040595865.1. Taxonomy (NCBI): domain Bacteria; kingdom Bacillati; phylum Actinomycetota; class Actinomycetes; order Micrococcales; family Promicromonosporaceae; genus Cellulosimicrobium; species Cellulosimicrobium sp. MI9406. The sequence goes on from NZ_JALIZI010000010.1 coordinate 127,205, forward strand.
CGACCCGTCGTTCACGGGCCAGCCCGGAGTCGTGAACGGTGCGAGCACCGTCCTCGGCGAGATCTTCGGCGAGGCCGGGGTGCACGCGCGCAGCGCCGTCGGCGTCGCGGTCCTGCCGCTCGACGCCCCGGTCGAGGTCGAGCTCGTCGTCGAGCTGGCGGACTAGCCCGCGACGCCCGCACGAGAACGGGGTCGGCGACCGCATCCGTGAGGATCCGGTCGCCGACCCCGTTCTCGTCGGCATCTCGTGCGGCATCTCAGCCGGCGTGGCCGCTCAGCGCGCGCGGCGCTCCAGGCGGTCCATGTCGAGCAGGACGACGGCCCGGCCCTCGCGGCGCACCCAGCCGCGCGTCGCGAAGTCGGCGAGCGCCTTGTTCACGGTCTCGCGCGACGCGCCGACGAGCTGCGCGAGCTCCTCCTGCGTGAGGTCGTGCGCGACGCGGATGCCCTCGTCCGTCTCCTCGCCGAAGCGGGTCGACAGGTCGAGGAGCGCCTTGGCGACACGGCCCGGCACGTCGGAGAACACGAGGTCGGCCAGCGTCTCGTTCGTGCGGCGCAGGCGGCGCGCGAGGGCGTTGAGCAGGTGCTTGGCGACGCTCGGGTGCTTCTCGATCCACTCGACGAGCTGGTCGTGGCCGAGCTCGTAGATCACGGAGTCGGCGACGGAGCTCGCGGTGGCGGTGCGGGGGCCCGGGTCGAAGAGCGAGAGCTCGCCGAACATCTCGCCGGGGCCGAGGATCGACAGGAGGTTCTCGCGGCCGTCGTTGGAGCGGCGCCCCAGCTTGATCTTGCCGCTCGCGATCACGTAGAGGCGGTCGCCCGGCTCGCCCTCGCGGAACAGCACGTCTCCGCGCGACAGCTCGATCTGCTGCATCGACTCGAAGAGGGTGCGCGTCTCGTCCGCGTCCATCGTCGCGAACAGGGGGGCGGAGAGCACAACGTCGTCGTCCACGCGGGGTGTCCTATCGTCTCGTCCTCGGAAATGTTCCAGGACAAGTCTGCCCTACCGCTGCAACTCGGGTGTCAGGGGCGGCGGCTACGGTGGGTTTCGTGACCACCACCGAGCAGGCCCGCGCGCGGGCCCCGAAGCCCGAGTCGCACCTCGCGCTCGTGCGGCGCGCGCGCCGCACCAACCGTGAGCTCGCGGTCACCTACCCGGACGCGCACTGCGAGCTCGACTTCACCACGCCGCTCGAGCTGCTCGTCGCGACGGTCCTCTCGGCGCAGACGACGGACAAGCGCGTGAACCTCACGACGCCCGCGCTGTTCGCGCGCTACCCGGACGCCGCGGCCTACGCGGCGGCGGACCGCGCCGAGCTCGAGGAGATCCTGCGGCCCACGGGCTTCTTCCGGGCCAAGGCGCAGTCGGTCATCGGGATCGGCCAGGCGCTCGTCGAGCGGTTCGACGGCGAGGTGCCCGCCCGCCTGGAGGACCTCGTCACCCTGCCCGGCGTGGGGCGCAAGACGGCGAACGTCGTGCTCGGGAACGCGTTCGGCGTGCCGGGGCTCACCGTGGACACGCACTTCGGCCGCCTCGTGCGCCGCCTGGGGTGGACCACGGAGGAGGACCCGGTCAAGGTCGAGCAGGTCGTCGGCGGGCTCATCGAGAGGTCGGAGTGGACGATGCTCTCCCACCGGCTGATCTTCCACGGCCGGCGGGTGTGCTTCGCGCGCAAGCCGGCGTGCGGCGCGTGCACGATCGCGCGGTGGTGCCCGTCGTTCGGCGTCGGCGAGGTCGACCCGGTCAAGGCTGCCGCGCTCGTCAAGACGAGCTGAGGGTCTCGCGCGGACCGCCGGGCGGGGGCGCGGTCAGCCCGCGGGCCGCTGCGTCGTGGGGAGCCAGTCCAGGAGCAGGTCCGTCACGTTGCCCGGGGCCTCCTCGGGGAGGAAGTGCCCGGCGTCGTCCACGACCTCGAACCGGAAGTCCCGGGCGAGCGCGGCGCCGTCGGCGTCCGCGAGCTCGCGGCGCAGCAGCCCGTCGCGCGCCGCGTGCACCTGGAGGGCGGGGACCTCGACGGGGTGGCGGAGCGCGGCGAGGAAGCGGCGCCCGTCGGGCCGGGGGGTGGAGCGCACGGCCCAGCGCAGCGACTCCATCGCGGTGTGCGCCGCGAACGGGATGCGCATGACGGTGCGGTACGTGTCGACGACGTCGGGCGCGAAGGGCTGCGCGGCGCCCGTGGCGAGCACGTCGGCCACGAGGTCGCCGCGGACGAGCGCGCGCTCGGGCAGCGTCGGCACCTGGTAGAACGCGAGCTGGCGCTGCGCGGCGGGCGTGAGGAGCCGCCGGGCCGACGTGTGCAGGCGTGCGGGGTGCGGCGCGGAGAACGCGGCGACCCCGGCCGTCACGGCGGGCTGGAGCGCGGCCATCGCCCAGGCGAGGCTGCCGCCGGTGCCGTGGCCCACGACGACCGCGCGTCCCGACCCGAGCGAGCGGATCACGCCGGCGATGTCGCGCGTGCGCGTCGGGGCGTCGTAGCCGATCGGCGGCTTGTCGGACGCCCCGACGCCCCGCACGTCCATCGCGGCGACGCGGTAGCCCGCGGCGGCCAGCGGCTCGAGCTGGTGCCGCCACGCCCACCAGAACTGGGGGAACGAGTGGAGCAGCACGACGAGCGGCGGGCCGGGGTCCCGCACGCCACGGTCCTCGGGACCGGCGAGCGCCACGTGGAAGCGGGCCCCGTTGGCCGGCACGAACTCGTGGCGCCAGGGGCCGTCGAGGAGGGCGGACGTGAAGTCGGAGGGGTCGGGCGTCACCCGGACGAACCTACCGGCGTCCCGGACCCGCTGTCGGCCGACGACCCGGAGCCGGCACCGGCGGCGTCCGCTCCGGACGCCTCCGCGGCCGCCGCGGGACGGCGGTCCTTCGGCGGGTCGAACCGGTAGCCGACGTTGCGCACCGTGCCGATGAGCTGCTCGTGCTCCGGCCCGAGCTTGGCGCGCAGACGGCGCACGTGGACGTCGACGGTGCGCGTGCCCCCGTAGTAGTCGTAGCCCCAGACCTCCTGGAGGAGCTGCGCGCGCGTGAACACGCGGCCCGGGTGCTGGACGAGGTACTTGAGGAGCTCGAACTCCTTGTACGTGAGGTCGATCGGGCGGCCGCGCAGCCGGGCGGTGTAGCCGCTCGCGTCGATCGCGAGCTCGCCCGCCGCGATCTCCTGCGGGCCGTCCTCGGCCGGTCCCCGCGCGGAGCGCTCGATGACGAGCCGGAGCCGGGCCTCGACCTCGGCCGGTCCGGCGCCCTCCAGCAGGAGGTCGTCGGCACCCCACTCGGCGGTCACCACGGTGAGCCCGCCCTCGGTGAGCACGAGCACGAGCGGGACCGTCAGGCCCGTGGCGTGCAGGAGCCGACACGTGGTGCGGGCGGCGACGAGGTCGCGGCGCGCGTCCAGCAGCACGACGTCCGAGTCCGGTGCGTCGACGAGCGCCGACGGCTCCATGGGCAGGACCCGGATGCGGTGCGAGAGCAGGCCGAGCGCGGGCAGCACCTCGACGGAACCGCCAGTGGCGGGGGTGAGGATGAGCAGGTCGGCCATCCGGCACCTCCTTCCGGGTCGCGGGGCGCGGGCGGCGCCCCCGGGCGTCGACGCGTGGCGACCGGGCGGGACGGACCTCTACGGGGCACGCCACGTCGTCGGCCACGTCCGCGGTCCGTGGACGGTTACCGTATCGCGTGCCGGCCGCTCGCACGGTGCGTGTCTCACATCGCGCGCGTCCGCTCTCCCCGGCCGGTGACAGCGCTGCCCGGCAGCGACGCCGCGGCCCGCTCGCGAGACCGCCGCCCGGCCGTCGACAGGGAGCCGGTGAGCGGCCCGTGGCGAGTCTCTGCGACACTCTGAGGCGTGCTGCACGACCCGACGCCCTCCCGCGACCCCCGAACGGGGCGCTGACCGCGTGGACCTCTCGACCCGTGCCGTCGTGACGGCATGCCTGGCGGCGGTCGTGGCCGTCGCCGCGTTCTTCGGCCCGCTGCCGCTCACGATCGCGTCGGGCGCGCTGGCGCTGGGCGTCGCGATCGGCTGGCCGCGGCTGCTCGACATCCCCGTCCACGGCGGGACCCGGGTCGTCATCGCGATCGCCGGGCTCGGCGCCGTGGCCGCGACCGCCGCGACGCACGGGGAGCCCGCGCTGCGCCACCTGCCCGTCGTGCTCGCGCTCTCCGTCGTCCTCGCGTTCGTCGCCGAGCTCCTGCGGCGCGACGGCCGTCCGCGCCTCGTCGAGTCGCTCATCGGCACGGTGAGCGGGATCGTCGTGGCGACGTCGAGCGCGGGCTGGATCGCCGCGGGCCGCACCGACGCCGGCGAGTCCCTCGTCGTCACGACGGCGGTCGCGCTCGCCGTGGCGTCCGCGGTGTCCGCGCTGCCGCTCGGCGGCTGGCTCAACGCCGCGCTGACGCTCGGCCTCGCGGTGCTCGCGGGCGGCGCCGTCGGCTACGTCATGCCCGACCTCGAGCTGCTGGGCGGCGTCTGGGCGGGGGTCGTCGCGGGCCTGCTCGTCGCGTCGCTGCACGCGCTCTTCGACCAGCTCCCCGAGCTGCGCGGCCGTCTGGGCGCGTTCTCGGCGACCGCCCTGCCCGTCGCCGTCGGCGGGACCCTGATCTTCGTCGTCGGCCGGGTGATCGTCGGGTGACCCCGTCGCCGCTCGCCGTCGTGCTGCTCGTCGTGACCCTCGTCGCGACGGCCGCGCTCGGCGTGTGGTGGCAGCGACGCCAGGGCATCGTGCGGGCCGCGCGGGGGAGAGGACCCGCGTCGCCCGCGGCCGCCGGGCCCGCGCCCGTGGACTGGGCGGCGCACGGCGTCGCGCTCGCGGAGCGCCGCACGTTCGTCCAGTTCTCCGCCGAGCTCTGCGCGCCGTGCCGCGCCACCGCCCGGGTCCTGCGCGACGTGAGCGCCGCGCACCCGGACGTGACGCATCGTGAGATGGACGTCGACGCCCACCTCGACCTGGTGCGAGCATTCGGCATACTGCGCACGCCGACCGTCCTCGTGCTCGACGCGGAGGGCCGGGAGGTCGCCCGCGCGAGCGGGGGCATGAACCGCGCCCAGGCGCTCGCGGCGCTCGCCGTCGCGGACCCGGGCGCGCGGCCCGCGAGCGTGCCAGGCAGCTGACCGCCGTCTCCGACGGCCCGACCGGAGGAGACCCGAGTGAGCGACCAGGCAGGCCCGGAGGCCACCGTCACCGAGCCGGGCGGCGCGCCCGCCGGCATCGACCCGCGCGGGCCGCGCGCGGGGGCGGGCATGACGGCCGTCCTGCTCGCCGTGGTGATCCTGCTCTGGACGTCGCCCGCGGCGCTCGTGCTGCTCGCGGTCGTCGCGGCGAGCTTCCTGCTCGGCACCGTCCGCGGCGCGCAGGGCACGTGGCAGGCGGCCGTCTACCGGCTGGTCCTGCTCCCGCGCATCGGCCCGACGACGGAGCGCGAGGACCCGAGGCCGCCGCGGTTCGCGCAGGCGGTGGGCCTCGTGATCACCGGTGCCGGGGTCGTGCTCGGGCTGATCGGCGTCGCGGGCGCCGTGCCGGCCGCGGCGGCGCTCGCGCTCGTGGCCGCCGTCCTCAACGCCGCGTTCGGCCTGTGCCTCGGGTGCGAGCTGTACCTGCTGCTGCGCCGGGTCGCGCCGGCCCGCTGACGGCCCGGCGCGCGCCCGCCCGGCAGGCGAGCGCCCGCGGGCGCGGCTCGCTCAGTAGACGAGCGCCTGGGCACCCTCGCGCAGTGCCTCCTCGACGAACACCGCCGCCCCCGCGATGCGCACGCCGGGCAGGACGTCGTCGGCGGTGATCCCGCGGCGCGCCGCGCACTGCGTGCAGACGGTCAGCGTGCCCGCGGCGAGGACCGCGTCGAGCAGGTCGGGCAGCGGCGCCGCGTGCTCGAGCTCGAGCTCCGCCGCGCGGCCCGGCACCCCGAACCACGCCGCCTCGCCCGTGAGCCACACGCTCACCTCGACGCCCGCCGCGACCGCGGCGGCGGCGACGGTGAAGGCCTGGTTCGCGGCCTCGGGCCGGTCGAGCCCGGAGGTCGTCTTGACGACGAGGGAGCGGGGGCGGGGGGCGGCGGCAGGGAGCGAGGAGTCGGTCACGCGGCCGAGCGTAGTCCCGCGGGTGACCACGGCCACGGCGTGCCGGTGCCGTCCGGCCGGTAGGATCGCCCGCATGAGCCCGCACACTCTCGAGCTGATCTTCCTCGGCCTGCTCCTCGCGGCGACGGTGACCATCACGTGGTTCGCCGGGTACGTCGTCTACAAGCTCTTCAAGGGCCAGCGCTGACGTCGCCGCGCGGGGCCCGTCCCTGCGCGGGCGCCGCGCGCCGCCCGACTCCGAGAGGTGGTCGCTGATGCCGTTCGAGTTCCCCGAAGGCCTCGCTCCCGAGGTGTACCCGCTCGCCTGGCTCGTCGGGAGCTGGCGCGGCGAGGGCGTCGTCAAGTACCCGGGCATCGAGGAGACGCCGTTCGTCCACGACGTCGTGTTCGACCACGACGGCGGCCCCTACCTGCGCTACGAGTCGACGCTGCGCGTCCTCGACGCCGCGGTCCCCGAGACGGTGCCCGCGGAGGGCGAGTGGCCCGAGCGTGACGAGGCCACCCTCGACGCCGCGGCCGCCGCGTCGCCCGTCTGGTCCACGGAGACCGGCTACTGGCGCGTGTCGACCGACCGGCCCGAGGGCCTGGAGGACGACCGCCACCCCCTCGAGGTCCTGGTCGCCGACCCGGCGGGCCGCGTGTCGGTCTACCTGGGCGCCGTCGGCAACGGCCGCGTGGACCTGGCGAGCGACCTCATCGCGCGCACGTCCACCGCGTCCGAGGTCACGGCCTCGAAGCGGCTCTACGGGTTCGTCGAGGGCCAGCTCCTGTGGGTGTGGGAATTGGCGGCCTTCGGTCAGCCGTTGCAGTCGTACGCGTCCGCGAAGCTGACCCGGCGCCCGTCGGCCTGACGCAGGCCACCGGGCGGCCCGAGGGCCCGCCCGGTCCGGACGCGTCGACGAAGGAGGACCACCCGTGACCACCGGTTACACCAGCCCGCTCCTGTCTCGCCACGGCGCCGTGCCCGCGACGGGCCCCGACGAGGGCGTCGCCTGGCACTACGGCGACCCGACCGGGGAGCAGCGCGCGCTGCGCACGGGCGGCGCCGTCGTCGACCAGTCGCACCTGGGCATCGTCACGGTCACGGGCCCGGACCGGCTGAGCTGGCTGCACTCCATCACGTCCCAGGACCTCACGGACCTCGCGCCGCGCACCTCGACCGAGCTGCTCGTGCTCTCGCCGCAGGGCCACGTCGAGCACGCCGCGTCGGTCGTCGACGACGGCACCACGACCTGGCTCGTCACCGAGCGCTCGCACGCGGCCGACCTCGCCGCGTGGCTGGACCGCATGAAGTTCATGCTCCGCGTCGAGATCGCCGACGCCACGGACGAGTGGGCCGCGCTCGGCGAGCCGGTCGACGCCGAGGGCGCCGAGGACGAGCCCGTGACGTGGCGCGACCCGTGGCCGCGCGTCCTCGCGGGCGGCACGCGGTACGGCCCGCCCGAGGACGAGCACCCGGGCCGCGAGCGCCCGTGGCGGCTCGTGCTCGTCCCGCGCGCGGAGCTGGCCGACGCCGTCGCGGCGCGTGAGGCCGCCGGGTGGCGCCTGGTGGGCACGTGGGCGAGCGAGGCCGCGCGCGTCGAGGCCTGGCGCCCGCGCCTCGCGACGGAGGTCGACCACCGGTCGATCCCGCACGAGACCGACTGGCTGCGCACCGCCGTCCACCTGCACAAGGGCTGCTACCGGGGGCAGGAGACCATCGCGCGCGTGCACAACCTCGGGCGTCCGCCGCGGCGCGTCGTCATGCTGCACCTCGACGGCTCTGGCCACCTGCTGCCCGCCCCGGGGGCCGAGGTCACGCTCGACGGCCGCGCCGTCGGGTCCGTCACGTCGGTCGCGCGCCACCACGAGCTCGGGCCGATCGCGCTCGCGGTCCTCAAGCGGAGCGCGCCGGTCGACGCCGAGCTCCTCGTCGACTGCGACGGCGGCGCGATCTCCGCGGCGCAGGAGGTCGTGGTGCCCGGCGAGGGCGTCTCCGTCGACCGTCCGGCCGCGCGCGGCCCCGTCGGGCGCGGCGTCACGCCGCGCGGCGAGGGCGCACCCACGAGCATGCTGTGACGTCGGGGCCGGCGGGCGGGCAGTCCCCGGGGGCGGTCCACGTCGCCCGGACGGCGTGGCGCCGGCTCCTCCTGCGGGCCCGGGTCCGGCAGGGCGCGTCGCGCGTGCGCGTGGCGCTGTGGCCCATCCTCCAGGCGTCGGCGGCCGCCGGTCTCGCGTTCGGCATCGCCCGGTACGGGCTCGGGCACACGGCCCCCTTCTTCGCGCCGGTCTCCGCGTGGATCTGCCTCGGCTTCAGCCAGGACCGTCAGCTCCGCCGCGTGCTCGAGCTCGCGGTGGGCGTCGCGATCGGCGTCGGCCTGGGGGACCTCGTGGTCCACGCGATCGGGTCGGGCTGGTGGCAGGTCGCCGTCGTCCTCGCGGTCTCGGCCCTCGCCGCACGCTTCATCGACCGGGGCGCGATGCTCACGACGCAGGCGGGCGTGCAGGCCATCGTCATCGTCGGGCTCCCGGCCGCGCAGGCGGGCGGCCCGCTCGGGCGGTGGACGGACGCGCTCGTGGGCGGCGCCGTCGCGCTCGCCGTCGCGGCGCTCACCCCGGGCGACCCGCGGCGACGCCCCCGTCTCCTCGGGGCGGAGGCGACGTCGGAGCTCGCGGGCGTGCTCGACGTGCTCGCGCGCGGCCTGCGGGCGCGCGACCCCGGGGACCTCGACGCGGCGCTGGTCAAGGGCCGGGCGTCCGAGGGCGCGCTCGAGGAGTGGCAGTCGTCCGCGACGTCCGCGCGCGAGCTCGCGCGCGTGAGCGCCGCCGGGCTGCGGCACCGGGACGAGCTGGGCGGGCTCGAGCGGCAGGCGGTGCTCGTCGACCGTGCGATGCGCAGCGTGCGCGTCCTGGCGCGGCGCGCACGGCCGGTCGCGAGCGGCCCGGACCACCACGAGCTCGACGCCGTGGCGGACCTCGTCGCCCGGTTCGGCGCCGGGGTGCACGTGCTCGCCGAGGCCGTCGGCGCGGGGCGCGACCCCGCGGTCGCGCGCGAGGTCCTCCTCGAGGTGGCCCGCAGCGCCGACCCCCACGCGCTCGGCGACGGCGACTGGCAGGTGCAGTCGCTCGTGATGCTCGTGCGGTCGCCGATCGTCGACGCCCTGGAGGCGGCGGGCGCGACGCCCGAGCAGGCGCGCGACGCGCTCCCCGAGCTCTGAGAGCGTTCGCACCCAGGACGACCGACCCCTGCACAGCGGTACCGCGGGCCGGTACGGTCGGGGCATGGAGGTCCCTGTCAGCGCGCTGCGCGCCGAGCTCAAGTCGTGGATCGAGCGGGCCAGGGACGGTGAGGAGGTCGTCATCACCGAGCGCGGCGTCCCCGTCGCCCGGCTGACCGGCGTCGCGACGGCGGACCTCGTCACCGAGCTCGTGCGCGACGGCGTCCTGGTGCCCCCGGCGGGGGAGCGCCCCGTGCACGCGGTGCCCGCGCCGGCGCTCGCCGCGGCGACGGACGGGGCACGTCCGGCGGGTCCCGACGGCCCGCGCCCGTCCGACGGCGCCCGGGCCGCCCGCGGCGGCGGGGTCGCGGCGCTCGTGCGCCGGATCCGGCGCTGAGGGGCCCGCGGTGGCCCTCGTCTACTTCGACGCGAGCGCGCTCGTGAAGCTGTGCGTCCCCGAGGCGGGCTCCGCGCTGGCGAGCCGCCTGTGGAACCGTGCGGACGTCGTCGTCACGAGCCGTCTCGCCGACGTCGAGGTCCGCGCCGCGCTCGCCGCGGGGGCCCGTGGCGGGGTCATCGACGGCCCGGCGCACGCCCGCGCGCTCGGCACGTGGGACACGCTGCGACCCGCGCTGCACGTGGTCGAGGTGTCCGGTGCCGTCACCGACCGCGCGTCGCGGCTCGTCGCCGCGGGGTCGCTGCGCAGCAACGACGCGGTGCACGTGGCGAGCGCGCTCGCCGTCGCGCACGACGACACGGTCGTGGCCGCGTGGGACCCGCACGTCGTGACCGCGGCGCGCGCCGCCGGGCTGCGCGTGGTGCCGTGGCCGCTCGCCAGAACGTAGGCTCGTGCCCGTGGGAATCTTCGGGTCGCTGCAGTGGATCGTCTACCTCCTCCTGTCGCTGGTCGTGTTCGGGACGCAGCTCTTCGCGCTCGTCGACGCGATCCGGCGGCCCGCGAGCGCGTTCACGGCCGAGGGCAAGCTGAGCAAGCCGATCTGGCTCGCGATCCTCGGCGTCGCCGCGGCGCTCGGCTTCCTCTCCATCCCGCTCGGCGGCGGGATCAACCTCGGCTTCATCGGGATCATCGCGGTCGTCGCGGCGATCGTGTACCTCGTCGACGTGCGTCCCCGCCTCCAGCCGTACGGGAACGGGCGCGGCAACGGGTCGTCCGGCCGGCCCGGCGGCTGGTGAGCGCCGCGGTGACCGACGGCGTCCGCACCGGGGTCGCGCGCGCCGCCGTCCCGCTGGCCGAGGTCGTGCGCGGCGACCTCGTGGAGTCCGTGCACACGGGGCACCTCGTGCTGCTGGAGCCCGACGGCGGCACGCTCCTCGAGCGTGGTGACGCCGGCACGGTCGTCTGGCCGCGCTCGAGCGTCAAGCCGTTCCAGGCCGTCGCGATGCTGCGGCACGGCCTGCGCCTGCCGCCGCGCCTCCTGGCCCTCGCCGCCGCGAGCCACAACGGCGAGCCCGAGCACCTCGCGGGGGTGCGCGAGATCCTCGCGGGCGCCGGGCTCGACGAGTCCGCGCTGCGCAACACCCCGGACCTCCCGCTGCACCCGCCGGCCGCGCTCGCGTGGCAGGAGGCGGGGAACGGCCCGTCGTCGATCACCCAGAACTGCTCCGGCAAGCACGCGGCGATGCTCGCGACGTGCGTCGTCGCGGGCTGGGACCCGCGCACGTACCTGGAGCACGACCACCCGCTGCAGGTCGCGGTGCGCGAGACCGTCGCGGAGGCGACGGGCGTCGCCGTCGAGCACGTGACGGTCGACGGCTGCGGCGCGCCGCTCTTCTCGACGACCGTGCGCGGGCTCGCGCGCGCGTTCGGGCGACTCGCCGCGGCCCCGCAGCACGACCCGGGTTCGGCCGAGGCGGAGGTCGCGCGCGCCATGGCGGCGTTCCCCGAGATGGTGGGCGGCACGGGACGCGACGCGACCCTTGCGATGCGCGCCGTCCCGGGCCTGGTCGCCAAGGACGGGGCCGACGGGGTGTACGGGGCCGGGCTGCCCGACGGCCGTGCCCTCGCCCTCAAGGTGCTCGACGGCGCGTCCCGGCCGCGCCCGGCGGTGCTCGCCGCGGCGCTGCGCCGTCTCGGCGCGCTCGACGTCGCGGGCGCGGACGGGCCGGCGCTCGACGCGCTCGGCGACGTGCCCGTGCTCGGCGCCGGGCAGCCGGTGGGCGCCGTGCGCGCGGTGCTCGACGAGCCCGGGACGGACGCGGCGTACGACGCCTCGCAGGACCTCTCGTCCGACGCAGCGCGGCGCGACGACAGGGGACGGCCGTGAGGGCCGTCGTGCAGCGCGTGACGCGCGCGAGCGTGAGCGTCGTGGCCGACGACGGGACGGCGGAGGTCGTCGGCGCGATCGACCGACCGGGCCTGCTCGCGCTCGTCGGCGTCACGCACGACGACGGCGACGCGCAGGTGGAGACGATCGCGCGCAAGATCGCCGAGCTGCGGATCCTCGCGGGGGAGCGGTCCGTGCTCGACGACGGCGCGCCCGTGCTCGTCGTCTCCCAGTTCACGCTCTACGCGGACACGCGCAAGGGCCGTCGGCCGTCGTGGAACGGCGCGGCGCCCGGTCCTGTCGCGGAGCCGCTCGTCGACGCGGTCGTCGAGGCGCTGCGCGCCCGCGGGGTCGAGGTGGCGACCGGGCGGTTCGGCGCGCACATGGCGGTCGACCTCGTCAACGACGGCCCGGTCACGCTGATCCTCGAGGCCTGACGCGGCGTCGTACGGGCTGTCCCGTACGGGGCCTGCGTACGGAGGACCGCGTACCCCGCGCGGCGCGCGTGACGCGAAGAGTGTGGGAAGCACGTAGTCCCGCGGGCCCCGCCCACGGCTACGGTCGCTCACGTCAGCCGGTCGCTCAGGCCCCGCAGGAGGCCGCACCGCCGCGCGTCCGCGCGGGTCGGCGACCGACCTCGTCGACGAGAGGTCCTCTCGATGCACCGTCCTCGCCCGTCCGCCCCGCGCCGCGCCCGCGCCACGCGCGCGGCCGCCGGCCTCACCGCCCTCGCGCTCGCCGCGAGCGGGGCCGTCGCCGCCGCGACGACCGCCGCCGCCGCGCCGACCGCCCACCTGACCGCCACGACGGCGGCCACCATCCCGACGCCCGACTCCCCGAACGGCGACGCCGCCCTCAACGGGTACCGCAACGTCGGCTACTTCATGTCCTGGGCCCCGGAGAACTACGGCTACACCGTGCGCGACTTCGTCGAGTCGGGCCAGGCCGAGCAGATCACCCACGTGAACTACGCGTTCGGCAACATCCACCCGACCGACCTCACGTGCTTCCTCGCGGACGCCCCGGGCACGCCCGAGCCGGGCGGCAACGACGGCGCCGGCGACGCGCAGGCCGACTTCGTGCGAGCCGTCTCCGCCGAGGACTCGGTGGACGGCGTCGCGGACGAGCCGGGCCAGGCGCTCGCGGGGAACTTCAACCAGCTCCGCAAGCTCAAGGAGGAGCACCCCGACACCAAGGTCCTCATGTCGCTCGGCGGCTGGACCTGGTCCAAGTTCTTCTCGAAGGCCGCGGCGACGCCCGAGAGCCGCGAGAAGTTCGTCGCGTCGTGCATCGACCTCTACATCGACGGCAACCTGCCCGTGATCGACGGCCGCGGCGGCCCCGGCGCGGCCGCGGGCCTGTTCGACGGCATCGACGTCGACTGGGAGTGGCCCGGGGCCCCCGACTGGTCGCAGCACCCCGAGAACCACGTCGACCCGGTCAACGACAAGGCGAACTTCACCGCGCTGCTCGCCGAGTTCCGCAAGCAGCTCGACGAGCGCGGTGCCGCGCAGGGCAAGGACTACCTGCTCTCCGCCTACATCCCGGTGAGCCCCACCGTGGTGAACGCCGGCTGGGACGCCCCGACGATCTTCGACTACCTCGACTACGGCAACATGCAGGGCTACGACCTGCACGGTGGCTGGTCGCCGAACCTCGCCGGGCACCAGGCGAACCTGCACGACACCACGCAGCCCGGCACGATCTCGCTCGAGGACGGCATCGACCTCTACCTGTCGCGCGGCGTCGACCCCGCCCAGCTCACGCTCGGCATCCCGGCGTTCGGCCGCGGCTGGTCCGGCGTCGAGGCCGGCGACTCGAACGGCGCCTGGCAGCCCGCCGCGGGGGTCGCCCCCGGCACCTACGAGGCCGGGAACAAGCAGTACTTCGAGCTGCGCGACCACGGGACCGAGTACTTCGACGAGGTCAGCGGGGCCTCGTGGCGCTACGACGGCGACCAGTGGTGGAGCGTCGACACGCCGCGCGCCGTCGCGTTCAAGGCGTCGTGGATCACGGAGAAGGGCCTCGGCGGCTCGATGTTCTGGGACCTCGCGGGCGACTACGAGGACGAGCTCGTCGGCACGGCGGCCGACGTCTACCGCGCGGCCCCGGCCGGTCCGGTCGACCCGACCGCGCCCGGCTCGTGCTTCCCGGGCTGGGACCGCAGCACCTCGTACGTCGGGGGCCGCGTCGTCTCGCACGAGGGCGTGAACTACCGCGCCGCGTGGTGGGTCCGCACGAACGTCCCGGGCACGGAGAAGTGGTACCCGGCCTGGCGCGTCGTCGGCACCTGCGCCTGACGACCTGACGGTGCGGTGCGCGGCCTCGGCCGCGCACCGCACCGTCCGTCGCTCAGCGCAGCCAGCCGCGGCGCTTGATGTACGCGAGCGGGATGACGGCGGCGACGAGCGTCACGAGGACCGTGAGCGTGAACCCGTACGGCCGGTCGAGCTCGGGCATGTGCGTGAAGTTCATGCCGTAGAACGACGCGATGAGCGTCGGGGGCAGGAACACCGCCGTGATGATGGTGAAGACCTTGACGATCTGCGCCTGCTTGACGTCGAGCGACGTCATGATCGCCTGCTGCAGGTAGCGCACCTTGTCGTGCTCGAACCCGGCGTGCTGCTTCACGCCGTCGACGTCCGCGACGAGCGTCTCGACGAGCCCCGCGAGCACGGGGTCCGAGTCCGCGATCTCGCTGCGCAGGTGCCGCGCGGCGCGCGCGAGCGAGAGCTGGGACTCCTGGGCGCGCGACACGATCTCCTCGGCGCGGTTCATGCGCGTGATCGTGTCCTGCATGTCGCTCACCCCGATCTCCCGGCCGCGCGAGTCGACTCCGCGCGTGGCCTCGTCGATCTCGTCGGACATGTCCTCGAGCAGGTCGCTCGCGTAGGACACGACGCGGTCGGCCGCCTCGTTGAGCGCGTAGAGCAGCGCGTACGCGACGCCGTACGACGAGCCGATGAGCCACGGCGTGCGGCGCATGCGGGCGATCGCCTTGTCGAAGACGGCGTAGTGCCGCTGCGGCTGGGCCGTCACGACGACGTCGGCGGACAGGGCGAGCACGATGCGCTCGTCCACCACCCGGTCGCCGTCGCGCCGGGTCGCCGTCACCGGCAGGTAGACGTGCGCGTCCGTCTCCCAGACGCGGCCCCCGGCGGCCGCGAAGTCGACGCCGTGCTCGGCCGCGCGGGCCGCGGAGTCGGGGTCTCCGACCGCGACCTGCACCCAGCGCGAGCGCAGGACGCGCGGGTCGAACCGGGGCGAGCCGTCGCCGTGCGCGCGGGCGTGCAGGTCGAGCCCCCCGCGCACCGGGGCGGGCAGGCGGGTCTCCGTCCCGGGGGCGAGGCCCGGGGTCTCGTGCAGCATCGTCGTCATCACGCACCGCCGGCCGTGAAGTGCGCGGTGAGGAGCGCGGCGCAGATGAACAGGTAGAGCCCCACGGTGAAGGAGATCGACTGCCGTTCGAGGTTCGGCCGGCGCGTGCGGCGCCGCTCCTCGCGCGGGGCGCGCAGGGGCGTCCGGGCGGGGCGGGTCCGCACCGGGGTGGCAGGGGTGGTGGTCGGCGCGGTCGCAGGGGAACGCTGCGTCATGGTGGTCGTCCTTTCCGGCGGGCGGACGGCACGGGCGCGGCCACGGGTGGGCGGCGCGGGTGCGTCGGCGGGGGAGGTCCGGCGGCGCGCGCGAGGCGCGCGCGGAGCGCACTGGCGACCTCCCCGCGCGGGACGGACGACGGCCGGGGACGCAGGGACCTGCGTCGGCCGGGCTCAGGCGTCGGGTCGCGAGCCACGGGGGGTGAGCGCGCAGTGCACGGATCTATGACTGCTGCCGTCAGGCATGGGGCTCACCTCGCTCTCGTGGCGGCGGCGCCGTGGGCGCCGCACCCGGGTCGGGGCGCACGAGGGTCGTGGCCGCGACGGGGATCGAGGCCAGGCTAGCCCTCCGGGCAGCGGGCGGCAACCGTCGAGGTGCGGGCGTCGGCCCAGGTGGCGGCCGTGTGACGAGCGGGAAACGATGAGGTGATCCCTTGTTTACGGAGGGTTGTTAACATTTCATCCGGTCGACGGGCGACGAAGCCCCCGGACGGAGGGTCCCGACATGTCAGAACAGCAGGACTACATGGTTCCCGAGCCGGTCCGTCGTGCGGACTCGCGGTTCGCGCGACGGCTCGAGCGGCTCTCGTCCCGCGCGCAGGAGGTCGACCGCGCGCTCGCCGCCGTGAGCGAGGGCAAGGGCGGTCTCGTGTGGACCGCCGAGCACGGCATGGGCGCGAGCGCGACGCTCGAGCTCGTGTGCGAGGCCGTCGCGACGCACGAGTTCGCGCAGCCGACCGTCACGCTCCGCTGTCGCCCGCCCGCGGGCGTCCCCGCTCCCGGGTCGGCCGTCGTCTCCGTCGTGTCGCAGGTGTCGCAGCTCGCGGGCGGCGTGGTCCCCGAGCGGCTCACGCGGGTCCTCGAGCCGGTCGACCCGGGCTTCGGCCACCTCCCCGAGGTGGCGGCGGTCGCGCTCGCCGAGCTCCTCGTCGCGACGTTCGACGGCGCGACCGTCGTCCTCGTCGCCGACGACCTCCACCTCCAGGACGAGCTGAGCCGGTCGGTCCTCGCGAGCCTCGTGGCGCAGCGGCACGCGCCCGTCGTCCTGCTGGGCACGGCGCCCGCGGGCGCGCTCGACCCGTCCGCGGGGCCGTTCGAGCTGCGCGCCGTCCCGCCGCTCGCGCCGGCCGACGCGCTCCACCTCCTGCTCGTCGAGCGGCGGCTCGCCGTCGCCCCGCACGTCGCGGCGCGGCTCGCGCACCTCCTCGGCGGCAACGCCGCGGCCATCACGCAGACGGCGGCGCTCCTCACCCCCGAGCAGCTCTCGGGCGGGTCGATCCTGCCCGACCCGCTGCCCGCCGTCCCCGCCGTCCGGTCGCTCTTCGCCGACCGGCTCGCCGCGCTCAGCGAGGCGGAGCGCCAGGCGCTGCTCGTCGCGGCGGTCGCCGTCGTCGACCGTACCGAGCTCGTGCTGTCCGCGACGGGGCTCGCGATGGAGCAGGTCCTCGACGGCCCGCTCGCGGAGCACCTCGTCCTCGCGGGGGGCCGCTTCGCGTTCGTCGACCCGCGCATGCGCTCGCTCGTCCACGCCGACGCCCGCCTCGCCGAGCGCACGGCGGCGCACGTCGCGCTCGCCGAGGCGCACCGGCGGGCGGGGGAGGAGGACGTCGCGGTGTGGCACTCGGCGCTCGCGACCCTCGTGGGCGACCCGGCGCTCGTCCCGGGCCTCCTGCGCATCGCGCGCCGCCACCTCGACCGCGGCGACGTCGTGTGGGCGCACGAGGTCGCGCGCGAGGCGGCGAGCCAGGCGGGTGCCGAGCACCGCGCCGAGGCGTTCGCGATCGCCGGGGTCGCGGCCCTGCGCTCGGGCCACGTGCAGGACGCCGCCGACTGGCTGCGCAAGGCCTCGCGGAGCGGGGACGACGCGCTGCGCGCGTGCACGCTCGGCCCGCTCGTCGCGGCGCTCACGCTCGCCGAGGGGCAGGTGCCCGACGACGTCCTGTCGCCCTACCTGCGCGGGGGCCGGCCTGACGGCCTCCCGCCGGACGCCGTCGCCGGGGTCGTGACGGGCGTGCTCACGGCGGCGCGGCTGCACGCCGAGCGGGGCGACGGCGTGAGCACCTCCCAGCTCCTCGACACCGCGACGTTCCTCGCGTCGTGGTGCGAGGACGACGCGACCCCGGCCCGTCTCGCCCTCGCGCGCTCCTGGGCCGCGGTGTTCGGGGTGGGGGAGCGCGGCGTCGTGCCCGACGTCGACCTGGGCCCGGACCACGAGGCCGCGCTCCAGGTGAGCCGGGCGCTCGGGCTCGCCGCCGACGACCGGCTGGACGACGCCGCGCAGACGCTCGCGAGCGTCGTCGCCTCCCTGGCCCCGGTGCGCGACGGCGGCCGGTGGTTCGACGGCCCGGACGCCGCCCTCACGCCGCTCGCCGAGGCGCACGTCCGGCTCGCGCAGGCGCTCGTGCACCTGTGGCGCGGCACCCTCACGCGCGCCGCGGACGAGCTCGCGGAGGCCGCGTTCCGCCTGCCGCTCGGCCTGCCGTTCGCGGGGATGGGCGTGGCCGCCGCGCGCCGCCTCGACATGATGACCCGGGGCGTCGTCGGGCCCGTCGCGACGGCGCTCGAGGAGACGTGCGCGAGCCCGACGTCGCGGCCCGTGCGCCTCGGCCTGCTCGTGGACCGCGCCATGGGCGCCGCGTTCGCCCACCACGTGACCCAGGCCGCGACGCTGCTCGAGCTCGCCGCGGAGCGCGAGCGTCCCGACAGCGCGCGCATGCTGCCGCTGCCCGGGCTGGACGACGTCGAGGCCTGGGTCGTCGCCGGGCGGCACGACGCGGCGCAGCGCGCGCTCGCGCGGCGCCGGGTCGACGCCAAGGAGCTCCCGCCGTCGCTGCGGTCGGCGACGCTCGTGCGCGCCGACGTCTCGCTCGCCGCGCCCGAGGACCTCACCGCGCCGCTCGAGCGGGCCACGCGCGTGAACCGCACGACCGCGTCGCCCTACGAGCACGCGCGGACCGACCTGTGCGCCGCGCGCGCCCTCGTGCGCGCGGGCGAGCTGCAGCGCGCCCACGGCCTGTTCCTGTCCGCGATCGAGCTGTTCGACGACGCGGGCGCGGACGCCTGGACGACGATCGCGCTCGACGAGCACGCCGAGGTGGTCCGCCTCCTCGGGGGCCCGGTGCCCGAGGACCTGACCGCGGCCGTGCCGGGGGTGCCCGGCGTCCTCGGCGGTGGGGCCGTCGTCCCGGGCGGCACGTGGCCCGCGGCCCCGCGGGCCGGGAGCATGCACGCCGCCCTCGGGGTCGCGCGCGCCGGCGTCGAGGCGCAGGCCGCGCTGCGGCCCGCCCCGCCGGACGCGTGCCGGCTCGCGGTGCGCGAGAGCGACGTGACGGACGAGGCGCTCGCGGAGCTGCGGGGCCGGTGGGCGGACGAGCTCACGGAGCGCGAGCTCGACGTCGCGCTCCTCGTCGTCCAGGGCGCGTCGAACCGGGAGGCGGCGGACCAGCTCTACCTGTCGGTCCGCACGGTGGAGGTCCACCTCGGGCGCGTGTTCCGCAAGCTCGGGGTGCGCTCGCGCGTCGAGCTCACGGTCCTGGCGCACCGCGTGGGGCGCTGAGCCGGGGTCGATTCGGGGCCTCTCGTCAGCATCTGTCCGCTTTTGTCCTACGGGTCTTCCCCTACGCCGACCGCGCGGAGGAGCCGCGAACACTGCGGGAAGCGCGGATCACGCGCGGGTCCCCTCGTGGCTACGTTCGGGGTGACCTGAGGGCAGGGCGGTCCGGAGCACGGAGCCGCCGCAGCTCCCCGTACGAGCACGAGGCAGGACCCATGGACGTGTCCCTCTCCACCCGACCACCGCGCCCGGCCCGGCGGCGCGGCGCGCGCCTCGCGGCGCTCGCGACGGCGGCCGCCCTCGTCGGCGGCCTCCTCGCGGGCGTCGCGCCGGCGCAGGCGGCGCCGACCGCCACGACGGCGGTCGGCAACCCCGGCGACAGCGACGTCAACGGCTACCGCAACGTCGGCTACTTCACCCAGTGGGGCGTGTACGGCCGCGCCTTCCCGCTCAAGAAGGTGCAGGACTCCGGCGCGGCCGCGGACCTCACCCACATCAACTACTCGTTCGGCAACATCCACCACCAGAACCTCACGTGCTTCATCGCGAACAAGGCGCAGGGCACGGGGCCGAACGGCTCCGACGGCGCGGGCGACGCGTGGGCCGACTTCGGCATGGGCTACACGGCCGCGAACTCCGTCGGCGGCGTCGCCGACGCGTGGGACCAGCCGCTCGCGGGCTCGTTCAACCAGCTCAAGCAGCTCAAGGCGAAGAACCCGCAGCTGCGCGCGCTCATCTCGATCGGCGGCTGGACCTGGTCGAAGAACTTCTCCCGCGCGGCGGCGACGCAGGCGTCCCGCGAGAAGCTCGTGTCGTCGTGCATCGACCTCTACATCAAGGGCAACCTGCCCGTGATCGACGGCCGCGGCGGGCCGGGTGCGGCCGCCGGCGTGTTCGACGGCATCGACATCGACTGGGAGTGGCCGGGCTCGAACAACGGCGAGGTCGGCAACTCCGTCGACCCCGTGAACGACCGCGAGAACTTCCGGCTCCTGCTCGCCGAGTTCCGCAAGCAGCTCGACGCGTACGGCGCGCAGACCGGCAAGCACTACCTGCTCTCGGCGTTCCTGCCCGCCAACCCGGCCGACATCGCGGCCGGCGGCTGGAACGACCCGCGCATCTTCCAGTCCCTCGACTACGGCAACGTGCAGGGCTACGACCTCCACGGCGCCTGGGACCCGGCGCTGGCCGGCCACCAGGGCAACCTCTACGACGACCCGGCCGACCCGCGGGCCGCGAGCCGCCAGTTCAGCGCGGACAAGGCCGTCCAGGAGTACCTCCGCGCCGGCGTCGCCCCGAGCCAGCTCGGCCTCGGCCTCGCCATGTACGGCCGCGGCTGGAAGGGCGTCACGTCGTCGCAGCCGTGGTCGGCCGCGAACGGGGCGGCCCCCGGCACGTGGGAGGCGGGCAACGAGGACTACGACAAGCTCCGCACGCGGGGCCAGGACTACTACGACCCGACGACCGTCTCCGCCTGGCGGTACGACGGCGACCAGTGGTGGAGCTACGACAACGCCCGGTCGGTGGCGGCCAAGGCCGAGTACATCGACCGGCTGAACCTGGGAGGCGCCATGTGGTGGGACCTGTCCGGCAACCACGACGGCACGCTGCTCGGCGGCTTCACGGACAAGGTCCGCACGC
Source organism: Cellulosimicrobium sp. MI9406 (assembly GCF_040595865.1). Taxonomy (NCBI): domain Bacteria; kingdom Bacillati; phylum Actinomycetota; class Actinomycetes; order Micrococcales; family Promicromonosporaceae; genus Cellulosimicrobium; species Cellulosimicrobium sp. MI9406. The sequence goes on from NZ_JALIZI010000010.1 coordinate 147,542, forward strand.
TGCCGGCCGGTCCCGTCGACGGCACGAGCGGCCCGACGAACCCGCCGACGAACCCGCCCACCAACCCGCCGACCAACCCCCCGACCAACCCGCCGACGGACCCGACGGCCTGCGTGGCCGCGTGGTCGGCCGCGACGGTCTACACGGGCGGGGCGACGGCGTCGTTCGAGGGCAAGAACTACCGCGCGAAGTGGTGGACCCAGGGCGACCGGCCGAGCGCGGGCGGCCCCTGGGAGGCGACGGGCGCGTGCGGCGGGACCACCCCGACGACCCCGCCGACGACGCCGCCCACGAACCCCCCGACCACGCCGCCCACGACGCCGGGCACGTGCACCGCACAGGCGTGGTCCGCGACGGTCGCCTACACCGGGGGCGCGACGGTCTCCTACCAGGGCCAGTCGTACCGCGCGAAGTGGTGGACGCAGAACAACGTCCCGGGCGCGGAGCAGTACGGCCCGTGGCAGGCCCTCGGCGCGTGCTGACGCCCGGCCGCCCCTCCTGACGGGGGACCACCGGGGCGGCCCGCGGGTACGGGGAATCCCGTACCCGCGGGCCGCCATCGTGTGGTTCTCCCGCATCTCGACCAGCCCTCGCGCTCGTTAGCGTGAAGGGGCCGACGAGGACCTCCGCAGCCCTCCCCAGTGGGTTGCGGGGCTCCTCCGACCGTGAAAGGCGGTCAGCGTGCCCGTGCGTCACCGAACGACCCGACCCCGCACCTCCCGTCCCCTCCCGCCCTCCGTGGCCTCCGCCCTGCCCGTGGCCCTGACGGCCGTGCTCGGCGCCGCGCTCCTCGCGGGCTGCACGAGCGGCTCCGACGACGCCGGGTCGGCCGTCGACGGCGGGTCGGGACCCGCCCAGGCCGAGGACCACGGCTCGCACGGCGACCACGCCGACGCGGGCAAGGTGCCCGTCGGCCCCCTCCAGCTCCCCGGCGCCGACTACTGGTCGGTGCTCCAGCCGGCTGACGGCGTCACGCAGGTCCGGGCGGGCGGGTGCCCCGAGGACGCGGCGTGCCCGAGCTTCGAGGTGCTGACCGGTGCGGCGCTCGACGGCGTCGACCCCGCGACGGCGCTCCTGCCCGACGGCGTCACGTGCCCCGGGGCGGATGCGCTCGCGGCCCGCGCGGTCGGCGACCCCGCCGAGTCGGACGTCGAGGTCGCCGGCACGCCCGCGACGCTCGCGCGCTGGACGCTCTCGTGCGTCGACGAGGCCGGGACCGAGGTGCGGACCGTCGAGCAGCTCCAGTGGTACGTGCCCGACGCCCCCGGCGGTGCGGTGCTCGTCGTCGACCGCTGGGCGTTCGAGGGGCTCGAGTCGCGCCTCGCCGCGGGAGGCTGGGCGTCCGCCTGACCGACCCCGGCCGGCACCGACGACGGCCTCGCACCCGGGAGGGTGCGAGGCCGTCGTCGTGCACCCGGCCGTGCCGGCGGCCGGGTCAGCCCTTGCGCGTGCGGCGCGTCAGCAGCACGACCGCGGCGCCCACGGCGGCGAGCCCCGCGGCGACGGCGGCGTACAGGCCCACGGTCGCGCCCGTCGTCGCGAGCGACGAGGATGACGAGCCGGTCGCGACGGTGCGCGAGACCTGGGACGCCGTCGTGGTCGTCGTGGGGTTCCCCTGGCCCGGCGGGTTCGTCGCGCAGCTGGGCGACGACGGCGGGTAGTCCACGCTGACGACCGTCTCGGGGTTGACCTGGAAGAGCACCTGGACGCTGGGGCGCACCCAGTCGAACTCGTCGCCCTCGACCCACTGCCCGTCGACCAGGCTCCAGCCGGGCCAGTCGGCGCCGCGGCCGTCCGCCCCGACGACGGCGCCGGGCCACAGCACGCGGCCCTGCAGGGGGAGGCCGGACTGGACGACGTCCGCGCCGCCCGGGTTGAGCCACGTGATCGTCGCGGTGTCGTTGTCCGTGCCGGTGACGGCGATGGCGTACTCGAGGTACGGGACGTCCCCGTCGCAGACGGGGGACAGGGTGGTGAGCTCGATCGTCGGCTCCGGCACGTACGTGTCGTCCTCGGCGGCTCCCGCGACCGGTGCGGTGAGCAGCACCGCCGTCGCGGCTGTAGCGGTGACGGCCAGCGCGCGGCTCCCGGCGCGGCGTCCTCCCGACGTCTTCATGGTGATTCCTGTCCGTGGGCGGGAAAGGCTGTTCGTGGAGAGGGAGCCGTGCCCCGAGGTCCCTGATACGTGCAGGTGCCACACGCGCGCGAGGTGTTTCCGTCCTGCCAGGCTAGCGAGGCGGGCGCCCGAGTTGGACGCTTGTCCAGGGTGAAAAAAGGGCGGTGCGCGGAATCGTGACCGCGCCGTGACGCGACCCGCCGCGGCTCAGCCGCAGGGCGCGACGTCGACCGTGCGCAGGCCCGGCTGGGTGGTCGTGGGCGTGCTCCACACGTCGAGCGAGGTCGCGGCGGCCGTCCCCGCGTCCCGCGGCGTCGTCGTCGTGAACGACAGGGTCGTCGACTGGCCGGGCGCGAGGTCGACCATCGCGGAGAGCGCGCCGCGGCCCGCGACGTCGCCGGGCTGCGCCGGGAGCGGGGCGTCGTCGCGGCGCAGGCCCGACACCTGCCCGTCGCGCGGCGGGTAGAGCACGACGAACGTGCGCGTGACGCCCGGCTCGACGCCCGCCGTCCCGCCGCCCGTGACGTACCAGGGCAGGCTCGTCGCGGCGTCGGCCGGGGCGGACGACGCGAGGTCGACCTCGAACGTGTCCACGCGGCCCGCGGCCGTGCACGTGCTGCCCGCGAGGCGCACGTCGCTGCCGAGGTAGACGCCCATCTTGCCGCCGGTGCCGTCGTTGAGGAACACGCCGACCGAGCCCGCGGCCTGGTCGGCGGTGTCGATGTCGCCCGCCACGACCGTGCCGGCGAGACGCTCCTGCTCCGCCTCGCGCGCCGACCACAGCAGCACGCGGTGCTCGTCCGCGCCGCGCACGAGCGCGTCCCGCGCGACGGCCGGGTCGGCCCCGCCCGCGAGGAACTCCTCCAGGACCTGGGCCGCGACCGCCGCGAAGAACGTGTCCGTCTGCTCGCCGGGCTCGAGCTCGGCGTACGCGTCGGAGAGGAGGGTCTGCACGACGTTGCCCGCGTCGAGGTCGACCGCGCCGCCGTCGACGTCGACGGTCACCGGGCCCGTGGCCTCGAGCAGGTAGGAGAGCGCGACGGGGTCGGTCGCGACCACGCCGTCGACCTGCTCGCCCTGCGCGCGCTCCCACATCGTCGACGCGAGCGCGGCGGTCGTGGGGAAGTCCGGCGTCAGCGGGGTGTCCTGGAGGTAGCGGCCCACGCGGTCCGTGAAGAGCTCCTCGACCCCGGGGTCGAGGGGCAGCACCGGCTCGTCGAAGGACGGGAAGCCGACCGTCGAGGCCTGCCGCTCCAGCGTCACCCTGCCCTGGTCCGCCGAGATCACCGCGAGCGCGCCGGGGATCCCGCCGCCGGCGCGCAGCTCGGCGTTGTTCAGCGCGAGGACGAGGTAGCGGCGGGGGCCGTGGGCGCCGAGCATCGCGGGCGCGAGCGCCGTGAGCCGGTCGGCGGTGCGGACCACCGGGCGCAGGTCGTCGGTGCGCGCGACGAGCGCGGCGTACGGGTCGGCGACCTCCGCGTGCAGCGCGTCGCGGTCGACGGTCGCGAGGCGCGCGTCGATCGCGTCGAACGCGTCGGCGGCGCGCGCGACCGTCGGCGCGGCCGCGACGAGCGGTGCGAGGTCGATGCCGTCGCCCGTGAGCGCGAGCCCGTCGCCCTCGACGCTGCCGAGGGTCTGGGTGAGGGACGGCAGCACGACGGCCGCGAGGTCGTCGGCCGTCGCGGCGGCGACGGAGAAGGCCCGCAGGTCCTGCCCGTAGACCGGCATGCGGGCGGCGAGCGACCACAAGGGGCCGTCGGTGTGGGCCCGTGCGGACGCGGTGAGGGGCTGGACCCGCTCGAGCGCGGCGTCGGCGGCCGCGACGTCGCCGTCCCGGAGCGCCTCCTCGGCGGCGGGGACCTCGTCCAGCGCGCGCGTCAGGGCGTCGCGCGCGGCGAGCGCGTCCCGGGCGAGGAGCCCGGCGCACACGACGAGCGCGACCGCGAGCAGGAGGAGAACCCAGCCCAGCCAGGCCGCCCGGCTCCGCCGACGGCGGGGGTGGCGCGGCGGGGCGTCCCGCTCCGTCGTCGTCATGCCTCTCAGCGTAGGGGCCGGGGATGGCAGGATCGGGGCCGTCGCGGGTGAGGTTCGGGTGAACCGCGGGGCGTGCAAGGAACGCGGGCCCCGGGACACAGAGCGGTTGACAGCCCGCCCCGCCGACGAGGAGCCGCCGTGACGACCGACGAGGGCAGTGACGAGACCACCGAGGCCGCCGTCCACGACGAGGCCTGGTTCGCCGCGCTCTTCGCCGCGCACGCGACACCGCTGTACCGCTACTTCCGCCGGCGTCTGCCGAGCGCCGTCGGGGGCGTCGCCCCCGACGCCGACGACCTGACGGCCGAGGTCCTCGCGACCGCGTGGCGGCGTCGCGACGACGTGCCCGACGGCGCCGAGCTGCCCTGGCTGTACCGCACGGCGGGGTTCCTCCTCGCCAACCACCGCCGCAAGGCGCGGGCCCTGCCCGTGGCCGAGGTGCCCGAGCGCCCGGACGACGGCGCCGACGTCGAGCACGTCGTCGTGCAGGACGACGAGGTGCGCCGCGCGCTCTCCGCGCTGTCCGACCGCGACCGGCGCATCCTGCTCCTGCACGCGTGGGAGGGGCTCGGCGGGGCGGACCTGGCTGCCGTCCTCGGCACGTCGCGCGGGGGCGCGGACGCCGCGCTGTCCCGGGCCCGCGCGCGCCTGCGCACGGCGTGGGCGGAGCAGTCGGCGCTCGCGCAAGAGACCGGCGCCTGAGCACACATCACGGGTAGACCCGACCGGCCGCACCTGCGCGGTACGGCCCCTGCGGTACCTGGAGGGCGACATGACCACCCGAACCCCCGAGCAGCCCGACGACGCGGACCTGGAGCGCCTGCGCGCGGCGGACCCGGCCGCGGACGCGACCCCGGACGCCACGGCCCTGGAGGCCGCGGTGCGCGACCGCGTCCCCGAGGCGTTCGCCCGCCCCGCGACGACCGGCCCGGGCGCCGCTCCCGCGGAGCTCCCGGCCGCGGCCGGCCTCGCCGGGGCGGACGGCCCGACGGCCGCGCTCGTCGACGAGCTCGCCGAGCGCCGCGCGCGCCGGCTGCGCCGTCGGGCGCCGCTCCAGGTGGCGGCGGCGGTGGTGGGCGCGCTCGTCATCGGGACGGGCGGCTACGCGCTCGGCGCCGGCGGGTGGGGGACCACGGCGGGCGACTCCGCCGCAGAGAGCACGGCGCTCGCGCCGATCCGGCTCAGCAGCGCGGACGCGCCCGCGTCGGCCGACGCGCCGGCGGGGGCGGACGCGTTCGCGGGGGGTGCCGCCACCGAGGAGGGTTTCGCCGCGAGCTCCCGCGCGACGGCGGACATGGCCTATCCCGGGGGCTGGGGCGGGCGCACCGTCTTCCACGCCGAGGGGCTGTCGTCGGACGGCGCGCGCGCGGACGCGTGGGCCTACGACGCGGCGGGCGTGTTCTCGCAGGAGACGGCGCGCCGCGTCGCCGGCGCCCTCGGGGTCCCGGGCGAGGTGCGCGAGGAGTACGGGTCGTACGCGGTCGGCTCGGCCGACTGGACGGGACCCACGGTCTCGCTCCAGCCGGACGGCCTCGCGAGCGTGAGCTTCAACGACCCGGCCAAGGACCCGTGGGGCTGCGTCGTCGTGACGCCGATGCCCGCCGAGGAGGGTGACGGGGCCGGCCCGTCGGCCGAGCCGGGCACGTGCGAGGAGGCCGACCACGGCGCCCCGCCGAGCGGCGCCGAGGCCGGCGACCGGCTGCGCGAGGTCCTGGGGTCCCTCGGCCTCGACGCCGACGGCTACGAGATCGCCGCGGAGGAGCAGCCCGTGGACCAGGGTGCCCCGCGCGTGACGACGGTGACGGCGGCCGAGGTGGTCGACGGGCAGCGCACCGGGACGCAGTGGAGCGCGACGTACTCGGGTGCGGGGCTCGCGTCGCTCTACGGGAGCCTCGCGCCGCGCGTCGCGATCGGCGCGTACGACGTCGTCAGCCCGGCCGAGGCGGTCGAGCGGCTCGGCGACCCGCGGTTCGGCGGGGGCGGGATGATCGCGTGGGCCCGCGAGGACGTGCAGTCCCTCCCGCCGGAGACCGCGTCCGAGCCCGAGGCCCCGACGGTCCCGCCCACCGTGCGGGAGAGGGCGCGGTTCGCGTGGCCCGTCACGGACGTGACGATCACGGACGCACGCCTCGGCCTGGCGGTGCAGTACCAGCCGGACGGCGCCGCCGTCCTGCTGCCCGCGTACGAGCTGTCCGACGCGGACGGGAACGTCTGGTCGGTCGTGGCCGTGGTGGACGACCAGCTCGACTTCACGCCCTCCGTCGGCTGACGGAGCACGACCCGGCGGTCGGTATCGTGATACCGACCGTCAGGTCGGCTTCGCCTGCGCGCTTTTGCACGTTGCAAGCATCCGAGGTCGCGAAAGTGGCCACGCTTTTGATTGACCACCGACAAAAGTGTGGTTAGGGTCGCAGCAGACCGAGCGCCACCGGGTCGGAGAGCGAGCAGAGCGACCCTCTCCCGGGGCGTGCGGTCCGACGGTGGCAGGGAGGCCATCGTCGTCGTGATCGGCGGCGCCGCGGCGTCCGCCGTCGGAACGGGAGCAACGATGCACCACTTCGCCCCTGACGGATCGTCGGACCGCCCCGCCCCGGACGCGCGCACCGGGCTGTGGCTCGTCGGCGCCCGCGGCTCGGTCGCCACCACCGCCGCCCTCGGCCTCGCGGTGATCGCCGACGGGCGCGCGGAGCCGACCGGGTGCGTCACCGCGGGCGAGCCCTTCGCCTCCGCCCCGCTGCCCGCGTTCGGCGACCTCGTCGTGGGCGGCCACGACATCTCCGACGTGTCGATGGTCAAGCGCGCCGAGCTGCTCGTCGAGGCCGGCATGATCGCGCCGCGCCTGCTCACCGCCGCGCACGCCGCGCTCGAGCGGGCCGACGCCGAGGTGCGTCCCGGCTACTCGGCCCACCCCGCCGAGGGCGCCGCGCGCGAGTCCCAGCAGGCCGCGGCGGAGCGCCTCGCGGCGGACATCGTGGACTTCCGCGAGCGCCACGGCCTCGCGCGCGTCGTCGTCGTCGACCTCGTGTCGACCGAGCCGCTGCCCGAGCCCGCGCCCGAGCTCTCCGACCGCGACCTGCTGCGCGCGGCGCTCGCGGACCCGGAGCGCGCGGTGCTGCCGCCGAGCTCGGTCACCGCGTACGCCGCGCTGCTCGCGGGCGCCCCGTTCGCCGAGTTCACGCCGTCGGCGAGCATGCACCTCCCGGTGCTGCTCGAGCTCGCCGAGGAGCGCGGCGTGCCCGTCGCGGGCCAGGACGGCAAGACCGGCCAGACGTGGCTGCGCACGATCCTCGCCCCGGCGTTCGGGGCCCGCGGGCTGCGCGTCCTGTCGTGGGCGGGGGCCAACCTGCTCGGCGGCGGGGACGGCGCCACGCTCGCCGACCCGCAGGCGGTGCAGAGCAAGCTCGTGTCCAAGTCGCGCGGGCTCCAGGACCTCACGGGCAGCGACGTCACGCCGCTGCACATCGACAACGTGCCCGACCTCGGGGACATCAAGGTCGCGTGGGACCACGTCCACGTCGAGGGCTTCCTCGGCTCGCGGCTCACGCTGCAGACCACGTGGTCCGCCTACGACTCGATGCTCGCTGCGCCGCTCGTGCTCGACCTGGCGCGCCTGCTCGCGCTCGCGGACGCGGCCGGGTACGCGGGCCCCGTCCCCGAGCTCGGCTTCTTCTTCAAGGACCCCTGGGGCAGCGGCGTGCACGACTTCGCCGCGCAGACCGTCGCGCTGTCCGACTGGGTCCGCGTGGCGACCGCCCGGGTGGGCGGCGACGCGACCGCCACGGCCGACCGGTCGTGACGGGCTCCCTCCACGACCACCTGGACCTCGTCCGCGCCCCCGCGGTCCTCTCGGTGGTCGGTGACACGCTCGCGGGCGCGGCGGCGGCCGGGCACGCGCTCACGCCGCGCCGCGCGCTCCTGCCCCTCGCCTCGGCCTGCCTGTACGCGGGGGGCATGGCGCTCAACGACTACGCGGACCGGCACCTCGACGCGGTCGAGCGGCCCGAGCGGCCGATCCCGTCGGGCCGCGTGACGGAGCGGCGCGCCCTCCAGGTCGCCGTCGGCCTCACGGCCGCGGGCGTCGGTCTCGCCGCCGCGGGCGGGGGAGCGCGCGCGCTCGCCGTCGCCGTCCCGCTCGCCGCGAGCGTGTGGACGTACGACACGGTCGCCAAGGAGCGCGCGGCCGGTCCGCTCGTCATGGCCGCGTGCCGCGGGCTCGACGTGCTGCTCGGGGCCGGCGCCGGGCACCTGCGCGCCGCGCTGCCGGCCGCCGCGGGGATGGCCGTGCACACCGCGGGCGTCACGTACCTGTCGCGCGGTGAGGTGCACGGCACGACGTCGTCCCTCGCCGCGGGCGTGGCCGCCGCCACCGCGGTGGGCGGGGCGGTCGTCGGCGCCGGCGCGGTGCGCCGCGCACGGGTGGCCGAGGGCGGCGTTAGCCACCGGACGCGCGTCGCGACGGCGGTCGCCGGGGTCGCGGCCGCGGGCGCCTACCTCGCGACGTGCCTGCCCCGGCAGGTCGACGCCGCGATCACGCCGTCCGCCCAGAACGCGTTCGCCGCGACCAAGGCCGGGATCCGCGCGATGCTGCCGCTGCAGGCGGCCTGGTCCGCGCGCGGGGGGAGCCTGGCGTCGGTGGGGGTGCTCGCGGGCGTCGAGGTCGCGGGCCGGCTGCTGCGCCGCGCGGGGCGGGCCCCGGGCCGCACCGAGATGAGCGAGACGTGAGCGCGCCCGGCACCGCCGGGGGCGCGATGCCCTTCACGCTCGGGTACGGCACCAACGGCTTCACCGACCACCCGCTCGACGTCGCGCTCGACGTGCTCGCCGACGAGGGGTACGGCGCCGTCGCGCTCACGCTCGGCTTCCCGCACCTCGACCCCTTCGCGGACGGCTGGGAGGACGAGGCCGCGGCGCTGCGTGCACGGCTCGCCGCGGCGCGCGACGGTGCGGGGATGCGCGTCGTCGTCGAGACGGGCACGCGGTTCCTGCTGGACCCGTTCCGCAAGCACCGCCCCACGCTCGTGGACGTCGAGGCCGACGCGCGGCTGCGGTTCCTGCGCCGCGCGGTCGAGATCGCCGCCGTGCTGGACGCGGAGTGCGTGTCCTTCTTCTCGGGGGTCCTGCCCGACGACGTGACCCCCGCCGAGGGCTGGACGCTCCTGCGCGAGCGCCTGCCCGCGCTCGTCGAGCACGCGCGCGAACGCGGCGTGCGGCTCTCGCTCGAGCCCGAGCCCGGGATGCTCGTGGAGACGGTGGGCGACGCGCTGCGGCTGCGCGACGAGCTGGGCGGCGACGGCGGCGACCTCGCGGACCTCGGGGTCACGGTCGACGTCGGGCACTGCCTCGTCGTCGAGCCCGACGGCGTGGTGGGCGCGCTGCGCGCGGCCGCGCCGTACCTCGCCAACGTGCAGCTCGACGACATGCCGCGCACCCACCACGAGCACCGCCCGTTCGGCGAGGGCGAGATCGACCTCCCGCTCGTGCTCGGCACGCTCGCCGACGTCGGGTACGCGGGCGTCGCGGCGGTCGAGCTGCCCCGCCACTCGTACGACGCCCCCGGCCTCGCGCACCGCAGCATGACAGCGCTGCACCGCGCGTGGGACGACCGCCCCCACCACCCCCAGGAGGTGCCATGACCGAGACCACCCGTCCCGACGCCCGCACGGCGGACGGGACCGCCCCGGGCGAGCGCTGGCTCGCCGAGGCGCGCGCCGCCGTCGCGCAGGACCCCGCGGCCGTGACGCGCGCGTTCGCGCTCGCGGGCCGCCAGGTGGGCCGCGTGCCCGTCCGCCCGGACACCGACCCCGCGGGGGTCGTGCACGGGACGGTCGACGACGCCGCCCGCGCCGACCTCGTGGTCGCGCTCGCCGAGGGGGCGGGTCGTGGCGGTGCCGACGGCGAGGCCGCCCTCGCGGCGCGGCTCGCGGACCTCTACCAGCACGGCGACACCGCCGAGCGGCGGGGCGTCCTGCGCGGTCTCGACGCCCTCACGGAGCGGGGGGCGCTGGCGGACGACGCCGCGCCGTCGGTCGTGGCGGTGGGCCGGGACCTCGCCGCGGACGCGCTCCGCACGAACGACCAGAGCCTCGTCGCGGCGGCCGTCGGGCCGTTCGCGGCCGCGCACCTCGACCCGCACGCGTGGCGCCACGCCGTGCTCAAGCTCGTCTTCATGGGCGTGAGCCTCGACGCCGTCGCCGGTCTCGACGACCGCGCGGACGACGAGCTCGCCCGCATGGCCCGCGACTTCGCCGCCGAGCGCCGCGCCGCGGGCCGCGTCGTGCCCGACGACGTCGCCCGCCTCGCCCCTGACGTCACCACCGGGAGGACCGCCTGATGCGCATCTTCGACCCCCACATCCACATGACCAGCCGCACGACCGACGACTACGAGGCCCTGTACGCCGCGGGCGTGCGCGCGCTCGTCGAGCCGGCGTTCTGGCTGGGCCAGCCGCGCACGAACGTGGGGTCGTTCCTCGACTACTTCGACGCGCTCCTGGGCTGGGAGCGGTTCCGGGCCGCGCAGTTCGGCATCCGGCACCACGCGACGATCGCCCTCAACCCCAAGGAGGCGAACGACGCGCGGTGCCGCGAGGTGCTCGACGAGATCCCGCGCTACCTGCTCAAGGACGGCGTCGTGGCCGTCGGCGAGGTCGGGTACGACTCGATGACGCCCGAGGAGGACGAGGTCTTCTCGCGCCAGCTCCAGATGGCCCGCGACGCGGCGCTGCCCGTGCTCGTGCACACACCGCACCGCGACAAGCTGTCGGGGACGCGGCGCACGCTGGACGTCGTGCGCGAGTCGGGGATCGCGCCCGAGCACGTGCTCGTGGACCACCTCAACGAGACCAACGTCGCGCTCGTGCTCGACGCGGGCGCGTGGGCGGGGTTCTCGATCTACCCGGACACGAAGATGGACGAGGACCGCATGGTCGCGATCCTCCAGGAGCACGGCACCGAGCGGATGATCGTGAACTCCGCCGCCGACTGGGGACGCTCCGACCCGCTCAAGACGCTCAAGACGGGGCAGGCGATGCTCGCCGCGGGCTTCACCGAGGACGACGTCGACCAGGTGCTGTGGCGCAACCCGGTCGAGTTCTACGGGCAGTCGGGCAACCTCGTGCTGGACCCGGTCCCCGGGTTCGTCGAGGGTGACCTCCCCACCCCGGGCGTGGAGTTCGAGGGCTCCTCCGTGCTGCGCGGCGCGCGGGCGTAGCGCGGGAAGGCTCGACCATGCTGCTGTCGTACTGCACCAACGTCCACCCGGCCGAGCACCTCGACGGGGTGCTCGACCAGCTCGTGCGCTACGCCGCGCCCGTGCGCGAGGCCGCGGGGCTCGACGTGCTCGGCGTCGGGCTGTGGATGCCGGCCGTGCTCGCGCACCGCCTCGCGGGCTCGCCCGACGACCGCGTGCGCCTGCGCGCCGTGCTCGACGAGCACGGCCTCCAGGTCCACACGCTCAACGCGTTCCCGTACGGCGGCTTCCACGCCGACGTCGTCAAGCTCGACGTCTACACGCCCACGTGGGCCGACCCGGAGCGGCTCGCGTACACGCTCGAGTGCGCCGAGGTGCTGGCCGAGCTCCTGCCCGACGGCGTCGCCGGGTCGATCTCGACGCTGCCCCTCGCGTGGCGCGAGCCGTGGACGGACGCCGACGACGACGCCGCGACGCGCGCGTTCGCTGCGCTCGGGGAGGGCCTGCGCGACCTGCGCGAGCGCACGGGCAAGGTCGTGCGCGTCGCGGTCGAGCCCGAGCCGGGCTGCGTGCTCGACACGGTGGACGACGTCGTGGCCTGGCTCGCGGCGCGCACCGGGCCGGACGTGCCGGCGGACCGGCGCATCGACCCCGAGCACGTGGGCGTGTGCCTCGACACGTGCCACCTCGCGGTGTCCTTCGCGGACCGCCGCGCGGGGACGGCCGCGACGGTGCGCCGCATCACCGACGCGGGCCTGCGGGTCGTCAAGGTGCAGGCGTCGGCCGCGCTGCACGTCGCGGACCCGGCCGACGACGCGGCGCGCGCCGCCGTCGGTGCGTTCGCCGAGCAGCGGTACATCCACCAGGTGCGCGAGCTCACCGCGGCGGGCGACGTGCTCGCCGCCGACGACCTGCCCGACGCCCTGGGCGGCGCGCTGCCCGCGGAGGGACCGTGGCGCGTGCACTTCCACGTGCCCCTGCACCACGAGCCCGCCGCGCCGCTCGCCGCGACGACGGACGTGCTGCGCGCGGCGGTCGACGCCGTCCGCGCGGCGCCGCACGGCGACGAGGCCCACCTCGACGTCGAGACGTACACGTGGGCCGTGCTGCCCGAGGGGGCCGCGACCGACTCGCTCGTCGCAGGCATCGCGGCCGAGCTGCGCTGGGCGACGACCCACCTCGCCGCGACGCACGACGTCGCTGCCGCACGGACGGCGCACACCGAACCGCCCTCGGGGCCGACCGCGGACGACGCCGCGGCCGACCCGGGCACGACCAGGAGGACCGCATGAAGCCCGTGCTGCTGCTCGACGTCGTCGGGCTCACCTCGACCGCGCTCGCCCACATGCCGCGACTGCGCCAGCTCGCCGCGAGCGGCTGGCAGTCCGAGCTCGCGACGGTGCTGCCCGCCGTGACGTGCAGCGTCCAGTCGACGATGCTCACGGGGCTCAGCCCTGCCGAGCACGGGATCGTGGGCAACGGCTGGTACTTCCGCGAGCTCGGCGACGTCTACCTGTGGCGCCAGCACAACCGCCTCGTCGAGGGGGAGAAGCTCTGGGAGGCCGCGCGCCGGGCGCACGGCGAGTACTCGTCGGCGAACGTCTGCTGGTGGTACGCGATGGGCATGACGACGGACGTCACCGTCACGCCGCGCCCGATCTACCACGCGGACGGCCGCAAGTCCCCGGACGCCTACGTGCGCCCGGCGGCGCTCCACGACGACCTCGTCGGCCGGTTCGGGGAGTTCCCGCTGTTCACCTACTGGGGCCCGACGGCGGACATCACGTCGTCGCGGTGGATCGTCGACGCGACGCGGCACGTGCTGCGCACGCACGCGCCCGACCTCACGATGGCGTACGTCCCGCACCTCGACTACGACCTGCAGCGGTTCGGGCCCACGTCGCCGCAGGCCGACGCCGCGGCGGCCGAGCTCGACGCGACGCTCGCGCCGCTGCTCGACGACGCCGCGAACCAGGGCGTCACCGTGCTCGTCGTCTCCGAGTACGGCATCGCGGACGCCGACCGGCCCGTGCACCTCAACCGCATCCTGCGCCGGGAGGGCCTCCTCGAGGTCTACGTGCAGGACGGCAAGGAGCAGCTCGACCCGTGGACGTCGCGCGCGTTCGCGGTCGCGGACCACCAGGTCGCGCACGTGTACCTCGGCGACCAGCAGGACCCGGCGCTCCGGCGGCGGGTCACGGACCTGCTGCGCGGCGTCCCCGGCGTCGACGAGGTGCTCGACCGCGAGGCGCAGGCGCGGTACGGGCTCGACCACGAGCGGTCGGGCGACCTCGTCGTCGTCGCGGAGCCCGGCGCGTGGTTCACGTACTACTTCTGGCTCGACGACGCTCGCGCGCCCGAGTACGCGCGCGGCGTCGACATCCACCGCAAGCCCGGCTACGACCCCGCCGAGCTGTTCTTCGACCCGGCGGACCGGCTGGCGAAGGCGAAGGCCGGCCTCAACCTCGTGAAGAAGAAGGTGGGCCTGCGGTACGCGATGAGCACCGTGCCGCTCGACGCGTCGTACGTCAAGGGCTCGCACGGGCGGCTCCCCGACTCCTCCGCCGACACGCCGCTCGTGATCTGCTCGGACGCGGAGGTGCCGGCGTCGGTCGCGGGTGTGGTGGAGAGCGGGTCCGGGCAGGTCCCGGCCGCTGCCATCAAGGGCCTGGTGCTCGAGCTGCAGGGCCTCGGCGTCCGGGTCTGACGAGCGATCGCTACCGGGCGAGGCGCTCGTCGAGCCAGTCGAGCACGCGCTGCTCGACGAGCGCCCGCCCGAGGGGCTCGCAGTGCCCGCTCGCCCCCTCGTCGTCGCTGAAGGTGACGAGCGTCGCCCCGGGGACGAGCCCGGCCAGCCGCTCCGGCTGGCCGGGCCAGAACTGCTCGTCCTCCGGGCTCGTGACGAGCAGCGGCGTCGTGACCTGAGCGGCGACGTCGGAGGCGTCGTACCGGCGGACCTCGCGCAGCGTCGCGGCATACCCCTGCTCGCCGTACGGGCGCGCGCGGAAGCGCCACGTGCGGGCGGCGCCCTTCGACAGGCGCAGGCCGAGCGCCATGTCGCGGTCGAACGCGTGGTCGTCGCCCTTGTCCAGGAGCTTGAGGAGGCTCTTCGGCACCTCGCGCTCCCACGAGGTGGCCACGTCGACCACCCCTGGGTCGACGACGGCCGCGGCCGGGCGGTGCTCGAACGCGAGCGCGCGCGTGACCCAGTAGCCGCCCTGGCTGATCCCGTAGACCGCGACGCGGCCGGGGTCGACGTCGGCCCGCGCGACGACCGCGTCGAGCACGGGCGTGAGGACCGCCTCGAAGTCGGGACGGAACGGGACCCCGTGCTCGAAGAGCACCGACTGCTGGCCCGGGCCGTCGAACACGAGCGCGTGGTACCCGCGGCGCACCGCCCCGGACACGACGGCCGACCACAGCGACGGCAGCGAGCCGTCCGAGCCGTTCACCGCGACGACGACGGGCCCGCGCACCCCGGGGTCGACGCCCGGGGCGCGGAACAAGTACCCCGGGAGCGTCGTGCCCTCGTAGGGGATCGGGAGGCGCTCGACGTCGAGGTCCACGAGGTCGACCCAGCGGTCCCACGCCGCACGGTGCTTGCGGAACGTCGGCAGCAGCGGCGCGTCGTCCTCGAGCCCGGACACCGCGTTCACCGCGACGCCGAGGTAGGTCGCCGCACGCAGGTACGCGGAGGCGGCGCTCACGCGGTGCCCGCGCGCCGCGCACGACTCGCCGGTCGCGGCCAGGCGGTCGCCGAGCGCGTCCCAGGCGCGGAACCACGCACGGTGGTCCGTGCCGACGTCGGCCACGGCCGCGAGCACCTCGCCGGCGTCGGCGGCGCCGCTGAACGCTCCGCCGAGGACCGTGCGGATCTCGAAGTCGAGGTCGGGGTCGTGGGAGAAGCGTCCGGAGAGGCTGCTCCGGTGCGAGCCGTGCCCGGTCATGGGGTGCCCCTGCCGTCCTGGGAGGTACGGAACGCTCTCCAGGCTAGGAGCGTCGGCGCACGGGCGCGCGGCGAGCGAGGGGTGCGCACGGCCGTGCGCCGTCGGCGAGTCGCGCGGGCGGTCGGTCAGGCGCGGGTGACGGCACCCACGACGAGCGTCGCGACGACGCCCAGCACGAAGACGGCGGTGCACACGCCGCCCACGACCCGCGCTGCGCGCAGCCCTGCGGGGGCCGGCGCGTCGCCCGGGTCGAGGAACCCGACGAACGCCGACCCGGCGTACGAGGGCCGGATCGGCACGTGGAACTGACGGACGTCGTGGTCGGTCAGCGCCGGCGGCGGCTGGTGCGCGAGCGCCGCCTCGACGCGACGGCGGCGCAGGCGACCGACCTGCAGCACGTACCCCGCGAGGACGCCGTACTGGCTGAGGTAGAACAGGCCCAGCGCGAGCACCGTCGTCCCGAGGCAGACGCCCGTCGCGGACCGCATCGACACCAGCAGGGCCACCCCGCCGGCGGTGAGCGCGGCGCCGAGGAGCAGCCACAGGGGCAGGACGGCCCAGGAGCCCGAGCGGTCGTCGGCGTACGGCGAGGCGGGCTGCGCCGGACGGCTCGAGTCCGCGAGCTGGTCCGCGAGCCGGCTCGCGGACGGCTTCTCGTCTTCCCACCAGGCCATCGGGCCCCTCCTTCGTCGCGGGTCGTCACCTGACCCGGAACGCTAGCCGCCCGCGCGCCGCCGCTCCATGGGGAGCGGTGCCCGCTAGTCGTCGTCCTCGTCGTCGGGCAGCGCGACGAGCAGGTCGAGGTGCAGCCCGAGCACCGTGCCGTCCGCGGCGACGGTCCGCACGAGCGGGTAGAAGCCGTCGCCCCAGCCGGAGTGCGCGAGCACGACGTTCTCGCCGTCCTGCGCGCCGGGCAGCAGGATGTTCGCCGACCCCTCGCGCAGGTGGTCGGGGGAGTCCGTGAGCGCGAACCAGCTCGTGTCGGTGCCGTCGTCGAACACCTCGTCGTACCAGTCGCCCTCCGGCATGAGCCGGGCGACGGCGTCGGCGTCGGCGAACGCGACCGTCCCGGCGTCCACCGGCACGCCGTAGGCGGCGCCCGCCTCGGGCGGGCCGTCCGCGCCCTCGGGGACCACGGGCTCGACGGCGGCGACCTCGCCCTCGGCGAGCACGACGCTCAGGTACGCCTCGCGCAGGTGGGAGCCGTCCTGCTCGTCGGAGACGTCGGCGACGGTGACGCGCACCGGGTACCGGCCCGGCTCGACCGGCACGACGAGCCCGTGGCCGAGCAGCGTGAACGGGTCGGACGCCTCCAGGCGCCCGCTGGGGAGCACGAGCTCGCCCAGGTCGTGGACCGTCAGCGTGTAGTCGGGGCCGTCGGCTGCGCCCGTGCCGGCGGCGCGGCCGGGGCGCAGGGCGAAGAACGTGTCGGGGGAGGGGAAGTCGCTCACGCCCGCGAGCGTAGCGGGCCGCGCCCACGCCGACGGCAGGGCCACCGCGCGACGTGTGGCGGAGTCCGGCAGGAGGGCGGTGGGGCCGCAGCCGTCACACGACAGCGACGTGCATGCCGGTCAGTCACGCGTGCTGACGTCGTGCAGGACGAAGGTGGCGAACCCCAGCTCGCCTCGTGCGCCGCTCAGCCAGGCGTCGCGATTCCCGCGTGCGGCGGCAAGTGCCTGGTCGCGGTCCTCGGTCGTCGGGGCCTCCCGCACGGCCCAGTCGACGAGCGACCCGGTCCAGCTGAAGTGGTAGTCGTCCCACTCGGCCACCGTGCTGACGTGCCCGTACGACGGCTCGAACCCGTGCTCGCGGACGGCTCGCACGAAGCCGACGAGGTCGGGATAGGCGTCGGCGGAGACCTCGAGCGCTGTCAGCGCAGAAGCCGACGGGGAGCCCTCCCAGATGCTGTCACCGACCAGCGCTCGGCCACCGGGGCGCAGACGCCGCCGGACAGCGGCCAGCATGTCCTCCAGCCTGCCGAAGGCGTGGCTCGCACCGATGCACAGCACCACGTCGAAGACCCCGTCGTCCCAGGTGGCGGCGTCCGTCTCGATCCAGTGCACCCGGTCGCTCAGCTTCCGCTCCTCGGCACGCCGGGCGGCAGAGGCCGGGAGCATGTGGTCGATCCCCACGCCGGTGGTCCCGGGGTAGGCGAGCAGCAGCTCCTCCAGCCACTCGCCCTCGCCGCACCCGAGGTCGACGGCGCGGGCGCCGTCGCTCGGGCTCAGCCAGCCGACCAGCTCGCGCACCCGCTCGGGCGCCACCGGCGCTCCGATCGGATGGCGCCGGTGGGCGATGTCGAAGATCTCGGAGCGTTCCACCTCGGCGACGCTACAGGCCACCGCCTGCCCGCGCCGACGCCGTCCGACGAGCCGTCACCCGTGGCTCACGCAGCCCTGGACACGCCGACGGCGCCCGGTCCGTGGGGACCGGGCGCCGTCGGGCGGTGTCGCACGAGCGTTCGCGAGGGGCGCTCAGGCGGCGGGCGTCACGAGCAGCTCAGCGCCTCGTAGTCGGCGTCGTAGGTCGTGGTGACCTCCTCGCCGTCGATCTCGGCGGTGAGCGTGGCCGTCACCGAGCCCGCGTCGAACGACGCGGCGCGCGACGAGAACGACCGGTAGGCGTTCTTGCCGTCCTTGACGTTCGGGAACGTCTTCTGGCCGTACGGCGTGGTCACGACGACGTCGGCCGTCGCGCCCGACTCGTTGAGCACGCGCACCGCGACGTGCGCCTTCCCGCCGAGGCAGCGGGCCTCGGCCGTGACGGTCGCGTCGACGACGGCGGACGTCGTGACGTCCACGGTCTGCCAGCGCGAGGTCGGCGTCGCGTTGTGCAGGTGCAGCAGCAGGAGCTTCCCGCTGCCGGCCTCGACCGCCGACTCCGAGCGGTGCACGGTGATCGGCGCGTCGTCGGCCCCGGCGTACACGAGCTCGCCCTCGCCCCCGAACCAGTAGGCCGGGTCGTACGGGTCGGCCGTGAACGTCTCGCTCGCGTCGACGAGCTGGTCGGCGGCCTGCGAGTACGGCGAGTACGTGAGGACCTGGAAGGTCGGCACGTCGCCCTCCTCGATCCCGAGGGACCCGATGCCGACCGGGATGACGACGACGTTGTTGTCGAACACCGAGGTGTCGACGTCGCCCCAGACGGTGTTGACCGGCTGCTGGTCGATGACGTCGCCGGCGTCGTGCTCCGTGCCGTCGGGGTCGGTCCAGTCCTTGAGCGTGTACGTCACGGCCAGCGTGACGTCGATCTCGGTGTCGAACTTCACCGCCGCGACCTCGAAGTCGGCCGAGCCGTCGGAGTCGACGTCGACCTCGACCGCGGGGATCGAGACGGAGCCGAGGCTCGCCCACTCCCCGTCCATCGCGACGGCGATGCCCATGAAGCCGTCGGCCGGGTCGCCCCCGGCCGCGGCCTCTTGCGGCGCCGTGGACGCGAAGCCGACCGCGCGCACGTCGGCCGCCGCGATGGCCGACGCCGAGGCGCCCACCGCCGCGTCCGCCTCGAGGCGGGGGCTCGTCGTCTTGAGCTCGAACGGCGCGACGAGCGACGTCCAGCCGCCGGAGTCGACGCCGCGGCCGTCGAGGTCGAGCTCGGCGGTCGTCGCGGTGCCCGGGAAGGCGACGGGCTTGGCGGACAGGTCGCTCACGAGCCGCGGCGACGCCTGCACGGGGACGCGCAGCTCGCTGCCGCCGTCCGTCGGGGTGAGGACCACGCGGCCGCTCACCGAGGACACGAAGTCGCGCGGCACGCCGACGCCGGAGTCGGCCGACGACGTCGGGTCGAGCTCCTTGGCGAGCGTCGCCGGGTCCGCCGTGAGGGTCACCGTGACGACGGTGCGCTGGCCTGCGGGGACGGTGATCGACGCGGGCGCGACGGAGACGGTGGCGCCGCCGGCCGTGCTTGACTGCGTGAAGCCGGTCGAGTACGTCTTCGGGGTGTCGCCGGTGTTCTGCACCGTCACGGTCTTGCGGACCGTGACCGGGTCCGCACCCACGGGCACGACGCCGAACGCGACGGACACCTGGTCGGAGTCCTGCGACGCGTAGGCGAGGGTCGTGTTCGTGGCCGCGTCGACGGCGTCGACCCGGCCGGAGCCCACGCGCTCGGGACCGTACGCGGTGCCCGTGCCCGAGGGGCCGGTGAAGACGTCGTGCGTCGCGGTGTTCATGACCGACGCCTTGACCTCGGCCGGCGCCCAGCCCGGGTGGGCCTGCTTGACGAGGGCCGCGATGCCCGCGACGTGCGGGGTGGCCATCGAGGTGCCGGACTTGATGCTCGCGCCGACCAGGCGGCCGGACGCGACGGACGCGATGCCGGTGCCGGGCGCCGCGACGTCGGGCTTGGCGACGCCGAGCGAGCCGTGCACGCCGCGCGACGAGCCGCTGTTCAGCGTGTCGCCGATCTCCGGGATCGAGACGAACGACGACAGCGCGAGCGACGGGCCGACGGTCAGCGTGACCTCTCCGGCCTCGATCGCCGGGCGCAGCGCGGCGTGGCTCGGGCCCGTGAGCTGGGCGCCGGGGATGCCGGGGTTGCCCGCGATGCCCGCGACGAACGACGACAGCTCGGAGGACAGCAGCACGCCGACGGCGCCCGCGGCCTCCGCGTTGTTGAAGCGCGCGGCGCTGCCGCACGCACGGGTCGCGTCGTCGTCGTCCCAGTAGAGGAACGCGATCTTGCCCGCGACGGCGGCCGCCTGCTCGGGCGTGAACGGGGCGCAGCCGGAGAAGTCGTCCGCGACGAACGCGACCGGGGCCGTGACGTCCGCGGTGCCCGCGTACGCCTGGGAGTTCTGCGCCGGGTACGTGCCGGCGAGGGACTCCGGCGCCTCGACGCGGACCGCGTCGAACGTCTGCGTGTCGCCGACCGAGTTCGCGACCGTCAGCGCGGTGCGCGCGTTGCCGGGCGAGCCGCCGACGTCGGTCACGTCGCCCGCGTTGCCCGACGCGATGACGGACAGCGTGCCCAGGCGCGAGAGCTGGTCGATGAAGAGGTTCTCCGGGTCGTCCGCGGGCGAGCCGTCGGAGCCGAGGGAGAGGTTGACGATGTCGAGGCGGTCGGACAGGTCGCCGTCACCGTTCGGGTCGGCCGCCCACTCGAGCGCGTCGACGACGACGCCCGTCGAGCCGCCGAGGTCGCCGAACACCTTGAGCGCGTAGATGCCCGCCTGGGGCGCGGAGCCCGGGCCGACCTGCCAGTCGGAGACGGCGGTGAGCGTCGAGTAGTCGCCGTCGAACGTCTCGCCGTCGGCCGTGACGCCGTACGCCGCCGTCGTGCCGGCCACGTGCGAGCCGTGGCCCGAGCCGACCGAGTCGAGCGAGTCGATGGGGTTCTCGTCGGGCGTCGGCACGAGCGTCGTGCCGGGGACGGTGCCGCTCGCGTCGTAGTCGTACCCGGCGAAGTCGTGGCCGCCGAGGAACTTCAGCTCGTCGTACGTGCCCTCCGGGACCGGGCCGGTGCCGCGGTCGCCGTAGGCCTCGTCGAACGCCTCCTGCGTGCCGGGGCCGCCGAACGCCTTGTGGGTGTAGTCGACGCCGGTGTCGATGATGCCGATGCGCACGCCCTCGCCGGTGAGGCCGGTGCTCTGCCACGTCTCGAGCGCGCGCGTGAACACGTCCGTGCCCTTGTTCGCGGGCTTCTTGGGGATGATCCGGTAGACCGTGCGGACGGAGGCGTCGCGCGCGAGGTCGCGCACGCGGGCCGCGTCGCCCGTGACGACGACGCCCGCGACGAGCGTGCTCGTGACCGACACCTGCTGCGGGTTCCGCGCGCCCGCGCTGCGGGCGGTCGCCTGCTGCGGGACGACGTCGTCCGCGAGCTGCGCGACCTCCTGCGCGTTGGCCTCGACCTCGTCGGGGCTCGCGCCCTGCGCCGTGAGGTCGACCGCCGACGGCGCGTCGAGCTCGACGAACGCGGTGACCGTGCCGGTCGCCTTGGCGAGCGACGGCGCGACCTTCTCGGTCGGCTCGAGCGACGCGCCCGACTGCACGCCGAAGGCGTTGCCGGGGTCGGGCGGCGGGTCCGCGGCGGCGGGCGCGGCGGCGGCCGCGACGACCGCGAGGCTCGCGGCGGCGGCGGTCAGTGACACGGGTAGAGAACGGTGCTTCATCGACACTCATCTCCCCGGCAGTGCCGGTTCGGCGAAGGGTTCGTGGATGGGTCCTTCCCAGCGGTCTCGCCCGGGTGGGACCGAGGCCACCCGAGCACGGTAACCAACGACCGCCCGACCTGCCCAGCGGCAGGGGACCTCCGCCGGGCCCCGAGGGACCGTCCGCCCTAGGATGCGGGCGGGGTCACGGGACGTGGCCGTCCTGTGGGAGTCCCCTTCCCGCGTCAGGTCCACGGGGTGCGAACCCGGGGGCGTGGCCCACGCAGAAGGAGAACCATGACCAGCACTCCGCTCCGCGCCCTGTCCGCCGGCCTCGTCGCCGGTCTCGTGCTGGTGGGCGCCGTCGCCGGCCCGGCGCTCGCCTCGCCGCCGGGCGTCCGGGCCGCCCCGGGGGACGACCTCGCGGCGGTCCCGCTCGCCGACCAGCCCGTCGCGACCGGCGAGAGCTGCGCCGTCGAGGCCCAGCCTCTCCTCCCCGGCGAGGACCCCGCCTCGCTGCCCGCCGCACCCGAGGTGTGCTTCGGCTCGCTGGAGGAGGCGCTCGAGTTCGTGTCGGGGGACGAGGTCGCGCCGTCGCGCCTCGGTCGCGCCACGCGGGCCGACGTCGACGGCCTCGTCGGCGAGCTCAACGCGACCACGACGGCGGGCCCGCGGGCCGCGGCGGAGCGGGCGACGACGGCCGCGGCCGGGTCGATCGTGCTCGGCGTGCTGTGGCGGGACCCGAGCTACAAGGGCGCGTCGAAGGTGCTCTACGGGTCGGGTACGAACGGGTGCCACACCGGCTCGACGTACGGGTTCCCGAACCTCGCGAACCTCCTCATGAACAACGTCGTCTCCTCGGCGTCGACGTACGCCGGGTGCTGGGCGACGCTCTACGACTCCTACTCGTACGCGGGCACGAAGAAGAACTGCACGCCGCACTGCGCGACCCTGGGCTCGTTCGACGACCGCGCGTCGTCGGTCGTCTACCGCCCGGCGGGCACGCTCGGCTGAGCGCGCCGCGTGACGCAGACCTCACGCACCCCGTCCCGGCGGGGCGCGGCGCGGCGGGTTACGGTCGGGGCACCGGGTCCTGCCCGGGACCCACGACGTCGAAGGAGATCTCGCATGCCCACCCGTATCGCACGCACCGCCTGGAACGGCGGCCTCCAGGACGGCCAGGGCCAGGTCGAGCTCACGAGCTCGAAGGTCGGGACGTACGACGTGTCCTTCCCGCGTCGCGCCGCCGACGACCCGGGCGGGGTCACGAGCCCCGAGGAGCTCATCGCCGCCGCGCACTCGTCCTGCTACGCGATGCAGTTCTCCGCGCTGCTCGGCGAGGCCGGCGCGACGCCCGTCTCGCTCGAGGTCACGGCGGAGGTCACCCTCGCGCCGGACCCGGCAGGCGGCTTCCGGATCCCGGAGATCGCGCTGACCGTCCGCGGCGAGGTCGAGGGCATCGACGCCGCCGGCTTCCAGCAGGCGGCGGAGGCGGCCAAGGCCACGTGCCCCGTCTCGAAGGCGCTCGCGGGCGTGCCGACGATCACGCTGGACGCCACGCTCGAGAGCTGACCCCGGCACCGACGACGGACCCCGGGCCGCGCACCGCCGGACGGCGCGCGACCCGGGGTCCGTCGTGTCAGGGGCGTGGCGCCGCGAGCGGGTCCGGTCAGCGGGGGAGGAGCGGGGGCGAGGACGTCCCGGCGCCCGCCCGGATGCCGTCGACGAGCTCGGCGAGCGTGTCCTTCGCGCCGTGCACGGGGCGCCAGCGCAGCAGCTCCGTCGCGAGCTCGGTGTCGAGCACGGGCACGCGCATCGCCATGTCGAGCCAGCCCTCGCCGACGGGCGCGAGGCGCGCGCGCCACGCGACGGCGACGGCGGTCCGCGCGGTCGCGTAGGGCACGGTGCGCAGCGAGCCGTCCGCGACGACGTCGGCCACGTCCTGCGCCGTGAGCACGGTGGGGTGAGCGACGTTGAACGGCCCGGGGTGCCGGCCCACGACGATCCGCGCGTACGCGTCCGCGAGGTCGTCGGCGTGCACGACCTGGAGCCGTAGGCCGTCGGGCAGCGGGACCGCCGGGAGCGGGTCGCGACGCAGCACGCGCGTGCCGAGCGGGCCGAGGAAGTACCGCGCGATCTCGGAGCCCGCGTCGCGCTGGAACACGAGCGCCGAGCGGACGCGCGAGACGACGATCCCCGTCTCCCGGTCGAGGTCGTCGAGCAGCGTCTCGACGGCCGCCTTGTCCTCCGAGTACGACGAGCCCGGGACGCCCTCGACGGGCCAGCCCTCGTTCACCGGGGTGTCGCGCGCGTCGCCCGCGTACGGGGCGGGGGAGTAGGCGCCGACGGACGACGCCACGACGACGTGCGCGACGCCCGCCCGCTGCGCCGCCTCGACGACGCGGCGCGTGCCCTCGACGTTGACGCGCCGCAGCCGCTTGCGGTCGTGGCTCGGCTGGATCGCCCACGCGAGGTGCACGACGACGTCCGCCCCGGCGAACGCGGCGTCGAGCCGCTGGTCGGCGTCGGAGGCCGCGACGTCCGCGTACCGCCAGGTCGCGACGTCGTGCGGGAAGCGCACGGTGCTCGACCCGTCGGCGCGCGGCACGCGCCGAGCGACCGCCACGACGGACGTCACGACCGGCTCCTCCGCGAGCCGGCGCAGGACCGCCGTGCCGACGTTCCCGCTCGCTCCGACGACCACCACGCGCATGCGCTGCCTCCCGACCTCGTCCGCTGCCCGTCGCCCCGACGCTAGCCCGCCGCGGGCGAGTTCGCCCGGGCGATGGCCAGGACGGCGCCGCGCGCAGGCTCGGGGAGCTCGGGCACGAGCACGACGGCGCTCGCGAGCACGAGGCTCTCGATGTCCGCGCGGCTCAGGTCCCCGCCGCCGAGCCACGCGGCCGTGACGTTCTCCACGAGGGCGACCCAGCCCGCGGCGAGCAGCCGGAGGCGGGGCGTCGTGGGCAGCGCGTCCGTCGTGGTGGCGCTCACGGTCGAGGTCAGGCGCGCGACGAGGCTGTCGCGGACGCGCGCGAGCGCCTCCTGGGTGGCGTCGTCCTCGGCGAGCACCCCGCGCCACAGGTCCTGCCAGACGAGCCGGCGCGCCTCGACGGCGTCGAGGTAGGAGGCGACGGCGAGCGCCGGGCGCTCGACGAGGGGACGATCGTCCGGTGCGACCGTCGCCGCCTCGAGCTCCGCCACGGCCTCCAGCGCGACGGCCCGGCGCAGCCCGGCCGTGGACGCGAAGTAGTGGAAGACGAGCGCCTTCGACGCCCCCGAGCGGGCCGCGACGGCCGCCGGGGTCAGGGCGTCGAGGCCGTGCTCGTCGGCGTGGCGCGCGGCCGCGTCGAGCAGCTCGCGCCGTCGGTCGGCGGGCTCGCGCCGCCGGCGGGCGCCGCCCGGCCGGGCGCGCACGGAGCCGTCGGCGCCGGAGGGGCCGGCGGGGGTGGGCGTGCGAGGCATGACACCGTTCTACGCTGTTGTTGACCGCGAGTCAACAAGAGGCGTAGCGTTGTTGACCGTGAGTCAACGGCGCCCCGGGGCAGGCCCGGGACGCCACGGAGGGGAAGAACCGGATGCAGATCACGCTGACGGACGTGCGCGTCGACGGGCGGCGCGAGCCCATGCTCGAGCCGATGGACCTCGCCTGGTCCACGGGCGAGTGCGTCCTCGTCGCCGGGGAGCCCGGGCACGGGCACACCGCGCTCGCCCTCGTCGCCACCGGCCGCT
This sequence comes from Cellulosimicrobium sp. MI9406, assembly GCF_040595865.1. Taxonomy (NCBI): domain Bacteria; kingdom Bacillati; phylum Actinomycetota; class Actinomycetes; order Micrococcales; family Promicromonosporaceae; genus Cellulosimicrobium; species Cellulosimicrobium sp. MI9406. Next base: position 172,650 of record NZ_JALIZI010000010.1, read on the forward strand.
TCGACCCGTCCGCGGGCGAGGTCCGCCTCACCCCGGCGAGCGCGCCGTCGCACCGCTCCGGCCGCCCCGCGCGCGGCGCCGCCGCGACCCTGCGCGACGTGACCGCCGTCGTCGACGTGCCCGGCATCAGCGAGCCCGACGACGCGCTCACCGTGGCCGACGTCGTCGCCGAGGGCCTCGCGCTCGCCGGCCGCCGCTCGCTGCCCACCGACGTGACCCGCTGGCTCGCCGACCACTCCCTCACCACCGACCGCGCGCGGCGCCTCGACCAGGTGCCCGGGGTCGTGCGCACCGCGCTGCTCGCGGCGCTCGCGGCCGAGGACCCGGACGTCCGGTTCCTCGTGCTCACGCTCCCCGACCGGCACGGGGGAGAGCCGTCGGGCTGGTGGGAGGTCGCGCAGAGCCTCGCCGGCGCCGGGTACGGCGTGCTCGTGCAGTGCACGCGCGCCTCGGCCCGCGACCTCGGCGTGGACCTCCCGCCCGCGCGCGGCGCGTCGATCCACCAGCCGCCGGCCGTCGTGCTGCGCACGCGCCCCGAGCCGCCGCGCGACCCGGACCCCGCGCCGGACCCGGACCTCGCGCCGGACCCAGACCCTGCGCCGGACCCCGACCCCGCGCCGGGGCCGGACCCCGCGCCCGAGCCGGGCCCGGCTCCCGAGCAGCCCGTCCCCGGGACCGCGCCCACCGCGCCCACCACGACCGACGAGCCCGCCGCCCCGCACGACCCCGAGGAGGACCGATGACCGCGATCCGCCTCGGGCTGTCCGAGCTGCGCCGCCTCGCCGCGGGCACGCTGCCCCGCCTCGCGATCCTCGCGATGGCGCTCATCCCCACGCTCTACGCGGGCCTCTACCTGTTCGCGAACCACGACCCGTACGACAAGCTCGACGAGATCCCCGCCGCGCTCGTCGTGCTCGACGAGGGCACGACGACCACCGACGCCCAGACGGGCGCGACGACGCGGCGCGACTTCGGGCGCGACGTCGCCGACCAGCTGCTCGACGACGGCGGCTTCGGCTGGGTCGAGACCAGCCAGGTCGACGCCGAGTACGGCGTGCGGTCCGGGCGGTACGACGCCGCGCTCGTCATCGGCCCGACCTTCTCGGCGGACCTCGCGTCCGCGGGCGAGTTCGAGCCGCAGCAGGCGAGCCTCACGCTCATCACCAACGACGCGAACAACTACCTCGCGCGCACGATCGCGGACCAGATCGTCGGCAAGGTGCGCGACTCGATCGCCGAGCAGGTGGGCACGGAGGCGGCCGACACGTTCCTGCGCGGCTTCGCGTCCATCCACACCAACCTCGCCGACGCCGTGGACGGTGCCGACCAGCTCCTCGACGGGTCGACGCAGCTCCGTGACGGCCTCGTCACCGCGGACGACGGTGCGCACGCCCTCGCCGACGGCGCGGGCCAGGCCGCCGACGGCGCCGAGCGTCTCGACGCGAGCACCGGGACGCTCGCGGACGCCGTCGGGCAGCTCGACGACGGCGCGGACGCGCTCGCGTCCGGGCTCGGGACGCTCCGGGGCGCGACGTCGTCCCTGCCCGCCCAGACCCAGCAGCTCGCCGACGGCGCCGCGCAGGTCGCGGACGGGAACGCGCAGGTCGCGCAGTACGGGCAGCAGGCGGCCGCCGCCGCGGGCGAGGTGCTGCCGACGCTCGACACGATCCGCGGCGACGTCGACGCGCGGCTCGACCAGCTCGTCGCCGACGGCGTCATCGACCGGGCGACCGCGGACCAGGTGCGGGCGCAGGTCGGGCCCGTGCTCGACCAGCAGCGCGAGCAGGTGCAGGGCGCCGTCGACCAGGTGACCGCCGCGTCCGGGAAGCTCGACCAGCTCGCCGACGGGTCGCGCCAGGTGTCCGACGGCGCGGCCCGGCTCGCGGGCGCGACGCCGCAGCTGACCTCCGGCATCGCGAGCGCCGCCGACGGCGCGGACCGCCTCGCCGACGGCACCGGACAGCTCGCCGCCGCGACCCCGCAGCTCGTGGACGGCGTCTCGCAGCTCGCCGACGGCACGCGCCAGGTCTCCGACGGCGCGACCTCGCTCGCGGACGGCACGTCGCAGCTGCGCGACGGCTCGGGCGAGCTCGTCGACGGCGTCACGCAGCTCCGCGACGGGCTCGCCGAGGGTCTCGGCCAGGTGCCCGACCTCGACGAGCAGACCCGCCAGGACACCGCCGAGACCATCGGCAACCCCGTGTCCGTGAAGAGCGACGCGCTGTCGTCCGCGGGCACGTACGGGGGCGGCCTCGCGCCGTTCTTCCTGTCCCTCGCGACGTGGATCGGCGCCTACGTGCTCTTCCTGCTCGTGCGCCCGCTGTCGTCGCGGGCCCTCGCCGCCGGGAGGTCGGGTCTGGCCACCGCCCTGGGCGGATGGCTCACCCCGGCCGCGATCGGCGTCGTCCAGGTCGCCGCGATGTTCACGGTGACGAAGTTCGCGCTCGACATCGATCCGGTCCACGGCGTCGGGACCGCGCTGTTCCTCGTGCTGGTGTCGGCGACGTTCGTCGCGATCCTCCAGGCGCTCAACGTCTGGCTCGGCGCCGCGGGCCAGTTCCTCGGGCTCGTGCTCATGCTCGTCCAGCTCGTCACCGCGGGCGGCACGTTCCCGTGGCAGACGATCCCCGAGCCGCTGCGCTCCATGCACCGGTTCCTGCCCATGACGTACGCGGTGGAGGGCCTGCGCCAGCTGCTCTACGGCGGCAACATGGCGACGGTCACGCGCGACGTCACGGTGCTCGTCGTCGTGCTGGTCGCGGCCCTGGCCCTGACGACGGTCGCCGCCCGCAAGCAGCGCGTCTGGACCATCAAGAAGCTCCAGCCGGAGCTCGTCCTCTGACTCACGGGATAGAGCCCAGGTCTGCCGAGATAGAGCCCTGGTCTACCGAGATAGAGCCCTGGTCTGCCGAGGTAGAACTGTGGTCTGCCGAGGTAGAGCCGTGGTTCTCGTGCCCGACGGCGTGTGGTTGCGTCGGGTGGTCGGGGTGGGTGGTGGTGCCGCGTCTACCATCCGCGCCGCTCGTTCCTCGCGTCGCTCCCGCCAGGCCCGCCACGACGCGGCACCACCACCCACCCCGCCCGGCGTCGTCTCGCCGAGGTCTTCGCTCACCTGGGCGAATCACCCGCGGCGTCGTTCGCTCACGTCGGGCAGCGGCGACCCGCCCGCCGCGGGCGACCGGCCGCCGTCGGGCATCAGGTGCCCATGCCGGCCGCAGCCTCAGCCGTGATCGGTGACCCCGCGCCGTCTGGCATGACCAGGCCTCTACGTCGGCGGACCACCCTTCTACCTCGACAGACCACGCCTCTACCTCGGCAGACCAGGGCTCTACCTCGGCAGATCGGGGGTCAGGGGGCGGACGGGCCGGAAGGTGCGGGCGCGGGGGTGCGACAATCGCGACGTGTCCGCTGAGATCGACGCCACCACGACCCCCGCCTCGCAGCACGGGAACGGCTCGCGGCGGTCCGGCTCCCGCGCGACGACGTCGCCGGAGGCGGAGCGCGCCGCTGCCGTCCGCGAGGCGGAACGGGCGGCCGACGCCGCGCGCGCGGCGCTCGCGGACGCGCTACGGACGGTCGTGCGCGGCACGGTCGACACCGCGACGCGACGCCGCGCGGAGTACTCGACCGACGCGTCGAACTACCGCGTCGTGCCCGAGGCCGTGGTCTACCCGCAGGACGCGGACGACGTCGTCGCCGCGCTGGACGTGCTGCGCGAGCTCGAGGTGCCGGTCACGGCGCGCGGGGCGGGGACGTCGGTCGCGGGGAACTCGATCGGCCCGGGCGTGGTGCTGGACTTCACGCGGCACGTGAACCGCGTGCTCGACGTCGACCCGGAGGCGCGCACGGCGCGCATCGAGCCGGGCGTCGTCATGTCGACGCTCCAGCAGGAGGCGGCCCCGCACGGGCTGCGGTTCGGCCCGGACCCCTCGACGCAGAACCGCGCGACGCTCGGCGGCATGATCGGCAACAACGCGTGCGGGCCGCACGCCGTCGCGTACGGGCGCACGGTCGACAACGTGCTCGCGCTCGACGTCGTCGACGGCCGCGGGCGCCGCTTCACGGCCGGCACGGGCGACCCGACGTTCGCGGCGGTCCCCGGTCTGGCAGAGCTCGTCCGCGAGAACCTCGCGCTCATCCGCACGGAGTTCGGGCGGTTCGGGCGCCAGGTGTCGGGCTACTCGCTCGAGCACCTGCTGCCGGAGAACGGCTCGGACCTCGCCAAGGCGCTCGTCGGCACCGAGGGCACGCTCGTGACGATCCTCGAGGCCACGGTGCGCCTGGTGCCGGTGCCGTCCAAGCCGACGCTCGTCGTGCTCGGCTACCCGGACATGCCGTCCGCGGCCGACGACGTCCCGACCTTCCTCGGCCTCAGCCCCCTCGCGGTCGAGGGCCTCGACGCGCGGCTCGTCGACGTCGTGCGCCGCGCCAAGGGCGACGCGTCCGTGCCGCCGCTGCCCCCGGGCGCCGGCTGGCTCATGGTCGAGGTCGGCGGCGCGACCCCCGAGGAGGCGATGGCGAACGCCGAGGCGATCGTCGCGGCGTCGGGCAGCGAGGCCACGATGATCCTGCCCGCGGGCCCCGAGGCGACCAAGATGTGGCAGATCCGGGCCGACGGCGCAGGGCTCGCCGGGCGCACGCCCGCGGGCGAGCAGGCGTGGCCGGGCTGGGAGGACTCCGCCGTCCCGCCGGAGAAGCTGGGCGACTACCTGCGCGACCTCGACGCGCTCATGGCGCGCTACGGCGTCGACGGCCTGCCGTACGGGCACTTCGGCGACGGGTGCGTGCACCTGCGCATCGACATCCCGCTCGAGGCGTCGGGCTCGGTGCTGCGCACGTTCATGCTGGAGGCGGCCGAGCTCGTCGCGAAGTACGGCGGCTCGCTCTCGGGCGAGCACGGCGACGGCCGCGCACGCTCGGAGCTGCTCCCGGTCATGTACAGCCCCGAGGCGATCGCGCTCATGGAGCGGTTCAAGGCGCTGTTCGACCCGCAGGACGTCATGAACCCGGGAGTCGTGGTGCGCCCGAGCGCCGTCGACGACGACCTGCGCCGCCCGCACGCGCACCCGCTGCTGTCGAAGGTCGGTGCGCCGGGGACGCCCGGGACGAGCACGGCCGCGCCCGCGAAGGTCACGAAGATCTCTCGCCGCGCCGGCTACCAGGGCTTCTCGTTCGCGCACGACCACGGCGACATGACCCAGGCCGTGCACCGGTGCGTCGGCGTCGGCAAGTGCCGCGCCGACACCAGCGCCGCGGGCGGCTTCATGTGCCCGTCGTACCAGGCGACGAAGGACGAGAAGGACGTCACGCGCGCCCGCGCCCGCGTGCTCCAGGAGGCGGTGAACGGCACGCTCGTCGGCGGTCTCGCGGCGCCCGAGGTGCGCGAGTCGCTCGACCTGTGCCTGTCCTGCAAGGCGTGCTCGAGCGACTGCCCCGCGGGCGTCGACATGGCGCAGTACAAGTCCGAGGTCCTGTACCGGACGTACCGCGGCAGGTTGCGCCCCGTCGACCACTACTCGCTCGGCTGGCTCCCGGTCTGGGCGCGCCTCGCGACCGGGATGCCGCGCCTGGCCAACAAGCTGCTCGGGTTCCGGCCGCTCGCGAAGGCGGTCCTGTGGGCGGGCGGGATGGACACGCGCCGCTCCATGACGGAGTTCGCCGAGGTGCCGTTCCGCACGTGGTGGAGTCGCGGCGGCGCGACCCAGGGCGTGCCCGGCCTGCGCATCGGGCAGCAGCCCGGCCGCCCCGTGCGCGACGAGCGCCCGAAGGTCGTCCTGTGGACCGACTCGTTCAGCGACAACATGTCGCCGGGCGTGCCGCAGGCCGCCGTCAAGGTGCTCACCGCGGCGGGGTACGACGTCGTCGTGCCCGACGAGCAGGCATGCTGCGGCCTCACGTGGATCAGCACGGGCCAGCTCGACGGCGCGCGCAAGCGCCTGGAGAACCTGCTGTCCGTGCTCGGCCCGTACGCCGTGAACGGCATCCCGATCATGGGGCTCGAGCCGTCCTGCACGGCCGTGCTGCGCTCCGACCTCGTGGACCTGTTCCCCGACGACCCCCGCGCCCAGGCGGTCTCCGCCGCGACGCGCACGCTCGCCGAGCTCCTCACCTCGGTCGACACCGCGCCCGGGCGCGAGTCCGGGTGGCGCGTGCCCGACCTCTCGGACGTGACCGCCGTCGTGCAGCCGCACTGCCACCAGCACTCGGTGATGGGCTTCGCCGCGGACGAGCGGCTGCTGCGCGACGCGGGCGCGACCATCAAGGTCCTCGCCGGCTGCTGCGGTCTCGCAGGCAACTTCGGCATGCAGAAGGGCCACTACGAGACGTCGGTCGCCGTCGCGGAGAACGCGCTGCTGCCCGCGCTGCGCGACGCCGCCCCCGGCGACGTGTACCTCGCGGACGGGTTCTCGTGCCGCACGCAGGCCGACGACCTCGCCGGCGTGCAGGGCAAGGCCCTCGTCGAGATGCTCGCCGAGCGGCTCTGATCGTCGCGGGCGGCCGGCGTGCCCGACGGCGCGCGGCCGCCCCGGCCCCGCATGGGCGCACGTCCCCTGGGGTGCGTCCGGGCACCGAGGTGCGGTCCGTCGACCCCGGCGCGAGCATGGCAGGGGAGCACCACCGCGGGCGGTGCTCCGTCCACGTCGTCGGCGGTGAGGGGCAGGCCATGTACTACTCCAGCGGCAACTACGAGGCGTTCGCGCGGCCGCGCAGGCCGGAGCGGACGGACCGGCTCGGGTCCGTGCACCTGGTGGGGGCGGGCCTCGCGTCGCTCTCCGCGGCGGGCTTCCTCGTCCGAGACGGCCAGGTGCCGGGGGAGAAGATCACCGTCTACGAGCGGCTCCGGCTCCCCGGCGGCGCGCTCGACGGCATCAAGGAGCCGCGGCGCGGGTTCGTGATCCGTGGCGGGCGCGAGCTCGAGGACCACATGGAGTGCCTGTGGGACCTGTTCCGCTCCGTCCCGTCGATCGAGACCGAGGGCGTCTCGGTCCTCGACGAGTTCTACTGGCTCAACAAGGACGACCCGAACTTCTCGCTCCAGCGCGTCACCGAGGACCGCGGGAAGGACGCGCACTTCGACAACCTCTTCCGCCTCGACGAGAAGGCGCAGAAGGAGATCACGAAGATCTTCCTCGCGCGCCGCGAGGACATGGAGGGGAAGTCGATCGAGGACGTCATGTCGCGGCACTTCCTCGACAGCCAGTTCTGGCTCTACTGGCGCACGATGTTCGCGTTCCAGGAATGGCACAGCGCGCTCGAGTTCAAGCTCTACCTGCACCGGTTCATCCACCACGTCGGCGGCCTGCCCGACCTCTCGGCGCTCAAGTTCACCAAGTACAACCAGTACGAGTCGATGGTGCTGCCGCTCACGCGCTGGCTCATGGACCAGGGTGTGACGTTCCGGTTCCACGTCGAGGTCACCGACGTCGACTTCGACCTCGCCCCGGACCGCAAGGTCGCCACGCGGCTGCACCTGCTGGACCACGCGGCGGCCCACGAGTCCGGCGGGGCCGCCGTCGAGCGGACGATCGACCTCGGCGAGGACGACCTCGTCATCGCGACCATCGGCTCGCTCACCGAGAACTCCGACAACGGCGACCAGCACACGCCCGCGCGCCTCGACACGGGGCCCGCGCCCGCGTGGGACCTGTGGCGGCGCGTCGCGGCCAAGGACCCCTCGTTCGGCCGGCCCGACGTCTTCAGCACCGACATCCCGCTCACCAAGTGGCAGTCCGCGACCGTCACGACGCTCGACCGGCGCATCCCCGAGCACATCGAGCGCATCTGCCGGCGTGACCCGTTCAGCGGGAAGGTCGTCACGGGCGGCATCGTCACCGCGCGCGACTCGGCGTGGCTGATGAGCTGGACCGTCAACCGGCAGCCGCACTTCAAGGCGCAGTCGCCCGACGAGATCGTCGTGTGGGTCTACGGCCTGTTCGTGGACACCCCCGGCGACTACGTGAAGAAGTCGCTCCAGGAGTGCACGGGCGAGGAGATCACGCAGGAGTGGCTCTACCACCTCGGTGTCCCCGAGGCCGACATCCCGACCCTCGCCGCCGAGGCCGCGAGCTGCGTGCCCGTGATGATGCCGTACGTCACGGCGTTCTTCATGCCCCGGCACGCGGGCGACCGGCCCCAGGTCGTGCCCGACGGCGCACGCAACTTCGCGTTCATCGGCCAGTTCGCCGAGACGACGCGGGACACGATCTTCACCACCGAGTACTCCGTGCGCACCGGCATGGAGGCGGCCTACCAGCTGCTCGACCTGGAGCGCGGCGTGCCCGAGGTCTTCAACAGCACGTACGACGTCCGCAAGCTGCTCGCCGCGGTGAGCGCCCTGCGCGACGGCGAGGAGCTCGACATCCCCGGGCCGCGGATCCTGCGCGACCGGCTCCAGAAGAAGGTGGACGCCACCGAGATCGGCGAGCTGCTCGCCGAGTTCAGCCTCCTGTCCCACGACGAGTAGCGGCACGCACCGCGTCGGCGAGCCGGGCGACCGCCTCGTCGACGCGGGCGTCGGCGAGGTTGCCGTACCCGAGCACGAGGGTCGTCGACCGCTCGGCGGGGCGCACCTGGTAGCGGCGCAGGTCGACGACGGTCACCTCGCGCCGCGCGGCCTCGCGCACGACGTGCGCGGCGTCGGGCGCGGGACCGTCCGGCGAGCCCGGCAGGGACAGCAGGGCGTGCATCCCCGCCGCGATGCCGCGCACCGTGGCGCCGGGCAGCTCGCGGGCGAGGGCGTCGAGCACGGCGTCGCGACGGCGGCGGTAGCGCCCGCGCGCGGCGCGCAGGTGACGGTCGTAGCCGCCGGACGCGACGAGCCGCGCGAACGTGAGCTGGTCGACGGTGGACGGGGCCGCCGTCGGGCCGTGCGGTGCGGCAGCGCGCGCGACGGACTCGCGCCAGCGCGCGGGCACGACCATCCACCCGACGCCGAACGCGGGGCTCATCGTCTTGCTCACCGAGCCGAGCAGCACGACCCGGTCGGGGTCGAGCTGCTGGAGCGCGGCGACGGGCCGGCGGTCGTACCGGAACTCGGCGTCGTAGTCGTCCTCGACGACGACGCCGTCGACGTCCCGCGCCCAGGCGAGGACGGCCTCGCGCCGCTCGGGTGCGAGCGCGGAGCCGGTGGGGAACTGGTGCGCGGGCGTGAGGAGCGCGGCCCGCGCGCCCGTCCGTCGGGACGCGTCGACGAGCGCGCCGACGTCCGCGCCCCCGGCGTCCACGGGGACCGGGACGGGGGTGAGACCGGCGCGCGCCGCGACGTCGCGCAGCACCGACCAGCTCGGGTCCTCGACGAGCAGGTGCGTGTGGCCGGCCTCGACGAGCGCGGCGGCGACGCGCGCCATCCCGTCCGTCGCGCCGCGCGTCAGCACGACGGCGTCGTCCGGCCCGGTGACGACGCGCGCCCGGCGCAGGTGGCCGGCGACGACGGCGCGCGCGTGCGGGTGCCCGGCGGGGGAGGGCTGCCCGAGGTCGTCGTTCGACGCCGTCCCGCCGGACGTGCCGAGCGCCTCGCGTGCCGCGCGGAGCCACGCGTCGCGCGGGACGTGCCGGAGATCGGGGACACCCGGCGCGAGGTCGAACCGGGCGCGCGCGGCGTGGGTCCTGCCGGTGTCGGTCCGCCCGGCGTCCACGACGGCGCGCGCGGGTCTACCGTCCGCCGCTCGTTCCTCGCGGCTCCCGCCAGGCCCGCCACGACCCGCGCGCACCGTCGTTCCCGCCGGGCTCGTGGGCCGCTCGCCCAGCGCGCTCGTTCCCCTCGGGCTCGTCGATCGGGCGCCGGCTGCGGCGGAGACGCGGGTCGCGGAGCCGGTGCGCGCCTCGAGGAAGCCCTCCGCGACGAGCTGGCCGTACGCCTCCGTGACGACCCACCGCGACACCCCGAGCGACTCGGCGAGCTGTCGGCTCGGCGGCAGCGCCGCGCCGACGGGGACGCGGCCGGCGTGCACGGCGTCGCGGACCGCGCGCTCGAGCCGCTCGACGCGCGACCCCGGCCCCGCGCCCAGGTCGAGCAGGGCCTCCCAGGCGAGCGCCGCCGTCGGCCCGGGGCGCTCGGACGGCAGATTGGTCTGGTCGACGGCCATGGCATCGGACCGTACACCCGTGCCGATGCCTCCCTAGCGTGGAGCACGTCACCGAGACCACGGGTCCACCACGGATCGCTCGGACCACCGACAGACCCAGGGAGACCACCATGCGGTACCGCACCATCGGCGACGGGCGCACCTCCTTCGAGGTGTCGACCCTGTGCCTCGGCACGATGAACATGGGCACGCTCGTCGACGAGGAGACGTCGTTCGCGATCCTCGACCGCTACCGCGAGGCGGGCGGCACGTTCCTCGACACCGCGAACAACTACAGCTTCTGGGCCGGCGGCCACGGCCGCGACAGCGAGGACCTGCTCGGCCGCTGGCTCGCGAGCCGCGGTGCGCGCGACGAGGTCCGGATCGCGACGAAGCTGGGCGCGGCCAAGAAGGACCCGGCCCTGCCGCTGCAGAACGTCGAGCCGACGAACTTCCAGGGGCTCGGCGCCGACGTCGTCGCGGACGAGGCGCACGAGAGCCTGCGCCACCTCGGCGTCGACCACCTGGACGTCCTGTACGGGCACGTCGACGACCACGGGACGCCGCTCGCCGAGACCGTCGGCGCGTTCGGCAAGCTCCAGGCGGAGGGCGTTGTCGGCATCACGGGCATCTCGAACGTCGCGCTGTGGCGCGTCGTCGAGGCGCGCGAGGAGGCGCTGCGCCAGGGCGTCGCGCCCTACGGGCTCGTCCAGCAGAACTACACCTACGCCTACCCGACGCCCGAGCCCGGGCGGCACAACTGGGCGTCGTACGAGCTGCTCGACTACGCGGCGTCCGCGGGCGTCGAGGGCCGCCCGCCGCTCGCCGTCACGGCCTACTCGCCGATCCTCCAGGGCGCGTACGTGCGCCGGGACAAGCCGCTCTGGGACGGGTTCGACCACCCGACCACGCGCGAGCGCATCCGCCTCCTGCACGAGGTCGCGGGCGAGCTCGGCGCGACGCCGAACCAGGTCGCGCTCGCGTGGCTCCTCGGCGGCGAGCACCCGGTGGTCCCGGTCGTCGGGCCCAGCACGGTCGAGCAGCTCGACGACCTCCTCGGCGCGGCCGACCTGGAGCTCGACCCCGAGCTGCGCGCGCGCCTCGACGCGGCCTGAGCCGGCCGAGCGGCCCGGCCCGGCGCACCCACGCCGGGCCGGGCTGCCACGATGGGCCGATGCCCACCACGCTCGTCGAGCGCACCCGGCCGGACGACTGGCGCGACCTGCGGGACGTCCGCCTGCGGGCGCTCGCGGACGCGCCGTCCGCGTTCGGCTCGACCCTCGCGCGCGAGGTCGCCTTCCCCGACGACGTGTGGCGAGAGCGCGCGGCGCAGGGGCGCACGCTCCTCGCGCGCACCGTCCCCGACGGCGGCCCGCCTGGCGACCGCGGCAAGTCCGACGACGGCGCCCCGCCCGGGAGCGGCCGGTCGCCCGGTCCCGTGGTCGGGGTCGCGGCCGTCGTTCCCTCGCCCGACGACCCGACCGTGGCCGAGCTCGTGTCGGTGTGGGTCGAGCCCGGCGCGCGGGGGAGCGGCGTGGCGGCGTCGCTCCTGGCGCGCGCCGACGACCTCGCGGCCGGGCTCGGCGCGCGCACGCTCGCGCTCTGGGTCACCGCGACCAACACCCCCGCGCTCCGCCTCTACGAGCGCGCGGGCTTCGCGCCGACCGGCGAGACCCAGCGCCTCCCGAGCGACCCCCGCCTCCTCGAGCTGCGGATGACGCGGCGCGTCGCCGGATAGGGTGCGGGGACCTGATCCCGGACCGTGCCGAGGGGGCCGCGTGGAGTTCCAGGACGTCGTCCGACGCCGGCGCATGGTGCGCCGGTTCACCGACGAGCCGGTCGACCCGCACGCCGTCGACCGCCTCGTGCGCAACGCCGTCCGCGCGCCGAGCGCGGGGTTCGCTCAGGGGTGGTCGTTCCTCGTGCTCACGGAGCCCGACGACGTCGCGCGCTTCTGGTCCGCGACCTCGCCCGAGCAGCCTGAGCGGAGCATGAGCGCGTGGCTCGCCGGGATGCGCACCGCGCCCGTGCTCGTCGTCGTCCTCACGTCGAAGGACGTCTACCTCGACCGGTACGCCGAGGACGACAAGGGCTGGGCGGACCGCGACGAGAACCGCTGGGCCGTGCCGTACTGGCACGTCGACGCCGGGATGGCGGCGCTGCTCATGCTCCAGACCGCCGTCGACGAAGGGCTCGGCGCGTGCTTCTTCGGCGTCGCGCCGGGCGAGGTCGGACGGCTGCGCGCGGCGTTCGGCATCCCGGACGCGTACGCGCCGACGGGGGTCGTCGCCGTCGGGCACCCCGCCGACCGGGCGGCCACGGGCTCGCCGCGCCGTCGCGCGCGCAAGCCGCTCGACGACGTCGTGCACCGCGGCCGCTGGGGAGGCCGGTCGTGACGCGCTCGTGGGCGGGGGCGCTCGCCGTCGGGCTCGCGCTCGCCGTCCTCGGCGCGGGAGCGTGCACGGGGAGCGCGACGCCCGAGGACCCGACGGGAGCGGCGTCCGCGACGCGGACGGACCGGCCGCCCGCCGATGTCCCGGCCGACGACCCGACCGCCTCGGGTGACCCGGAGCGGCCTCCGGGTGGCTCCGACGAGCCGACGGCGGGCGCCTCCGCCGGGCCGGGGGAGGAGCCCACGGCCGCTCCGCCCGAGGTCACGAGCCTCGGTGGCGCGGCGGGCGCGACACCGCTCGTCGCGCGGTCCGGGTGGCAGGTCGTCGGCGCGAGCGGCGCGTGCGTGCTGTCGTCACGTGCCGCGACGAACCTGGCGGCACCGACCGCGGGCCCGCGCGACGCGTCCGCCGCCCTCCTCGCGGAGACGGTCGCCGCGGACGGCGGCGACCTCACGGCTCCCCGCGACGTCCTGCTGCCCCTCCTCGCCGACGGCGTGACCCGCCAGGGGGTGAACGCCGCGGCCCAGGACTGGACGGTGACGACCCCGCGCGGCGAGGTGCGGGTGCGCGGGGCGGCGCGCGTCGTGAGCGTGCCGACGTTCGAGGGCGACGCGTCGACGCAGTCCGTGGTGCTCGCGCTGGACTGCGCCGGGCCGCTCGACGAGGGCGCGTGGCAGCGCCTCCTCGCGGACGTGCGGGCCGGCCTCGCGGCGCCCGCCGAGGAGCTCGGTACCTGGCCGTCGTAGCGGCGCGGGCGGGTGCCGGGTCAGGCGTCGTGGTCGCGCAGCGCCGGGACGTGCAGCCCGACCGCGGCCCGCACGGGCGGGGGCAGCTCGCCCCAGTCGTCCAGCGTGTCCAGGTCGACGGCGGTCCCGGGCCGCTGCACGACGACGGCCCGCAGCCCGAGCCGCTCGGCCTCCGCGACGTGCGCCGCGCGGCTGCCCGGCCCGAACCGGAACCGGAACCCCCCTCCGCCGGGACCGCCGTCGGGCCGAGCGCGAGGTTCCTGGCGTCCTGCGCCGGTTCCCGAGACCGCGGTCGTGCTCGACGGCGCGGAAGCCGGGGGTCCGAGGACGAGCAGGTTCGTGCCCGCGCCGACCCGGTCCGTCGCGACGACGACGGGGGCGTCCTCGGCGAGCAGCGCCGCCACGTCCGCGGTCGTGAGCGCCGGGAGGTCGGCGTGCGCGACGAGGAGCCGCACCGGGCCCGGGGCCGCCGCGTCCTGCGCCGCGGCCTCCTCCGCGATCTCCCGGCCCAGCTCGACCGCCGCGTCCAGACCGGGCCGGTCCGCGGGCTGGAGCACGATGCGCAGCCGGTCGGCGTCGGCGGTCAGCAGGGGCAGGTCGTCGGACGCGGCGTGCGCCGCGTCGGCGGACTCGTCGACCACGACGTCCCGCAGCGCCCGCCACGTGAACCGCGGGTCGGACGTCACGACGACCACGCGCTCGACGCCGTCGCTCGCGAGCAGCGTCCCCACGACGTGCCGCGCGAGCACGCCGATCAGCCTGCTGCGCGACGCGGGGTCGAGCACGTGCGCGAGCCGCGACTTCCCCGACGACCCGTCGCGCAGCGGCACGACCGCCACGACGCGCCTCGGGCCCGGGGCGCCCGGGCGAGGGCCGCCGTCGGGCCGCACGAGGTCACCCACGCGCGATCCCCGCCGACCGCAGCAGCGTGCGCGCCAGGCGCTCGCGGCCCTCGGCGCCGCCCATGACCGTGTCCGTCACGACGACGTCCATCCCGAGCGCGCGGACGGCGTCCGCGAGGTGCGCGTCGTGGTCGTCGATGACCATGACGTCGACCAAGCCCGCGTAGAGGCGCGCGACGCCGAGCGCGGAGACCTCGTGCCCGAGCGTCGTGAGGATCTGCGCCGCCGGGCCCTTGAGCGCGCGACCGCCCACGATCGGGCTCACCGCGACGCGTCGCGCTGACGTCCCGGCGAGAGCCTCCCGCACGCCTGCGACGCCCAGCACCGGCTCCACCGACAGGAACGGGTTCGACGGCGCGACCACGACGACGTCGGCGCCGGTCACCGCGTCGAGCACGCCGGGCGCCGGGCGCGCGGCGTCGATGCCGTCGTAGACGAGACCGAGCACGTCGTCCGCGTGCCGGCGGCCCACGAAGTACTCCTGGAACCCGAGGCGCCCGGCGGGCGTGTCGACGAGCGTCGCGACGCGGTCGTCGGTCACGGGCAGCACGCGCGCCCGGACGCCGAGCGCGGACGTGAGCTGCGCGGTGACGTCGGACAGCGGCGCGCCCGCGCGCAGCCGGGCCGTCCGCACGACGTGCGTCGCGAGGTCGCGGTCGCCGAGCGTGAACCACGTGTCCTCGCCGAGCCGGCCCATCGCCTCCAGGGTCGCGTACGTCTCCCCGACGACGCCCCAGCCACGCTCCTCGTCCGCGAGACCGGCGAGCGTGTACGTCACGGTGTCGAGGTCGGGCGAGATCCACAGCCCGTGCAGCTCGACGTCGTCCGCCACGTTGACGACGACCGCGAGGTCCGTCCCCGCGAGGTCCAGACCGTGCGCGAGGCGGGCCCCGCCGACCCCGCCCGCGAGCACGGTGACGCGGTCGGTGCGGTGTTCTGCTGTCACGACGACGAGCCTACGTCGGAGCACGGTCCCCTCGGGGAGTCCCGGTGCCCCGGCCCGTGGCGCGGCGCCGTGCCACGATGGACCCATGGCCGTCTTCGCCTTCTCCGTCGCCCCGCTCGGTGCCGGCGAGTCCGTCGCGGACTCCGTCGCCGAGGCCGTCCGCATCGTCCGCGAGTCGGGCCTGCCGAACCGCACCACGTCGATGTTCACCGAGATCGAGGGTGACTGGGACGTCGTCATGCCCGTGATCCAGCGTGCGACCGAGGCCGTCGGCGCGGGCGGTCACCGCGTGTCGCTGGTCCTCAAGGCCGACATCCGCCCGGGTCGCACGGGCGAGCTCACGGGCAAGGTCGAGCGCGTCGAGGAGCGGCTCGCGGCCGAGTCGGAGGACACCGGCCACGCCTGACCGGCGGGTGACGCCCGGGCCGGAGGGCGGGGCCGGACGGCCCTTGCGCACCGGTTCGCCCGCTTCGAGGGACTTGACCCGCCCCCGTAGGCTATGGCGCATACGCCCCCGCCCAGGTCGCGTTTCCGCTGCTGCAGGAGAACCCCCGATGCCCCTCTTCGAGGTGGACGCCGAGCGTCCCGTACTGGTCCAGCCGCCCCAGCAGGCAGGAGCATTCGGGACGGACGCGCAGCGGGTGGTGGACGGCAACCTCGAGGGACTGCTGGGCGAGCAGATCTTCCCGGTCGCGCAGGGCACGTCCGACGACGAGCCGCACCTCCTCGCGCTCGACGCGGCGGGGCTCCCGGTCGTCATCGAGGTCACGGCCGAGCTCACCGAGGAGGCCCTGACCGCGGCGCTCAACCACGCGGGCCGTGCCGGTCGCCTCACGCGCGCCGAGCTCGCCGCGCGCTACACGGGCGGCGCGTCGCGCTTCCAGCAGGACGTCGCCGCGTTCTACGACAACGTGCCCCTCACGCGCTCGCAGGCGACCGCGCGCGCCACGGGCGCGCGCCTCATCGTCATCTGCTCGAGCGCCGCGCCCGGCATCCAGGACGCGCTCGACTTCCTGCGCCAGCCCGGCTCGCCGGTCGCGGTGCTGCGCCTCGGCGTGGTCCACGGGGCCGACGGCCGTCGCTTCGTCGACGTGTCCCCGCTCGCGATGACGCGCGACAACCCCGCGCCACCCGCGGCACCCGAGCCCCCGCGGGGCCGTGCCGTCGCCCCCGGTTCCGACTTCGCGGACGGCGTCGCCGTGGGCCGAGCCCTGACCGGCAAGTTTCCCGTGGTGACGCGTCAGGCCGCGAGGTCCCGGGCGGAGCGCCGCCGGGCCGCTGAGCTGGAGCCCCGCACCACCTACGGCGTCGCGCCGTCGTCGGCCGACGAGACGGGCCAGCTCGCCCCCCTCACCGCGTCGGGCGAGCCGCGCCGCGCCGAGCCGCCCGTGCTCGACTTCGTGCCCCTGGACGACCCGCTCACCGCGCGCACGGCGCCCGAGCCCGCGCCGACGGCCTGGGCCGACCGCCGCCCGGTCGAGAGCGCCGACGAGGCACCGGCCCCGCGCACCTCGATCCTCACGCGCGAGTCGATCCGCACCCGGGAGTCGATCCGGACGCGGGAGTCGTACCTCACGCACGAGTACGGCGACCAGCGCAGCCCGGCGCAGGAGCGCCCGTACGACCCGCTGTCGTACCACCCGCCCGTCGACCTCGGCACGGGGCCCGACCTCCCGTCGCCGAGCCGCGACGTCGCGCCGGTGCCGTCCCCGCCCGCGGCCGACCTGCCGCTCGGCCCCGAGGACGACCCGGACCTCGTCGCGCTCGCCCGCGCGTTCGGCGCCCCGCGCCAGCTCGTCTGGTCGCGACCCCGGCGCGGGCAGCGCTTCGAGGCGGTGCTCCAGCCCGACGGCTTCATCGAGCTGTCCGACGGCGCCAGGTTCCGCCACCCGGACCTCGCCGCGGTCGCGGTCTCCGGCACCCACACGGCCGACGGCTGGAGCGTCTGGCGCCTGGGCACCGACGACGGCCCCACGCTCACCGACGCGTTCCGCGAGCACACCGCCTGAGCCCGCCGGCCGGGACCGCTCCCGGCGTGAGACGGGAGAAGTGGCCCCTGGAGGACTCGCCGCAGGGGCCACTTCTCGCATCTCGTGCCGGCGCCCCGGGACCGCACCACGACGACCGGAGGCACGCGTGATCGGGTTCCTGCACACGGCGGAGGTCCACGTCGCGACGTTCGGCGCGCTCGTCGACGAGGTCGCGCCGGGGGAGGGCCACACGCACCGCGTGGACGTGCCCCTGCTCGACGCCGCGCGCGGGGGCGTGCCCGTCGCCGCGCGGGTGCGAGCCCACGTCGAGGCGCTCGTCGCGGCGGGCGCGTCGGTGGTCGTGTGCACGTGCTCGACGCTGGGGCCGGTCGCGGAGAGCGCCGGTCGGGGGTCGTCCGCGGTCCCCGTGGTGCGGGTGGACGCGCCGCTCGCGGCG
Source organism: Cellulosimicrobium sp. MI9406 (assembly GCF_040595865.1). Lineage (NCBI taxonomy): Bacteria > Bacillati > Actinomycetota > Actinomycetes > Micrococcales > Promicromonosporaceae > Cellulosimicrobium > Cellulosimicrobium sp. MI9406. The sequence goes on from NZ_JALIZI010000010.1 coordinate 190,128, forward strand.
GAGGCGGTGCGCGACGGCGGCCGGGTCGCCGTGGTCGTCGCGCTCGCCTCGACGCTGGCCCCGACGACGGAGCTCCTCGCCGCCGCAGCCCGCCGCGCGGCGACGCAGGTCGAGCTGGAGCCGGTCGTCTGCGGCGACGCCTGGGCGGCGTTCGAGGCCGGCGACCTCGCGGCGTACCACCGGGCCGTCGCCGACGCGGTGCGGGACGCCGTCGTACGCCGCAGGCCCGACGTGGTCGTGCTCGCGCAGGCGAGCATGGCGCCCGCTGCCCGGCTGCTCGCCGACGTGCCCGTCCGGGTGCTGACGAGCCCGGGGAGCGCGGTGGCCCGGGCCGTGGAGCTGGCCCGGGCCTGACGCGCGCCCGTGCTCAGTCGGTCGTCCGCACCATGGTCCGGATCCCGACGGCGAGCCCGACGGCGGCCGTCACGACGGCGGCGACCCACCCCCACGCGACGGCGGACGCCGTGAGGTCGCCCGCGAAGAGCGCCCGCTCGGCGTCGACCACGTAGCGCAGCGGGTTGACGTCGGACGCGACCTGCATCCAGCGGGGTCCGGTCTCGAGCGGCAGCAGCATGCCGGACAGGATCATGAGCGGGAAGACGAGCGTCTGCTGCACGACCCAGAACATCCAGTCCTGCTTGCGGACGGCGAGCGCGAGCGCGTAGCTGAGGGAGCCGATCCCCACGCCGAAGACGGCGAGCAGCACGAGCCCCACGACGGCGCCGGCGGGGTGCAGCTCGAAGCCGAACGGCAGCATGACGAGCACCACGACGACGGACTGCGCGACGATCGGGACCATCTCCTTGAGCGCGCGCCCGACGAGGAGCGACGCGCGCGACAGCGGCGCGACGAGCATCCGCTCGTGCGCCCCCGTCTGCAGCTCGACGAGGAGGTTCGCGCCCGTCGTGGACGTCCCGAACAGCGTCGTCATGACGAGGATCGACGGCACGAACCACTGCCAGACGTTGCCGCCCAGGACCTCCTGCCCGGTCGTCGTGCCGCCGAGCGACCCGACGAGGAGCGGTCCGAACAGCGCGAGGAAGACGATCGGCTGGACGAGCCCGAAGAGCACGGAGAACGGGTCGTGCAGCACGGGCCGCAGCTCGCGCACGAGCACGATGCCGGTGTCGCGGGCGAAGGCGGCGAGGCCGCGGCGCGGGGCGTGCGCGCGGCTCGGTGCCGTGCGCGGGGTGGTCGGGGTCGTGGTGACGGTGCTCATGCTGCGGTCCTCTCGGTCGGGTGGGCGTCGGCGCCCGTGGTGGCGCCCGCCTCGCGCAGGCTGCGCCCGGTGAGGGCGAGGAAGACGTCGTCGAGCGTGGGCCGGCGCACCTGCGCGGTGTCGACGGCGATCCCGGCGGCGTCCGCCGCGCGCAGCAGCCGGGGCAGGTACGCGTCTCCCCGCTCGGCGCGGACCTCGAGCGCGGGTGCGCTGCCGGGCCGGGCTTCGGGCCCGGTGTCGGGCCCGACGGCGCCCGCGTCCTCGGGCGCGCGGGCCACCTCGCGGAAGCCCTCGACGCGGCGGGCCAGCGCGGTGAGGTGGGCGGCGTCGTCGTGCGCGCGACCGCCCGACGGCGCGAGCGTCACCAGGACGCGGTCCCCGGCGAGCTCGGCCTTGAGGTTCGCGGCCGTGTCGTCGGCGATGACGCGCCCGTGGTCGACGACGACGACCCGCTCGGCCATGGTGTCGGCCTCGTCGAGGTAGTGCGTCGTGAGGACGATCGTCATGGGCTCGCCCGTCGTCGCGCGGGCGCCGTCGCGCATGCGCAGGACGTGCTCCCACAGGTTCGCGCGGTTGTGCGGGTCGAGACCCGTGGACGGCTCGTCGAGGAAGAGGAGCGACGGCGCGTGCACGAGACCCATCGCGACGTCGAGCCGACGGCGCTGCCCGCCGGAGAGGTCGGACACCTTGCGGGTGCCGTGCGCCGTGAGCTCGAGGGAGTCGAGCAGCTCGTCGGCGCGTCGCCGGGCGGACCGGCGGTCCAGGCCGTGGATGCGGCCCTGGCTCGCGAGCTCGTCGACGGCCCGCTGCGCGTGCCCGGCCCCGTTGCCCTGCCCGACGTACCCGATGCGGTGGCGGACGGCGTCCGGCTCGGCGACGACGTCGTGGCCCGCGACGGTGGCGGTGCCCGACGTCGGCCGGGTCAGCGTGGTGAGCATGCGCAGGGTGGTCGTCTTGCCGGCCCCGTTGGGGCCGAGGACGGCGACGAGCTCGCCCGGCGCGACGTCGAGGTCGATGCCCCGCACGGCGTGCACGGTGCGGCTCTCGTCCCGCCCGACGGCGAAGTCCTTGGTCAGTGCTCTGGTCCGGATCACGGTGCTCCTCCTGGGTGCGGTGCGTGCGTCGGGGACGACTCTGCTCCGGGTAGCGGACAGGTCCGGTCCTCTACCTCGTGCGACGCTGGAGCCATGCTCGAGACCTCAGGACGACTGCTGCGGTTGCTCTCGCTGCTCCAGGCGCGCCGCGACTGGCCGGGGGCCACGCTCGCGGAGCGCCTGGAGGTCAGCCCCCGCACCGTGCGGCGCGACGTCGACCGGCTGCGCACGCTGGGCTACCCGGTGCGCGCGACCAAGGGCCCCGACGGCGGGTACCGGCTCGACGCCGGGGCGGACGTGCCGCCGCTCCTGTTCGACGACGAGCAGGCCGTCGCCGTCGCGGTCGCCCTGCGCACGGGCGCCCTGCCCGGGGTCGAGGACGCCGCGGCCCGGGCCCTCGCGACCATCCGGCAGGTGATGCCCGCGCGGCTGCGGACGCGTATCGACGCACTGGAGGTGACCGCCGTGCCGGGGCGCCGGGAGCAGGAGCTCCCCGCCGTGCGTCCCGACGTGCTCGTCGCCGTCGGGACGGCGGCGAGCGAACGACGCGTGCTCCGGTTCGACTACGACGGCGGCACCGGTGAGGTGCTGCGCGCGCCGGGTGCTCCGGAGGGCGCGGGGTTCCGCGCCCCGCGGCGCGCGGAGCCGCACCACCTCGCGACGTGGGGCGGGCGGTGGTACGTCGTCGCGTGGGACCTCGACCGGGAGGACTGGCGCACGTTCCGGGTCGACCGGATGGTCCCGCGCGAGGGCACCGGGGCACGGTTCACGCCGCGCAGGCTGCCGGCGCCCGACGTCGCGACGTTCGTCGTGGAGCGGTTCGCCACCACCAGCTACCCGGTACGCGGCACCGTCGAGCTCCACGCGGGCGCCGCGACGGTGGCGCGCTGGGCGGGCACGGACGCGATCGTCGAGCCGGCAGGGGAGGGACGGTGCCGCCTGACGACGGGCTCCTGGTCCTGGGGCGGGCTCGCGGCCCGGTGCGCGATGTTCGACGTGCCGTTCGACGTCGTCGGGCCGCCCGAGCTGCGCGACGCCGTACGCGTGCTGGGGGAGCGCGCGCGAGCGGCGGCGAGGGGTGAGCCGGGTCACGAGGGAGCGAGTTGACCTCCTGGCCCGCGACCCCGTAATGTTCTCGAGGTCGCCCGGCAGGGAGGAACAGACACCACGGCACAGCTCTTCGGAGCAGATGCGAAGTGGCTGGTCCCCCGGGCGAAACTCCCACCAGATTTCTCGGAGCACAGTGCTGCGCCGTGAGTGCGGTGAGGGTGTCTGGATCAGGTACATTTCTGAACGGAAATCCGGTTTTCACCGGTCCGGGACGAACGGCCGGGTCTGGTAGGATTCAGAACGAAGGAAGCGCCCCGCGCAAGGGCCTCGGGAACGAGGTCGGAGGCGGTGTGTGTCGGTTGTTTGAGAACTCAACAGTGTGCTTGTTAGTCAATGCCAAATTTTTTGTCCCTGTGGCATGGCTGGCCTGGTTGCCCGTCCGGGTGGTTGGGTTGGTTGTGTCTGGGATTCCTT
>NZ_JALIZI010000011.1:0-143593 GCF_040595865.1 Cellulosimicrobium sp. MI9406
ACCCGGAAGCTAAGCCCTTCAGCGCCGATGGTACTGCCCTGGAGACGGGGTGGGAGAGTAGGACGCCGCCGGACAACCCTTCACCGAAGGCCCACCCCACACGGGGTGGGCCTTCGGCATATCCGCACCCGTAGTGCTGAGCTCTCGGCCGGCCGAGACAGGCCTGCGGTTCGCCAGACAGGACCGCGGTCGCGAGAAGCAGAACCGTGGTCGCGAGGTAGAACGGCTGCCGGGCGAGGTAGAGCCGTGGTTCTCGTGCTCGACGGCGCGCGGCCGGCCTGGACCGTCGAGGTGGTTGGTGGTGCCGCGTCTACCATCCGCCGCTCGTTCCTCGCGGATCCCACCAGGCCCGCCACGAGGCGGCACCAGCACCCACCCCGCCCGGCTTGTCTCACCTTGTCGTGGCTCGCCCGGCGTCCGCGCGCGGTGTCGTCTGTTGCTGGCGCGGTCCCGTCTTGCTCCGGCCCGCGCGGCTGGCTTTCGGGTCGCCTGACCACCGCTCACCCGGGTGCCCCGTGGTGTCGGCTTCACGAGCGAAGCTCGGCTGCCACGTCCGGTCGCCGCGCGTTGTTGCCCACCACCTTCCGCACTGCTGCGACGCAGGTTGGGGGCTCGCTGTCCTGGTCGCCTTCGTGACCGCCCTCGCGGTGGTGACGTCATGCCGAGCGGGCGGTTTCGGCTCATCTGGGGAGCCAGGAGAGCCATGGTTGCCTGTTCGTCCTGTCAGCAGCGCCTGGTCGGCCCGTCCCCAGACCGTCCAGCTCGCGCGGGCATGCTCGCTCTTCGGCCGCACGGTCTCGGTCACATCCGTGTGCCGGGAGGCCGGCGACGCGGTGGGCACGACGTCGGTCCCCACTAGAATGGCTGTCATGTCCACCATCTCCCGTGACGAGGTCGCGCGCGTCGCCGCGCTGGCCCGCATCGATCTGCGACCCGAGGAGCTGGACCGGCTCTCCGGCGAGCTCGACGTGATCGTCGACGCCATCGCCAAGGTCAGCGAGGTCGCGACGCCCGACGTCCCCGCGACGAGCCACCCGATCCCGATGTCGAACGTCTTCCGTGACGACATCCCCGAGCCGCCGCTGCCCGTCGAGGACGTCCTCGCGGCCGCGCCCGCGGCGGAGGACGGCCGGTTCTCCGTACCGCAGATCCTCGGGGAGGAGTGAGATGACGGACCTGACACGGCTCTCCGCGGCCGAGCTCGCCGAAGGGCTCGAGGCGCGCGACTTCTCGAGCGTCGAGGCCACCCAGGCGCACCTCGACCGGATCGGCGCGGTCGAGGGCGCGGTCAACGCGTTCCTCCACGTCAACACCGACGATGCGCTGGCGACGGCCCGCTCGGTCGACGACCGCCGCGTCGCCGGCGAGCCGGTGCACCGGCTCGCCGGTGTGCCGATCGCGGTCAAGGACGTCGTCGTGACGAAGAGCATGCCGACGACGGCCGGCTCCAAGATCCTCGAGGGCTGGGTGCCGCCGTACGACGCGACGCTCGTCGAGAAGATCCGCGCCGCCGGGCTGCCGATCCTCGGCAAGACGAACATGGACGAGTTCGCCATGGGCTCGTCGACCGAGCACTCCGCGTACGGCAACACCCGCAACCCGTGGGACCTCGACCGGATCCCCGGCGGGTCGGGCGGCGGCTCCGCCGCGGCGGTGGCGGCGTTCGAGGCCCCGCTCGCGATCGGCACGGACACGGGCGGCTCGATCCGTCAGCCCGGGGCCGTCACCGGCACCGTCGGCGTCAAGCCGACGTACGGCGGCGTCTCCCGGTACGGGCTCATCGCGATGGCGTCCTCGCTCGACCAGGCGGGCCCCGTCACGCGCACCGTGCTCGACGCCGCGCTGCTGCACGAGCTCATCGGCGGCTACGACCCGCGCGACTCCACGTCGATCCCCGGCCGCGGGCCGGCGCTCGTCGACGCCGCGGTCCAGGGCGCCACGGGCGACCTCTCGGGCCTGCGCGTCGGCGTGGTCAAGGAGCTCACGGGCGAGGGCTACCAGGAGGGCGTGAGCGCGCGCTTCGCGCAGTCGCTCGACCTCCTGCGCGGGCTCGGCGCCGAGATCGTCGAGGTCTCCTGCCCGCACTTCGAGTACGCGCTCGGCGCGTACTACCTGATCATGCCGTCGGAGGCGTCGAGCAACCTCGCGAAGTTCGACGGCATGCGCTTCGGCCTGCGCGTGGAGCCCGAGGAGGGCCCTGTGACCGCGGAGCGCGTCATGGCCGCCACGCGCGGCGCCGGCTTCGGCGACGAGGTGAAGCGCCGCATCATCCTCGGCACCTACGCGCTCTCGGCCGGCTACTACGACGCCTACTACGGCAGCGCGCAGAAGGTCCGCACGCTCATCCAGCGGGACTTCGCCGCCGCCTTCGAGCAGGCGGACGTCCTGGTCTCGCCGACGGCGCCGACCACGGCGTTCCGGTTCGGCGAGAAGCTCGACGACCCGCTCGCCATGTACCTCAACGACGTCGCGACGATCCCCGCCAACCTCGCGGGGGTCCCCGGGATGTCGGTGCCCTCGGGTTTGTCGGACGACGGCCTGCCCGTCGGGTTCCAGATCCTCGCGCCGGCCAAGGCCGACGACCGCATGTACCGGGTGGGCGCCGCGCTCGAGGCCGCCCTGGTCGGCTCGTGGGGCGGACCGCTGCTCGACCGCGCGCCCGCGCTGCCCACGGCCACGAACGCACAGGAGGGCCAGGTCGGATGACCGCCACGACCGTCGACCTCGTCGACTACGCCGACGCCACGCGCCGCTACGACCCCGTCATCGGGATCGAGGTGCACGTCGAGCTCGGCACGCTGACCAAGATGTTCTGCCCGGCCGAGGTGAGCTTCGGCGCCGAGCCGAACACCCAGGTGACCCCGGTCTCGCTCGGGCTCCCGGGCGCCCTGCCGGTCGTCAACGGCAAGGCCGTCGAGTACGCGATCCGCATCGGCCTCGCGCTCAACTGCCAGATCGCCGAGACGTGCCGGTTCGCGCGCAAGAACTACTTCTACCCGGACGTCCCGAAGAACTTCCAGACGTCCCAGTACGACGAGCCCATCGCCTACGACGGGTGGATCGACGTCGAGCTCGAGGACGGGACCGTGTTCCGCGTCGAGATCGAGCGCGCGCACATGGAGGAGGACGCCGGCAAGAACACCCACGTGGGTGGGGCGACCGGTCGCATCCACGGTGCCGAGTACTCGCTCGTCGACTACAACCGCGCCGGCATCCCGCTCGTCGAGATCGTCACGCGGCCGATCACGGGCGCGGGCGACCGCGCCCCCGAGGTCGCGCGCGCGTACGTGCAGACGCTGCGCGACATCTTCCGGGCGCTCGACGTGTCCGAGGCGCGCATGGAGCGCGGCAACGTCCGCGCCGACGTGAACCTCTCGCTGCGCCCGACACCCGAGTCGCCGCTCGGCACGCGCACCGAGACGAAGAACGTCAACTCGTTCCGCTCCGTCGAGCGGGCCGTGCGCTACGAGGTCTCGCGCCAGGCCGCCGTGCTCGACGCGGGCGGCACTGTGGTCCAGGAGACCCGGCACTGGCACGAGGACACGGGCATCACGACGTCGGGCCGCGTGAAGTCGGACGCCGAGGACTACCGGTACTTCCCGGAGCCCGACCTCGTCCCGATCGCGCCGCCGCGCGAGTGGATCGAGGAGATCCGTGCCGGGCTCCCCGAGCTCCCGGTCGCGCGCCGCCGTCGGCTCCAGGGCGAGTGGGGCTACGCCGACGCCGAGATGCGCGACGTCGTCAACGCGGGCGCGCTCGACCTCATCGAGGCCACCGTCGCGGCGGGCACCAGCCCGGCCGGAGCGCGTAAGTGGTGGATGGGCGAGCTCGCGCGCCGCGCCAAGCAGGACGAGGTGGCGCTCGAGGCGCTGCCCGTCACGCCCGCGCAGATCGCCGCGCTGCAGGGTCTCGTCGACGCGGGCCGCATCAACGACAAGCTCGCGCGCCAGGTGCTCGACGGCGTGCTCGCCGGCGAGGGGGACCCGGAGGCGGTCGTCACCGCCCGGGGCCTCGAGGTCGTCTCCGACGACGGTGCGCTGCTCGCCGCGATCGACGAGGCGCTCGCCGCGCAGCCGGACATCGTGGAGAAGGTCCGGGGCGGGAACCTCGGGCCCGTCGGCGCGATCATCGGCGCCGTGATGAAGGCGACGCGCGGCCAGGCGGACGCGGGCCGCGTGCGCGAGCTCGTCCTCGAGCGGATCGGCTGACCGCCGTGACGCGCGGACCGGTCGTCCTGGGGGAGATGGTGCGTCTGCGCCCGATCGAGGCGCGGGACGCGGACCGCATGTGGGAGTCGCTGCAGGACCCGGAGGCCAACCGGCTCACGGGGACGACGGCGACCTTCACGCGCGACCAGATCGACGAGTGGGTGGCGACCGTCAGCGACCGGGACGGCCGGTACGACTGGGCCATCACGCCGGGCGCGGTGCGTGACGGGCAGCCGGTGAGCGACGAGCTGATCGGCGAGATCGTGCTCAACGACCTCGACGAGCACGCGCGCTCGGCGAACCTGCGGCTCGCGCTGCTCCCGAACTACCGCGGGCGCGGCTACGGTCGCGAGGCCATCTTCGAGGTGCTGCGGTTCGCGTTCGACGGGTCGACGGACGTGGACGGCGTCCGGCACGAGGGACCGCGCCTGCACCGCGTGAGCCTCGACGTGCTGAGCATCAACCCCCGCGCCCGGATGCTCTACGAGTCGTTGGGCTTCCGCGAGGAGGGGCGACTGCGCGACGTCTACCGCGACGGCGACGGGTGGGCGGACGCGACGGTCATGAGCATCCTCGAGGACGAGTTCCGGGCGGGCCTCGGCGCGTCCTGAGCCGTCCGCGGGCACGACCGCACGAAGGGCCCGGCAGCATCCGCTGCCGGGCCCTTCGTCGTCCCGTCCTGCACCAGCTCCTCGCCGCGCGGACGTGCCCGTCAGGCGCGGTACGCCTGGCGCAGCAGCTCCACGCCGTCCAGCGTGCCCTCGAAGGACGTGCCACCGGTCATGACGACCACGAGCTCCTGGTCGGGGAAGAGCGCCAGGAGCTGGCCGCCCAGGCCGAGGGCGAAGACCATGCCGAGGTCCGGGTCGGCCCACCAGTGCCAGCCGTACGCGCCGATCCAGGGGTAGGTCCGGGTGCGGGGGCGCCAGCACTCGCGCAGCCAGTCGAGCGGCGCGACCTCCTCGCGCAGCACGGCGGTCCCGAGGCGCGCGAGGTCGGTCGGGAGGAGGCACAGCCCGTTGCCCGCGTGGCTGTAGCCGTTCCGGTCCGCGTAGAAGCGCCAGCGGCGGATGCCCGACGGGCGGAAGAGGTGCTCCTCCGCCAGCTGCTCGACGCTGCGACCCGTGCGCCGGTGGAGCACCGCACCGAGCAGGTGCGAGGACCCCGTGGAGTACCACATCGTGCGTCCGGGCTCGTCGACCAGCGGCCGCTCCACGACGGCGCGCAGCAGGTCCTTGCTCGCCGTGAGCGGCGGGGCCGAGCCCCGCCAGGCGCCGAACTCCGGCCACTCGAGCCCCGACGTCATCCCCAGCAGGTGCTCGACGGTGATGGCGCGCTTGCGCTCGTCGTCGACCGGCACGTGCGGCAGGTGCGCAAGCGCCGAGGACGACAGGTCGACGTCGACGAGGCCCGCGAGGATGCCGGTGACGCTCTTCGTCACCGAGTTCAGCTTGGCGAGGCGGTCCGCTCCGTCGTGCCGGCGGAACCACGTGCGCTCGGTGGTCCCCGCGTGCACGACGACGAGCGCGTGCACGCCGGCGGTGCGCAGCCGCCGCTCCCAGCGCGGGCCGGTCCAGAGGTCGTCGATCATGGGGCAGGAACGTAGCGGCTCCGGCTCGCGGCGGACGACGGGATTACCGACGCGTGGCCGGGACGCACCGTGGTTGACATCACCCGACCCACGACGTACATTCATAAGACGGAAACAAACTTCCGAGATGTGGAATCCACTCCGAAGGTCGGGCGGTGTGCCGCCCGGCCCGGTCGTCGAGAGGGAACGCAGCGATGACGCTGGACGAGTTCAACCGGTGGTCGCCGGACGAGGCGCGGGACGCGCTCCTCGCGTGCGCCCACGTGGACCGCTGGGCCGAGGAGGTCGCGGCCGGGCGCCCGTACGCGACCGTGGAGGACGCCGCCGAGGCGGCGCTCACCGCCGCCGACCCGTGGACGGACGACGAGGTCGACTCCGCGCTGGCGCGCCACCCCCGGATCGGCGAGCGTGCCGAGGGGGAGGCCGCGGACGCGAGCATGTCGCGCTCCGAGCAGGCCGGCGTCGACACCTCCGACGACGACGTGACGCGCCGGCTCGCCGAGGGGAACCGCGCGTACGAGCAGCGGTTCGGCCACGTGTTCCTCGTCCGGGCCGCCGGGCGCAGCGCCGAGGAGATCCTCGAGCAGCTCACCGAGCGGCTGGGCAACGACGCCGAGACCGAGCGGGCGAACGCCGCCCGCAACCTGCGCGAGATCGCCGCGCTGCGGCTGAAGGGAATGCTGACGGCATGAGCACCCACGCCAGCCACATCACCACGCACGTACTCGACGCGGCCAGCGGTAGGCCCGCCGAGGGGATCACCGTCCGCCTGGAGGCGGCTCCGGAGATCGCGGAGGGGACGACGGGGCAGGGCTGGTCCCTGGTGGCGTCCTCCCGCACGAACGACGACGGTCGCGTGCCCCAGCTCGGGCCCGAGACCCTCGTCCCCGGTACGTACCGGCTCGTGTTCGACACGGCCGAGTACTTCGACCGGCGAGACACCGTGTCCTTCTACCCGGAGGTCGTCATCGTCTTCCGGGTGGCGAGCGCTGAGCAGCACTACCACGTCCCCGTCCTGCTCAGCCCGTTCGCCTACTCGACCTATCGAGGGAGCTGACATGAGCACCACCACGACTGCCGAGCAGTCGGCGGCCACGCAGAGCAGCGGGGCCATCGTCCTGGGCAACAACCAGTGGGGCAAGGCGGAGGTGCGCCTCGTGCGCGTCGACCGCTCCACGCCCCGCCACGAGATCACGGACGTCAACGTCTCCTCACAGCTGAGGGGCGGGCAGGAGGCCACGCACCGCGAGGGGGACAACTCCCGGTGCGTCGCGACGGACACGCAGAAGAACACGATCTACGCGTTCGCCCGTGACGGCGTCGGCGCGATCGAGGACTTCGCGATCCGACTCGGGCAGCACTTCGTCGAGGACTTCGAGTGGATCGAGGGCGGGCGCTGGGAGATCGAGCAGTACTCCTGGAACCGGATCGAGACCTCGGACGGCGAGCACGACCACGCGTTCGTCCGCAACAACCAGGAGACGCGCACCACGGTCGTGCAGCGCGACGGCGACGAGGTCTTCGTCGTCTCGGGCCTCACGGACCTCGTCGTCCTCAAGTCGACGGGCTCGGAGTTCCACGGGTTCCCCCGCGACCGCTACACGACGCTCGTCGAGACGGACGACCGCATCCTCGCGACGTCGGTCACCTCGCGCTGGCGCTACACGACCACCGACGTCGACTTCGACGCGGTGTACGCGAAGGTCCGCGCGATCCAGCTCGAGGCGTTCGCGACGACGCACTCGCTCGCGCTCCAGCAGACGCTCTTCGCGATGGGCAAGGCCGTCCTGGAGGCCGTCCCGGAGATCGCGGAGATCAAGTTCTCGATGCCGAACAAGCACCACTTCCTCGTGGACCTGGCGCCGTTCGGCCTCGACAACCCGAACGAGGTCTTCTACGCGGCCGACCGCCCGTACGGTCTCATCGAGGCGACCGTCCTGCGTGAGGACGTCCCGGCCGAGCCGCGCGCCTGGGCGACCGTCACCGGGTTCTGCTGAGCCGACATGACGGACGGACGCGCCCTGCCCGGCCGCGGAGCCCCCGCGGCCGGGCAGGGCGCGCCCATCTCAGGGCGCCGCGGTGATGAGCTCGCGCGTGAGCTCGCTCGCGACGCGGTGCAGCACCGGGACCGCGTGCTCGCCGAACTCGTACGTCACGCGGGCCGCGGGCCCGGAGACGGACAGCGCGGTGGGGGTCGGGGCGTCGGGCACCGCGACGGCGAAGCAGCGCACGCCGAGCTCCTGCTCGCCGTCGTCGATCGCGTACCCGCGCTCGCGGGTCGCGGCGAGCTCCGCGAGGAGCGCGTCGACGTCGGTGATCGACTGGTCCGTCGCGGGGGGCATGCCGACGCGGCCCATGATCTCGCGCACCGTCTGGTCGGGGAGCTGGGCGAGGACCGCCTTGCCGACGCCCGTGCAGTGCGTGTAGACGCGCCGTCCGACCTCGGTGAACATGCGCATCGAGTGGCTCGACGACGCCTGGGCGACATAGACCGCCATGTCGCGGTCGATCATCGCGAGGTTCGCCGACTCGCCGAGGTCGTGGGCGAGGCGCTCCAGGTAGGGGCGCGCACCGGCGCCGAGCTGGCGGCCCGCCGACTCGCCGAGCCGGATGAGGCGCGGGCCGAGGGTGTACCGCCGCGACGGCGTCTGGCGCACGTAGCCCTGGGCGAGCAGCGTGCGCAGCAGGCGGTGGATCGTGGGCAGGGGGAGCCCCGCGTGCTGCGCGAGCTCGCTCAGGCCGGACTCCCCGCCGAAGTCGGCGAGCAGCTCGAGCAGCTCGATCGCGCGGTCCACGGACTGCACGCCCCCGGCCGGCTTCGTCGTCCGCGTGCCCGGCGCGGTCTCCGTCGGCTCCGTCGCCGCCGGTGTCTCGGCCATCTCACCATCTCCTGTCCACCAGGTGCCGCCCGACGGCGGGCGCACCTCGCCTGAGCAGTGCGGGAACCTCCCGCACTCCCTTCCGCATCACGGAAGACACGCATCAGCATACGAGAAGAAGGAACGAACATGACGTCCGAGACGAAGGCCCCGGAGACGCAGGCCGCGACGGCGAAGAACGCCGCGACCAGCCCGAGCTACTCCATCACGCTGCGCGTCGAGGCCCCCAGCGGTCACCGCACGGCGAGCGACCTCGTCGCGGCCGTGAGCGCGACGGGTGCCGCGATCACGGGCGTCGACGTCTCGGAGTCGGGCGCCGACCGCCTCGTCGTCGACATCACGGCCGACACCGTCGACGCCGCGCACGTGGAGCAGATCCGGGACGCGCTGAGCGCGCTCGACGGCCTCACCGTGCGGCACGTGAGCGACGCGACGTTCCTCATGCACCTCGGCGGCAAGCTCGAGGTCAACCCCAAGGTGCCGCTGCGCCACCGCGCCGACCTGGCCCGTGCCTACACGCCGGGCGTGGCGCGCGTGTGCCTCGCCATCGCGGAGCGGCCCGAGGACGCGCGCCGTCTGACGGTCAAGCGCAACACGGTCGCGGTCGTGACCGACGGCACCGCCGTCCTCGGCCTGGGCGACATCGGTCCCGCCGCGGCCCTCCCCGTCATGGAGGGCAAGGCCGCGCTGTTCAAGCAGTTCGCGGGCGTCGACGCCTGGCCGGTGTGCCTCGACACGACCGACACCGAGGAGATCATCCGCACGGTGAAGGCCATCGCGCCCGTGTACGGCGGGATCAACCTCGAGGACATCTCCGCGCCCCGCTGCTTCGAGATCGAGCGCCGCCTGCGCGAGGAGCTCGACATCCCCGTGTTCCACGACGACCAGCACGGCACGGCGATCGTCGTGCTCGCGGCGCTGACGAACGCGCTGCGCGTGGTGGGCAAGGCCATCGAGGACGTGCGCATCGTCGTCTCCGGCGTCGGCGCGGCGGGCAACGCGATCATCGCGCTGCTCCAGGGCCAGGGCGCGGGCAACATCGTCGCGTTCGACCGCCAGGGCGCGATCCACCCCGGCGCGAGCCTCACCGACGAGCACCGCCGCCGCCTGGCGGAGACGACCAACCCCGAGGGTTTCACGGGCACGCTGCGCGAGGGCCTGGCCGGTGCCGACGTCTTCATCGGCGTCTCGGGGCCGAACATCCTCACGGGCGACGACGTGGCCACCATGGCCGACGACGCGATCGTCTTCGCGCTGGCGAACCCCACGCCGGAGGTCGACCCGATCGCCGCGGCGCAGCACGCGACGGTCGTCGCCACGGGCCGGAGCGACTACCCGAACCAGATCAACAACGTGCTCGCCTTCCCGGGCCTCTTCCGAGGCCTGCTGGACGTCGGCGCGAGCGAGATCACCGACGAGATGCTGCGCGCCGCGGCCGTCGCGATCGCCGACGCGGTCGCGCCCGAGGAGCTCAGCGCGAGCTACATCGTCCCGAGCGTCTTCGAGCCGGCCGTCTCCACGGCCGTCGCGCGCGCCGTCGCCGAGGTCGCGGAGCGCGACCGCGCGGGCCAGGCTCAGGAGAGCAGCACGTCGGGCCACCACGTCGGGTCGGCAGCCCGGTCCTGACGCACCCTCGTCAGCCCGGCCCGCCCCGCAGAAAGGACACCACCATGACCACCACCACGGCCGTCACCGTCCACGGACCCGCCGTCGAGCGGTCCGACGAGATCCTCACGCCGGACGCGCTCGACTTCGTCGCCGACCTGCAGCGCCGGTTCGGCGCCCGCCGCGACGAGCTGCTCGCCGCCCGGGCCGCGCGGCGCGAGCAGGTCGCCCGCACGGGTCGCCTCGACTTCCTGCCCGAGACCGCCGACGTGCGCGCGGGGGACTGGACGGTCGCCGGCGCGCCCGCCGACCTCCGGGACCGCCGCGTCGAGATCACCGGGCCCCCGACGCCCAAGATGGCGATCAACGCCCTCAACTCGGGCGCGAAGGTCTGGCTCGCCGACCTCGAGGACGCGTCGACGCCGCACTGGAGCAACGTCGTCGGGGGGCAGGTCGCCCTGCACGACGCGACGCGCCGCACGCTCGCGTTCACGTCGCCCGAGGGCAAGCAGTACGCGCTGCGCCCGGAGACCGACGGCGACCCGCTCGCCGTCATGGTCGTGCGGCCCCGTGGGTGGCACTTCGACGAGGTGCACCTCACCGTGGACGGGACGCCCGCCGTGGGCGCGCTCGTCGACTTCGGGCTGCACTTCTTCCACAACGCCGCGGAGCTCGTCGCGCGCGGCTCCGGGCCGTACTACTACCTGCCGAAGATGGAGTCCCACCTCGAGGCGCGCCTGTGGGACGAGGTCTTCACGCACGCGGAGCAGGCGCTCGGCATCCCGCACGGGACGATCCGGGCGACGGTCCTCATCGAGACGATCCCGGCCGCGTTCGAGATGGACGAGATCCTCTACGAGCTGCGCGACCACGCGTCCGGGCTCAACGCGGGCCGCTGGGACTACCTGTTCTCCGTGATCAAGTACTTCCGCGACTCCGGGCCGTCGTTCACGCTGCCCGACCGCGGGTCCATCACGATGACCGCGCCGTTCATGCGCGCGTACACCGAGCTGCTGGTGCAGACGTGCCACCGGCGCGGCGCGTTCGCGATGGGCGGCATGGCGGCCGTCATCCCGAACCGCCGCGAGCCCGAGGTCACCGCCCAGGCGTTCGAGAAGGTGCGCGCCGACAAGCAGCGCGAGGCCGGCGACGGCTTCGACGGGTCGTGGGTCGCGCACCCGGACCTCGTGCCGGTGTGCCGCGAGGTGTTCGACGGGGTGCTCGGCGAGCGACCCAACCAGCTCGACCGGCAGCGCCCCGACGTCCACGTCACCGCCGACCAGCTCCTCGACGTGGCGTCCGCGCAGGGCGACGTCACCGAGGCCGGGCTGCGCAACAACCTCTACGTGTCCGTCGCGTACGTCGCGGCGTGGCTCGCGGGCAACGGCGCGGTCGCGATCCACAACCTCATGGAGGACGCCGCGACCGCGGAGATCTCGCGCTCGCAGGTGTGGCAGTGGGTGCGCTCGGGCGCGTCGTTCACCGCGGGCGAGAGCGCGGGCACGACCGTCACCGCCGACCTGGTCCGCACGCTCCTGCGCGAGGAGACCGCGCGGCTGCGGGACGACGTCGGGCACGAGGCCTACGACGCCGGGCCGTACGACCGGGCGGCGGCGCTCGTCGAGGACATCGCGCTCAACGAGCACTACGTCGACTTCCTCACGCTGCCCGCGTACGAGGACGTCGTCGCGCACGAGCAGGACGCGTCCTGATGCCGGCCGGTCCCGAGGCGGGCTCGGTCCGCGGCTTCAGCGAGGACGGCGTCGCGGCGCTGCACGCGTCGCTCGACGGTCTGCTCGCGCCCTGGGACGCGGAGCTCGCGGCCCGCTACCCGGGCGACGACGGCTCGCGCCAGCCCGTGCACACCGTCTACGTGCCGGGCGACCGGTACACGGCCGGCCTCGCACCGGAGTGGGCGGCCCGGGCGCGCGAGGCGGTCGACGGCGCAGGCGGCGTCCGCCGGCTCGTGGACCTGCTGGGCGTCGGGGAGGGGGCCGGGGGCGACCTCGCGGACGCCGTCGCGGAGCGCGTGAGCGCGAAGCTCGCGGTCGAGGCGATCGAGGACCTCCGGATCGACTTCGAGGACGGGTTCGGCGACCGCGGCGACGCGGCGGAGGACGCCGCGGTGATCGCGGCGGCGCGCGAGCTCGTCCGGGCCGAGGCGCGGGGCACGGCGACGCCGTTCGCGGGCATCCGCATCAAGTGCCTCGAGGAGGCGACGCGCCGACGCGGCGTGCGCACCCTCGCGCTGTTCGTCGCGGAGCTCGTCGCGGGTCGCGCCGCGGCCGGCGAGGCCCGCGCCCTGCCGGACGGGTTCGTCGTGACGCTCGCCAAGGTCACCGCGCCGCAGCAGGTCGAGGCGATGGCGCGCGCGTGCGAGCACGTCGAGGAGGCGAACGGCCTCGAACCGGGCACCCTGCGGTTCGAGGTCCAGGTCGAGACGCCGCAGGCGCTGCTCGCGGCCGACGGCACGGCGACGGTCGCCCGCCTGGTGCACGCCGCGCCGGGTCGTGTGACGGCGCTGCACTACGGCACGTACGACTACTCGGCGTCGCTCGGCATCGCGGCGGCGTACCAGTCGATGGAGCACCCCGCGGCCGACCACGCGAAGTCGGTCATGCAGCTCGCCGTCGCGGGCACGGGCGTGCGCCTGTCGGACGGGTCGACGAACGTCCTGCCCGTCGGTGACCCCCAGGCCGTCGACGCCGCGTGGCGACTGCACGGGCGGCTCGTGCGCCGCTCGCTCGAGCGCGGGTACTACCAGGGCTGGGACCTGCACCCCGCGCAGCTCCCGAGCCGGTTCGCCGCGACGTACGCCTTCTACCGCGAGGGCGCGGCGTCGGCGCTCGCGCGCCTCGCGGCGTACGTCGGGTTCGTGCCCGACGCCGGGGGCGTCCTCGACGAGCCGGCGACCGCCAAGGCGATGGCCTGGTTCCTCGGACGCGGCGTCGACTGCGGCGCGCTCACCGAGACCGAGGTCCGCACCGCGACCGGCCTCGACCGCGCCGGGCTCGACGCGGTCCGCGTCTCCGGGCGCGCGCCGCAGCCGGTCGCGGGCTGAGCGCCCGCCCTCCCATCCTTCCCGCCGTCCGCCGTGGTACCGCCACCGGCACGGCCACGACCTCCGAGGAGTGACCCCATGACCCAGACCACCTCCTACTACACCCCGCAGGGTGGCCTGCCCGGCCAGACCGAGCTGCTCACCGACCGCGCGATCGTCACCGAGGCGTACACGGTGATCCCGCGCGGCGTGCTGCGCGACATCGTCACGAGCAACCTGCCCGGCTGGGACAAGACCCGGCTGTGGGTGCTCGCCCGGCCGATCGAGGGCTTCGCGACGACGTTCGCGCAGTACGTCATGGAGGTCTCGCCCGGCGGCGGGTCGGACCAGGGCGAGGACGAGGAGACCGTGCAGTCCGTCGTCTTCGTCACCGAGGGCACGCTCGTGCTCACGCTCGCCGGGGTCGAGCACGTGCTCGAGCCGGGCGGGTACGCGTACCTGGCGGCGGGGGAGCGGTGGGCGCTGCACAACCGCTCGGACGCGAAGGCGGCGTTCCAGTGGATCCGCAAGGTGTACGAGCCGATCCCGGGCCACACCGCGACGTCGTTCGTCACGCGCGAGCAGGACGTCGAGCCGCGTGCGATGCCGGACACGGACGGCGTGTGGGTGACGACGCGGTTCGTCGACCCCGACGACCTCGCGCACGACATGCACGTCAACATCGTGACGTTCCAGCCCGGCGGGTCCATCCCGTTCGCGGAGACGCACATCATGGAGCACGGCCTCTACGTGCTCGAGGGCAAGGCGGTCTACCGCCTCAACGGCGACTGGGTCGAGGTGCAGGAGGGCGACTTCATGTGGCTCCGGGCGTTCTGCCCGCAGGCCTGCTACGCGGGCGGCCCCAAGCCGTTCCGCTACCTGCTCTACAAGGACGTGAACCGGCAGGTCAAGCTCGACCGTCGGCGCTGACGACCGTCGGCGACGTCGCGCGAAGGGCCCGGTCCCCCTGGAGGGACCGGGCCCTTCGTCGTCCGTGCGCTCCGGGTCGACGGCGATGTCGCTGTTGACGCCCGGCGACGCGCGTGCCTACACTTCCATACAGCAGAAGAAAAGTTCCGCAAGATGGAATCGCAACGCAGCGAGACGCGGACGGACCCAGGGAGACGACGATGAGCCCCGCACCGACGTACACCGTCAACTGCTCGATCCTGCTCACGGACCTGCCGCTGCTCGAGCGGCCGGCCGCCGCCGCGGCGGCGGGGTTCCGGGGCGTCGAGTTCTGGTGGCCGTTCGCGTCGCCCACGCCCGCACGCGACGAGGTCGACGCGTTCGTCGGCGCGATCGAGACGGCGGGCGTGCAGCTCACGGGCCTGAACTTCGACGCCGGGAACATGCCCGGCGGCGACCGCGGCCTCGTGTCGTGGCCCGCGCGCTCGGCCGACCTGCGCGCGAACCTCGACGTCGTCACCGCGATCGGGGAGCGCACCGGCTGCCGTGCGTTCAACGCGCTCTACGGCAACCGCCAGGAGGGCGCGACGCCCGAGGCGCAGGACGAGCTCGGCGCCGAGAACCTCGCGCTCGCGGCGCGGGCCGTCGGGCGCATCGGCGGCACGGTGCTCGTCGAGCCCGTGAGCGGTGCGCCGGCCTACCCGCTGAAGACCGCGGCCGACGCCGTGCGCGTCATCGACCGGGTCGCCGCCGACCACGGCGAGACGAACCTGGGTCTCCTGTTCGACGTCTACCACCTGGCCGTGAACGGCGACGACGTCGACGCGGCCCTGTCGACCTACCGCGGCCGCATCGCGCACGTGCAGGTCGCGGACGCGCCCGGTCGGGGCGAGCCCGGCACGGGCGACCTGCCGATCGAGCGCTGGACGAAGGACCTGCGCGCCGGCGGCTACGACGGCTGGATCGGCCTCGAGTACAAGACCGCGGCCGCCGACCCGTTCGCGTGGCTCCCTGCCGCCGAGCGCTGACGCGACCCCCGGCCGTCCGTCGGCCGCCCCGACCCCCGACCTGAACCACCCAGAGGAGCACACCATGGCCTCCATCGCCTTCATCGGACTCGGCATCATGGGCAGCCCCATGGCCGTCCACCTGCAGAACGCCGGGCACGACGTCGCGGGCTACAACCGCAGCCCCGAGAAGACCGCGCCGCTCGTCGAGGCGGGCGGTCGCGCGGCCGCGTCGGTCGCCGACGCGGTCTCGGGCGCCGACGTCGTCGCGATCATGGTCCCGGACTCGCCCGACGTGGAGGCGGTGCTCACCGGCGACGACGGCGTCCTCGCGAACGCGAAGCCCGGCGCGCTCGTCGTCGACTTCTCCTCGATCCGCCCGGACGTCACGGTCGCGCTCGCGCAGCAGGCGAAGGACGCGGGCCTGCGGATCGTCGACGCCCCCGTCTCGGGCGGCGAGCCGGGCGCGATCAACGCCGCGCTCTCGATCATGGTCGGCGGCACGCCCGAGGACTTCGAGGCAGCCAAGCCGTTCCTCGACGTCGTGGGCAAGACGGTCGTGCACGTGGGCCCGAACGGCTCCGGCCAGACGGTCAAGGCCGCGAACCAGCTCGTCGTCGCCGCGAACATCCAGGCGCTCGCCGAGGCGGTCGTCTTCCTCGAGGCCTACGGCGTCGACACCGAGGCCGCGATCGAGGTCCTGGGCGGCGGCCTCGCGGGCTCGGCGGTGCTGAACCAGAAGGCGCGCAAGATGCTCGACCGCGACTTCGGCCCCGGCTTCCGGATCGAGCTCCACCACAAGGACCTCGGCATCGTCACCGCCGCGGCCCGCGAGGCGGGCGTCGTCGCGCCGCTCGGCGGCCTCGTCGCCCAGCTCATGGCCTCCGCCCGCGCGAACGGCGACGGCGGCCTCGACCACTCCGGCCTGTTCCGCGGCGTCGAGCGCCTGTCCGGCCGCGACGGCTCCTGACCTTCCCCCTGACGACGACGTCACCTCCAGCAAGGAGAGAAACCATGCCTCGTATGCGTGCGGTGGACGCCGCAGTGGCGATCCTCGAGATCGAGGGCGCGACCCAGGCCTTCGGCCTGCCCGGCGCCGCCATCAACCCCTTCTACTCCGCGATGCGCGCGCACGGCGGCATCGACCACGTGCTCGCGCGTCACGTCGAGGGCGCGTCGCACATGGCCGACGGCTACTCCCGTGCGAAGCCGGGGAACATCGGCATCTGCATCGGGACGTCGGGCCCCGCGGGCACCGACATGATCACCGGCCTCTACGCCGCGTGGGCCGACTCGATCCCGATGCTCTGCATCACGGGCCAGGCGCCGGTCGCCAAGCTCGACAAGGAGGACTTCCAGGCCGTCGACATCGCGAGCATCGCCGCTCCGGTGACGAAGATGGCCAAGACCGTCCTCGAGGCCGGGCAGGTGCCGCAGGTCTTCCAGCAGGCGTTCCACCTCATGCGCTCGGGCCGCCCGGGCCCGGTGCTCGTCGACCTGCCGATCGACGTGCAGCTCACGGAGATCGAGTTCGACCCGGCGACCTACGAGCCGCTGCCCGTGCACCGCCCGACGGCGACGCGCGCCCAGGCCGAGAAGGCGATCGACCTGCTGCTCGCGGCGGAGCGTCCCCTGCTGGTCGCGGGCGGCGGCATCGTCAACGCGGGCGGCGAGGACCTGCTCGTCGAGCTCGCCGAGACGCTCGGCGTCCCCGTGATCCCCACGCTCATGGGCTGGGGCGTCATCCCGGACGACCACGCGCTCATGGCCGGCATGGCCGGTCTCCAGACGTCGCACCGCTACGGCAACGCGAACCTGCTCGCGTCCGACTTCGTGCTCGGCATCGGCAACCGCTGGGCCAACCGCCACACGGGCGGCCTCGACACGTACCGCGCGGGCCGCACGTTCGTCCACGTCGACATCGAGCCGACGCAGATCGGTCGCGTGTTCGCGCCCGACTACGGCATCGTCTCGGACGCGAAGGCGGCCCTCGAGCTGTTCGTCGAGGTCGCGCGCGAGCGCCGCGACGCCGGCCGTGCGCGCGACTACGCGGGCTGGGCGGCCGAGTGCGCCGAGCGCAAGCGGACGCTGCAGCGCAAGACGCACTTCACCGAGATCCCGATCAAGCCGCAGCGCGTGTACGAGGAGATGAACAAGGCCTTCGGCCCCGAGACGCGCTACGTCACGACCATCGGGCTCTCGCAGATCGCCGGTGCGCAGTTCCTCCACGTGTACAAGCCGCGGCACTGGATCAACGCGGGCCAGGCCGGGCCCCTCGGCTGGACGGGGCCGGCGGCGCTCGGCGTCGCGAAGGCCGTGCCGGACGAGCCGGTCGTCGCGCTCTCGGGCGACTACGACTTCCAGTTCATGATCGAGGAGCTCGCGGTCGGTGCGCAGTTCAACCTGCCGTACGTGCACGTCGTCGTGAACAACTCCTACCTGGGCCTGATCCGCCAGGCGCAGCGGGCCTTCGACATGGACTACCACGTCCAGCTGTCGTTCGAGAACGTCAACTCGCCCGAGCTGGGCGGCTACGGCGTCGACCACGTCAAGGTGGCCGAGGGCCTGGGCTGCAAGGCGATCCGCGTGACCGACCCCGAGGGGCTCGGCGAGGCGTTCGCGAAGGCGCAGGCCATGGCGGCGGAGTTCCGCGTGCCGGTCGTGGTCGAGGTCATCCTCGAGCGCGTCACGAACATCGCCATGGGCGTCGAGATCACGGGCGTCAACGAGTTCGAGGACCTCGCGATCTCGGCCGAGGACGCCCCCACCGCCACCGCGCTGCTCGACTGAGCACGCCGCACCCAGGGAGCAGGAGACATGACGGAGGGCGCGATGGGCACGGGTGAGGTGAGCGGTCGCGGGCACGAGTACGACCTCGTCGTGCGCGGCGAGCGCGTGCTCGTCGCCGGTGGCGAGCACCCGCGCGAGGTAGGTGTCGTCGGGGGAGTGGTCCGCGCGATCGAGCCGCTCGGCGCGGGGCTCGACGGCGCGCGCGTCGTCGAGCTGGGGCCGCACCAGGTGCTGGTCCCCGGGCTCGTCGACACGCACGTGCACGTGAACGAGCCGGGGCGCACCGAGTGGGAGGGGTTCGCGTCCGCGACGCGGGCCGCCGCCGCGGGCGGGGTGACGACGATCGTCGACATGCCGCTCAACTCGATCCCCCCGACGGTCGACGTCGAGGCGCTCGAGACCAAGCAGAAGGTCGCGCGCGACCAGGCGTTCGTCGACGTCGGGTTCTGGGGCGGCGCCGTGCCCGGCAACGCGGACGAGCTGCGGCCCCTGTGGGACGCGGGCGTGTTCGGGTTCAAGTGCTTCCTGCTGCACTCGGGGGTCGAGGAGTTCGGGTACCTCGAGCCGGACGAGCTGGAGGCCGACCTGCGCCTGCTCGCCGACTTCGACGGGCTCATGCTCGTGCACGCCGAGGACTCGCGCGCGATCGAGCGGGCGCCCACCCCGCACGGCGACCACTACGACACGTTCCTCGCGTCGCGCCCGCGCGGCGCGGAGAACGTCGCGATCGCCGCGGTGATCGAGGCGGCGCGCTGGACCGGGGCGCGCGCGCACGTGCTGCACCTGTCGAGCTCGGACGCGCTGCCGATGATCCGGAGCGCGAAGCGCGAGGGCGTGCGCCTCACGGTCGAGACGTGCCCGCACTACCTGGCGCTCGCGGCCGAGGAGATCCCCGACGGCGCGACGCAGTTCAAGTGCTGCCCGCCCATCCGGGAGATCGACAACCGCGAGCTGCTCTGGGAGGGGCTGCTCGACGGCACGATCGACTGCATCGTCTCGGACCACTCGCCGAGCACGCCCGACCTCAAGGAGCTCGACACGGGCGACTTCGGGACGGCGTGGGGCGGCGTGTCGTCGCTCCAGCTCGGGCTCGCGATCGTGTGGACCGAGGCGCGGACGCGCGGCGTGCCGTTCGCGCGCGTCGTCGAGTGGATGTCGGCTCGCCCGGCGGCCGTCGCGGGCCTGCGGCGCAAGGGCTCGATCGCGCTCGGCTTCGACGCGGACCTCGCGGTGGTCGAGCCGGACACGGCGTTCGTCGTCGACCCGAAGGCCCTGCACCACAAGAACCCCATCACGCCGTACGCCGACCGCGCGCTCTCGGGCGCCGTCGTCGCGACGTACCTGCGGGGCGAGGAGATCACCCTCGACCGCCCCACGGGCCGCCTGCTCTCGCGCGGCGACGCGTGAGGGGCTGAGACTCCCGTGCCCGGCCGCGGGGGCCGGGCACGGGGAACCACCTGACCCGTACACGACGAGGGGCGGCACCGCTGGTGGGTGCCGCCCCTCGTCGAGCGCGAGGTAGAGCCCTGGTCGCCCGAGGTAGAGCCCTGGTCGCGACCACGGCTCTACCTCGGCGGACCGGGGCTCTACCTCGGCGGGGTGGAGGGCGTCGGGGTCAGGACTGCGCGAGGAGCTCGTCGAGCTGCTCGTAGCCCTCGCGGACGCCGACCTCCATGCCGCTCGCGACGAAGCCGTCGCGGCCCTCGAACGAGTCGACGAGCGACGTCGCGGTGAGCCGGCTGCGGCCGTCGGGCAGGTCCTCGAACACGAGGCGGTCGAGCGAGACGCCGTCGGGGAAGCCCTCGAACGTGAACGTCTGGACGATGAGCTCGTCCGGGCGCACCTCGTGGACGCTGCCGAAGAACGCGTACTCGTTGCCGTCCGGGTCGACCTGGACGTACCGGTACGCGCCGCCCGTGCGCACGTCCCAGAGCTCGTTGCGCTGGGTGAGGTAGCGCGGGCCGTTCCAGCGCGCGAAGAGCTCCGGGTCGAGGTGGGCGCGGAAGACCTTCGCCGCGGGCGCGTCGAACTCGCGCACGATGCGGACGATCGGGAGGTCCGTGGGGACGACGATCTCGGTCTCGTGGGTGCCGGTGGTGGTCATGGTGCTGCTCCTGTCGTCGGGTCGTTCTCGGTGGTGCCCGGTCGGTCGGGCAGGTCGCGCAGGACGTCGTCGAGGCGGCGGTAGCGGTCCTCGGCCTCGCGCCGGTAGCGCTCGATCCACTTCGTCATGAGGTCCAGCACCTCCGCCTCGAGGTGCACGGGGGCGCGCCGGGCGTCCGTCGTGCGGGTCACCAGGCCGGAGTCCTCGAGCACGCGCAGGTGCTTGGACACCGCCTGGACGGACATGTCGTACGGCCGGGCGAGCTCGCCGACGCTGGCGTCTCCCGACGCGAGCCGGGCCACCATGTCGCGGCGCGTGGGGTCGGCGAGCGCCGAGAACACGCGGGAGAGCGGGTCGGCCGTCACAGGACCTCCTCGTGGGGCGCCGGGGTGCGGCGTCCGGTTCGTCAACTCATTGGTTGACAACGACGCTACGCCGCGTCCGCAGAGTCGTCAACCCTCTGGTTGAGAAAAATGCGTCAGGCGCGCCGGGCCCGCTCGAAGTCGTCGAGCGAGACCTTCCGCTCGACGGCGTGGTCGACGATCCGCTCCGGGTACCCGGTCGGCTGCTCGCGCAGCGTCCACGGCTCGTGGACCGCCCGGCCCTCGACCTCCCGCAGCTCCGGCACCCACCGGCGCACGTACGAGCCGTCGGGGTCGAACTTCTTCGCCTGGGTGACGGGGTTGAAGATGCGGAAGTACGGCGCGGCGTCGCGGCCCGTCCCGGCGACCCACTGCCAGTTCAGCTGGTTCTGCGAGACGTCGCCGTCCGCGAGGTGCGCCATGAAGTGCTCCGCGCCGCGCTGCCACCGCACGTGCAGGTCCTTGACGAGGAACGACGCCACGACCATCCGCACGCGGTTGTGCATCCACCCCTCGCCGAGGAGCTGGCGCATCCCGGCGTCGACGAGCGGGTAGCCCGTGCGGCCCTCGGCCCACGCGGCGAGGTACGCGTCCTCGGCGGCACCCTCCGCCCACGCGTCCTCGGGCACGACGTCCCGGAGCGACCGCTGCGCCGCCCCCGGGTGGTGGAACAGGACGTCGGCGTGGAACTCGCGCCACGCGAGCTCGGAGCGGTAGGCGAGCGCGTCGTCGGACGGCGCGGACCCGTCGTGCAGGGCGCTCCGCACGTCGGCGAGGAGCGTGCGCGGGTGCAGCTCGCCCCACTTCAGCGGCACGGACATGCCCGACGTCGCGGGCCGGTCCGGGCGGTCGCGCTCCGTCGCGTAGCCCGCGAGGTGGTCCGCGAGGAAGTCGCGCCAGCGGCGCCGCGCCGCGGCCTCGCCCGCGGCGGGGAGCCGGGCGTCGGTACCGGGGTCGGCGGGGACGCCGTCCGACCGGAGCGTGGCCCACGGCACGTCGCGCGGTCGCGGCGCCGGGTCGCGCCAGCCGTGCTCGACCCACGCGTCGCGGAACGGCGTGAAGACCTGGAACGGGGTCCCGGTGCGCGTGCGCAGGCGCCCCGGCGCGACGGCGTAGGGCGAGCCGGTGCGCACGAGGTGCGCGCCGGCGTCGGGCAGCGCCTCCTCGACCGCGACGTCGCGGGCGACGCCGTAGGGCTCGAACGACGCCGCGACGTGCACCTCGCGCGCCTCGACCTCGCGCGCGACGGCGGGCACGACGGCGCGCGGGTCGCCGTGCCGGACGACGAGCCGGCCGCCGGTCGCCTCGTCGAGCGCGGCGAGGCTCCGCGCGAGGTAGGCGCGGCGCGGGTCGCCCGCGGAGCCCCACAGGCGCGGGTCGAGCACGTAGAGCGCGACGACCTCGTCGTCCGCGTCCCGGGCGGCCTGCACCGCCGCGACGAGGGCCGGGTTGTCGGCGAGGCGGAGGTCGCGGCGGCACCACCAGAGCGTCGGCATCCGGCCACGCTAACGGTCGCAGGCGGTGCACGCCGGTGGGAGCATCGCAGGATGGGTGGCGACGACCGACGAGAGCAGGACGACGCGCGACGCCGCGCGCTCGGGCGCGAGGCGCGCACCGAGCCGGAGGCCGGGGCGCCGCCCCTCGGGCCGGGTACCGCGGCCGGAGTGGGCGCGGCCGACGGGCCCGCCGCGGGGGCCATCGTCGGGGACCACGCGTTCTTCGGGCACCCGCGCGGGCTGCTGACGCTCTTCACCACCGAGCTGTGGGAGCGGTTCAGCTACTACGGGATGCGCGCGATCCTGCTGTTCTACCTCACGGACACCGTGGCGAACGGCGGCCTGGGCATCGGGGAGACGACGGGCCTCGCGCTCGTGTCGATCTACGGCACGAGCGTGTACCTGCTGTCCGTCGTGGGCGGCTGGCTCGCGGACCGCGTGATCGGGTCCCGGCGCTCGGTCCTGTACGGCGGCATCATCATCGCGGCCGGGCACGTGAGCCTCACGATCCCCGGCACGGGCTTCTCGATGGTGGGCATCGCGCTCGTCGCGCTCGGCACCGGCCTGCTCAAGCCCAACGTGTCGTCGATGGTCGGCGAGCTGTACGCGCGCGACGACCCGCGCCGCGACTCGGGCTTCTCGATCTTCTACATGGGCATCAACCTCGGCTCGTTCGTCGCGCCGTTCCTCGTGGGCGCCGCGCGCGCCTGGGGCGGGTACCACGCGGGCTTCGCCGTGGCCGCGGTGGGCATGGCGGTCGCGCTCGTGTTCTTCGTCGCGGGCCGGCGCTACCTCGGCGAGGCGGGCGCGCACGTGCCCAACCCCGTCCGCCCCGAGGAGCGCGCGAAGATCGCGCGGATCTTCCTCCTCATCGCGGGCGGCGTGGTGCTCGTCGGTCTGGTCGCCGTCCTCGTCGCGGGCGGGTTCGAGATCTCGACCTTCATCGACACGATGTCCTACCTGGCGTTCCTCGCGCCGATCGCGTACTTCATCGTCATGTACCGCTCGCCGCGCGTGACGGACGCCGAGCGGCCGCGTGTCATCGCGTACATCCCGCTGTTCGTCGCGGCGATGCTCTTCTGGATGATCTTCGAGCAGGCGGCCACGACGCTCTCGGCGTTCGCGAAGGACCGCACCGACCTGACGTTCTTCGGCGTGGGCATCAGCCCCGAGTTCTTCCAGTCGGTGAACCCGCTGTCGATCATCGTCCTCGCGCCCGTGTTCGCGTGGATCTGGCTCAAGACGGGCGACCGCCCGACGACGGCCAACAAGTTCGCGATCGGCCTCACCCTCGCGTCGGTGTCGTTCCTCTTCCTCGCGGCCGCGTCGGCCGTCGTCGGCGACGGCAAGGCGCCGTCGTGGGTGCTCGTGCTCGTCTACGTGATCCAGACGCTCGGCGAGCTGTGCCTGTCGCCGGTCGGCCTCGCCGCGACGACCCTGCTCGCGCCGAAGGCGTTCCGGTCCCAGGCGATGGCCCTGTGGTTCCTCGCGCCCGCCGCCGGGCAGGCCATCACGGCGCAGGTCGTGCAGGTCACCGAGGGTGCCTCCGACACCGCGTACTTCGGCGGCATCGGCGCGATCACCCTCGTGTTCGCGCTCGCGCTGTTCGCGCTCGCGCCGTGGGTCACGCGGCACATCCGCCACGCCGACGAGCTCGAGGGCGCGCACACCGCCGGGGCCTGAGGGCGGCGTCGGACGACGGAGCGGGGCCGCGACGTCGCGGCCCCGCTCCGGTCCTGCACCCGTGGTGGTGCCAGTCCCGCGGCGCGTCAGCGCAGCCAGGCCGCCCGGCGCACGAGGGGGAGGGCCGCCCAGCGTCGGCCGAGGCCCCACGTGTCGCCCGCGAGCGTCGTCGCGAGGACGGCGAGTAGCAGGATCACGAGGACGTGGTCGTCGACGACCGGGTTGTTCGAACCGGCCGCGAGCGGCCACTGCGAGAGCCACAGCATCGCGAACAGGACCGTGCCGCTCACCGCGGCGACCCGCAGGCCGATCCCCAGCAGGAGCGCGAGGCCGACGCCCAGCAGCCCGAGCATGAAGAGCCAGTCGGTGACGGGGCTCGCCATCGCGGCGAACGTGCTCGCGAGCGGGCCCTGGGCGCCGTTCTCGAGGTAGCCCTGCGTGGGTGCGCCCCCCGCGAGCCACGCGCGCTCGCGCGGGGTCGCGTACCCGAGGCCGACGAGCTTGTCGGTGAACGG
Organism: Cellulosimicrobium sp. MI9406; assembly: GCF_040595865.1. Classification (NCBI taxonomy): domain Bacteria; kingdom Bacillati; phylum Actinomycetota; class Actinomycetes; order Micrococcales; family Promicromonosporaceae; genus Cellulosimicrobium; species Cellulosimicrobium sp. MI9406. The sequence goes on from NZ_JALIZI010000011.1 coordinate 24,190, forward strand.
CCACAGGAAGACGACGGCCGTGCCGATCCGCGTGAGCGCGAGGGCGTGGCGGGCCGACGAGCGCGTGACGACGTCGCCCTGGGTGACGGGGTCGGTGGTGCGCGCTGCGGCCCCCGGGGTGGCGCCGGGCGGCGCGGACGTGGTGGACGTGGACATGGAGGTGCCCCCTCGGGGAGAGAAGTGGTCGGGTCGGGGCCGGCGAGGACCTGCCCCGACCCGAGCGGTGTGCCGCTCCCCGTCGAGGCGTCGCGGTGGTCGTCCGGCCGTGACGTGCTCGCCCACGGTGGCAGGGGTACGCGAGGCGGTTCAACCCTTACGTCCGGATCGCGTGGACATCCCGTAGGTCCCTCGTGGCTACGTACGTAGGCCGCACGACCACGAGGCGGACGCCTCGGCCGGACCGCCCCGACGAGGCGTAATGTGACCCGGCGGCCGGAGGATCGGTCGCAGCACCCCGTCGAAGGAGCTGACCCGGAATGAGCCGCCCCCTGCGCTCTCGGACGTCCACCCACGGCCGCAACATGGCCGGCGCCCGCGCCCTCTGGCGCGCGACCGGCATGGGCGCGGAGGACTTCGGCAAGCCGATCATCGCGATCGCCAACTCGTACACGCAGTTCGTCCCCGGCCACGTACACCTCAAGGACATGGGCGACCTCGTCGCGTCCGCGATCCGCGAGGCCGGCGGCGTCTCCAAGGAGTTCAACACCATCGCCGTCGACGACGGCATCGCCATGGGCCACGGCGGCATGCTCTACTCGCTCCCGAGCCGCGACCTCATCGCCGACTCGGTCGAGTACATGGTCAACGCGCACTGCGCCGACGCCCTCGTGTGCATCTCGAACTGCGACAAGATCACGCCCGGCATGCTCAACGCCGCGCTGCGGCTCAACATCCCCGTGATCTTCGTGTCCGGCGGGCCCATGGAGGCGGGCAAGGCGGTCGTCGCCGACGGCGTCGCGAAGACCCCGCTCAACCTCGTCAACGCGATCAACTACTCGGCCGACGACGCGGTGTCCGACGCCGCGCTCGCCCAGGTCGAGGAGAACGCGTGCCCCACGTGCGGGTCGTGCTCCGGCATGTTCACCGCGAACTCGATGAACTGCCTCACCGAGGCGCTCGGCCTGTCGCTCCCCGGCAACGGCTCGACCCTCGCGACGCACGCCGCGCGCAAGGAGCTCTTCCTCGAGGCCGGCCGCACGATCGTCGGGCTCGCGAAGCGCTACTACGAGGACGAGGACGACTCCGTCGCGCCCCGCTCGATCGCGACCAAGGCCGCGTTCTCGAACGCCATGGCGCTCGACGTCGCGATGGGCGGCTCGACGAACACCGTGCTGCACATCCTCGCCGCTGCGCAGGAGGGGGGCGTCGACTTCGACCTCACCGACATCGAGCGCATCAGCCGCCAGGTGCCGTGCCTGTCCAAGGTCGCGCCGAACCACCCGAACTTCCACATGGAGGACGTGCACCGCGCCGGCGGCATCCCCGCCCTCCTGGGCGAGCTCGACCGCGCGGGCCTGCTCGACCACGACGTCACGAGCGTGCACACGCCGACGCTGCGCGAGTGGCTCGACGACTGGGACGTCCGGGGCGGCAAGGCGACCGAGCGGGCCGTCGAGCTGTTCCACGCGGCGCCCGGGGGAGTGCGCACCACGCAGGCGTTCTCGACGTCGAACCGCTGGGAGTCGCTCGACACCGACGCGGCCGAGGGCTGCATCCGCGACCTCGAGCACGCGTACACCGTCGAGGGCGGGCTCGCCGTGCTGCGCGGCAACCTCGCCGAGGACGGCGCCGTGTTCAAGACCGCCGGCGTCGACCCGGACGTCTTCCACTTCGTCGGGAAGGCGCTCGTCTGCGAGTCGCAGGACGAGGCCGTCGAGAAGATCCTCACCAAGCAGGTCCAGCCCGGCCACGTCGTCGTCGTGCGCTACGAGGGGCCCGCGGGCGGCCCCGGCATGCAGGAGATGCTGTACCCGACGTCGTTCATCAAGGGCCGCGGCCTCGGCAAGGTCACCGCGCTCATCACCGACGGCCGCTTCTCCGGCGGCTCGTCGGGCATCTCCGTCGGCCACGTCTCGCCCGAGGCCGCCGCGGGCGGCGTCATCGGCCTCGTCGAGGACGGCGACGAGATCGAGATCGACGTCGACACCCGCCTCATCCGCCTCAACGTGCCCGACGACGTGCTCGCCGAACGTCGCGCCAAGATGGAGGCGCGCGAGAACCCGTGGCAGCCGGTCGACCGCGACCGCTACGTCTCGCCCGCCCTCCAGGCCTACGCCGCCATGGCGACGTCCGCCGACCGCGGCGCCGTCCGCGACGTGTCGCTGATCAAGCGCCGCTGACCCGACGACGACGGGCCCGCACCTCCCGAGGTGCGGGCCCGTCGTCGTGCCCGGGCGCGGAGCCCTACGCGGCGAGGGTCAGCACTCCTCCTCGGACTGCTCGGTGACGACCCACCGCGTGCCCTGCGGCACCATGACGGCGGTCCCGCAGTCGCCGCCGTCGTAGACGACGGACAGCACCGTCGCGTCGGCGCGCTCCTCGCGGACGCCGACCTCGACCTCCGGCACGTCGCCCACGGCCGCGTAGAGAACGGCGGTGGTCGTGGTCATCGACGCGCAGTCCGTGATGCCCGGCCACCCCTGTGCCGTCATCTCGGCGACCATCCGGTCGACGAGCTCCGGTGCGAGGTAGCCGCACGCGACCTCGACGTCCGGCGCGCGGCTCGCGGCCAGCCACGCGCGGAACGACTCCTCGGGCGTCTCGACCTGCCCCTGGGGAGCCTCCTCGGCGCTCGCGGTCTCCGTCGCGGTCGCGGCGTCGTCGGGCGTCCCGGTCGTCGCGTCCGGTGCGGGGGCGGACGTCGCGGAGGTAGGGGAGCCGGGGCTCGTGCCCGACGGCGCGGGAGCCGCGCACGCGGCGGTCGCGGCCAGGGCGAGGACGGGCAGGAGAGCTCGGACGGCTCCGGGGCGTGTGTGCACGGCCCCATGATGCCGTGCGCCTCGCGCCGCGGTCGGCCCGTCTCGGGCCTGCACGGGCCGGGCGCGCCTCCGTGCCGCGGCGCGTCCGGCGCGTCCCGCCGCGCCCCGCGCCGGTGCCGTTCCTAGAGTGGGGTCATGACTGGGCACACCTCGGGGTCCGACGCCGGACCCGACCTCAAGCCGCGCTCCCGCCAGGTCACCGACGGCCTGGAGGCGACGGCGTCGCGCGGCATGCTGCGCGCCGTCGGCATGGGCGACGAGGACTTCGCCAAGCCGCAGATCGGCATCGCGAGCTCGTGGAACGAGATCACGCCGTGCAACCTGTCGCTCGACCGGCTCGCGCAGGGCGCGAAGGAGGGCGTGCACGCGGGCGGCGGGTACCCGCTGCAGTTCGGGACGATCTCCGTCTCCGACGGCATCTCCATGGGCCACGAGGGGATGCACTTCTCGCTCGTGAGCCGCGACATCATCGCGGACTCGGTCGAGACGGTCGTCCAGGCGGAGCGCCTCGACGGGACGGTCCTCCTCGCCGGGTGCGACAAGTCCCTGCCCGGGATGCTCATGGCGGCCGCGCGGCTGGACCTGGCGAGCGTGTTCCTCTACGCGGGCTCGATCATGCCCGGCTGGGTCAAGCTCTCCGACGGCACGGAGAAGGACGTCACGCTCATCGACGCGTTCGAGGCGGTCGGCGCGTGCGCGCGCGGGCTCATGAGCCGCGAGGACGTGGACCGCATCGAGCGCGCCATCTGCCCCGGCGAGGGCGCGTGCGGCGGCATGTACACGGCGAACACGATGGCGTCGGTCGCCGAGGCGATGGGCATGTCGCTGCCCGGCTCGGCGGCGCCGCCGTCGGCGGACCGGCGCCGGGACGCGTTCGCGCACCGCTCGGGCGAGGCCGTCGTCAACCTGCTGCGGCTCGGCATCACGGCGCGCGACATCATGACGAAGGAGGCGTTCGAGAACGCGATCGCCGTCGTCATGGCGTTCGGCGGCTCCACCAACGCGGTGCTGCACCTGCTCGCCATCGCGCACGAGGCCGAGGTCGACCTCACGCTCGCCGACTTCGACCGCGTCGCGAGCCGCGTGCCGCACCTCGGCGACCTCAAGCCGTTCGGGCGCTACGTGATGAACGACGTCGACCGCATCGGCGGCGTGCCCGTCGTCATGAAGGCCCTGCTCGACGCCGGCCTGCTGCACGGCGACGCGCTCACCGTCACGGGCCGCACCGTCGCGGAGAACCTCGCCGAGATCGACCCGCCCGACCCGGACGGCAAGATCCTGCGGGCCCTCGACGACCCGATCCACCACACGGGCGGCATCACGATCCTGCACGGGTCGCTCGCACCCGAGGGCGCCGTCGTGAAGTCCGCCGGGTTCGACGAGGACGTGTTCGAGGGCACCGCCCGCGTCTTCGAGCGCGAGCGCGCGGCGCTCGACGCCCTGGAGGACGGCACGATCACGGACGGGGACGTCGTCGTCATCCGGTACGAGGGGCCCAAGGGCGGCCCGGGGATGCGCGAGATGCTCGCCATCACGGGCGCGATCAAGGGCGCGGGGCTCGGCAAGACGGTCCTGCTGCTCACGGACGGCCGCTTCTCCGGCGGGACGACCGGCCTGTGCGTCGGGCACGTCGCGCCCGAGGCGGTCGACGGGGGCCCCATCGCGTTCGTGCGCGACGGCGACCCGATCCGGCTCGACGTCGCGAACAAGACGCTCGACCTGCTCGTCGACGCGGACACTCTCGCCGCGCGTCGCGACGGGTGGGCGCCGCTGCCCCCGACGTTCACGCGCGGGGTGCTCGCCAAGTACGCCAAGCTGGTCCAGTCGGCGTCGCGCGGCGCGATCCTCGAGTGACCGCGGAGCGCGCGGGCGTCGGAGGCGCGCACTAGCGTGGTGTCGCACCTCGCCGCAGCGACGCACCCCGGAGGACGGCCATGACCCAGACGGCGGACGACCGCATCACCGCGCGCCAGTTCCACGACAGCGACGGCGTCGAGGACTGGCGGTTCATCCTCAGGACGGTGCAGACGCTGTTCCGCACGGGGTCGTTCACCGCGGGGGTGGAGCTCGTCGACGCGATCGGCGAGCTCGCCGAGGCGGCGAACCACCACCCCGACGTCGACCTGCGGTACGGGACGGTGACGGTCCGGCTGGCCTCGCACGACGTCGGGGGCGTCAGCGCGCGCGATGTGGCCCTCGCCCGGCAGATCTCCGCGGCGGCGCGCGAGCTCGACCTCGTCGCGGACCCGACGGCGGTGCAGGACCTCGAGATCGCGATCGACACCCTCGTCGGCACGGCGGTGCAGCCGTTCTGGCGCGCGGTCCTCGGGTTCGACGAGGGCGCCCCGGAGCTGCCCGCGCCCGAGCTCCGCGACCCGAGCGGGCGCGCCCCGGCGTTCTGGTTCCAGCAGATGGATGCGCCGCGCGAGCAGCGCAACCGCATCCACGTGGACGTGACGGTCCCGCACGACGTCGCGGAGGCGCGCGTCACCGCCGCCATCGCCGCGGGCGGGCACCTCGTGTCCGACCGTCGCGCGCCCGCGTTCTGGGTCCTGGCCGACGCCGAGGGCAACGAGGCGTGCGTGTGCACCTGGCAGGCGCGCGACTGACCGGGGCCGGTGGCGTCGGGGATGAGACGAGCGCGCAGGAACCGTCCGGTCCCTGCGAGGCTGGTCCCGTGAGCGCACGTCCGGAGAGATCGCCGCGCCGTCGCCGGGCTGCGTCCGCCGTCGTCACGCTGGCCATCGTGACGGCCGCGGTCGTCGCGCTCGGCGGGTGCACGGCCACCGGGGAGCCGGAGGTCGCTCCGGGGGCCTCCGCCCCGAGCCCGACGGCCACCGAAGACGCGCCGGGCACGCGCGACGAGCCGTCGGAGGAGACGACGCCCGAGGTGGTCGACCCGCTCGCCGACCGTCCCTCCGCGCCACCCGCTCAGGCGGTGGACGCGGGAACGGTCGCCGCCGGTGCACCCGCCGCGGCGAGCGGGACAGGGAGCGCCGCCGTGACGTTCGCGCGCGACGGCGACTTCGCCGTCGTCGTGCACCTGGACTGCGGCGACTGCGCAGGGACGCGCGCGTTCATGGCGCCGACGGACGTCACGCCGTACCCGGGCGCGCTCGGTGAGACGACCGGGTCGTACCTCATGGACGTCTTCGAGGACTCCGCGCCGCAGCAGTCGATCTGGCTCGAAGCGTCGGGGGAGTGGTCCCTGCGGTTCGAGAGCTGGAACGACCTGCCGCCCGTCGCAGGGCCGCAGTCGGGCACGGGGCCGACCGTCTTGCGGCTCGACGGCAGCACGACGAGCGCGGAGGTGTCGTGGACGCCGGCGGGCCCCGAGGACTCGTTCCAGGGCCGGTACTTCGGGGTCACGCGCGAGGCGTCGCGCATGTTCGGCGACTCCGAGGCGTTCACCGAGACGTACGACCTCGCGCTGCCAGGCGTCCTCGCCGTGAAGACCGCCGGCACGTGGAGCGTCACCCCGCAGGGCTGACGCCCGGTGTGCCGCTGACGAGACCCGGCCTGCGGGTCAGGCGCGCGCGACGACGAGCTCGTCGTAGCCGGGCACCAGGACCCGCCGCTTGGCGCGGCGCGAGACGACGCGCAGGAGCGCGCCGTCGTCGAACAGCGCGTGCAGGAGCGCGGCGATCTCGGCGCGGGCGAGCGCGGCGCCGAGGCACAGGTGGCGCCCCGCGCCGAACCAGAGCTGACGCGTCTCGCGCACGTACGGGCGGTCGGCGCGGAACGGCCCGGCCGCCGCGTTCGCCGCCCACGTGAGGATCATGACGCGCTCCCCGGCGCGCAGGGTGCGGCCCGCGACCTCGACGTCGGCCGACACGCCCCGGCCGATCACCGACGCCGGGCTCGTCACGCGCAGACCCTCGCGCACGGCGTTCTCGACGGCGTCCGGCTCGCCGGCCGCCCGCTCGACGGGGTGGGCGCGCTCGTCGGCCAGGAGCCGGAGCAGGCGGTGCTGCTCGCCCGTGTCGATCAGGAGCGCCGTGGTGCGGGCCATCGCGGACGCCGACGTCTCGGTGCCCGCGACCATGAGCAGGCTCGCGAGCCCCGTCGTCTCCTCCAGCCCGAGGCCGAGCTCGCGGCACCGGCCGAGCAGGCGGTCGGACGGCGCGTGCCGCCACCCGTCCGGGACGCCCTGGGTCAGCTCGGTGACGATCTCCCGCGCCGCGGCGACCTGGCCCGGCGCGAGGTACGTCGAGCCGGCGCTCCCGAGCGCGATCGACGCGAGCCGCTCGCCCGTCGCGAAGGCCGCCAGGGCGTCGTCGTCCGTCGGGACGGCCTCCGGCGTCGCACCGGTCCCGGCGCCTGCCGCTGAGCCCGGCGCTGAGCCCGCCCCTGAGCTCGCCCCGGTGGCCGCCGGGGACGGGATGCCGAGCAGCGAGATCATCATCCGGCCGACGAGCACGCGCGCGAGCCGTCCGACGTCGACCGTCCCGCCGGCGGCGAGGGTGCGGCGCGCGTCGTCGAGCGCGAGCGACCACGCGCCGTCGACCAGCGCCACGGCGCTCGTCTCGGTGAAGAGCTCGCGCGAGCGGGTGCGCAGGTCGTGGTGGCCGGGCCCGTCGAACAGGTCGAGGACCCAGTCGCCGAGGATCTGGGCCCACAGGTGCCCGACCCCGCCCTCGCCGACGATCGTGAAGTGCCGGTGGTCGGTGAGGATGCGGCGACCCACGGTCGGGTCGGCCGTCACCCACCCGAGGCCCGGGACCCGGCGCAGCCCTCCGCCCGGACGCGGCCCGGTCAGCGCGCCGCCCACGAGCAGCACGCCGGCCATCGCGGGGCGCGCGGCGGCGAGGACCTGCAGCTCGTGCCGGGTCGTGGGCAGGGCGCGACGTCGTTCGCGGGTGGGCACGGGTCCGGTCGTGGTCGCAGTCACGGGGTCAGTGTGGCGCACCGGTAGGGCCACGGGGCTGCCGCGCCGCCGTCCGGGGATGGGCACTTCACCCCATCGGAACCTGTGGACGACCGCCGTCCGAGGGGGTCTGCTTGGCTACTGTGTCGCGCGTGCCAGAGAACCCACCCCGCCCGGTAGCCCCCGGGTCCGCACCCGTGCGTCCCGCGGCGGTGATCGCCGCCGTCGGGGTCCACCTGCCCGAGCGCGTGGTCGACGTGCGCGAGGCGGAGCGCGCGCTCGCGGAGCGCAACCCGGGCGCGGCGCCGCGCGTGCCGATGGTCTCGCGCCTCACGGGCGTGCGGCAGGTCCACGTGCTCCCCGACGACTGGGACGCCTCCGACCTCGCCGTCGCGGCCGCGGAGAAGCTGCTGGCGACCCAGGGCCTCGCGCCCGACGACGTCGACCTGCTGCTCTTCGCGTCGGCGAGCCAGGACATGGTCGAGCCCGCGACGAGCCACATCGTCGCCGCGAAGCTCGGGGTCCGGGCGCCCGTCATGGACGTCAAGAACGCGTGCAACTCCGTGCTCAACGCGATCGAGGTCGCCGAGGCGCTCGTCGCGACGGGCCGGTACGGGACGGTCCTCGTCGCGTGCGGGGAGGCGCCGTCGCGCGCCGTGCGCTGGGACGTTCCCGACCGCGCGACCTACCTGCTCTCCGCCCCGGGCTACACCATGTCCGACGCCGGGGCCGCCGTCCTCGTGCGCCGCGCCACCGCGGCGGAGGCCGACGCGCGCGACGGCTCCGGCGCCCCCGCGCCTCGCGGCATCCTCGCGAGCGCGTTCGGCGCCGAGTCGACGCACTGGGACGTCGGCATGCTCCCCGGGGGCGGCACCGCGCACCCGCGCGACCTCGAGCGCACCTACTTCGAGATCGACGGGTCGCGGCTGAGGGACGCGTTCCTCGCGCTCGGGCCGGGCGTCGTCCTCGACGCGCTCGGCCGTGCGGGGCTCACGTGGGACGACGTCGCGCTCGTCGCCGTGCACCAGGTCGCCGTCGCCTACCTCGACGACGTGCACGCCGCGCTCGGCCTGCCGACCGGCCGCACGCTCGTCACCGTCGCCGACCACGGCAACGTCGCCTCCGCGACGCTTCCGCTGCAGCTCGCGACCGCGCTCGAGACAGGTCGGGTCGGGCCGGGCGACGTCGTCGTGCTCGTCGGCCTCGCGGGCGGCATCAGCATCGGCGCGACGGTGGTGCGGCTGTGAGCACCCGGCGGTTCACGCGAGGAGTGACGAGCACGCAGCGGCTCGCCGTCGTGGTGCCCGCGCGCGACGAGGCGCACGGGATCGTCGCGACGCTGGAGGCGCTGCGCGACCAGCAGGACACGGACTTCGACCTCGTCGTCGTGGACAACGGGTCGTCGGACGGCACGGGCGACCTGGTGCGCGCGACCGCGGCGGCGTGGGGCATGACGCGGTGGCGCGTCGTCGACGAGCCGCAGAAGGGCACGGGCGCGGCGGCCGACACGGGCATGCGGGCGGCGATCGCGCAGGGCGCGACGCACCTCGCGCGCACCGACGCCGACTGCCTGCCGCTGCCCGACTGGACCCGACGCGTGCGCGCCGCGTTCGCGAGCGGGCACGACCTCGTCGCGGGACGGCTCGTGCCGCGCACCGACGACCGCCCGGTCTCGCGCGTCCAGCAGGGCGTGCTCTCCGCGGCGGTGAGCGTCGCGAGCACGTTCGGGCGCTTCCGCCCCGGCAACCAGGACCCGTCCTACCTCGGGCCCTACGTCATGGCGCCGGGCTGCAACATGGCGATCACGGCGGCGCTGTACGAGGCGGCGGGCGGGTTCCCGCGCACCGCGATCGAGGACGTCCACGAGGACCGGGCGCTCGTCAACGCGGTGCGCCGCCTCACGCGACGGTACGGCGCGCACCGCGACGTCGTCGTGCGGGCCTCGACACGCCGCGCGCACGCGTGGGGCCTCGTCCGCACGCTCGGCTGGTACGCCGACCACCGCTACCGGCCCGAGCTCGTGGACATCCGATGACCGGTACGGCGCTCGCCCCCGCACCCGCCGGGCTCGCCGCGGCGATGCGCTGGGAGGAGCGGGTCCAGCGCGGGGCGCACCCGCTCGTCTACCCGGCGATCCGGGCCCTGCGGCACCGCGGCCCGGTCGTGCGCGTCCCCGGGATCGGGGTGGTCGTGTCCGACGCCGCGACGGCGCGCGCCGTGCTGCTCGACACCGAGCACTTCTCCAAGGTGGGCCCGGGGTCGCCGTCGGACCTGTGGACGCCCGTGCTCGGCCCGTCCGTGCTCCTCAACATGGAGGGCGCCGACCACGCGCGCCTGCGCCGGGCGCTGTCGGGTCTCTTCACGCCCCGCGCGGTGCGCGACCTCGTCGCGGTGAGCGTGCCCGACGTCCTCGCGGGCCTCGCTCCGCGGCTGCTCGCGGGGGAGCGCGTCGACCTCGTGGCGGAGACGGCGACCATGGCCGGGACGGTCGTCTGCGCGATGACCGGGCTGCCCCCGACGGACGCCGCCGTCCGCGAGGCGATGACCGCCGCGCAGTCCGTGGTCGGGCTCGTGCGCCTGCACCGGCGCAGCCTCACGCCCAGCCAGGTGCGGCACGCGCGCGCCGTCCTCGCACGGCTGTCCGCGCCGGCGCGCGACGCGTACCGCGCGGGGGACCCCGCGACCGTCCCCGGGCGCATGCGCGAGCTCGGGCTCTCGGAGGAGGAGGCGCTCGGCGCCGTCGGCGCGTTCGTCCTCACGGGCACCGAGACCATCCAGTCGTTCGTGCCGCGCCTCGTGGCACTCACCGCGGACACCGGTTGGCTCGACCGGCTCCTCGGGGCCGACCCCGGCGCCGGGCCGGAGGCCGCGGCGCTGCGCGGCCGCGTCGTCGAGGAGGCGCTGCGCGTCACGGCACCGACGCCCGCGATGCTGCGCTCGGTGCGCGCCGACGCGACCGTGGGCGACGTCCGCGTCCGCGCGGGCGACCGGGTCGTGATCGCGACGATCTCCTGCTGCCAGGACGCGGGCCCCTTCGACCCGGACGCCCCCGTCGACCCGGTGGTGCGGCACCTGTGGTTCGGCGCCGGACCGCACTTCTGCCTCGGGATGCCGCTCGCGACGGCCCAGGTCGACGCCGTCCTGGACGCCCTGCGCCCGGTCGCCGCAGCGGGTCGGAGCCTTCAGGTCACCGACCGCGCCGTCGCCCGCGGGGTGCTCATCCCGGCGTACCGCTCGCTCGTCGTGCGGGCGGTCGGCGGCGAGGTGCGTGCGTCGGGCCCGGTCGCCGGATCGGCCGCGTCGTCGGCGGGGGAGGCGGCATGACCGCGCCCGACGCCGTACCCCGCCACCTGCTCGCCCCGATCCTCGCGCGCGGGGCCGCCGGGCACGCGTCCGCCGACGCGGTCGCGCTCCGGCGCTGGACGCGGCCGGGCCGCCGCGGTGCGCGCGTGCGCGAGGAGGCCTCGTACGCCGACCTCGCGCGGCGCGTCGAGGCGACCGCGACGGCGCTCGCGGCCGACGGCCTCGCGCCGGGCGACCGCGCCCTGTTCTCGGTGCGGCCCCGGCCGGAGGGCGTCGTGCTCGCGTTCGGGGTCGTCCGGGCGGGCGGGACCGTCGTCTTCGTCGACCCCGGCTCGACGCCCGAGCTCTTCGCGGCGCGCGTGGGCGCGGCCGGGCCGTCGCTCGCGACGACCGAGTCGCTCCTCTACGCCGTCTCGCGCGGGCCGCTGCGCCGTCTGGCCCGGTCACGGGGCCTGCTCCTGCCCGACTACGCGAGCCTCCCGCTGCGGCACGTGCACGCCGGCCCGTGGCTCCCCGGGGTGCCGCGCGGCTCGCGCGCCGCCCGCCGCCTCGCCGCGAGCCCGGTCGACCGCGCGGCGCTACCGCCGCTCGATCCGGACCGTGAGGCGCTCACCGTCTTCACGTCCGGCACGACGGCGCAGCCGAAGGCCGTCGTGCACACGGCCGGGTCGCTGCTCGCCGGGTGCGACCTGCTGCGCGACGTGTTCGCGCTCGCGCCGGGCGACGTCGTGCACACCGACCAGATGCTGCTCGGCGTCCCGGCGCTGCTGGCGGGCGCCACGTGGTCCGTGCCGGCCGACCCGCCGGGCCCCGACATCACGACCTTCGCGCGCCAGCTCGACGGCGTCGCAGGCACGTACCTCGTGCCCGCGGACGTCACGGCGCTGCTCGACGCGATCGAGGCCGGGGCGGTGCCCGCGCACGGGCCGCGCGTCGCGCTCGTCGGCGGCGCTCCCGTGACCCGCGCGCTCCTGGAGCGCGCGACGCGCGTGCTGCCCGGCACGCGGTGGGTCGCGGTGTACGGGATGACCGAGATCCTGCCGGTCGCGGTGGTCGAGGCCCGCGAGAAGCTCGCGCACGCGGGCGACGGCGACCTCGTCGGCGCGCCGCTGCCCGGCACGGTCGTGCGGCTCGACCCGGTCGAGGAGGAGGAGCCCGAGGTCGGCCGTGACACCGTAGCGGAGCCCGGCCGCGACGACGTCGGGGAGCTCGTGCTGTCCGGGCCGTCGCTCATGGCGGGCTACCTGCACGACCTCGACGCCCCCGCCCGGGGCGCGGGCGCACGGGCCGCAGAGCACCGCACCGGCGACCTCGCGCGCCTCGACGACGCGGGGCGGCTCGTCCTCGTCGGCCGCACGCGGGACATGATCATCCGCGGCACGACGAACATCTACCCCGGCCTCTACGAGCCGCGCGTCGCGGCGCTCGACGGCGTCGGCGAGGCGCTGCTCGTGGGGGTGCCCCAGGTGGACGGCGACGAGCGGGTCGCGCTCGTCGTCACCTCGGCGTCGGAAGACTCTCGGCCGGACGCGGGCGCCGGGACCGATCCTCGGCCCGACGCCGGTGCGGCGGTGCATCTGGACCCGCACCACCCGCTCGTGGACCGGGTGCGCGCCGCGCTGCCGAGCGTTCTCGACCACGACGCGCTGCCCGACGTCGTGCTGCACGCCGACCGCGTGCCGCTCGCCGGTCGCTCGCGCAAGCCCGACCGGGCCGCGCTCTCGCGCGCCGCCGCGCCGCTGGTGCCCGCCGCACCGCTGGAGACCGCCGCGCCGAGCGCGCCCGCCGCGCCGCTGGTGCCCGCTGAGTCGGCCGCCGTCGGCCGAGACACGCCCGGCACCCGCGCGTGAGGGTCGTCGTCACCGGGGCGTCGGGGTTCGTCGGCGGAGCGGTCGCGCGCGGGCTGGTCGCCGACGGCCACGAGGTCTGGACGTCCTCCCGCCGCGACCCGGCGGTCGACGGCGCCCGGCACCTCGCCTGGGACCTCACCACCGGTCCGCTCGCCGACCCGCCCACGGTGGACGCCGTCGTGCACGCGGGCGCCGCCGTGTCCGACTGGTGCGCGCTCGACGTCGCGCGCGCCACGAACGTCGCCGGGACGCTCGCGGTCCGCGACACGTTCCCCGACGCCCGGTTCGTGCACGTCTCGTCAGGCAGCGTGTACGACCCGTACCGCCCGAGCGTCCGCGCCCGCGAGCACGAGGCGCCGGTCGCCCGGTACCTCGACGCCTACGGCACGACGAAGGCAGAGGCCGAACGCGCGCTGGCCCGCGACGTCGCGCGGCACCCGGACCGCGGCGCTGTCGTCGTGCTGCGCCCGCACGCCGTCTACGGGCCGGGCGACACGACGCTCCTGCCGCGCGTCGAGGCCGCCGTACGGGGCGGACGGCTCGTCCTGCCCGGCGGCGGACGCGTGCTCCAGTCCCTGACCCACGTGGACACGCTGCTCGCCGCGGTGCGCGCCGCCGTCGTGCTGCCCGACGCCGCGGCCCGCGCGCCCGGCGGCGAGGGAGGGCCCACACCGGGGTGGCTCGTCGCGAACGTCGCCGACGCCGAGCCGGTGGTGCTGCGCGACGCGCTCGCCGACGCGCTGCGCCGCCGCGGTACCGCCGTGCGGGTCGTCGCCGTCCCGGTGCGCCCCGCCTGGGCGCTCGCGGGCGCGGTCGAGACGGTCGCCCGGCGGCTGCGCCGCCCCGAGCCGCCGCGCCTGACCTGGTACGCGCTGAGCCACCTCGCGATGGAACGCACCTACGACCTCGCGGTCCTGCGCGACGTGCTGGGCGTCGACCCGGCTCCCACGAGCTTCGTCGGGGCCGAGCGGTGGTAGCGGCGAAAGCCCTGGGTGTCGTGACGCCGACCCGCTAGGTTGCCCGGGTGGAGACCGGGACCGACCTCGCGCGGCGCTACTACGACGAGGTCGTCGGGCCGATCCTGCTCGGCCGCTGGCCCGGGCTGCCGCACGCGGCGGGACGCCTCGGGAGCGGGTCCGACGTCCTCGGGCTCGACGACGCGACGTCGCGCGACCACGACTGGGGTCTGCGCCTGACGTTGCTGGTCGACGAGCCGATGGTCGACGAGGTCGACGCGCTGCTCGGCGCGGCGCTGCCCGACACGTTCGCCGGGCACCCGACCCGGTTCCCGACCACGTGGAGCCCGCACGGTCCGCACCAGGTCGAGGTCGCGTCGCCGTCGGGCTTCGTCACGTCGCGCCTCGGCGTCGACGCGACGCGACCGCTCGCCGTCGACGACTGGCTCACGCTCACCGGTCAGGCGGTCCTCGAGGTGACGGCCGGGCCGGTGTTCGTGGACACCGGCGGCCAGGTCACCGCGGCGCGCGAGCGCCTCGCCTGGTATCCCGACGACCTGTGGCGGTACGCGGTCGCCGTCGACTGGGCGCGGATCGGGCAGGAGCTGCCGTTCGTCGGCCGGACGGCGGAGCGCGGCGACGACCTCGGGTCGCGCGTCGTCGCCGCCCGCCTCGCGCGCGCAGCGATGCACCTCGGCTTCCTGCTCGAGCGGCACTGGACGCCGTACGCGAAGTGGTTCGGGACGACGTTCGCCGCGCTCCCGCGTGCCGCCGCCGCCGCGCCCGACCTCGCGGAGGCGCTCGCGGCCGACGACTGGCGGGCGCGCGAGGCGGCGCTGTGCCGAGGGCTGGAGACCCTGCACGACCTCCAGGGCGAGGTGGGCCTCCCGACCGTGACCGACGTCGTCGTCCCGTTCTTCGACCGGCCCTTCCGGGGGCTCGGGCCGGTGGCCGACGTGGTGACTTCCGCGATCCAGGACCCGGTGGTGCAGGCGCTGCCACCGGGCGTCGGGACCGTCGAGCAGTGGGTCGACGACGTCGACGTCCTCACGGACGCCGCCCGTCGCGTCGCCGCGGCGCGCGGCGTCGGGCAGGCTGGGACCAGGACCCCCTGACCTGAGAGGAAGCCGTGCGATGACCTCGTCCGCACCCACCCCGGACCCCCTGCCCCGCGGCGGGTGGCCCGGCGCCGAGACGCCCGGTGACGCCCCCTGGTGGACGCGCTCGGTCGTCTACCAGGTGTACCCGCGCTCGTTCCAGGACACCGACGGCGACGGCATCGGGGACCTCCCCGGGATCACGCGACGCCTCGACCACCTGGAGCGGCTGGGCGTCGACGTCGTGTGGCTGTCCCCGGTGTACCGGTCGCCGCAGGCGGACAACGGCTACGACATCAGCGACTACGAGGACGTCGACCCGCTGTTCGGGTCGCTCGCAGACCTCGACACCCTGATCGAGGGGCTGCACGCGCGCGGGATGAAGCTCGTCATGGACCTCGTCGTCAACCACACGAGCGACGAGCACCCGTGGTTCGTCGAGTCGCGCTCGTCCGCGCAGAGCCCGCGGCGCGACTGGTACTGGTGGCGCCCCGCGCGCGAGGGCATGGAGCCCGGCGCCCCGGGCGCCGAGCCGACGAACTGGCGCTCGTTCTTCGGGGGCAGCGCGTGGCGGTTCGACGAGGCCTCGGGCGAGTACTACCTGCACCTGTTCGACACCAAGCAGCCGGACCTCAACTGGGAGAACCCCGACGTCCGCGAGGCGGTCTACGCGATGATGCGGCGGTGGCTCGACCGCGGGGTCGACGGCTTCCGCATGGACGTCATCAACCTCATCTCCAAGGACGTCGCGCCCGACGGCTCGCTGCCCGACGGCGAGGTGCACTGGGGCACGTACGGGGACGGGAGCCCGCACTACACGGACGGCCCGCGCGTGCACGAGTTCCTCGCCGAGATGCACCGCGAGGTGTTCGCGCCGTACCTCGCCCAGGGCCGGGAGATCCTCACGGTGGGGGAGACGCCGGGCGTGACGGTCGAGCACGGCGTGCGGTACACCGACCCGGACCGTCGCGAGGTCGACATGGTGTTCCAGTTCGAGCACATGGGCATCGACCACGGCGCGACCCGCTACGACCCGGTCCGGTGGGACCTCGCCGACCTCAAGGCGACCCTCGGCCGGTGGCAGGCGGGCCTCGCCCACCGGGGCTGGAACGCCCTCTACTGGGACAACCACGACCAGCCGCGCGTCGTCTCGCGGTTCGGCGACGACTCCCCGGAGCACCGCGTCGCCTCGGCGAAGGCGCTCGCCCTCCTGCTGCACCTGCACCGCGGCACGCCGTACGTCTACCAGGGCGAGGAGCTCGCCATGACGAACGCGCCGTTCACGCGGATCGAGCAGTACCAGGACGTCGAGTCGCTCGGGTACTTCCGCGAGCTCACCGGTCGCACGGGCGCCCCGCGCCTGCGGACCGACGGCGAGATGCTCGCCGTGCTCGCGCACGCGAGCCGCGACCACGCCCGCACGCCCGTGCAGTGGGACGCGAGCGCGAACGCCGGCTTCACGACGGGGACGCCGTGGCTCGAGGTCAACCCCAACCACACGACGATCAACGCGGAGGCCGCCTGGGCCGACGAGGACTCCGTGCTGCACTTCTACCGGCGGCTCGTCGCGCTGCGCCGGGAGGAGCCGGTCGTCGCGCTCGGCGACTTCCGCATGCTGCTGCCCGACCACGAGGCGGTCTACGCGTTCACGCGCGCCCTCGACGCGCCCGGGCCCGACGGCACGACCGTCCGGGACGAGCTCCTCGTGCTCGTCAACGTCGGCGGCGTCCCGCAGGACGTCCCGACCGGGACGCTCACGGGCTGGGAGGAGGCGTCGGTCCTCGTGACCACGCACCCCGGGCGGGCCGACGACGGCGCCCGGCCGGGCGCCGTCGGGCACCTGGAGCCGTGGGAGGGGCGGGTGCTCCGGCGCACCGGGCCGCGCGCCGCACGTCCCAGTGCGTGAGACGGCCGCCTCGACACGTGACATCACCGGGACATGGGCGTACAGTCCCAGACGTGCAGACGATCCTCCTTGTAGTACTTCCTGAGCGCGCCGGCTGAGGCCACGCCACCAGGCTTCGTCAGCGCGCTCACCCCTCGTCCAGCCCGGCATCCCGGGTTCGAGGGGTTTTTTGTTGCCACCACAACGCCATCAGCACGGCAGACAGACCGCGGCAGGCCTACCCGGCCACCGCGAGCGCCGCACCCGCGAGACCCGCGAGGACCGGCACCCGCACACCGCGACCAGCACGACCGCACCACCACGGTCGGCTCCGGCTCCCGGCGGAGCGCCCCACGGGGCGCCCGCCGGGCCGAGGCCACGACACGCAGGAGACACCATGGCCCAGGGTCCCACCCCGGCACCTCCGCGACAGGGCGCCCCGGCGCCCGCCGCGGCGCCGAAGCCCGCCCCGACACCCGCGTCGGTCGCCCCGCGCGGCGACGTCCGGCGCGCAGCCACGGCTCGCCCGGCCGGCGCCTCGAACGGCGCCCCGACGGGCGAGGAGATGACGGGCGCGCAGTCGATCGTCCGCTCGCTCGAGGAGGCCGGTGCCGAGGTCGTCTTCGGCATCCCGGGTGGTGCGATCCTCCCGACGTACGACCCGCTCATGGACTCCCAGCGCCTGCGCCACATCCTCGTGCGCCACGAGCAGGGCGGCGGCCACGCGGCGCAGGGCTACGCCCACGCGACGGGACGTGTCGGTGTCACGATGGCGACGTCGGGCCCGGGCGCGACGAACCTCGTGACCCCGATCGCCGACGCGAACATGGACTCGATCCCGCTCGTCGCGATCACGGGCCAGGTCGCCGAGTCGATGATCGGCACCGACGGCTTCCAGGAGGCGGACATCGTCGGCATCACGATGCCGATCACCAAGCACTCCTACCTGGTCACCGACCCGGACGACATCCCGCGCACCATCGCCGAGGCGTTCCACATCGCCTCGACCGGCCGCCCGGGCCCGGTGCTCGTCGACATCGCGAAGTCGGCGATGCAGTCCCGCACCACGTTCTCCTGGCCGCAGGACGTGCAGCTCCCCGGCTACCACCCGGTGACGAAGCCGCACAGCAAGCAGATCAAGGAGGCCGCACGCCTGCTCGCGACGGCCCGCCGCCCGGTCCTGTACGTGGGCGGCGGCGTGATCCGCGCGAACGCGTCGGCCGAGCTGCGCCGCCTCGTCGACCTGTCGGGCGCGCCCGTCGTGACGACGCTCATGGCGCGCGGCGCGGTGCCCGACACGCACCCCCAGAACCTCGGCATGCCCGGCATGCACGGGACCGTGCCGGCCGTGGCGGCGCTGCAGAAGGCCGACCTCGTCGTGTCGCTCGGCGCCCGCTTCGACGACCGCGTCACCGGCGCGCTGTCGAGCTTCGCCCCGCACGCGCAGGTGGTGCACGCCGACATCGACCCCGCGGAGATCGGCAAGAACCGCGACGTGGACGTGCCGATCGTCGGCGACCTCAAGGAGGTCATCACCGACCTGCTGCCGGAGCTCGAGCGTGAGCACGAGGCCAAGGGCAAGCCGGACGTCGAGGCCTGGTGGCGCCAGATCGACGACTGGCGCGAGACGTACCCGCTCGGCTACACGGAGCCCGACGACGGCCACCTCGCCCCGCAGCACGTCATCTCCCGCCTGGGTGAGATCTCGGGCCCCGAGTCGATCTACGTCGCGGGCGTCGGGCAGCACCAGATGTGGGCGGCCCAGTTCATCCGCTACGAGCACCCGCGGACGTGGCTCAACTCCGGCGGCCTCGGCACCATGGGCTTCTCGATCCCGGCGGCCATGGGCGCGAAGGTCGGACGCCCCGACGCCACGGTGTGGGCGATCGACGGCGACGGCTGCTTCCAGATGACCAACCAGGAGCTCGCCACCTGCACGATCAACGAGATCCCCATCAAGGTCGCGCTGATCAACAACAGCTCGCTCGGCATGGTGCGCCAGTGGCAGACGCTGTTCTACGACCAGCGCTACTCGAACACGGACCTGCACACCGGCCACGGCACGGCGCGCGTGCCCGACTTCGTCAAGCTCGCCGACGCGTACGGGTGCGAGGGCATCCGCGTCGAGTCGATGGGCGAGGTGGACGCCGCGATCAAGCGCGCGATGGAGATCGACGACCGTCCGGTCGTCATCGACTTCAACGTCTCGCGCGACGCGATGGTGTGGCCGATGGTCGCCGCCGGTGTGAGCAACGACGACATCCAGTACGCGCGGGGCATCTCGCCCGCCTGGGACCGGGAGGACTGAGCGGAATGCAGCGGAGGTTGAGGGCCGCAGCGAAGCAAGGCACTCGGCTGCAGCGCAATGCAGCCCCGATCCGACCCCTGTCCCTGGAGGACTGACCGATGTCCCGCCACACCCTCTCCGTGCTCGTCGAGAACAAGCCCGGCGTGCTGACGCGCGTCGCGGGCCTGTTCGCCCGCCGCGCCTTCAACATCCACTCCCTCGCCGTCGGCCCCACGGAGCACGAGGAGATCTCGCGCATCACCGTGGTCGTCGACGTGGAGGAGCGCCCGCTCGAGCAGGTGACGAAGCAGCTCAACAAGCTGGTCAACGTCATCAAGATCGTCGAGCTCGACTCGTCCGCGTCGGTCCAGCGCGAGCTCCTGCTCGTCAAGGTGCGTGCCGACGGCGCCCACCGCACCGGCGTGCTCGAGGTCGTCAACCTGTTCCGCGCGAAGGTGGTCGACGTCGTCCCCGACGCCGTGACCATCGAGGCGACGGGCACGGGGGAGAAGCTCGACGCGCTGCTCGGGGCCCTCGAGCCCTACGGCGTGCGCGAGATCGTGAAGTCGGGGACCGTCGCCGTCGGGCGCGGGTCCCGCTCCATCACGGACCGCGCGCTGGAACGCGTCGTCCGCTCCGCCTGACCATCGCCTACCCTCGCACCGAGACCCCCGTGGGCGTCGGCGCGCACCGGTCGCCGTTCCGCGCGACACCGCAACAGACCCCTGCACCGCAACGAAGAACCGAGGAGATCCATCGTGGCTGAGCTGTTCTACGACGACGACGCCGACCTGTCCATCATCCAGAGCAAGAAGGTCGCGATCGTCGGCTACGGGAGCCAGGGCCACGCGCACGCCCAGAACCTGCGCGACTCGGGCGTCGAGGTCGTCGTCGCCCTGCGCGAGGGCTCCAAGTCCGTCGCGAAGGCCCAGGACGAGGGCTTCGAGGTCAAGTCCGTGGCGGACGCCGCCGCGTGGGCCGACCTGATCATGATCCTCGCGCCGGACCAGCACCAGCGCTCGATCTACAACGACGAGATCAAGCCAAACCTCGCCACGGGCAAGACGCTCGCGTTCGCGCACGGGTTCAACATCCGCTTCGGCTACATCGAGGCCCCCGAGGGCGTCGACGTCATCCTCGTCGCCCCGAAGGCGCCGGGCCACACGGTGCGTCGCGAGTTCGTCGCGGGCCGCGGCATCCCGGACATCATCGCCGTCGAGAAGGACGCGTCGGGCCAGGCCTGGGACGTCGCGCTGTCGTACGCGAAGGCGATCGGCGGCACGCGCGCGGGCGTCATCAAGACGACGTTCACCGAGGAGACCGAGACCGACCTGTTCGGCGAGCAGGCCGTGCTCTGCGGCGGTGTGTCGCAGCTCGTCCAGTACGGCTTCGAGACGCTGACCGAGGCCGGCTACCAGCCGGAGATCGCGTACTTCGAGGTGCTGCACGAGCTCAAGCTCATCGTCGACCTCATGTGGGAGGGCGGCATCGCCAAGCAGCGCTGGTCCGTCTCGGACACCGCCGAGTACGGCGACTACGTCTCCGGCCCGCGCGTCATCGACGCCCGCGTCAAGGAGAACATGCAGGGCGTCCTCGCCGACATCCAGTCGGGCGCGTTCGCCAAGCGCTTCATCGACGACCAGGACGCGGGCGCGCCGGAGTTCACGGCGCTCCGCGAGAAGGCCGCGCAGCACCCGATCGAGAAGGTCGGCAAGGAGCTGCGGTCGCTGTTCGCGTGGAAGCAGCAGGACGCCGACTACACCGAGGGCAGCGCCGCACGCTGATCCTCGACTTCTGAGCTCGGCTCACCTCTGGGGGTGGGTGACCCCTGTCGCGCGACAGGGGTCACCCACCCCTTCGTCGTCCCACCGGCCCGGCCGGCCGTTCGTCGTCGCGTCGCGACCGGCCGACGACCGGTGGGCGGGCGGTGCGGGTGGTGCGCGGCCCTGTGCGCCAGGATGGGGGCATGACCCGACAGGCGGACGAGGGAGACCCGGTGACGGACGACGTGACGGTGGACGAGCGGGCGGCGGAGATCCTGGCGTTCTGGGAGCTGGCGCGGCCCAGCGCGGGCATGGCGCGGCTCGGCGTCGTCACGGGCACCACGGTGTCCGAGAGCGTGCCGCCTCCGGCGTGGTCGTTCGGGGACAACCCGGCGCTGGCGGACGACCTGCTCATGGCGGTGCTCACGGAGGAGAAGACGGCGACGTCGTCGGCCCTGTGGGAGTACGAGGAGACGGGCGAGGCGGTGCCGCGCGTCGGCGAGCTGTCGATCCTGCTCGACGGCGCGGGCCACCCGCGCGCGCTGATCCGCACGACGTCGGTCGAGGTGGTCGCGTTCGAGGACGTCGACGCGGACTTCGCGCACGCGGAGGGCGAGGACGACCGGTCGCTGGAGTCGTGGCGCGTCGAGCACGAGAAGTACTTCCGTCGCGTCCTGTCGCGCGAGTTCGCGCCGGACATGTCGCTGGTGTGCGAGCGGTTCGAGCTGCGCTACCCGCGCTGAGCGCGGCGAGGATGAGCGGTGGCCGGCCGTGCCACGGTCGGCCGGCCACCGCTCGCGAGGTAGGTGAAGAGGACTACCCCGGGACGGTGGGCGCGACGACCGGGTGGTCCGGTCGTCCCGCGGCGGCGAGCAGGAGGGTGCGCACGTCCTCGGCGACGACGGAGCGCGCGCCGCGCAGGACGGCGAGCTCGGGGACGGCGCTCGCGACGACCGCTCCCGTCCGCTGGTCGGTGCCGCGCAGGACGGCGGCGGTCGCCTCGGCGAGCGGCGCGCCGCACGCGACGCCCGTGGGCCCGCCGAGCACGACGGCGTCCGGCTCGAGGATGGCGACGACGGGCTGGAGGACGATCGCGACGCGGAGCGCGAGGTCCTGCACGAGGTCGTGCACCGCGGTGCTGTCGCGGTGCGCGGCGAGGGCGGCGACGGCGTCGCCGTAGGAGGAGCCCTCCTCGGTGATGCCGGGGACCCCCGCGCGGGCGCACAGCTCGACGAGGCGGAGACCGCCGACGAGGTCCTGCACGTTGACCGAGTCGTCGATGCCGGCGGCGGGGACGGGGAGGTAGCCGATCTCACCGGCGCCACCCGCGGTGCCGTGGTGCACGCGGCCCTCGAGCCACGCGCCCATGCCGATGCCCTCGCCCAGCCACAGCAGCGCGAAGCTCTCCTCGTCGCGGCCGGCGTCGCGCTCGGCGATCGCGGCGAGGTTGACGTCGTTCTCGACGTGGACGTCGATGCCGAGCGCGTCCTGGAGGTGCGCGCGCAGCCCGCGGCGCGGCCAGCCGGGGAGCTCCCCGACGAGGGCGATGTCGCCGGTGCGCGGCGCGACGGCGGCCTGCACGCCGACGACCGCGGTCGCGACGCGGGAGACGGGGATGCCGGCGTCGGCGCAGGCCTCGTCGCGCGCGGCGAGGACGTCGGCGGCTGCCGAGCGCTCGGGACCGGCGGTGACGGTCGTCTCGCCGAGCGTGCGGCCGAGCGCGTCGACGACGCTGGCGCGCACCCCGGCGGGCACGACGTCGAGCGCGAGTCCCACGACGACGTCGGTCCGGGCGGCGTACTGCGTGGCCTGGGGGCCGCGCGCGCCCTGCACGGAGCCGGTGGGCTCGATGAGTCCCGACTGCTCGAGCCGTGCGACGATCTGGGAGGCGGTCGGTCGCGAGACGCCGGTGCGGTCACCGATCTGGGACCGGGTCAGCGGCCCGACGTCGAGGAGGAGCTCCAGGGCCGCGCGGTCGTTGATGGTGCGCAGGAGCCCCGGGGTGCCGGGAACCCTCGACGTGGCGGGCGCGGTCATGGTCGGTCCTTCGACGGGCTTTAGGAAAGTTTACTAATAGTGGACCGGCTGCGCGCGGAACGCAACTCGACGCCCGTCCGAGACGTGAGACCACCGTCCCGAAGGGTGGCGGCGCGGCGTAGGCTCGCCGGCATGACGCGCACCATTGATCTGGCAGTCGTGGCCGGCGACGGCATCGGGACCGAGGTCGTCGAGCAGGGGCTCGCCGTGCTCGAGGCCGCCGTGGCCGGCTCGGACGTGAAGGTCTCCACGACGCCGTTCGACCTGGGTGCGCGCCGCTGGCACGCCACGGGGGAGACGCTCACCGACGCGGACCTCGACGCGATCCGCGGGCACGACGCGATCCTCCTGGGCGCGATCGGCGACCCGAGCGTCCCGTCCGGCGTCCTCGAGCGCGGCCTGCTGCTCAAGCTGCGCTTCGCGCTCGACCACTACGTCAACCTCCGCCCGGGCAAGCTGTACCCGGGCGTCACGTCGCCGCTCGCCGACCCGGGCGAGATCGACTTCGTCGTCGTGCGCGAGGGCACCGAGGGCCCGTACGTCGGCAACGGCGGCTCGCTGCGCACCGGCACGCCGCACGAGATCGCGACCGAGGTCTCCCTCAACACGGCGTTCGGCGTCGAGCGGGTCGTGCGCGACGCGTTCGCCCGCGCCCAGGCGCGTCCGCGCAAGCACCTCACGCTCGTGCACAAGCACAACGTCCTCGTGCACGCGGGCCACCTGTGGCGTCGCACGGTCGAGGCCGTCAACGCGGAGTTCCCCGACGTCACGACCGACTACCTGCACGTCGACGCCGCGACGATCTTCCTCACGACGAAGCCCTCGCGCTTCGACGTGATCGTCACCGACAACCTGTTCGGCGACATCCTCACCGACCAGGCCGCCGCGATCACGGGCGGGATCGGCCTCGCCGCGTCCGCGAACATCAACCCCGACCGCACCGCGCCGTCGATGTTCGAGCCCGTGCACGGCTCGGCACCGGACATCGCCGGGCAGGGCAAGGCCGACCCGACCGCCACGGTGCTGTCGGTCGCGCTGCTCCTCGACCACCTGGGCCTCGGCGACGAGGCGCGGCGCGTCGAGGCGGCCGTCGCCGCCGACCTCGCCGAGCGGGGGAGCCGAGTACGCTCGACGGCCGAGGTGGGCCGCGAGCTCGCCGCTCGCGTCGCCGGCTGACACGCCGTCACGGGCCCCTCGCGGGCCCGGGCACCGGTTCGCCGCAGTCCCCGCACCTCGGTCGTCATCGCCCCAGGACCGGATCCCTCCCGTTCTGACCCGGTGGCGCCCCGCGTCGTCGTGCCCTCGCGCGGATCCCCGCACGAGCCGCACCGGCGTGGAAAACTAGGCGGAGACCACCCGGGTCGCCAGGTGAAAGGCCTCATGATGAGCACCCTCGCAGCGCAGCACCAGCCGTCCTCCTCGGCGGAGGACCTCGTCGCCCTGTTCGACGTCCGCCCCACGGACTCCCCGACGCCGCCCGCCGAGCGCGAGGCCGCCATCGCGGCCCCGAAGTTCGGCACCGTCTTCACGGACCACATGGCGCGGATCAGCTGGAACTCGACCGACGGGTGGGTCGACCGCCGCATCGAGAGGTACGGCCCGCTCCTCCTGGACCCGGCGACCGCCGTCCTGCACTACGCGCAGGAGATCTTCGAGGGCATGAAGGCGTACCGCCACGCCGACGGTTCGGTGTGGACGTTCCGGCCCGAGGCCAATGCCGCGCGCTTCGCCCGGTCGGCGCACCGCCTCGCGCTGCCCGCGCTGTCGGTGGACGACTTCGTCGGCTCGATCACCGCGCTCGTGCGCACGGACGTGGACTGGGTCCCGTCGGGCGAGGAGGCGAGCCTCTACCTGCGCCCGTTCATGTACGCCTCGGAGGCGTTCCTCGGCGTGCGCCCGTCGCTCGAGGCGGAGTACCTCGTCATCGCGTCGCCCGTCGGCCCGTACTTCTCGGGCGGCGTGAAGCCCGTGTCCATCTGGGTGGACCGCGAGTACAGCCGCGCCGGCGCGGGCGGCACCGGCGACGCGAAGTGCGGCGGCAACTACGCCTCGAGCCTGCTCCCGCAGGTGGTCGCGCAGCAGCACGGGTGCGAGCAGGTGTGCTTCCTCGACTCCGCGACGCGCACCTTCCTCGAGGAGCTCGGCGGCATGAACGTGTTCGTCGTCAAGGCCGACGGCTCGGTCGAGACGCCGGAGCTCAGCGGCTCGATCCTCGAGGGCGTGACGCGCTCGTCGATCATCCGCCTCCTCACCGACCGCGGGCACGAGGTCGTCGAGCGCCGCATCCCGCTGACCGACGTCCTCGCCGGGATCCGGGACGGCTCCGTCACGGAGGTCTTCGCGTGCGGCACGGCCGCCGTGATCACGCCGATCGGCCGGCTCGCCGGCTCGGACTTCGACCACACGATCGGCACCGGCGAGGCGGGCTCGCTGACCATGACGATCCGCACCGAGCTCACGGACATCCAGACCGGTCGCGCCGCCGACCGCCACGGCTGGCTGCGCCGGCTCGCCTGAGCGCCGGCTCGCCCGAGCCGGCCGGCACGACACGGGGCGCCCCTCCCGCGGGAGGGGCGCCCCGTCGTCGTCCGGCGTGCGGCGCGGCTGGCGCGCCCGGGTGCTCCAGGTCAGACGACGGGCGCGGGCCGCGCGACGATCGTCCGCCCCGCGACGCCCGCGAGCAGCGACCACACCGCGACGCCGATGAGCAGGTTGATGAGCCCGGACAGCGCCGCCGCGGTGACGTCGCTCGACCACGCGAACGGCAGGACGGCGATCGCCACCACGACGAGCGCCATGATCCAGCCGAAGAACGCGCGCGGCCGGGGCGTGCTGAGGATGAGCAGGTGCAGCACCCCGGCGGCGAGCAGCGCGAGGATCGTGCCGTCGATCGCCCACGCCGCCTGGCGCGACCCCGTGGCGAAGAGGTCGGGCGGCGGGACGAGGGTGATCGCGAAGATGCGCTCGAAGATGATCACGCCGAGCAGCCCGATGAGGGCGGCGACGAGCGCGGTCGCGGCGGCGCCCGCCCAGAACCGGCCGGCCTCGACCGTGAGGCGCGGGTCCGCCGGGCTCACCGGGGTGCGGGGCTCGGGAAACTGGGCCTGCGGGTCCGTCGGGCGGATCGCCGGGGGCGGGGACTGCGGGGGGACCGGCGGCTGGCCGTAGCGCCGCGTCGGAGGGTTCTGCGGGTCGTAACCGCCCGGGGTCGGGTCGCTCATCGTCACTCCTCGCTCGGTCGCCGTCGCGCCGACGGGCGGCGGGCGGCTCAGTGGATGGACGCTCTGGTCCATCCTGGCGGAACCTGTGGCACCATGTGCCCTGTGACACACCTCGTCTCCCAGCTCATTATCGAGTAGCGCGCCCGGTAGCACCCACCGGACGCGCAGACCTCCCGCACCCTCGGGGGGTTTTTTTGTTGCTGGGCACCACCTCCGCCCGGCGGCACGGACGCCGGGCCCACCGCCTCACGAGGGCCCCGCCCGGCGTCGGGAGACGCACCGCAGGGGCGGGCGCAGCGACGCCCGCGACACGACGAACGGCAGGAAGAGGCACCATGACCTCGGCGACGACCCCCGGGACCGGCCCCCACGAGCCCCGGGTCTTCCACGTCTACGACACGACCCTGCGCGACGGCGCGCAGCAGGAGGGCATGAACCTCTCCGTCGCCGACAAGCTCGCCATCGCCCCGCTGCTCGACGAGCTCGGCGTCGGCTTCATCGAGGGCGGCTGGCCGGGCGCCGTGCCCAAGGACACCGAGTTCTTCCGTCGCGCGGCGAAGGAGCTCGACCTGCGCCGGGCGGTGCTCGCGGCGTTCGGCGCGACGCGCAAGGCCGGGCTGCGCGCGTGGGACGACCCGCAGGTGCGGGCGCTCGTCGACTCCGAGGCGCCGGTGGTCACGCTGGTCGCGAAGTCCGACGTGCGGCACGTCGAGCGCGCGCTGCGCACGACGCCCGACGAGGGCCTCGCGATGATCACCGACACGGTGGCGTTCCTCGTGGGCGAGGGGCGCCGGGTCGTCGTCGACGCGGAGCACTTCTTCGACGGCTACCGGTACGACGCGGCGTTCACGCGCGCGGCCGTGCAGGCCGCGTTCGAGGCGGGCGCCGAGGTCGTCGCGCTGTGCGACACGAACGGCGGCATGCTCCCCACGTGGGTCGCCGAGACCGTCGCGGAGCTGCGCGACGCCGTCGGGCTCCCGCACGGGCGCGACGCGCTGCCGGGGGACGCGCTGCTCGGGATGCACGCGCACAACGACTCGGGCTGCGCCGTCGCGAACACGCTCGCCGCCGTCGAGGCGGGCGCCGCGCACGTGCAGGGCACGGTGAACGGGTACGGGGAGCGCACGGGCAACGTCGACCTGCTCACGGTCGTGGCGAACCTCGAGCTCAAGCACGGGGTGCGCACGCTCACGGGCGAGGGCCTGGAGGAGGCGACGCGCATCTCGCACGCGATCAGCGAGATCACGAACATCTCCCCGTACGCGCGCCAGCCGTACGTCGGGGCGAGCGCGTTCGCGCACAAGGCGGGCCTGCACGCGAGCGCCATCAAGGTCGACCCGGACCTGTACCAGCACATCGACCCGACGGCGGTAGGCAACGACATCCGCATGCTCGTCTCCGACATGGCGGGCCGGGCGTCGATCGAGCTCAAGGGCCGCGAGCTCGGGTTCGACCTGTCGGGCCAGGGCGACCTCCTCACCCGCGTGACGAACCGCGTCAAGGACGACGAGGCGCGCGGCTACACGTACGAGGCCGCCGACGCGTCGTTCGAGCTGCTGCTGCGCGAGGAGATCGCGGGGGAGCGCCCGCCGTACTTCCGGGTCGAGAGCTGGCGCACGATCGTCGAGCGCGCCGGGTCGCGCGGCACCGAGGCGACGGCGGAGGCGACCGTCAAGCTGCACGCCGGGGGCGAGCGCATCGTCTCCACGGGCGAGGGCAACGGCCCCGTCAACGCGCTCGACCACGCGCTGCGGCTCGCGCTCGGGCGCGTCTACCCGGAGATCGAGGTGTTCGAGCTCATCGACTTCAAGGTGCGCATCCTCGACACCGAGCAGGGCACGGACGCCATCACGCGCGTGCTCATCGAGACGACCGACGGCTCGACGTCGTGGTCGACGGTCGGCGTCGGGCCCAACCTCATCGAGGCGGCCTGGGAGGCGCTCACCGACTCGGCGATCTACGGGCTGGTCCACGCGGGCGTCGAGCCGCGCTGAGCCGGAGCTGCGCGCGTCGGGCTTAGGGTGGACGCGTGCGTGGTGAGTACAAGGTCCCCGGTGGCAAGCTCGTGGCGGTCGACGTCGAGGTGGAGGCCGGGCGGCTCGCCCGGGTCGCGGTCAGCGGCGACTTCTTCCTCGAGCCGGACGACGCGCTCGAGGACATCGACGGCGCCCTGACGGGCATGCCGGAGACGGCGACGGTCGCGCAGCTCGCGAGCGCCGTGCAGGCCGCGCTCGGGCCCGACGTGACGATGGTCGGGTTCTCGCCCGAGGCGGTCGCGATCGCGGTGCGCCGGGCGCTCGGCCGGGCGACGGGGTGGGACGACCACACGTTCGAGATCGTCCACGAGGGGCCCGAGGAGCCGGCGATGCACCTCGCGCTCGACCAGGTGCTCACGGAGGAGCTCGACGAGGGCCGTCGCGGCCCGACGCTGCGGATCTGGGAGTGGGCGTCGCCCGCGGTGATCATCGGCTCGTTCCAGTCGCTGCGCAACGAGGTCGACCCGGAGGGCGCGGAGCGGCACGGGGTGACGGTCGTGCGGCGCATCTCGGGCGGGGGCGCGATGTTCGTCGAGCCCGGGAACACCATCACCTACTCGCTGTACGTGCCGGGGTCGCTCGTCGAGGGGCTCAGCTTCGAGCGCTCGTACGCGTTCCTCGACGACTGGGTGCTGGGCGCCCTCGCCGACCTGGGCGTGGAGGCGACGTACAAGCCGCTCAACGACATCGCGTCGCCGGCCGGCAAGATCGCGGGCGCGGCGCAGAAGCGGCTGCGCGGGGGAGCGGTGCTCCACCACGTGACCATGGCGTACGACATCGACGCCGACAAGATGACCGAGGTGCTGCGCATCGGGCGCGAGAAGCTCTCGGACAAGGGCACCACGAGCGCCAACAAGCGCGTCGACCCCGTGCGCTCGCAGACGGGCATGGCGCGCGAGGACGTCATCGAGGCGTTCAAGGACCACTTCCGCTCGCGGTACCGCACGGTCGAGGGTGCGGTCACCCCCGAGGAGCGCGAGCGCGCGCAGGAGCTCGCGCGGACGAAGTTCTCCACGCCGGAGTGGACCGCGCGCGTCCCGTGACGCGCGGGTGATGCGCCGGGACGTGCGCGGCCGGGGCGTGAGCACGACGCCCGCCCGCGCGTCGGGCCCCGCGGCCTGAGCGGTCGCCCGAGCCGGGCGACGCCCGGCGATTGTTAAGAACGTGCAACATCTGCCGTCGTGGCTTCCGTTCGCGCACGCGTGGCAGTAATCTCCACACATACGTCCACTGATGGAAGTAAGTTTCACACCGCGGGAGCCGACCGGCCGCGCGGGACCGTCAGGACACACGACCCGGCCGTTCCCCCGACGGCCGACCAGAAAGGAAGTGTCACGGCATGCAGCGACGCAGCACGGTGGCCGTCACGGGCACCCTCGTCCTCGCGCTCGGCCTGGCCGCGTGCAGCTCCGGCGGCGGGTCCGGCTCCGAGGGGACCGGTGGCGACGACGCGACCGACTTCTCGGGCGAGACCCTCACCGTCTGGATCATGGAGGGCACCAACCCCGACGCGGACGCGTTCTTCGACGAGGTGACGACCGCGTTCAAGGACGAGACCGGCGCCGACCTCCAGATCGAGTTCCAGCCGTGGGCCAGCGCCCACGACAAGTTCACGACCGCCATCGCCGGCGGCACGACGCCGGACGTCGCCGAGGTGGGCACCACCTGGACGGGCGAGTTCGCAGACGTCGGCGCGCTCGCCGACCTCTCCGACCGCATCGCGGACGCCGGCCTCGAGGACGACCTCGTCCCCGGGCTCGTCGAGTCCGCGACCCTCGACGGCGGCGTCTACGGCATGCCGTGGTACGCGGGCGTGCGCTCGGTCGTCTACCGCGCGGACCTCTTCGAGGCGGCGGGCATCGAGACCCCGACGTCGTGGGACGAGCTCGTCGCCGCGGCGGACGCGCTCAAGGCGGCGAACCCGGAGATCATCCCGTTCCCCGTCGCGGGCGACAGCCAGTACGGCGCCATGCCGTTCATCTGGGGCGCGGGCGGTGACCTCGCGGTGAAGGACGGCGACACCTGGACGTCGGAGATCAGCTCGCCGGAGTCGGTCGAGGGCCTCGAGTTCTACACCGGCCTCGCGACCGAGCACGGCTTCTCGACCGCCGCCGCGACGACGTGGAAGGAGACGGACCTCCTCGCCGCGTTCGAGCAGGGCCAGGTCGGCATGATGATCTCCGGCAGCTGGACGCCGGGCAAGATCCTCGCCGACGTCCCGGACATGGAGGGCAAGATCGGCGCCTTCCCGATCCCCGGCCAGACCGAGGGTCTGTCCGACTCGTTCCTCGGCGGCTCGCACCTCGGCGTCTTCGAGGCCAGCGAGAAGCAGGACCTCGCGTGGAAGTTCGTCGAGATGATGACGACCGGCGAGTTCGCGCAGGCGTGGGGCGAGCAGTCCGGCTACTTCCCGGGCCAGACGTCGCTCCTCGAGAAGGTCATCGAGGAGGACGACCCGATCGTCGCGCCGTTCGCCCAGCAGATGGTCGAGGCCGGCCGCTCGGTCCCGGTCACGCCGCTCTACGGCCAGATCCAGGGCAAGAAGACGCTGGAGACGATGCTCCAGTCCGTCCTGTCGGGCAGCGCGACCGTCCAGGAGGCCGCCGACACCGCGGCCGCCGACATGGACGAGACGTTCGGCTCCTGACCTGACGCGTCCGGCCGCGGGCAGCACGCCCGCGGCCGGACGCCGCCCTCCGCCGGCACCCCGACCGCCGGCGCCCGCACCACGCCCCGCACCCCGCGACAGGACCTCTCCCATGGCAGACCTTCGAGCCGCGCCCGGCGCCTCGCCGGCCCCGGCCGCCCCGGCCGACCGGCCGCCGTCGAGCACCGTGCCGACCGCCGCACGACGGCGCCGCACGGGCCTCGGCCACCGTTCCCCGCTGCGCCCCTGGCTGCTGCTGGCCCCGGGACTCGTCGTCCTCGGCGTCCTGCTCCTGTGGCCGCTCGTGCGCGTCGTGCTGCTCTCGCTGCAGGACTACGGCCTGCGGCAGATCGCGAGCGGCGAGTCGAACTGGATCGGGCTCCAGAACTACGCCGACCTGCTCGGCGACAGCTACCTGTGGACCACGGTCCTGCCCAACACCGTGCTGTTCGCGCTCGCGTGCGTCGTGCTCACGGTCGCGCTCGGGACGGCGGTCGCGCTGTTCCTCAACACGCTCGGCGGGTTCTGGCGGGGCGTCGGCGCGACGGCGATCATGGTCGCCTGGGCGGTCCCGGCGATCACGGGTACGTACGTGTGGGTGTGGATCTTCGACCCGCTGAACGGCCTCGTCGCCTCGGTGCTCGAGGGCGTGGGCGCGATCGAGCCCGGCACGGTCAACTGGTTCACGGAGCGCCTGTCGTTCTACGCCATCGCGACGCTCAACGTGGTGCACCACGGGTTCCCGTTCGTCGCGATCACCGTGCTCGCGGGGCTCATGACGATCCCGCACGAGCTGCACGAGGCCGCCAAGGTCGACGGCGCGACGGCGTGGCGCCGGTTCTGGGCCATCACCGCGCCCATCCTGCGCCCCGTGTTCGCGGTCGTGACGATCCTGTCGACCATCTGGGACTTCAAGGTCTTCACGCAGATCTACCTCATGCCCGGCGGCAACGGCGGGAACAAGGACGTCTTCAACCTCGGCGTGTGGTCGTACATCCAGTCGTTCGCGCAGGGCAAGTACGGCATGGGCGCGGCGATCGCGGTCCTGCTCACGCTCATCCTGCTCGGCATCACGCTCGTGTACATGCGCACCCTGTTCAAGGAGGAGGAGCTGTGAGCGCCGCCGTCGCCGACACCCGCGCCGCCCCCGGGCCCGGCGCCCGCACCGAGCAGGTGCTGCGCGCCCGCCGCCGTCGTCCCGGCGTGGCGGCCGCCAAGACGGTGGGGATCGTCGCCCTCCTCGCCTTCTCGCTCTTCCCCGCCTACTGGATGTTCTCCTCGGCGATCGACCCGGAGGCCGCGACGCGCGGCGCCCGCCTCCTGCCCGCCGGGGTCACGTGGGACAACTTCGTCACCGTGATCGACGACGGCGGGTTCGGCCACTACCTGCGCAACTCGGTGCTCGTCGCGCTCGGCACGGTGCTCGCGTCGTCGGTCGTGGCGCTCCTCGCCGCCGTCGCGGTGAGCCGGTTCCGCTTCCGGTTCCGCAAGTCGATGCTCGTGCTCATCCTCATGGTGCAGATGGTGCCGCTCGAGGCGCTCGTCATCCCGCTGTTCATCCAGATGCGCAACCTCAACATGCTCAACTCGCTCCTGGGCCTGGCGGTCGTGTACCTCGCGTTCGCGCTGCCCTTCGCGATCTGGACGCTGCGCGGCTTCGTCGCCGCGGTCCCGGTCGAGCTCGAGGAGGCGGCGTTCCTCGACGGCGCGTCGTGGGGGCGCATGTTCTGGAAGGTCCTGGTGCCGCTCGTCGCGCCCGGGGTCGTCGCGACGAGCGTCTTCTCCTTCATCACCGCGTGGAACGAGTTCATCTTCGCGCTGACGTTCCTCCAGCAGTCGAGCAAGTACACCGTGCCGATCGGGCTGCAGAAGTTCTTCGGCGAGAACACGACCGACTGGGGCGCCGTCATGGCCGCGTCGACGATCATCACGCTGCCCGTGCTCGTGTTCTTCGTCCTCGTGCAGCGCAACCTGTCCTCGGGCCTCACCGCCGGGTCGGTGAAGGGATGAGCGGCGCGACGCCCCCGACCGCGGCCCCGACCGGGGCGCAGCGTGCGACCGACGTGGTGCGCGCCGTGAACGGCATGCTCCTGCCCGGGTTCACCGGCACGGACGACCTGCCGGCGTGGCTCGTCGACGCGGCGCGCGACGGCCTGGCCGGGGTCGTGCTGTTCGGGCACAACACGCCCGACGTCGCGACCACCGCGCGGCTCACCGCGCGCCTGCGCGGCGCGTCGCCCGACCTGCTCGTCGCGGTCGACGAGGAGGGCGGGGACGTGTCCCGGCTCGAGGCGGCGACCGGCTCGAGCCTGCCCGGCAACGCGGCCCTCGGGCTGGTCGACGACGTCGCGGTCACCGAGGAGGTCGGCGCCGCGCTCGGTCGTCTGCTCACCGCGACGGGCGTCGACCTCGACCTCGCGCCCGACCTCGACGTGAACTCCGACCCCGACAACCCCGTGATCGGCGTGCGCTCGTTCGGCGCGGACCCGGCGCTCGTCGCCCGCCACGGCGCGGCGTTCGTCCGCGGCCTGCACGCGGGCGGCGCGGGTGCGTGCGGCAAGCACTTCCCGGGGCACGGCGCGACGAACGTCGACTCGCACCTCGCCCTCCCGGTCGTGGACGCGAGCCTCGACGAGCTCCGAGCGCGCGACCTGCCGCCGTTCGTCGCGACCATCGCCCCGGACGACGGGTCCGACGACGCGCTGCTCGACGCCGTGATGACGGCGCACGTCGTCGTCCCCGCGCTCGGCGCGCTGCCCGCGACGCTCGAGCCCGCCGTCGGCGCGCTCGTGCGCGAGCTCGGGTTCGACGGCCCGATCGTCACCGACGCGCTCGACATGGGCGCGGTCGCGACCTTCGCGGCGGACGACGCGGGCTCCTCGTCCCGTGCCGACGACGCCGCGCCGCACGGCATCGGCGAGGTCGCGGTCCGCGCGGTCGAGGCGGGCGCCGACCTGCTGTGCCTGGGCACGACCGTCGGGCGCGACGACGAGGTCCTGTTCCGCCAGGCGCAGCGCGCGCTCGTGGACGCCGTGGCGTCCGGCCGGGTCACGGTCGAGCGCCTGCGCGCGTCCGCCGCGCGCACGGCGCGCACCCTCGCCGCGGTGCGCGCGCGCCAGGCCGCGAGCGGCGTCGTCCCCTCGCCGGAGTCCGCGCGCGCCGCGCTCGACGCCCTCGACCAGGTGGGCGCCCGCGTCGCGGCGCGCGCCGTCCGGTTCGCCGGGCCCGCGCCGCAAGATCCGCCCGCCCCCACGGCACCCGACGTCGTCGACCTGCGCCTGCGGTTCGACCACGCCGCGGGTCGCACCGCGCAGCACGTCCAGCGCGCGCTCGACGACGCGTTCGGCCCCGACGTGCGGCACCTGCGCCCGGCCGACGCCGAGGCGTGGGCGCGCACGCTCGACGCCGTGCGCGCGGGCGACCGCCCGCTCGTCGTCCTCACGCGCGAGCCGGTGCCCGGCTCGGGCGAGCACGCACGGCTCACGGAGCTGCTCGCCGCGCGGCCGGACGCCGCCGTCGTGCACACCGGGTTCCCCGGTGCCGTCGGGGCGTGGTTCGGCGCGGACCGCACGGTCGTGGTCGCGTGCGGGACGGGGCGCGCCAACGCGCGCGCCGCCGTCGCGCTCCTGCAGGGGGCCGCGGGCCCGCGCACGAGCCCGGACCCGGAGACGCGTGGCGCCGACCTGACCGTCGGCGCGGCGGGGGAGGGAGAGCGATGATCGTCCTCGGACTGTCCTCCGGCACGTCGGTCGACGCGATCGACGCGGCCGCGGCCGACCTCACGCTCGGCGACGACGGCGTGCTGCGCATGCGGCCCCTCGGCCACACGGAGTACGCGTGGCCGCGCGCCCTGCGCGAGCGCATCCTCAAGGCGTTGCCGCCCGCCGCCGTCGACGTGGCCGAGGTGGCCCAGCTCGACACCCTCATCGGGCAGGAGCTCGGCCGCGCCGGTCGGCGCGCGATCGACGACGTCGCCGGCGGTGACGTCGACCTCGTCGCGTCCCACGGCCAGACGATCTACCACTGGGTCGTCGGGGCGCGGGCCCGCGGCACGCTCCAGCTCGGCAACGCCGCGTGGGTCGCCGAGCACGTCAAGCGCCCGGTCATCAGCGACTTCCGCGTGGCCGACGTCGCGGCCGGCGGCCACGGCGCACCGCTCGTCAGCGTGCTCGACGCGCTCTGGCTCGGGCGTGAGGACACCGGCGCCGACGGCGCGGACACCGGGCTCACCGCGGCCCTCAACATCGGCGGGATCGCGAACGTGTCCCTCGTGGGGCGCGTCGACGACCCGGTCACCGGCTGGGACACGGGCCCGGGCAACTGCCTGCTCGACGTCGCGGTCGCGGCCCTCACCGACGGCCGCCTCGCGTACGACAAGGACGGCGAGCTCGCCGCGCAGGGCACGGTCGACCCGGTGGCGCTCGCGGCCCTGCTCGACGACCCGTACTTCGCCGCGCCCGCCCCGAAGTCGACGGGCCGCGAGCTCTTCGACACGACGTACACGGCCCGCCGGCTCGCGTCCGTGCGCCCGGGGCTCACGGGCCCCGACCTCGTCGCGACGCTCACCGAGCTCACCGCGGTCAGCGTCGCGGACGCGCTCGCGGGCCGCGACGTGCGCCGCGTCGTCGCGTCCGGCGGGGGAGCGCGCAACCCCGTGCTCCTCGACCGGCTGCGCGCGGCGCTCGCCGAGCGCGTGCCGCACGTGTGCGAGGTCGTGACGTCCGAGGCGCTCGGCCTGCCGGTCGACGCGAAGGAGGCGTACCTCTTCGCGCTCCTGGGTTTCCTGTCGGCCCACGGGCTGCCGGGCACCGCCGTCGGCGAGCACCGCCGTCGGGCGACGGGGGCCCGCCGCGCGGTCGTCCTCGGCTCGCTCACCCCGCCCACGCCGCTTCCGTGGCCCGCCGCGAGCGGCCCGGTGCGCCGTCTGGCGCTCGCCAACACCCCGCACGGCCTGCACCCGGGCCCGCGCACCCAGGGTCCGCTGCCGGACCCGACGAAGGGAACCTCCCGATGACCGACCCGACCGTCGCCACGAGCGGCACTCCGAGCGGGGCTGCGAGCACCACCTCGAGCCCCGACGAGTGGCAGGAGCTGGTGCGCCTCGCCTCGCCGACCGAGGAGCGCAACCCGCGCACGACCGACGTCGACCTGCTCCCGACAGCGGACGTCGTCCGGCTCATCACCGAGGAGGACGCCGTCGTCGCGGACGCGGTGCGGGCCCAGCGCGGTCGCATCGCGCAGGCCGTCGACCTCGCCGTGGAGGCGCTGCGCTCCGGCGGCCGCGTGCACTACGTGGGGTCGGGCACGTCGGGCCGCCTCGGCGTGCTCGACGCCGTCGAGCTCCTGCCGACGTACGGCGTGGGCGAGGAGTGGTTCGTCGCGCACCTCGCCGGCGGTGTGGGCGCGATGATGCTGGCCGTCGAGGGGGCGGAGGACGACGTGGCGCTCGGGCGCGCCGACGTCGACGCCGTCGGGCCGCGCGACGTCGTCGTCGGTCTCGCGGCGAGCGGCCGCACCCCGTACGTGCGCGGGGCGCTCGACGTCGCGCGCGAGCGGGGGGCGCGCACGGTGCTCGTCTCGGCCAACCCGGACGCGCCGCTCGCGGCCGGGGTGGACGTCGCGATCCTCGTCGACACGGGCCCCGAGGTCGTCACGGGCTCCACGCGCATGAAGGCGGCGACGGCCCAGAAGCTCGTGCTCAACACGTTCTCGACCGCGACGATGATCCGCCTCGGCAAGACGTACTCGAACCTCATGATCGACGTGCGCCCGACCAACCAGAAGCTGCGCGCGCGCATCGTCCGGATGCTCGTGCAGGCGACCGGCCTGGGCTCGGAGGAGTGCGAGGACGTGTTGCGCGCGGCCGACGGCGAGGTGCACGTCGCGCTCGTGATGCTCCTCGCGGGCGTCGAGGCCGACGCCGCACGCGAGGCGCTGGCCGGCGACGGCGTGGCTGGTGTCCGCGGCGCGCTCGCCCGGCTGGGCGCACTCCCCGCGCGATGACCACCCCGCCGAGGCAGAGGCCGGGTACCGCGAGGTAGAACCCTGGTCGCGACCAGGCCTCTACCTCGGTCTACCGGGCCCCTCCCTCGGCTGACCGGGGCTCTATCTCGGCGGGGTGGGGCGAGGGCCGAAGACGGCGGTGCCGACGCGGACGATCGTCGCGCCCTCGGCGACCGCGAGCTCCAGGTCGCCGCTCATGCCCATGGACAGCGCGCGGGCGTCCGCGGTCCCGGGCGCGCCCGACCCCACGACGGCGTCGCGCACCGCACGCAGGCGCGCGAAGCCTGCGCGCACCACGGCCTCGTCGGGCGAGTTCGCGCCGATCGTCATGAAGCCTGCGAGCCGCAGTCCGTCGAGCGCGGCGACCGCCGTCGCGAGGGCGGGCGCGTCGTCGGGCCGCACGCCCGACTTCGACTCCTCGCCCGAGACGTTGACCTGCACCAGGACGTCGAGCACGCGGCCGTCGCGCGCGCAGCGCGCCGCGAGCGCCTCGGCGAGCGCGAGCGAGTCCACGCTCTCGACCCCGGTCGCGGTGGCGAGGACCTGGTTGACCTTGTTGCGCTGGAGGTGGCCGATCATGTGGACCTCGACCCGCCCCGCCGCCACGAGGTCGGCGAGTTCAGGCGCCTTCGCGACGAGCTCCTGCACGCGGTTCTCGCCGATCAGGTCCGCACCGGCCTCGACGACCGCGCGCACGGCGTCGCCGGGCTGGGTCTTCGTCGCCACGAGCAGCCGCACGTCCGACGCCGCACGCCCGGCCGCGCGCGCGGCGTCGTCCACCCGGGCCCGCACCCGGTCGAGGTTCTGCGCGATCTGCGCGGGCAGCACGGACGACGGCTCGGGGAGGGGCATGCGGCCAGTCTAGGTCGGCCGCACGGTCCGGGATCCGGGTCGTCTCAGGGTGGTCCCCGATCCGCACCGACCGCTCGATCGGCGAGAATGGAAGGGAAAGGACGGTGCCGTGAAGACGCTGCTCAACATCATCTGGCTCGTGTTCGCCGGGCTGTGGCTCGCGCTGGGCTACGTCGTGGCGGGGATCATCTGCTGCATCCTGATCGTGACCATCCCGTTCGGGATCGCGTCGTTCCGCATCGCGGGCTACGCGCTGTGGCCGTTCGGCCGCACGGTGGTCGACAAGCCGACCGCGGGCGCCTGGTCGACGATCGGGAACGTCATCTGGGTGCTCGTCGCGGGGATCTGGCTGGCGATCGGGCACGTCGTCACCGCGATCCCGCTGTTCGTGTCGATCATCGGGATCCCGCTCGGGATCGCCAACCTCAAGATGATCCCCGTCTCGCTCCTGCCGCTCGGCAAGGACATCGTCCCGACCGACGCGCGGTACACCTTCTACCAGCGCTGAAGCCTGACCAGGTGAGATGGTCCGTAAACCACGTGCGGCTCTGGAACTGTCCGCTATAAGCCTGGGAGGATCGCGATCGCCGTCGCGCACGGAGGCGTGCTCACACCGCGGCTGGGGGCGTAATTCGCCGCGTGCCCTAGTTTGGCGCAGTGGCCGGCGGCCACCTCCACCACGGTTCGGCCTGAGATAGCAAATCGCGTTCTAGAGCCGAGCGAGGCGGCCCAAGATCCGACGGTACCGTAGTATAAAGTCGCCCGCTGTCGTCTCTTCGCCTTCGTAGAATACGGCAGAGTCAATGCCGTGCTCCTCGTCGAGAAGCAAGCTCTGTCGGATATGCTTAAGGGTATTTCTCTCTACCTCTCGTCCGTCGTCGCCGTACTGAACCTGGACGTGAAGCCTCTTCGTGGTCGCCACTCGTCCGAAACGCTTCTTCTCGGCGACATCTCGATATATGTTCATGCGGTTGCCGACGTTCTTCGCCTTTTCGCAAATGCAGTTGTGCTCCGCCAGTATCCGCCGAAGCCTGTGCCACTTAATTGGGCGCTCTCCGCGTTGCACCGAGCGTGTGTTCTCCCTTAACCAGGATGCCATCTCTAAGACTTCCCGATCGGGGCGGTCTGGCCACTCTCGCGGCACCAGGCGGTGCTGAGCCACTCGGAGAATAAAGCGGAAGAGGTCGTCGTCACTGCATGTGAGTGTAAGTCCGTACGCATCGAGCAGGACAAGCATGGAAACGAGCGCAGTACGCTTGTTTCCGTTGTGAAAGGGGTGATTGTTGACAATAGAATGCGCAAGGGCGGCAGTGGCCATTTCAGCCGTAGGATACTTGCGGTGCGCGCCGAGTGATGTCGCCGGGCGGGCGCAGGCGGATGAAAGGAGGTCGTGCGAGCGCACACCAGGGGTGTCGATTGGGTCCGCAGTGCCCTTGTAGTCCTTAAACAACTGTTCATGAATCGATTCAACATCGCCTTCGCTAAGCAAAAGCGGTTCGCGTTGCTTTCCAATCATTCGCCAGTTGAGGTCCGGAGGCTCTGCACGAGTCGGTGCAGTTTCGGTGTGGCGCAAGTGCGAGAATCCCTCGGAGGTGGCGATGCGCCGCATAAAACCCACGCCGCCTTTAGGGATTCGGCTTGCTGACTCGGATACCGTGAGCCCACTCTCTCGGAGCACTGACCTGATCTGCGATTCTGATCGATCGAGCCGGTTTGCCCAGTAGCGGATCGATGTGAGTTCGTCTTTCGAAGCAAGCCCCAGCGCAATCCTTGCTCGGTCTAGGTCTCGAACTGCGATCTGGTCGTCGGCGCGAATCGGGCTGTCGATTCCCTGGTCCCAGAGAGCAACGAGGGCTTCGTCGAAATCAAGATCTGCTTCTATCGCGAGCGCTGCAACGGTGCGGCTCCGAGCCATGAGAACCCCCTTGATAGCCCCTGGTCAGCGCTATCGTCGGTGGAGCTGCGCTACCTATGCAAGGGGCGGCCCGTATTTCACCCGCGCCTACCGGGCGATCGGAGCGGCCGTGCCCGCGGTGAGGCGCACCAGGTCCGCGGGCGACAGGCCGACGTCGAGCCCGCGCCGTCCGCCCGAGACGTAGACGGCGTCGAACGCGAGCGCGCTGTCGTCGAGGAACGTGCGATGGGGCTGCTTCTGGCCCAGCGGCGAGATCCCGCCGACGACGTAGCCCGTCGCGCGCTCGGCCGCGGCGGGCTCGGCCATGCTCGCCTTCTTGCCGCCTGCGGCCTTGGCGAGCGCCTTCAGGTCGAGCTGTCGGTCGACCGGCACGATCCCCACCACGAGCGGGCCGCCGTCGACCACGGCGAGCAGCGTCTTGAACACCTGCTCCGCGGGCACCCCGATGGCCGCGGCTGCCTCGAGCCCGAAGGACAGCTCGCTCGACGGGTCGTGCTCGTACGGGTGGAGCGTGTGGGCGACCCCCTCGCGCTCGAGGAGGGTGACCGCGGGCGTGCCGGCGTGCGCGGAGGACTTCGTCTTCTTGGCCACGGCCCGATTCTGCCGCAGCGGGCGCGGGGGAGCGCCCGCACGGGTCAGCGGGGGGCGCGGGCCGTCGCGGGGCCGGTCGCGCGACGCAGGACGGCTACCGGCACCAGGGCGAGCGCCGTCGCCGCCACGGCGACCCACACCGGCCCGCGGTCGCCGAGCCCGGTGGCGATGGTCGCTGCGGCGACGGCCGGCCCCACGGCCGCGCCGACGTTGAGCGCCGCCGTCGCGAAGGAGCCGCCCAGCGTCGGTGCGCCCGACGCCGCGCGGAGCACCTGCGCGATCAACGTGCTGCCGACCGCGAAGCCGAGGACGCCCTGCACGAGCACGAGGCAGAGCAGCACCACCGGAACGGCGGCGAAGGCGGCCAGGGCGACCCAGCCACCCAGCAGCAGGACGCCGCCTGCGCCGACCACGACCCCGGGGATGCGGTCGGACGTCCGGCCCGCGGCGGCGACGCCGAGGAAGGAGCCGACCCCGAAGAGCACGAGCGCGACGGGCACCCACCACCGGCTCAGCCCGGCGACGTCGGTCACCAGCGGAGCGAGGAACGTGAGCGTCGCGAAGGTGCCGGTGTTGACCAGCGCGGCAGACACCATCGTCAGGCCGAGCGGGGGCGAGACGAGCTGTGCCAGCTCCGTCCGCAGCGACGGTGCGTCGACGGACGGCAGGGTCGCGCGCTCGGGCCCGCGCGCGGGGAGGCCGCGGGCGATCCCGAGCGCGGCGGGCAGGCAGAGGACCGCGACAGCCCAGAAGGTCGACTCCCAGCCCCACGCGGCGCCGAGGAGAGCCCCGGCCGGGACGCCCGCGACCATCGCGGCGGTGGTGCCCGACAGGAGCACGGCGACGGCGCGCCCCGTGCGGTCCGCGGGCACCAGCGTCGCCGCCGTGCTGAGCGCGACGGCGAGGAACCCCGCGTTGGCGAAGGCCGCCACCACCCGGACCGCGACGAGCGCCGCGAAGCTCGGGGTGACCGCGCCGACGACGTGGGCGAGGGCGAACAGCGCGACGCAGCCGAGCAGCGTCGCCCGCACCGGCAGGCGGCGGGCCGAGGCCGCCATGACCGGCGCGCCGACGACCATGCCGACGGCGAAGGCCGACGTCAGCAGGCCCGCCGTCCCCACCGGGACGTCGAGACGGGCGGCGATGTCCGGCACCAGGCCGGCGAGCATGAACTCCGAGGTGCCCATGGCGAAGACCGCCAGGGCGAGCAGGTACAGGGCACGAGGCATCGAGGGCTCCGGGGTGCGAGAGGACGAGCAGGAGGTGTCTCGTCACACCACGGTCAGCGCCCGGAGGGCAGCGTCCGGCACGGCACCCGCACGCAGCGGGGGGCGAAGGCAGCGCTGAGAGGCTCAGCGGTCCTGGGGGCTGACGGTGTGACCGTGAGCCCCCGGAGTGGATGCCTCAGGGCTCGACATGGGCCACACCCTACCCAAGGCGCCGCGCGGGCGCCGGGATTCCCCCCGACCGTCCCGGCCCGGGCACTCCGGTCAGACGTTCACGTCGAGCAACGAGCCGATCGCGTACGTCACGCCCATCGCGACCGCGCCGCCGACGACGGTCCGGACCGTCGCGCGGCGCGTCGGCGCGTTGCCGAGGCGTGCCGACCCCCAGCCGGTGAGGACGAGCGCGAGCACGACGGCGACGAAGGTGAGCGGGATGCGGATGGTCGCCGGGGCGAGGAGGATCGCCGCGAGCGGCAGCAGCCCGCCGACGGTGAACGACACGATCGAGGCGACCGCGGCCTCCCACGGGCTCGTGAGCTCGTCGGGGTCGATGTGCAGCTCGGCGTCGGCGTGCGCGGCGAGCGGGTCGCGCTCGGTGAGCTGGACGGCGACCTGGCGTGCGAGGTCGGGCGTCAGGCCCTTCGCCTCGTAGATGCCGGCGAGTTCGTCGAGCTCCGCGTCCGGCATCTCCGCGAGCTCGCGGCGCTCGGTCGCGAGGAGCGCCTTCTCGGTGTCGCGCTGCGTGCTCACCGAGACGTACTCGCCCGCCGCCATGGACAGCGCGCCCGCGAGCAGCGCCGCGCCGCCCGCCGTCGCGATGACGGGGATCGACGTGCTCGTCGCCGCGACGCCCACGACGACGCCCGCCGTCGAGACGATGCCGTCGTTCGCGCCGAGCACCCCCGCCCGGAGCCGGTTGAGCCGCGAGCCCGTGCTCTCCGGGTGGTGGGGCTCGCCGGGGTGCCGACCGGTACGGGGCGTGTCGCTCATGGTCTCACCGTAGGGTGCCGCCGCCGGAGCGCGACCGGTGGAGCGAGACCGTCGACCGCGACCGCCGCGCGTCCTCTACCCTGCTCCGCGTGACGCAGGGGAACTCCACGGACGACCGGCCGACGACGCGCGCGGAGCGCTACGAGCACGGGCGGGCGGTGTTCGGCGCGGTCAACGAGGCGGCGCCCGCCGCCATCGCCGAGGCGCTCGCGGACGTCTCGCCCGAGCTCGAGCACCAGATCTCGGCGTGGGCGTACGGCGAGATGTACGCGCGCCCGCACCTGGAACCGCGGGACCGCCAGCTCGTCACGCTCGGGATGCTCGCCGCGCTCGGCGGGTGCGAGGCGCAGCTCGACATCCACGTGGGGACCGCGCTCGACGTCGGGCTGGCGCCCCGGGAGATCGTCGAGGCGCTCCTCCAGTCGGCGGTGTACTGCGGCTTCCCGCGCGCGCTCAACGCGACCGCGGTCGCGAAGGAGGTCTTCGCGCGGCGCGGGCTCCTGCCGGTCGAGTGAGGGCCGGGCCCGGACGCCCGGACGCCCGTGCGCACCCGGCCTACAGCGGCCCGACGGCGAGCACCGTCACCACGGGCTCGCCCGCCTCGTCGCTCGCCGCGAGGTCGACGCTCGCCGTGACGGCCCAGTCGTGGTCGC
The DNA here is from genome assembly GCF_040595865.1 of Cellulosimicrobium sp. MI9406. Taxonomy (NCBI): domain Bacteria; kingdom Bacillati; phylum Actinomycetota; class Actinomycetes; order Micrococcales; family Promicromonosporaceae; genus Cellulosimicrobium; species Cellulosimicrobium sp. MI9406. The sequence goes on from NZ_JALIZI010000011.1 coordinate 67,347, forward strand.
CCGCCGGGTCGTCGAGCACCTGCCGCACGAGCCACGTGCCCGCGGGCACCACGCCGCCGGGGGCGTGCTCCGCCGTCGGGCCCTCGTGGCCTGCGGGCAGCTCGGCGCCCGCCTCGACGACGCGGAACAGCGCCGCGGAGCGGGCCCCGGGCCCGATACCGATCGCGTCGTCCCCCTGGTCCTCGAAGAGCGGGTCGAGCGCGTCGCCCCACGCGTCCGCGTCCCAGCCCGCGCCGCCGTCGAGCGCGCCGAGCGCGCGGTAGTCCTCACGCGCGGCGAGCTCCACGCGCTTGAACAGCGCGTTGCGCACGAGGCGGCGGAACGCGCGCGGGTTGCCCGTGACGGGACGTGTCGGCGCCTCGGCCCCCGCCCCGGAGAGCGGGCCGTCGCCCACCTCGGTGTCCGCGTCGTCGTCGACCGGGTGCGCCAGGCGCTCCCACTCGTCGAGGAGCGACGAGTCGACGCCGCGCACCAGCTCGCCGAGCCACTCGACGATCTCCTGCACCTCCTCGGTGCGGTGCTCCTCGGGGACGACCTGGCGCAGCGCGCGGTAGGCGTCCGCGAGGTAGCGCAGCACCACGCCCTCCGTGCGCTCGAGCCCGTAGACGGACACGAACTCCGCGAACGTCATGGCGCGCTCGACCATGTCGCGGACCACGGACTTGGGGGAGAGCTCGGCGTCCGCGACCCACGGGTTGGACCGCTTGTACATCGCGAACGCGGGCGCGAGCAGCTCCTCGAGCGGCTTGGGCCACGTGATCTCCTCGAGCAGCGCCATGCGCTCCTCGTACTCGTACCCCTCGGCCTTCATCGCGGCGACGGCCTCGCCCTTGGCGGCGTTCTGCTGGGCGTAGAGGACCTGGCGCGGGTCGTCGAGCGTCGCCTCGATGACGGAGACGACGTCGAGCGCGTGGGTCGCGCCCTCGACGTCGAGCAGGTCCAGGGCCGCGAGCGCGAACGGCGACAGCGGCTGGTTGAGCGCGAACTCGCGCGGCAGGTCGCCGACCAGGCGCACGCTCGGGCGGTAGCCCGCGGGGCGCGACGGGTCGGGGACGCGCACGCGCTCGACGATGCCCGCCACGCGCAGCGAGCGGTAGATGCGGAACGTCTGGCGCACGTGCTCGCGGCGCTGCGACTCGGTGTCGTGGTTCGCGAGGAGCAGGTGGCGCATGGCCTCGACCGGGTCGCGGCGCGGGTCGCTCGCGTCGGCCTGGCCGCCGCGACCGTGCTGCGCGGTGCGCGCGAGGACGTTGAGCACCATGGCGTGCGTGACGGTGAAGTGGCTCGTCAGCGGCTCGGGCTCGGCGTCGCGCAGGCGCTCGAACGTCGCGTCGGTCCAGTTGACCGAGCCCTGCGGCGCCTTCTTGCGCACGATCTTCTTGAGCTTCTTCGGGTCGTCGCCCGCCTTGGCGAGCATCTTGCGGTTCTCGATGACGTGCTCGGGCGCCATGACGAGCACCTCGCCCACGGTGTCGTACCCGGCGCGGCCCGCGCGCCCCGCGATCTGGTGGAACTCGCGCGCCGTGAGGTGGCGCATGCGCTCGCCGTCGAACTTCACGAGGCTCGTGAGCAGCACGGTGCGGATCGGCACGTTGATGCCGACGCCGAGCGTGTCCGTGCCGCACACGACCTTGAGCAGGCCCGCCTGCGTGAGGCGCTCGACGACGCGCCGGTACTTGGGCAGCATGCCCGCGTGGTGCACGCCGACGCCGTGCCGCAGGAACTTGCTGAGCGTCTTGCCGAACCCGGTGCCGAAGCGGAAGTCGCCGAGCTCGGCGGCGATCGCCTCCTTCTCGGACTTCGTCGCGACGTTCATCGACAGCAGCGACTGCGCGCGCTCGACCGCGTCCTTCTGGGTGAAGTGCACGACGTACACGGGCGCGCGGCGCGTGCTGACGAGCTCCTCGATGACCTCGGTGAGCGGCTCGACGACGTAGCTGAAGTGCAGGGGGACCGGTCGCTGCGCGGTGGTCACCTCGGCGACGGGCCGGCCGGTGCGCTCCTCGAGCTCCTCGACGAACCGGGTCGTGTCGCCGAGCGTCGCGGACATGAGCAGGAACTGGGTGTTCGGCAGCTCGAGCAGCGGCACCTGCCACGCCCAGCCGCGCTGCGGGTCGGCGTAGAAGTGGAACTCGTCCATGACGACCTGGGAGATCGCGTCCTCGTCGTCCGCGCCGGCGTTCTCGCCGCCGCGGCGCAGCGCGATGTTCGCGAGGATCTCGGCCGTGCAGCAGATGATCGGCGCGTCGGGGTTCACGGCGGAGTCGCCCGTCGTCATGCCCACGTTCTTGGAGCCGAACGCCGCGACGAGCGCGAAGAACTTCTCGCTGACGAGCGCCTTGAGCGGCGCGGTGTAGTAGGTGCGGCCGCCGCGGCCCGAGCGGTGCGCGGCGAGCGCCGCGAACTGGGCGCCCATCGCGACGAGCGACTTCCCCGACCCGGTGGGCGTCGAGAGGATGACGTGCGAGCCGGTGACCAGCTCGATGAGCGCCTCGCTCTGGTGGGGGTAGAGCTCGAGACCCTGCTCCGTCGCCCACGTGGTGAACCCCTCGTAGAGCGCGTCCGGGTCGGGGGCCTTGCCCGTCGGGGCGGGCACGTGCGCGAGGAGAGCCGGGGTGCGGCCGGTCGTGGTGGTCACGGGACGAGTCTGTCAGGTGTCGCGGAGGCCGGTCGCCGGACCGGCGCTGCGGGGGGCCCGGGGGACCGAGAAGGGGGTTGATAGCGCTGTCAACGTGTGCGAGGGTAGGCCCGGACGTGCACTGGACGTGCGTCCAGCCTCCGCGTCACCGACGACCACCGAGCCCACGCCGCCGTGGGACGGAGGGAGCACCCCGTGCGGCCACCCGCAGATCACCTGCTCGTCACGTGCCCCTGACAGGGTGGCGCGGGGCCGCCCCCGCCCGCCCGCGCCACCTCACCCCCGACCGAACCCGGCCACCGCGGCGCCCCCGCCGCCGGCCCCTGCCCGAGGACACCATGGCCCCCAGCCTGCCGACCCCCCGAACCCTGCACCCGAGACCCCTGACCCCCGGCACCACGACCCCGGACCGCCCGCGCCGACCAGCCCCGCGGCTGGTCGCGGGTGCGCTCGCCGTGGCGCTCGCCGTCGTCGGCCTCGCGCCCGCGACCGCCGCGAGCGCCGCCCCCGAGCCGCCGTCGGCCGACTACGCGTCCCTGGTCGACGTCTTCGTCGGCACCGAGGGCGACTACGGCAACGACATGCCGGCCGCGCAGGCGCCGAACGGCCTCGCGAAGGTCAACCCGCGCACGACCCCGGGCCGGAACAACACCGGGTACGACTACGCGCAGTCGAAGATCTCGGGCTTCACGCACACCAACCTCGACGGGGTCGGGGGCTCCGGCGGCGGCGGCGACCTCCTCGTGGTCCCGACGTCCGGGTCGTACACGGCGCGCCCCGGCACGGGCACGTACGCGCACCCGTTCTCGCACGACGACGAGCAGGCGGGTCCCGGTTTCTACTCCGTCGGGCTCGGCAACGTCGCGGGCAAGGACGGCGCGATCACCGGCGCGCCGGGCACGATCGAGGCCGAGGTCGCGGCGACCACGCGCTCGGGCGTGCACCGCTACGCGTTCCCCGCGGGCTCGACGCCGAGCCTCGTCGTGGACCTCGAGACGAACAACACGAGCCGCCGGTCGTCCTCGGTGCAGGTCGAGACGCGCACGGACGGCACCGTGGAGCTGTCCGGACAGGTCACGGGCTACTTCTACAACGCGGCCTACACGCTGTACTACACCGCGCGCACGCTCCAGCCCGCGACGGTGCAGACCTGGGGCGACGACGACCGGCTCGTCGACGCGACGGCCCAGGACGGCGTCGACACCGGCGCGATCCTCACGTTCGACCCGGCCGACGCCGGGGAGATCGGGCTCCAGGTCACCCTGTCGCCGGTGAGCGTCGAGCAGGCGCGGATCGACCAGCAGGTCGAGCTCGGCGACCTGTCGTTCGACGCGATCCGTGACCGCACGCGCGCGGAGTGGAACGCGACGCTCGGGCGGGTCGCGATCGACGCCTCGACCGCGACGGATCCGACGGGAGAGCTCCAGCAGCTCTTCTACACGCACCTCTACCGCATGTTCGCCATGCCGATGAACGCGACGAGCACCTCGGGCACGTACCGCGGCGTCGACGGCGCGGTGCACGCCGCGCAGGGCTTCACGTACTACGACTCGTGGGCCACGTGGGACGACTTCCGCAAGTTCTCCGTCATCGCGTACATCGACCCGGCGCTGTACCGGGACATGGTGCAGTCGCTGATCTACCTGTTCGCGGACGCCGAGGCGACGGGGACCGGCGGCGGGCTCGGCGGGTTCGTGCACTCCGTCCCGACGGTGCGCTGGGAGCGGTCGTCGGTCGTGGTCGCGGACGCGATCGCCAAGGGCTTCGACGGGTTCGACCGCCTCGACGAGGCGTACCCGGCGCTGCAGCGGCTCGTCGGGCAGTACAGCGCGGACGAGCTCCGGCGCGGCTACGTGGCGGGCAACCCCGGCGCGTCGGTGCAACGGGGCTACGACCAGTACGGCCTCTCCGTGATCGCGGACGAGCTCGGGCTGACCGACGAGGCCGAGACGCTGCGCGAACAGGCGTCGTGGCCGATCGACAGGCTCACGAAGCCGGGCGCGTGGACCGCGGCCGACGGCACCCCGGTCGGCCTCCTCACCCCGCGTGCGGCCGACGGCTCGTGGCAGAGCGCCGACTACGCGAAGTTCGAGGCCGCGAGCCTCTACCAGGGCACGCTCTGGCAGTACCACTGGTACGACGCGTACGACATGGACGCGCTCGTCGAGGCGATGGGCGGCCCCGAGGCGGCGAGCCTCGCCATGCGACACATGTTCGGTGAGCACGCGCCGGACGACGGCACGGCCATGCTCCACTCGAACGCGAACGAGATCGACCTCCAGGCGCCGTACCTGTTCAACTACACGGGCGAGCCGAGCCTCACGCAGAAGTGGACGCGCGCGATCTACACGAAGGAGACCTGGAACCGGTACATCGCGACGGGCTCCTCGAGCGCCGTGCCGAGCGGAGGCGGCGAGTTCACGCCGCCCGTGAAGACGAAGGTCTACCGGCTCGACCCACGCGGGATGCTCCCCACGATGGACAACGACGCGGGCACGATGTCGACGATGTTCGTCGCCGCGGCCGTCGGCCTGTTCCCGGTGACCGCGGGCTCGTCCCAGTTCCAGGTCGGGTCGCCGTTCTTCGACGCGACGACCATCACGTACGACGACGGCAGCGCCTTCACGGTCACGGCCGACGGCGTCTCGGAGGACGCGTTCTACGTCCAGTCCGCGACGCTCGACGGCGCGACGTTCGGCAACACGTGGGTCGACTACGCGACCGTGGTCGGCGGAGCCGACCTCGCGTTCCGCATGGGCGAGCAGCCGAGCGACTGGGGCACGGACACCGCGCCCGCGTTCTCGATGAGCACCGCGACCGAAAAGCCGGCCGAGGGACCGCGCGTCAGCGCCGAACCGACCACCGTGCAGACCGGCGACGGCGGCGCGCTCGACGCGACCGTGACGCTCACGCTCGACGGCGCCCGCCTCGCCGCGCCCGCCGGTACGGACCTCGTCACGAGCGGGGCGGCGACCGTCGTCGGGCTGCCCGACGGCGTCACGGCGGCGGTGACGGTCGCGTCACCGACCGCGCTGACCGTCTCCCTGACGGGGACCGTGTCCGCGGACGCGCGCTTCTTCGTGCACCTGCGCGACGCCGCGCTCGCCGACGGCGTCGCCGCGGCGTCGCTCCAGGGACAGGGCGTCTCGGTGCGCTCGCCCCTGCGGCTGTCCGTGGCGTCCGCCGAGCGCGACGCGCTCGCCGCGCTCGTCGACGACGCCGTGCTCGTGCGGCACGGAAACTACTCCTCGGTGACGTTCGACCGGTTCTCCACCGCGCTGACGAAGGCGCAGGAGGCCCTCGGTGACGAGGCCGCGACGAGCATCGCGCTGCGGTTCGCGGCCGACCGGCTCGGTGCGGCGGCCGACGCGCTCGACCTCACGGGCGGCGGGTACCGCACGCTCGAGGGCGAGCAGTCCGAGGCGTGGTCGGGCGGGGAGCTGAAGAACGAGGCGAACAGCTCGTCCGGCAACCTCGGCGGCGTGCGCTCCGGGTCGTGGGTGCAGTACCGCGACATGACCTTCGAGACCGCCGCCGGGGACACCCCGCCGCGCTTCCTCACGGTCCGGTACGACACGAGCTTCGCCCCGACGGACACGCCGAGCACCGTGCGCGTGCACGCGGGCGACGTGAGCGGCCCTGTGGTCGCGACCGTCGACCTGAAGGGCACGAGCGGCTGGGGCAAGTACACCGAGGTCACGGCGGAGCTCGGCGACGTGCAGGCGCTCGTCGACGCGCAGGTCGTCACGTTCGAGCTGCTCGCGCCGTCCGGGCGGAGCTGGGTCGGCAACTTCGACTGGTTCCGGTTCAGCGCCGAGGACCCGGCTGCCCCAGGTCAGCCGGGCGAGTCCCCGACGGTGACGATCGAGGCCGAGGACTGGACCGCGAGCTCCGGTCGCGGGCTCAAGAAGGAGTCCTCGACGTGGACGAGCGGTCCGGTGACGAACGTCGGCGGCACCGCGGACGGCGACTGGATCGCCTACGGCGAGGTCGACCTCGGTGAGCTCCCGCTCGGCGAGCTGTCGGTCCACTACGTGCACAACGCGAACCGCTCCGGGAAGAACTCGGCCCTGTCGGTGTACCTCGACGCGTTCGACCCGGCGAACCCGGGGGAGCCGTTCGTCACCGTGCCGCTGCCGACGACCGGGTCGAGCTGGACCGCGGACGGGACCGCGACCGTCGTCCTGCCCGAGACGGTGCAGGGGACGCACGAGGTGTTCGTGCGCCTGTCGACCGAGCCGTACGCCGACCACCCGTACGTCGCGAACCTCGACAGCCTGACGTTCGCGCCGGGCGGCCCGACGTCGGTCGTCGTCGAGTCCGAGGCGTGGACGTCGAACTCCGGCCGCGGGCTGAAGAACGAGAGCTCGACGTGGACGAGCGGTCCGGTGACGAACGTCGGCGGCACCGCGGACGGCGACTGGCTCGCCTACGGCGAGATCGACCTCGGCTCCGCCGCGCTCGACCAGCTCTCGGTCCACTACGTGCACAACTCGAACCGGTCCGGGCGGAACTCCGCGCTGTCGGTGTACCTCGACGCGTTCGACCCGACGAACCCGGGCGAGCCGTTCGTCACCGTCCCGCTGGCGAACACGGGGTCGAGCTGGACGACGGACGGGACCGCCGTCGTCGACCTGCCGAGCACGGTGCGCGGCAAGCACCAGGTGTGGGTGCGCCTGTCCACCGAGGCGTACGCCGACCACCCGTACGTCGCGAACCTCGACAGCATGCGGTTCTTCACCGACGCGTACGACGTCGAGGCTCCCTCCACGGACACCGCGGCGCTCGCCGCGTCCGTCGAGGACGCCGAGGCGTTCGAGGCGGAGATCGAGCGGTACGGCCGGATCGACGCGGGCGTCTTCTCGCGCGAGCTCGCGGCCGCGCGGTCGCTCCTCGCCGACGCCGGCGCCACCCAGGCGCAGGCCGACGAGCGGGCCCGGCGCCTCGGCCTGGCGACCGACCAGCTCGTGCCCGCCGAGCGCCGTCGGCTCGAGAACCTCGTGGCGAGCGCCGAGGCCCTGACCGACGAGGGGTACAGCCCCGAGTCCTGGCAGGCCTTCCGCACGGCTCTCGCCGCGGCGACCGGGACGCTCGACGACGCCGCGGCGTCCGACGCGGCGCTGCGCGACGCGCGGCTCGCGCTCCAGGGCGCCGTCGACGCCCTGGAGGAACCGGCCGACGTCGTGCTCGTCGAGGTCGAGGTCAGCCCGCGCTGCCTCGCCGGCAAGCCCTACGTCGCGGTCCGCGCGGTGAACGTCTCCGACGCGGCCGTCGACGTCGAGCTCGCGTCGTCGCTCGGCACGAGGTCGTTCACCGGCGTCGCGCCGGGGGCGAGCGCGTACCAGTCGTTCGCCGCGCGGTCCGCGACGGGCGACCTGGACGTCACCGTCACGGCGACGGGGGCGGACGGGACGCAGACCGTCGAGCAGGTCGTCACCGTCCCGTCCTGCTCCTGACCGCAGGACGCACGACCGACCCGGGAGGCGCCGACGGGGCGCCTCCCGGGCCGGCACCCTGGCGCCTCCGCGGCGGACCGGGCACGCTGGTGCCCCGACCGACGACGGAGGCGCCACCGTGACCGAGGAGTACCAGGGCCGGCCCGCGTTCCACGCGCAGACCCCCGCCGAGTGGCGGGCGTGGCTCGCGGCGCACCACGACGACGCCGAGCCCGGGGTCTGGCTCGTCACGTGGCGCCGCGAGAGCGGCCGGCCGACGTTCGGGTATGAGCCGTGGATCGAGGAGGCGCTGTCCTACGGCTGGATCGACGGGCAGGCCGCGACCGTCGACCAGGACCGGCACGCGCTGTGGTTCACGCGCCGCCGTCCCGGTTCCCGGTGGACGCGCCTCAGCAAGGAGCGGGTCGCGCGCGTCGAGGCGGACGGACGCCTGACGGACGCGGGGCGCGCCGTCGTGGAGGCGGCCCGGGCGGACGGGTCCTGGACCCGGCACGACGACGCGGAGGCGCTCGTCGTCCCCGACGACCTCGCCACGGCGCTCGGCGAGCGGCCCGACGCGCGGGCCCGCTTCGACGCCTTCACGCCCGGCGTCCGGCGCTCGATCCTCGGCTGGATCGTCGAGGCGAAGCGGCCCGACACCCGGGCACGCCGGATCGCGGAGACCGCCGAGCTCGCCGAGCAGGGCGTCGCCGCCCACCAGCCGCGTCGCTGACGGCGCACGGCGGTGCGCCGCACCCCGCCGTCACGACAGGTCCCAGAGCAGCCGGTAGTACGCGATGCGCTCCGGGTCGGGCTCGACGCCGTAGCCCGCGTAGACGTGGCCGTCGTACCCGGGGCCGTAGTTCCACTCCGTGCTCCACGCCGCGACGGCGAGGTCAGCCCAGCGGTCCGCGACCCCGAGCGATCCGAGGTCGACGTGCGCGGCGAACGTGCCGTCGTCGTGCAGGAGCGTGTTCGGCACGCACGCGTCCCCGTGGCACACGACGAGGCGGTCGACCGGGGGAGCGTCGTCGAGCCGGGCGCGCGCCTCGGCGACGGCCAGACCACGGTGCTCGGGGAACCACTCGTCGGGCCCGTGCCCGCGCGCGAGGCGGTCGTCGGCCTGCGCCACGCGCTGCGCGACGGACCACGTGAAGGGGCACGACGCGACCGGGAGCGCCTCGTGCAGCGCGCGCAGCCCGCGGCCGATCGCGGTCGCCGCGACGGCCGGGTCGCCCGCCCAGCGCGCCTCGACCCCCGACCGCCCCGCGACGGCCCGCGTCACGAGCCACGAGCCGTCGTCGTCCGCGCCCTGGTCGAGCACGCGCGGCACCGGGGTCCGGTCGCCGACCCACGCGAGCCGCTCGGCCTCCGCGGCCAGGTCGATCTCCGGGACGCCCGCCGGGACCCACTTCGCGTACCGGACCGGTCGCCCGGCCTCGCCGCCGCGGGGGTCGAGGCGGAACGTCAGCCCGCCGACGGTGTTGCGCCAGACCGGGGTGACGACGTCGTCCCCCGCGAGCGCGCGGACGACGGCGGGGACGGCCACGGGTCCGGTCGGGATCTCGGCGATGGTCTCGGCGCGGCTCACGCGGGCGATCCTCGCACGCGGTCCGTCCGCCGGTCACGGGCATTCCTGGCGCGACATCGGCCACCCGGTGCACCGGTCGTCGGTGCGTCAGCGGGGAGGGCGGGCGGCCGCGTCGCCGTCCGGCGGGAGCAGCGCGTCGCACACGGCGACGAGCCGCTCGCGCAGCGCCGCCCCGCGGGCGGCGAAGGCGCGCTGGTGCCGCACGTACTCGGCCTTGCCCTCGGGCGTCTCGATCGCGACGGGCTCCAGCCCGTACGACGACACGTCGTAGGGCGACGCCTGCATGTCGACGACGCGGACGTCGCGCGCTAGCTCGAACGCGTCGAGGACGACGTCGCCGGGGACGGCCGGCGTGAGCTTGAGCGCCCACTTGTAGAGGTCCATCGTCGCGTGCAGGCACCCGGGCTGCTCCAGGGCGGGCTGCGTCTCGCGCGTGGGCCGCAGGCGGTTGAGCGGCCCGGCCTCGGGAGTGAAGAAGCGGAACGCGTCGAAGTGGGAGCACTGCACGGGGTGGTCCTCCACGACCCGGTCCGTCCCGTCGTGCCCGAGCCGCAGGGGGAGCGGGTGGCGGTGGTCGCGCCCGGCCGCCTTGTCGCGGTAGACCATGGCCCACTCGTGGAGCCCGAAGCAGCCGAACCGCCCCGGGCGAGACGCCGTCGCCGTGAGCAGACCGCGCAGGTACCGCACGGTGTCGCCACGGTCGGCGAGGAACGCGTCGGTGTCGAGCGTCAGGCCGTCGGTCGTGCGGCGGTACCAGCGCCAGCCGGCGCGGTCGGTGGACGGGCCGGGAGCGTCGTCGCCGCCCGGTGCCGCACCGCTCGCGGCCGTGGGCGGGGGAGCCAGCACGACGCCCGGTCCCGGGTGCCAGCGGCGGAGCTGGGCCGGGCGCGTGGGGTAGTAGGTGAAGAGGAAGTCCTCGATCGCGTGCGTCTGCCCGAGCGGCTTGCGGTGCCGCCACCCGGCCGTGAGCGCGTCCGCGCGCTCGGCGTGGGCGCGCTCGCGCTCCGCCCACTCCGCGGCAGGCAGCACGACGGGCCCGACGAGGGGCGTCGTCCGGGGGGTCGCGGGGGCGGTCACAGGCACGTATCCAGGGTACGAGAGCCCGCGGGCGTGCCGTCGCGGCGGACTTTCACCCGCCGTGCGGTTTTCCCGATGTGGGCACGACCGGGAAGAATGGTGGTGAACGTGCTGTGAAGACCCGGCGCGTCAGGCCGGCCGGCCGCGCGTCGGCCGTCCACCCCGATCCGAACGACCGATCTCGCGGCGAGGCCGCAGAGGAGCACCATGTCGCAGCCGCCCACGGCACCGCAGGACCCCTACCAGTTCGACCCCTACCGGCCCCAGGACTCGGACCCGGCGCGGCAGGAGCACGGACAGGGGCAGGACGCGTGGGTGCCGCAGGGGGAGCCGCAGGCCCAGCCGTACGGCTCGCCCGACGCCGCGTCCGGCGCGCACGGGTACGGCGGCACGCCGGAGCAGGCGCCCTACGGCGACCCGGGCTACGCGCCCTACGGCGCGGACCCGCAGACGGCGTACGGACAGCCGGGCTACGGTCAGCCCGCTGGTGACCCTGCGCCGGGACACGCGCAGCCGTACCCCGCCGCGGGGGCGCAGCAGCCGTACGGCCAGCCCTACGGCGACCCCGCCCAGCAGCCCTACGGCGCCGCGCAGCAGCCCTACGGGAGCCCGTTCGGGAACGGCTACGCCCCGTACACCGCGCCCGCGTCGTCGACCCCGACGATGGCGATCGTCGGCTTCGTGCTCGCGATCCTCGGCTTCCTGGGCAGCTGGATCCCGTTCGTCAACATCTTCGCCGCAGTCATGGGCATCGCGGGCGTGGTGCTCGGCTTCGTCGGGCTGTCGCAGGCGAAGCGGGGCCGGTCGGGCAAGGGCTTCTCCATCGCGGCGATCGTGCTCGGTGTCGTGTCCGTGCTCGTGACGATCCTCGTGTGGGTGCTCTTCGTCATCGCGGCGAACGAGGCCTCGTCGCAGTACGAGCAGTCGCTGGCGGAGATCCAGGAGGACTCCGACCGTGCGCTCGGCGAGTCGACGGACGAGATCCTCGCGAACGACCTCGAGGTCGAGATCGGCACGTTCGAGGGCACCGCCGACGAGTTCGGCTGGGTGGAGTCCGCGCTGCCGGTCAGGCTGACCAACACCTCCGACGAGCCGCTGACGTTCGACCTCGACATCGACGCCGTCGCGGCCGACGGCACGGTCGTCGAGTCCGACTTCGCCTACACCGACGAGCTCGCGCCGGGCGAGTCGACGACGGTCGAGACCTTCGACTTCATCGACTCCGAGAACCTGGAGGCGATGAGGACCGCGACCTTCGAGGTCACGCGCGTGAGCGCGTACTGACCGGCGCTGAGCACCGAGGGACGGACCGGTGAGCACGAACGACAGAACCCCGCCTGACGGCGCGGCGCCCGCACCTGCCTGGGGCACGGCGCCCGGCGCGGCGGGGGAGCGCGAGCCCGCGTCGTCGGCGCCGGACCCTGCGGAGACCTCGCCGCCCGCGGACGGCGGGGAACCCCCGGCCTCCGGCGACCCCGAGCCCGCACCGACGGCGCAGCCCGCGCGGGCCCGGCGGCCGGGGACGGGCGTCCTCGTGACGGCGTGCCTCGGCGTCCTGCTCGTCGGGGCCGTCCTCCTCACCGAGGCCATGACGGCCCGCATGGGCTGGGCGCACGTGGGCTGGCTCTACCCGGTCGCCGGAGCCGTCGTGCTCACGGTCGGCGCCGTCGCCTGGCGCCGGGGCACGCGCGGCGTGCCGGGCGCGACGCGCGCGCTCGTCGCGCTCCTCGCGGGGACGGCCGTCGTCACGACCTGGGTGGCCGTCGACCTCGTGCCCGCGTCCGGTCCCGGCTACGGCGTCGGCAGCTCGCTGCGCGGCTACCCGCTCGGCGGCGGGTCCGACGACGGCCCGGAGATCACGGCCGTGTCCGACCGCGTCTGGTTCGGCGACTCCGTCCGGTACGCCGACGGCCTCGTCGTCTCCCTCTCGGCCCCGCAGGCGTACACGCCGAGCGAGCACGCGGCGGTGCGGGACGGCGACCCGCCGGACTCCGTGCGCGTCCGGGTGCGCCTGACGAACGGCACGGGCCGCGCCGTCGACCCCGGGAGCATCGACGTGCAGCCGGTGTCGGGCGGCCTCGTGGCCCGGCGGGTGTACGACTACGCGCCGGACGTCCTGCTCGAGCGTCCCGACCTCGTGGCGCGGGGGTCGAGCGGCGAGTGGGACCTCGTGTACGCCGTCCACGACCCGGAGGACGTCACGGTGGCGCTGGAGCCGACGTGGGCGAACTACGCGGTGGCCGTCTTCTCCTGGTGACGCCTCTCCCGACGTGCGCAGGCGTCACTCCGTGCGCCGCAGGTACTCCTGCGCGAGGCGGTGCGGGGCGCGGGCGAGCCACGCGTCCTGCACGAGCTCCTCGAGCTCTGGCACAGGGACCCGGTCGAGCCGCGCGAGGACGATCGGGTACCCGTCGAAGTGGCTCGTCGTGAGGAACGTGCCGGGGTCGTCCTGGATCAGCGCGGCCTTCTCGCCCTCGTCCGCGACGCGCAGCGCGACGGGCGGCTCCGCCGGGGCTGCGGCGCCCAGCTCGGCGAGGTCGCGCGGGCGCAGGGGGCGCTCCCACACGAAGAGCTTGCCGTGCACCGTCCACCGTCGTGCGTCCTTGAGCGCCGTGTCCGGCAGCACCGTCACGACCCGTCCGACGTCCTCCCACGAGGCCATGCCCCCACGGTAGGCAGCCGGTCGCGGTCGGGCCACACGACCGGCCGCCAGGCCGGCAGGAGCGCGGTGGGGCGGGTCAGAAGGGCGCGACCTTCCCGAGCGGCGGGAAGATCTCGTCGAGCTCGGCGAGGTCCTCGTCCGTGGGCCGCCACGCGCCCGCGGCGGCGTTCTGCCGCACCTGCTCGGGCTTCGTCGCACCCGCGATGACGCTCGACACCTGGGGTCGGGAGAGCAGCCACCCGAACGCGACCTGCACCTCGGTGATGCCGCGCACCTGGCAGAACGCGCCGAGCCGCGCGAGCGCCTCCCAGGGCGCGGACTCGAGCAGGTGCGGCTTGCTGCGCACGAGCCGGCCGTCGTCGGGCCGCGCGCCGTGCGCGTACTTGCCGGTGAGCAGGCCGTTCGCGAGCGGGAAGTACGGCAGGACGCCGAGCCCGTACGCCGCCGCGGCAGGCAGCACCTCGAGCTCGGCCGCGCGGTCGACGAGGTTGTACTGGTTCTGGGCGGACACGAACCGCACGGTGCCCGCCGCGCGCGCGACGAGCTCCGCTTCCGCGATCTGCCACCCCGCCCGGTTCGAGTGCCCCACGTAGAGGACCTTGCCCGCGCGCACGAGGTCGTCGAGCGCCGCGAGCGTCTCGTCGATCGGCGTCCGCGGGTCGGGGGTGTGGAACTGGTAGAGGTCGATGCGGTCGGTGCCGAGGCGGCGCAGCGAGTCCTCGACCGCCCGCACGACGTAGCGGCGCGAGCCGCGCGCGTCGAAGTCCGCCCCCGCGGCCCCGCGCATCGACATGCCGAACTTCGTCGCCACCACGACGTCGTCGCGCCGCGACCCGAGCGCCTGGCCGAGCAGCTCCTCGCTCAGACCCGGGCGGCCGCCGTACGTGTCGGCCGTGTCGAAGAACGTCACGCCCGCGTCGAGCGCGGCGTCGACGACGGCGCGCGTGCCCTCCAGGGTCTCCGTCGCCGTCGCGGGGCGTCCGAAGTTGTTGCACCCCAGCCCGACGGCGGACACCGCCAGGCCGGACCGGCCCAGGCGGCGCAGGGCGGGGCGGGGTGCGGGGTCGTCGCTCGTGGTGGTCATGCGGCCGACCCTACGTCGACCCGCGCGACGACGTGACGGCGGAGGCGCGCGCCGCGACGGACGCGACGAGCCGTTCCAGCGGGCCGCGCCCGATCGCCCAGCGCCACAGGGTCGCGACCACCAGCGTCGCGAGCACGAGCGCGAGGAGCGGCCCGTTCGTCGTCTGCTCGTACGCCGCGTCGCCCCACGCCCACAGGACGACGATCTGGGCCGAGTAGACCGTGAGCGCCATGGCGCCGACCGCGGCGACGGGGGCGAGCACCCAGCGACCCACCCGGCCCGCGAACAGGCACAGCCCCAGCACCGCGACGGCGAACCCGCCCGACCCCACGACCTCCGGGAGGGTGTCCGTGTGCGGGCCCGCGAGCCAGAGGTACGCGCTAGTCGGCCACGGGTCCGCCCACCCGAGCGGCTCCGGCCGGTACGCGCTCGACCACACCGCGGCCGCGTCCTCCACGGCCTGCGCCCTGCCCAGAGGACCCGTGAGCGCCGCCGAGACGCCGTACCCGAGCCCGGCCGCCAGCAGCCCGCCGGCGACCAGCGCGACGCGCGTCGTCCTCGCGCCGAGGTCGGACCGGCCGATCGCGATCCCGACGAGCACGTACGCCATCCACACCACCGCCGGGTAGTGCCCCGAGACGAGGAAGTCCGTGAGCGCGCCCGACCCGTCGTCGGGCAGGTGGAGCCCGGCGCGCGCGAGCACCTCCGGGAGCCACAGGGCGAGCACCGGGCCTACTACGGCGACCACGCCCGCGAGGACCAGGAGGTCCCGGCGCCGCCAGCGCAGGAACGGCAGCGCGAGCACGAAGTAGGCGGCGTAGAAGCCGAGGATGAGCAGCACGCGCGTGCCGAGCAGGTCCAGCAGCCCGGCCAGGGCGAGCAGGAGCACCGCGCGCACGAGGACCCGGGTGCGGTTCTGGAGCGCGGGCAGCCCGTCGAGCGGGGTGCGTCCGCCCGAGACGAGGGCGAGCGACACCCCGGCCACGAGCGCGAAGAGGACCGACGAGCGGCCGTGCGACAGCGAGAGCCAGCCGGAGACCTCGCCGAAGTCGTCCGTCGTGAAGCCCACGTGCGCCGCGAACATCCCGAGGACCGCGACCCCGCGCGCGACGTCGAGCCCTGTGACGCGGCCCGGCCCGCCGAGCAGGAGCGCGGCGTGGCGCCGCGCGAAGCCGGCGGAGGGGCGAGCAGGGTCGCCCGGGGCGGAGGTCGTGCCGGTCGCGGCCGTCATGGGGGGATTGTCCGTGCGCGGGCGCGCTCCCACCCCGCCGCCACGCCGGGGACGAGCCGCGCGGGGACCGCGCGCCCAGAGTGTGAGAACGGGGTCGAGAACGCCGCACCCGCGGCCTACGGTGCGGGTATGACGCACACCCCCCACGGCGCCGACGAGGCCGCCGAGCACCACGCCGACGCCCCCACCGGGGCAGGCAGCGACCCCGCGCAGGAGTCCGAGTCGTACACCCACGGCCACCACGAGTCCGTGCTGCGCTCGCACCGCTGGCGCACGGCCGAGAACTCGGCCGGCTTCCTCCTGCCGCACCTGCGCCCCGGCATGAGCCTCCTCGACGTCGGCTGCGGCCCGGCCACGGTCACCGTCGACCTCGCCGACCGCGTCGGCGACGGGCGGGTCGTCGGCGTCGACGCGTCCGAGGCCGTCCTCGACAGCGCGCGCGAGCTCGCCGCCCAGCGCGGCACCGCGAACATCTCGTTCCAGCACGCGAACGCCTACGAGCTGCCGTTCGCTGACGGCACGTTCGACGTCGTCTACGCCCACCAGCTCCTGCAGCACCTGTCCGACCCGATCGGCGCGCTGCGCGAGATGCGGCGCGTCACGAAGCCGGGCGGCCTCGTCGCCGTGCGCGACGCCGACTACGCCGCCATGACCTGGTACCCCGAGTCGCCGGGGCTCACCGAGTGGAACACGCTCTACCACGAGGTCACCCACGCCTACGGGTACGAGGCCGACGCCGGCCGTCGCCTCTTCTCCTGGGTGCAGGCCGCCGGGTTCCCGCTCGACGGGATCGAGCCCAGCGCGAGCACCTGGTGCTACGCCACCCCCGCCGACCGCACGTGGTGGGGCGGCCTGTGGGCCGAGCGGTGCGTCGCGTCGAACTTCGCCGTCCAGGCGAAGGAGTCGGCGCTCGCGGACGACGTCGCGCTCGAGCAGCTCGCGCAGGACTGGCTGCGCTGGGCCGAGGAGCCCGCGGGCTGGTTCGCCGTCCTCAACGGCGAGGTCCTCGCCCGCGCGTGATCGACCGGGCACGGCCGGATAGCCTGGGCCCGTGCGCATCGCGAGATTCACCACCGGAGACGACCCCCGCTACGCCCTCGTCCAGCAGGAGGGGGACCGCACGTACCTCGCGGTCCTCACGGGCGACCCGCTCTACATGCCCGTCACGCCGACGGGCGAGCGCGTCGAGCTGGGCGACGGCGTCCGGCTCCTCGCGCCGGTGATCCCGCGCTCCAAGGTGGTCGCCGTGGGCCGCAACTACGCGGGCCACGCGAAGGAGATGGGCAACGACGTCCCGTCGAGCCCGCTGCTGTTCCTCAAGCCGAACACGTCGGTCGTCGGCCCGGACGACCCGATCGTCCTGCCCGACTTCTCGCAGGAGGTCTCGTACGAGGCCGAGCTCGCGGTCGTCATCGGGCGCCTCGCGAAGGACGTGTCGCCCGAGGCCGCGCCGGCGTACGTGCTCGGGTACACGGTCGCGAACGACGTCACCGCGCGCGACGCGCAGCGCACCGACGGCCAGTGGGCGCGCGCCAAGGGCTTCGACTCCGCGTGCCCCCTCGGGCCGTGGATCGACACCGACCTCGACCCCGAGGACGTCGGCGTCCGCAGCCGCGTCAACGGCGAGGTCAAGCAGGACGGCCGCACGAGCGACATGATCTTCGACATCCCGTTCCTCGTGTCGTACGTCTCCGAGGCGATGACCCTGCTGCCCGGCGACGTCATCCTCACCGGCACCCCGGCGGGCGTCGGGCTGATCGACGTCGGCGACCGCGTCGAGTGCGAGGTCGAGGGGCTGGGCGTCCTGAGCAACCCGGTCGTCCGGCGGGCCTGAGGGATGGTCCCGGGGCCGTTCCGGACGGTCGTCCGGTGGGCGACGGCCGGCGCGGTCGTGCCGAGCCTCCTGCTCGCGCTGTGGGGTTCGGTCGTCGCCCTCGCCGGCGGTACCGGGTTCATCGACGCGCTGGGCGCCACGATGCTCGGCCTCCTCGTGGTGGCGCCCAGCGGAGCAGCCGCGGGGCTTCTCCTGGGCGTCGTGCACGTCGTCGTGCGGTCTCGTCGGCGGCCCCCGGCTCGCACAGCCGCCGCGGGTGCGGTCGCCGAGAGCCACCGACGGTGAGGCATCGGCCGGGGCGCGCCGTCGCGCGGTGGGCGGCCTGGGCCGCGGCGGTCCCGTGCGCGGTCGTCGTCGTGCTCGTGATCCTCGCGGTAGTCGCCGGCGGCGTCCCTGCCGGGGAAGCCCTGTCCTACGGGATCGTCCTCGCGATCGTCGGCGTCCCGATCTGTGCGCTCGCGGGGGCAGCGCTCGGCGGACTGGTCGTCCTCGTGCGCACGCGGCCGCTGGGCGGTCCTGTCGCTCGTGCGGGCGACGGTGGACGAAGTCCAACTACCGACGGCGGTCGAGCGGCGGATCGTCGTCCGGCACGTGTCGGGCGACGAACAGGTCTTCGTCTGACGGGGACTTCCGGCGCGACCGGTCGAACTTCCCGCGACACCGTCCCGCTGCCTGCGCCCGCTGCGGACCCGGCAACGCGCGACTGAGACGACGACCGGGGCCGCGCCGGACGCCCGGGCGGGGGGCGGCGTCGGGCAACTAGGCTGGGAGCCGTGATCCCCGCACCTGGTTCCTCGCCCGTCCGCGTCCGCTTCTGCCCGTCCCCGACCGGGACGCCGCACGTCGGGCTCATCCGCACCGCGCTGTTCAACTGGGCGTACGCGCGGCACACGGGCGGCACGTTCGTGTTCCGCATCGAGGACACCGACGCGGCGCGCGACAGCGAGGAGAGCTACCAGCAGCTCCTCGACGCGCTGCGCTGGCTCGGGCTCGACTGGGACGAGGGCGTCGAGGTGGGCGGCCCGCACGAGCCGTACCGGCAGTCGCAGCGCGCGGACATCTACCAGGACGTCATCGCGCGGCTCGTCGAGGGCGGGTACGTGTACGAGTCGTTCTCGACCCCGGAGGAGTCCGACGCGCGCAACGCCGCCGCGGGGCTCAAGACGAAGGGCTACGACAACTTCGACCGCACCCTCACGGACGAGCAGAAGGCCGCCTTCCGCGCCGAGGGTCGCGAGCCGGTGCTGCGCCTGCGGATGCCGGACGAGGACATCACGTTCACCGACGTCGTGCGCGGGGAGATCACGTTCAAGGCGGGCTCGGTCCCGGA
This sequence comes from Cellulosimicrobium sp. MI9406, assembly GCF_040595865.1. Taxonomy (NCBI): domain Bacteria; kingdom Bacillati; phylum Actinomycetota; class Actinomycetes; order Micrococcales; family Promicromonosporaceae; genus Cellulosimicrobium; species Cellulosimicrobium sp. MI9406. The sequence goes on from NZ_JALIZI010000011.1 coordinate 86,229, forward strand.
CTACGCGCTCGTGCGCGCGAACGGGCAGCCGCTCTACACGCTCGTGAACCCGGTGGACGACGCGCTCATGGGCATCACGCACGTGCTGCGCGGGGAGGACCTGCTGTCCTCGACGCCGCGCCAGATCGCGCTGTACCGGGCGCTGCTGGAGATCGGCGTCGCGCACGTGATGCCGGAGTTCGGCCACCTCCCGTACGTCATGGGGGAGGGCAACAAGAAGCTGTCCAAGCGCGACCCCGAGTCGAACCTGTTCCTGCACCGCGAGCGCGGGTTCACGCCCGAGGGCCTGCTCAACTACCTCGCGCTGCTCGGCTGGTCGATCTCGCCGGACCACGACATCTTCACGGTCACCGAGATGGTCGAGGCGTTCGACGTGCACGACGTGCTGCCGAACCCGGCGCGCTACGACCTCAAGAAGGCCGAGGCGATCAACGCGACGCACGTGCGGATGCTCGCGCCGGAGGACTTCCGCGACCGCCTCGTGCCGTACCTCCACGCGGGCGGGCTCGTCCCGGCGGACTCGTTCGCCGACCTGTCGCCCCGCAACCAGGAGATCCTCACGGCGGCCGCGCCGCTCGTCCAGGAGCGCATGGTGCTGCTGGGCGAGTCGGTCGGGATGCTGGGCTTCCTCTTCACGGCCGACGACGCGCTGACGGTCGAGGAGGACGCGCGCGGCGCCCTGCGCGACGACGCGAAGGACATCCTCGCGGCGGCGATCGCCGCGCTCGACGTGCTGCAGGACGACGAGTTCGTCACCGCCGCCATCGAGGAGCGCCTGCGCGACGCGATCGTCGAGGGCATGGGCGTCAAGCCGCGCTTCGCGTTCACGCCGCTGCGCGTCGCGCTCACGGGCCGCCGCGTCTCGCCGCCGCTGTTCGAGTCGATGGAGCTGCTCGGCAAGGGCTCGACGCTGGAGCGCCTCGTGCGCCTGCGGGACGCGCTGTGACCGACGCCGCGGCCTCGGCGGGCGCGCCGCTCGAGGGCGTCCTGTTCGACGTCGACGACACGCTCGTCGACACGCGTGCCGCGTTCGCGCAGGCCATCGCCGCCGCGTCGCGCGTGTGGCTGCCGCACCTGCCCGAGGAGCGCTACGACGAGGTCCTCGCGCTGTGGCGCGCCGACCCCAACGGGCACTACCGCGCGTACACGCGCGGCGAGGTCGACTTCGACACCCAGCGCATGGCGCGCGCCAACGAGCTCCAGGCGGCGTTCGGCGGCGAGCTGCTCGACGACGCGGCGTACGTCGACTGGAAGGACCTCTTCTGGGGCACGTTCGAGGCGTCGTGGACGGCGTTCGCCGACTCCCGCGGTGTCGTCGACGCGCTCACGGGGGCCCGGGTGCGCGTCGGGTCGCTGACGAACGCGCGCGTCGAGCTCCAGACCCGCAAGCTCGCGGCCGCGGGCCTGGCCGACGTGCCGCTGCTCGTCGGGGTGGACACGCTCGGCTTCGGCAAGCCCGACCCGCGCGTGTTCGCCGAGGCGTGCCGTCGACTCGGCACCGACCCGGCCCGCACCGCGTACGTCGGTGACGAGCTCGACGTCGACGCGCGCGGCGCGCTCGCCGCGGGCCTCGTCGGGGTGTGGCTCGACCGCCCCGGCACCCGCCGCGGCGGCCCGCACCCGGAGGACCCGACGTCGGCCCGCGCGTCGGGCGTGCACGTCGTCCACGGCCTCGACGACCTCCCTGCGACGCTCGGCGTCGCGGCGGCGCAGACCCCCGCGCCGAGGTAACCCCCGGCCCTGCGAGGCACAGCCCCCGCCCGCGAGGTAGAGCCCCCGCCCCGTGAGGTAGAGCCCTGGTTCCGCGAGGTAGATCCCTGGTCATGACCAGGGATCTACCTCGGCGTACCGGGCCTCTACCCCGGCCTACCGGGGCGTTCCCCGGGAGACCGGAGGGCTCTCGCTCGTGGGGCGGTCAGGCGAGGAGCAGGACGCCCACGAGGGCCGTCGCGGTGACGAGCACCGCGGAGAGGGCGCCCAGCACGAGCGACCGCCGCCCGGTGCGCACGAGCGTCGGCACGTCCACGCCGAGCCCGAGGGCGAACATCGCCGCGACGAACGCGAGCGTCGAGGCCGTGACCAGGACGGCGAGCACCGGCGCGGGCACCACCCCGAGGCTGCGGAGCGCGACCGCCGCCACGAACCCCACGACGAACCACGGCACCGGGGCGACGCGTCGCTTCTTGGCCTCCGCACCGGCACCCACGCCGCGGGGCTCGCCGTCGTCCGCACCGGTCGACGGCGCGGCGCCCGGCGCCCCGAGCGCGCTCGTGGTCGCGAGCGCCGACGCCGCGCGTCGGGCCCCGCGGGCCACGACGACCCCGGCGACGGCGACGAGCGGCGCGAGGAGGGCCACGCGCGCGAGCTTCGCGACCGTCGCGGTGGCGAGCGCCGGCGCGGAGATCGTCCCGGCCGCGGTGACGACCTGCGCGACCTCCTGGACGCTCGCGCCGATCCAGAGCCCGGCCCGGTCGTCGGTGAGCCCGAGCAGCCCTGCGAGCCAGGGCAGCACGACGATCGCGAGGGTGCCGTAGACGGTGACGAGCGCGAGCGCGGTGGCGACGCCGTCGTCGTCCTCGCGCACCTCGTCGGGCGTGCGACCCGGCCGGTCCACGACGCCCTGCATCGCCGAGATCGCGGCGGCCCCGCACACGGAGAAGCCGGTCGCGACGAGCAGCGTCGTCACGCGCGGCACGCGCAGCACGCGGCCGAGCGCGAGCGTCCCCGCGAAGGTGACGGCGAGCGTCGTCGTGACGACGACGAGCCCGCGCCAGCCCAGCCCCAGCACCTCCGGGAGGGAAAGCTGGAAGCCGAGCAGGACGACGCCCACCCGGAGCACGACGCGCGACGTCCACGCGACGCCGGGACGCGTCGCGGCGACCGTCGCCCCGCCCCGCCGGGTCGTCGCGAGCCGGCCGAGCGCCGGGGCGACGAGCGCGCCCAGGACGAGCGCGACGACGAGCGGGGACACCGTCGGGACCAGGCGCGCGCCCGCGAGCACGAGGAGCGTCGCCGCGCCGACGAGGACGAGCCCGGGGACGAGCGCGCGCGGCCCGCGCGGTGCGTCGGGGCGCCGGTCGGGTGCGGGCGCCGGGGGAGCGGCCGTGGCCACCGGGGCGCCTCGGGTCGCGAGGGCCTCCGTGCGCGTCGAGGGAGGTGCAGGGTGGTTCATGCTTCCAGCGTGCTGCGGCCGGTGTGGCGGCAGAAGAGCGATTTCCCTCGCGAGGCATAGAGTGGGCCTATGGCCCCGACCGCCCGCGACAGGACGTCCCTCTCCGCGCTCGAGCTGCTCGTCGCGACCGACTCGCACGGGTCGATCAGCGCGGCGGCCCGCGCGCTCGGCGTCGCCCAGCCCACGGCGTCGGCGGGCCTGCGCGCGCTCGAGCGCCGCCTCGGCCTCGACCTCCTCGAGCGCACGACGCGCGGGTCCCGGCTCACCGAGACCGGCCGCGCGACGGCGGCGTGGGCGCGCGAGGTGATCGAGGCCTCCGACCGCTTCGAGACCTCCGTCGCGGCGCTCCGCGACGCCCCGGCGGCCCGGGTGCGCGTCGCCGCGAGCCTCACGGTCGCGGAGTACCTGGCGCCGCGGTGGCTCGCGCGGCTCGCGCTCGAGGGGGTGCCGGGCGGCGGGGCTCCCGACGTCGAGCTCGTCGTCCGCAACTCGCGCGAGGTGACCGACCTCGTCCTCGACGGCGGCGTGGAGCTCGGGTTCGTCGAGAGCGCGACGCTGCGGCGCGGGCTGCGTAGCCGCACCGTCGCGCACGACCGGCTCGTCGTCGTCGTCGGTCCGGCGCACCCCTGGGCGCGCCGCAGCGCCGTGCGCGTCGACGAGCTGCTGTCCGGGGGGCTCGTCGTACGCGAGCGCGGCTCGGGCACGCGCGAGACGCTCGAGCGCGGCCTCGCGGCGCTCGGCGAGCGCCTGCCGGACCACCTGCCCTACCTCGGCTCCACCGCGGCGCTGAAGACGGCCGTGCAGCACGGCGGGGCGGTCGCCGTGCTGTCGAGCCTCGCCGTCGCCGACGACGTCGCGCGGGGCGCCCTCGTGCGGGTCGCGGTGCCAGGGCTCGAGCTGGACCGCCGGCTGCGGATGGTCTGGAAGGACGGCACGGCGCTCTCCTCGGCCGCGCGCCGCATCGCGGCGGCTGCCGCCGCGGCGTCGGGCTGACGGGCCGGCTCAGCCCGGCGCGTCCGCGCGCACGCTCGCGTCCCAGCGCCAGCGCGTGCGCCGCGGCCGACCCGGGAGCTCGCCCCGGCCGGTCGCCCAGAGGAGCACGGCGTCGGGGTCCTCGTCCGGACCCGTCCCGACGTCGGGGAACAGGCGCGTCAGCGCCCGGGCCGCCAGCCCCGGGGGGAACGGGGTGGGTGCGTGCGTGAGCCCGAGCAGGACGTCGTGGCCGTGCACGAGGACCTCGACGACCCCCATCGCCGCGAAGCCGTCGGCGTCCGAGACCCCGTACGGGTGGAAGGCGCGCGCGTCCGCGGGCCGCGTCTCGGCGAGCGTCGCGAGCAGCTCCCCGCCGCCGACGAGCGCCTCGACGAGCCCCGCCGTCCCGGCCGCGCGGTCGACGTGCGCGATCTCGCCCTCGCCCCGGGGGCCCACGAGCGGCACGTACGCGAGCGCGGGGAGCGCCGCGAGCTGGAGCGCGTAGGCGAGGAGGTCGTCCACGACGTGCTCCGTCGTCGTCCAGCACGACCAGCGGACCGGCCCGGCCTGCGCGTCGAACGCCGACACGGGCTGGTCCACGAGGCGGTCGGCGAGCCATCGGACGGCCACCCGGACGTCGTCGCCCGTGACGACGCCCGCTGTGCTCGGCGCGGCGACGGGTCGATCCGCGGGCGCACCAGGGTCCGGGGGGTGTCCAGGGCTCATGCCCTGACGGTGCCAGACGGCGGCCGTGCCCGTCGACCGCAGGACGCGCGCGTCGCCCGGCCGCTCGGGCGCGCGGAGCGCATTTGGTCCGCGTCGGCATGTCCGGTAATGTTCTCGGCCGGTGGGACCTCCACGGGAGGGAGCCAGGGGACGGGTCTATGACTCGTCGTCACGGCCTCTCGACGCGGATCGGTTACCCCCTTGGGGTATGGTGTAATTGGCAGCACGAGTGATTCTGGTTCACTTAGTCTAGGTTCGAGTCCTGGTACCCCAGCGAAGAGCTCCGGCTCTGGATCTCGCGGTCAAGACCGCGAGAAACATGAGGTAGAGTTCTCACCGGAGAAACGGACCGGAAACGGTACGAAGCTCCACAGGCCCCCATCGTCTAGCGGCCTAGGACGTCGCCCTCTCACGGCGGTAACACGGGTTCAAATCCCGTTGGGGGTACAGAAGAAGGCCCGGTCACCATCACGGTGACCGGGCCTTCGTCGTTTCTTCTTGATGCCCGACGCCCGATGCCCGATGACCGCGCGTCGATCGACGACGTGCCGTGGCCGATGCCCGGTGTGACGCACGTCGCGTAGCGGGCGAGACCCCGCGAGGGTCAGCCTCGGGCTGTGCCGTCGGGCGGGTGGTGCGGTCGGGTCAGGGAGCGTCGTCGCGCCCGGGGCCGGGCTCGTACGGCTTCGGGATGGGCGTCGACGACGGCCGTGGGGGCGTGACCGGCACGTACGTCGCGCGGTGCTCGCCGGAGACCGTCCAGCCCTGCTCGTCCTCGCCGGGCCCCGCCTGCCGGCCGTCGGGACGCACGGTGTCCCGCGCCGCGTGAGCGTCGCCGGTCACGGGGATCGGCTGGGTGGGCCCGCTCGAGGCGCCGGCGGACCGGCCGGGCACGACGACGACCCGCGGGTCCGACGGGAGCGGTGCCGGGGGAGGCGGGGTCGTGGCGGCCGGGCTGCGTCCGTCCCACGCGGGCGCGGGCTCGACCGGAGGCGGCTCGGCAGGCTGCGGCGGGCGCGGCGCGGGCGGCGGCACGGTCGCGGGCAGCGCACCCGCCGTCGTCGCAGCGGCCCCGCCCGGGCCGACCGGCGCTCCCCCCGGGCGGACGCCCGGGATGAACAGCGTGTCGCACAGCAGGCGGTAGGTCCGGTCGGGTCGTGCGACCCAGTCGATCTGGCGCAGCGCCTGGTCCTGCCCGGCGGACTCGAGCAGGAACTGGCCGTAGCCCAGCACGCGCCCGACGAGCGAGCGCCCGTAGTTCATGTCCGTCACCTTGGTCAGCGGCATCATCGCCACCTTGTGCGTGATGAGGCCGTAGAGCAGGAGCAGGCGCTTGTCCGTGGCGACGAACCACTCGTTGCGCCACTCGAAGACCTTCCACACCAGGCGCGCGGCGAGGATCAGCCACAGCCACCACAGCACGAGCACGCCGTCGCCGACCGCGGGGCCGGCCTGCACGACGAGCCAGGCGATCACGACCGCGCCCGCGACCGTCGTCGCGACGGGCTCGACGAGCATCCCCCAGTGGTGGCGCGTCGCGATCACGACCCGCTCGCCGTTGAGCACGTAGCGGTCCAGGATCCTGCTGCGAGGTCCGCCGCGGGCCACGGTCAGTCCAGGAGCGAGCTGAAGAACTGGCCGATCGAGCGGAACGCCCCGACGATCACGTCCCAGATGCCCTCGACGATGTCGGCCGCGCGGTCCGGGCTCGTGACGATCGCGTACACGGCGAAGATCACGAGGACCCAGATCAGGGCGGCCTTCAGCTTCGGGTGCATCGGAACTCCTCGTGTCTCGGGATCGGACGGTCAGCGGTCGCCCCCGCGACCGCTGCGCTGTCCGGGCGTCGGGCACGCACAGCATGGCAGCAGCCGGGGACATTTTGACAGGGCGCGTCCCGTTTGCGGCCCGCGGCACGCCGACGCCGGCCCGGTGCGGGCCGGCGTCGGCGTCCTCACTCGCCGGCGCGGCGCAGCACCTCGGTGAGGCGGTTCGCGGCGGCGACGACCGAGCCGGAGTGCAGCCGCCCGGGCTGGCGGCTGAGGCGCTCGACCGGGCCCGAGATGGAGACGGCGGCCACGACCCGGCCCGACGGGCCGCGCACGGGCGCGGAGACCGACGCGACGCCGAGCTCGCGCTCGGAGACGGACTGGGCCCACCCGCGGCGTCGGACGCCGGAGAGGATCGTGGCGGTGAAGACGGCCTCGCGCAGCCCGCGGTGCAGCCGGTCCGGCTCCTCCCACGCGAGGAGGACCTGGGCGGCGGAGCCCGCGTTCATGGTGAGCGTCGCGCCGACGGGGATCGAGTCGCGCAGGCCGACGGGGCGCTCGGCGGCCGCGACGCAGATGCGGTGGTCGCCCTGGCGGCGGTAGAGCTGGGCGCTCTCGCCCGTGTGGTCGCGCAGCGCCGTCAGCACGGGGTTCGCGGCGGCGAGCAGGCGGTCCTCGCCGGCCGCGGTCGCGAGCTCGTTGAGCCGGGGGCCGAGGACGAACCGGCCCTGCATGTCGCGCGCGACCATGCGGTGGTGCTCGAGCGCGACGGCGAGGCGGTGCGCCGTCGGGCGGGCCAGGCCCGTGGCCGTGACGAGCTGGGCGAGGGTGGCAGGTCCGGACTCCAGGGCGCCCAGGACGGAGGCCGCCTTGTCCAGCACTCCGACTCCGCTAGTATTGTCCATAGGTCGATATTGACGTCTCACGCAATGAGATGCAAGTCCGGCACGGATGTTCCACCCGCTGGACGTCTTCCCCGGCAGGATGCCGGACGGCGGACCATCGACCCAGGCGGCTCTCCGTACCCCCCAGGAGGACCGTGACAGACGACGAGGAGATGAGCTACATGGCCGGCACGCTGGCGGAGAAGGTCTGGGACGCGCACCTGGTGCGACGAGGCGCCGACGGGTCGCCCGACCTCCTCTACATCGACCTCCACCTCGTGCACGAGGTCACCAGCCCCCAGGCGTTCGAGGGGCTGCGCCTCGCGGGCCGCCCGGTCCGCCGCCCCGACCTCACCATCGCGACCGAGGACCACAACACGCCGACGCTCGACATCGACCTGCCGATCGCGGACCTCACGAGCCGCACGCAGATCGACACGCTGCGCAACAACGCGCGCGAGTTCGGCGTCCGCATCCACTCGCTCGGCGACGCCGACCAGGGCATCGTGCACCAGGTCGGACCGCAGCTCGGGCTCACCATGCCCGGCCTGACGGTCGTGTGCGGCGACTCGCACACCTCGACGCACGGCGCGTTCGGTGCGCTCGCGTTCGGCATCGGCACGTCCGAGGTCGAGCACGTGCTCGCCACGCAGACGCTCCCGCTCGCCCCGTTCAAGACCATGGCGATCAACGTCGACGGCGAGCTGCCGCCCGGCGCCACGAGCAAGGACATCATCCTCGCGATCATCGCCAAGATCGGCACCGGCGGCGGCCAGGGCTACGTCCTGGAGTACCGCGGCGAGGCCATCCGCAAGCTCTCCATGGAGGCGCGGATGACGATCTGCAACATGTCGATCGAGGCGGGCGCGCGCGCCGGCATGATCGCCCCGGACGACACCACGTTCGAGTACCTCAAGGGCCGCCCGCACGCGCCCGAGGGCGCCGACTGGGACGCGGCCGTCGAGTACTGGCGCACGCTGCGCTCCGACGACGACGCCGTGTTCGACACCGAGGTCACGCTCCGCGCGTCCGACCTCGAGCCCTTCGTCACGTGGGGCACCAACCCCGGCCAGGGCCTGCCCATCTCCGCGACCGTGCCCGTCCCCGAGCAGATCGCGGACGAGAACGAGCGCGTCGCCGCCGAGCGCGCGATCGAGTACATGGGTCTCACGCCCGGCCAGCCGCTGCGCGAGATCCCCGTCGACACCGTGTTCATCGGGTCGTGCACCAACGGTCGCATCGAGGACCTGCGCTCGGTCGCGAAGGTCGTGCAGGGCAAGAAGAAGGCCGACGGCGTCCGCGTCCTCGTCGTCCCGGCGTCCGCGCGCGTGCGCCTCCAGGCCGAGGCCGAGGGCCTCGACCAGATCTTCCTCGACTTCGGCGCGGAGTGGCGCAACGCCGGCTGCTCGATGTGCCTGGGCATGAACCCCGACCAGCTCCAGCCGGGCGAGCGCGCCGCCTCGACGTCGAACCGCAACTTCGAGGGCCGCCAGGGCAAGGGCGGGCGCACGCACCTCGTGTCGCCGCTCGTCGCCGCCGCCACCGCGCTGCGCGGGACGCTCTCCTCGCTGAGCGACCTCGACCTGCCCGAGGGCACCGACATCACGTCCTTCGACGGCACGCCGCTCGCGCCGCTCGACCCGCGCGTCCTCGTGCAGGTCTGAGCCACCCGCGCCGCGCTGCCCCACTCGTCGCCCCGAAGACCCGAAGAGGTTCCTGCCATGGAGAAGTTCACGACCCACACCGGCGTCGGCGTCCCGCTGCGCCGCAGCAACGTCGACACCGACCAGATCATCCCCGCCGTCTACCTCAAGCGCGTGACGCGCACCGGGTTCGAGGACGCGCTGTTCGCCGCCTGGCGCGGCGACCCCACGTTCGTCCTCAACCAGGACGCCTACCGTGCGGGCTCCGTGCTCGTCGCCGGGCCTGACTTCGGCACCGGCTCGTCGCGCGAGCACGCCGTCTGGGCGCTCAAGGACTACGGCTTCCGCGTCGTCCTCGCGTCGCGCTTCGCCGACATCTTCCGCGGCAACTCGGGCAAGCAGGGCCTCGTCGCGGGCATCGTCGCGCAGGAGGACGTCGAGCTGCTCTGGAAGATCCTCGAGACCAACCCGGGCACCGAGGTGACGGTCGACCTCGTCGCCCGCACCGCGTCGGCGCTCGACGTCACCGTGCCGTTCCACATCGACGACTACACGCGCTGGCGCCTCATGGAGGGTCTCGACGACATCGGCCTCACGCTCCAGCACGAGGACGAGATCTCCGCGTTCGAGGCGACGCGCGCGTCGTGGCGCCCGAAGACGCTGCCGGCGAAGACGCTGCCCAAGGTCGAGATCGAGGCGGCGCGGCCGGTCTGATTCTTCGGGTCCGTGGTCGGGCTCTGGGGTGGTGACGACGGGTCTACCCTCCGCAGGGCTCGTCCCTCGCCCTGCTCCCGCCAGGCCCGCCACGACCCGTCGTCACCACCCCAGAGCCCGCCCGTGATCGTGTCGCCGACACGTCGCGCGGCCGAGCCCGTGCGTGCGTCGCCTCGCCCCGTCCCTGCTCAGGGACGGGGCGGGCCCGCATGGATCGCGGCGAGCAGCGACTCCGGGGTCGCGGTCTCGGGGTTCCAGCGGGACTCGACCCACCAGGTCGCTCCGGCGTCGGCGAGGCCGGCGAGCTGGTCGGCCGCCGCGGAGCGGTCCGCCGGGAGCTCGCCCTGCACGACGACGTCGAACGGCCGGGCCGCGTCGAGGCCCAGCTCGGCGCGCCGCGTGGTGAGCCAGCCGACGAGGGCGGAGACGTCGTCGGGCGTGGGCACGTCGAAGCCGCGGTCGCCGCGGAGCTGGAGCACGATCCCGTCGGCCCGCAGGGTGCGGTCGAGCGAGCGCACCGGCGGGCGCTCGGCGTCCCACACGCCGACCGGCCAGACCGGCACGTGGTGGCCGACGACGGCGCGCTCGACCGGGGGCGGCAGGAACTGCATCTCCCCGGTCCGCACGTGGGTTCCCTCGAAGGTGAACCGCTCGCCGGTCCACGCGCGGTCGAGGTAGGCGAGCGCGTCGTCGAGCAGCTCGGCGCGCTCGCGCAGCGACTGCGGCTGACCCGGCACGGCGGAGAAGCCGCCGTCGTCGAGCACGCCGACGCCGACCGGCAGCACGAGGCGACCGCCCGACAGGTGGTCGACGGTCAGCGCCTGGCGCACGACCTCCCACGGCTTGCGGCGGGGGAGCGCGAAGACCATCGCCCCCAGCGTGATCCGCTCGGTCCGGACCGCCGCCGCGGCGAGCACGGCCCACGGGTCGAACGTGTCGACCGGCATGGACAGCAGGCTCAGCCCGTCCCACGAGAAGAACCCGTCCCAGCCGGCGTCCTCCGCCCCGACCGCCATCTCCAGCACCTGGGCGGCGGAGCCGAAGCTCCCGACCACCCCGACCTTGATCCCCGACCCTGTCTCCGTCGTCGCTGCGCTCATCCACCCGACGCTACGCGGCCCCACCCACACCGCTGAGCGCGGGAGACGGCCGCGTCCGAGGTGCCGGGACGCGACCGTTCCCTGCGGTGAGCGGTCAGGGGAGCGGGACGACGTCCACGCGCACGATGCGCCGCCGCGCGACGTCGGTCACCGTGAGCCGGTAGCCGTCCGCGTCGACGTGGTCGCCCACGACGGCGAGGCGCCCGAGCTGCGCCAGGACGAAGCCGGCGACGGTCTCGTACGGGCCGTCGGGCAGCTCGACGCCCGTGCGGCGCGCGAACTCCTCGATCGTCTGTCCGGCGTCGACGCTCGTCGTCGCGCCGTGCTCGCGCGCGGGCGACGGCTCGTCGGCGTCGTACTCGTCGCGGATGTCGCCCACGAGCTCCTCGACGAGGTCCTCGAGCGTGACGATCCCGTCGGTGCCGCCGTACTCGTCCACGACGACGGCGATGTGCACGCCCTCGCGCCGCATCTGCGACATCGCAGGCAGCACGGTGTTCGTCGCGGGCAGCGCGAGGATGGGCCGCACGACGTCGCGCACGATGAGGGCACGCCCCGTCGCCGGGGCCGTCGGCGGGTGGTCGGGGCAGTCCCGGCCGAGGAGGTCGCGCACGTGGAGGAACCCGACGACGTCGTCGAAGTCGTCGCCCGTCACCGGGTAGCGCGAGTACGGGCCCGCCGCGACCGTCTCGGCGGCGTCCGCGAGGGGGGTGTCGGCCGCGAGGAACGCGACCTCGCCGCGCGGCGTCATCGCCTCGGCGAGCGAGCGGTCGCCCGCCGCGAACACGTCGTCGAGGATGCGGCGCTCGTCCTCGGGCAGCGACTCGTGCGCGAGCACGATCTCGCGCAGCTCCTCCTCGCTCATCTCCTCGCTGCGCGCCGAGGGGTCGCCGCCGAGCAGCCGCACGACGCCGTCGGTCGAGCGCGACAGCAGCCAGATGACGGGCCGCATGAGGGTCGCGAAGCGGTCCAGGGGAGGGGCGACGACGAGCGCGACGCCCGCCGAGCGCTGGAGCGCGATGCGCTTGGGCACGAGCTCGCCGAGCACCAGGGAGAGGTAGGCGATGACGAGGGTGAGTCCCACGAGCGCGACGGTGTCCGCGAGCCCGGTCGACAGCCCCAGGTCCTCGAGCGCGGGCGCGAGGTCCGGCGCGAGCGTCGACGCGCCGTACGCGGCCGAGAAGAAGCCCGCCACGGTGACGCCGATCTGCACGGCGGCGAGGAAGCGGTTGGGGTCGCGCGCGACCGCCGCGACCCGCGCGCCGCGCGCCGACTGCTTCTCGATGCGGGCGACCTGGCTCTCGCGCAGCGAGACGAGCGCGATCTCGGTCCCGGCGAAGACGCCGCCGACGAGGATGAAGAGCAGGACGAGGCCGATGTTGGTCCAGGTGCCGGAGTCCATGCCTCATCCAACCAGGCCGCTCGGCCCGGCGTGGGCTCAGCCGGCGGTCGGTGCCGGGGCGTCCGGCGTCGTCGGCTCGGTCGCGGCGGGCTCGCCGTGCTTGCGGCGCGGGATCAGGTGCGCCACGAGGACCACCACGCCGCCGACCAGGATCCCGACGACGGCGGAGCACGCCGTGTTGACGAGCCAGCCGAGGAACCCGCCCACGCCCGCGACCCCGGTCACCGCGTGCTCGAGGTGGTGCACGACGTCGTACGGACCGTGCCAGCCGAGGTCGTACGTGCCCTGCAGCAGGATGTGGCCGCCCACCCAGAGCATCGCGACGATCCCGACGATCGAGATGACGGACATGACCTTCGGCATCGCGCTCACGAGCCCGCGCCCGAACGACTGGACCCAGGGCGTGTCGCGCTTCGCGAGGTGCAGGCCGATGTCGTCCATCTTCACGATGAGCGCCACGACCCCGTAGACGAGGACCGTGATGAGGATCGCCACGATCACGAGGATGATCAGACGCGACCAGAAGTTCTCCGAGGCGACCTCGTTGAGCGCGATGACCATGATCTCCGCGCTGAGGATGAAGTCGGTGCGGACCGCGCTGGACACCACCGAGTCCTCGTCGACCGCCTTCTTCTCGGTCTTCGTCTCGACCTCGGCGTGGTGCCGCCCCGAGACGAGCTCCCACAGCTTCTCCGCGCCCTCGAACGCGAGGTACGTGCCGCCGAGCATGAGCAGCGGCGTGAGCAGGAAGGGCAGGAACTGGCTCAGCAGCAGGATCGCCGGGAGGATGAAGAGCAGCTTGTTGCGCAGCGACCCCGTCGCGATGCGCTTGATGACCGGCAGCTCGCGCTTGGCCGCCAGGCCCTCGACGTAGCGGGGCGTGACGGCGGTGTCGTCGATGACGACGCCCGTCGCCTTCGCGCTCGCACGCCCGGCGGCCGCGCCGACGTCGTCGATCGAGGCGGCCGCGAGCTTGGCGAACGCCGCGATGTCGTCCAGGAGGGCAGCGAGTCCGAAGGCCATGGGTGGGTGCTCCGTGCGCCGGCCCGTGTCGCCGCGCACGGGCCCGCTGGTCGAGTGGACGCGGCCGCAGCATCGTAGCGACTCCGCCCCCACCACGCGTCGCAGGACCGCACCCGCCGGCGCGGGGGCGCCGAGCACGGGACCGGCGACCGGATCGAGGCGATTCCCGTCGCCCACCCCGTGCTCGGCGCCCCGGCGGTGTGGCGGACGTCGCGCACGCGGGCGCGCCACGGCCGATGCTGCGCCAGTAGGCTTGAGGCCATGGCATCCCACTACGACGTCGTCGTCCTCGGTGCAGGTCCCGGTGGTTACGTGGCCGCGATCCGTGCAGCCCAGCTGGGTCTGTCGGTCGCGGTCGTGGAGGAGAAGTACTGGGGTGGGGTGTGCCTCAACGTGGGCTGCATCCCGTCCAAGGCGCTCCTGCGCAACGCCGAGCTCGCGCACATCTTCCAGCACGACGCGAAGACCTTCGGCATCTCCGGAGAGGTCAGCTTCGACTTCGGCGCGGCGTTCGACCGCTCGCGCACCGTCGCGGAGGGGCGCGTCAAGGGCGTGCACTTCCTCATGAAGAAGAACAAGATCACCGAGTACGACGGCCGCGGCACGTTCCGCGACGCGCACACGCTCGACGTGAAGCTCGCCGACGGCTCGACCGACCAGGTGACGTTCGACAACGTCATCATCGCGACCGGCTCGAAGGTGCGACTGCTCCCGGGCGTCGAGCTGTCCGAGAACGTCGTCACGTACGAGAAGCAGATCCTCACGCGCGACCTGCCCCGCTCCATCGCCATCGTCGGCGCGGGCGCGATCGGCATGGAGTTCGCCTACGTCCTCAAGAACTACGGCGTGGACGTGACGATCATCGAGTTCCTCGACCGCGCGCTGCCCAACGAGGACGCCGACGTGTCGAAGGAGATCGCCAAGCAGTACAAGAAGCTCGGCGTCAACCTGCTCACCTCGACCGCCGTCCAGACGGTCAAGGACAACGGCGCCGACGGCGTCACCGTCAGCTACAAGGGCGTCAAGGACGACAAGCCGGGCGAGATCGTCGTCGACAAGGTCCTCATGGCCGTCGGCTTCGCGCCCAACGTCGAGGGCTTCGGCCTGGAGAACACCGGTGTCCAGCTCACCGAGCGCGGCGCCATCGCGATCGACGACGTCATGCGCACCAACGTCGAGCACATCTACGCGATCGGCGACGTCACCGCGAAGCTCATGCTCGCGCACGTCGCGGAGGCGCAGGGCGTCGTCGCGGCGGAGACCATCGGCGGGGCCGAGACCCTCACGCTCGGCGACTACCGCATGATGCCGCGCGCGACGTTCTGCCAGCCGCAGGTCGCGAGCTTCGGCCTCACCGAGCAGCAGGCGCGCGACGAGGGCTACCAGGTCAAGGTCGCGTCCTTCCCGTTCATGGCGAACGGCAAGGCGCACGGCCTCGGCGACCCGGTCGGCTTCGTCAAGCTCATCTCCGACGAGACCTACGGCGAGCTCCTCGGCGGCCACCTCATCGGCCCCGACGTCTCCGAGATGCTGCCCGAGCTCACGCTCGCGCAGAAGTGGGACCTCACCGTCAACGAGGTGGCGCGCAACGTGCACACCCACCCGACGCTGTCCGAGGCCGTCCAGGAGTCGATCCACGGCCTCGCGGGGCACATGATCAACTTCTGACCCGTGAGACGCGGTCGCCCGCGCGGGCGACCACCCGAGCCGAGGCCCGGACCTGCTTTCTCCAGGTCCGGGCCTCGCGCTGTCCGGTGTCCATGCGGGGCGCGGGGGGACGACGAACGTGCCCCCGCGCGCCCTCGCAGGGGAGGCGGACGGTCCGCCGGGCGACCCGCCGGTGCGGCTAGGCGAGCGTCCGCGTCACGTGCTCGAGCCAGCGGGCGACGGTGGCCAGCTCGTCCGGGGTGAAGCCCTCGGTGAGGCGGTCGTTCAGCTCGGCCAGCGCGGCGCGCACGTCGTCGAGCGCCGCGGTGCCGGTGGGCGTGAGGTCCAGGCGGACGGTGCGGCGGTCGTCGGGGTCGGCGCGACGGCGCACGAGGTCCGCGCGCTCCATGCGGGCGAGCAGGCCGCTGGTGCCGGCGGGGGAGGCCTGCAGCGCGGCCGTCACCTCGCCGATCGTCGCGCCGGGGTGGGTGGCGAGGTGCAGCAGCACGCCGGCGGCGGCGGCCCCGAGTCCCGGGCGGCCGTCCCCGGTCGTGCGCGCGCTGCCGCGGCGCGCGATCCAGCGCCGCATCTGGCGCTCCGCCGCGGTGGTGAGGAGCACCAGCCGCGGCGGGCGGCCCGTCATCGTCGCGGCTTCCTGGCGGGGAAGTGGACGTTCCCGTCCTGCTGCGACGGGGCGGCCGCGGCGCGGGCGTCGAGCCAGGCGAGGAGCTCGGGCCAGAGCGTGTCCCGCAGGCCGCGGCGGAAGAAGCCCATGTGGCCGATCGCCTCCACGTCGCCGTCGGCGGGGCTCCAGGTGCGGCGCTCGACGTGGGCGGCCGTGAGGCGGTCGGTGATCGCGTCGATCTGCGCCGGGGTGGCCCACGGGTCGTCGGTGAACCCGACGGCGAGGACGTCGCCCGTGACGCGTGCCGCGTCCGCGGCGGCGTGCATGGTCGGGTCGTCGAAGAAGTAGCCCGGCATGGTCGACCAGCGGCTCCACTCGAGCATCGCGGCGGCAGGCATGTCCTCCCCGAGGCTCAGACGACGGCCGGGGACGTGGCCGAGCACCCGGGCCGTCGCGGGGCCGAGCGCCCGCAGGATCAGTCGGACGCGCGCTCGCTCGGCGCGGTCGGGGATCGCGGACGTCGCGGCGACGTGGGACGCGACCGTGACGAACCCGGCCAGGCCCCGTGAGCCCTTGCCGAGCGCGAGCGCGTGCCCGCCGATGCTGTGCCCGACGGCGAGCTGTGGCACGTCGCCGAACCGCGGGCGGGCCCACGCGGCGACCGCGGGGACGTCGTCGGCCATCCAGTCGCGCATGCGCAGGCCGCGGTGGTCGCGGGGGCTGCCGGACCGGCCCGTGCCGCGGTAGTCGTAGGTGACGGCGACGTAGCCGTGGGTGGCGAGGAACTCCGCGAACCCCGTGTACAGGCGCTCGGGGACCGCGGTCGCGGGGTGGATCACCACGACACCGCGGGGGGACTTCTCGGCGGGCTTGCGCACCGTGCCGACGACCCAGCCGCCCGCCGGGATCTGGATCCGCAGCTCGTCGGAGCCCACCGTCGCCGGGCTGTCGTTTCGCATGCGAAGTACCTTAGCGGGCTCCGTGGATGAGGTCGTGCCTGCGCTGACGCGGCGCGAGCGAGAGGTGCACGAGCAGCTCGGGGCCGGGCTCTGCGGGCGTCGTGCTCGCGTACCGCGTGGGCCCGGTCTCGGCGGACCAGCACTCGGGTCGTCGGCGCACAGGCGGGCGCGCTGCGAGCGCGCGCGGACGCCCTCATGCTGGACGTTCCGCCGAACGACGACAGGAGAGTTGCTCATGTCCGACCAGACCACGCCGCAGGACCCCACGACGCAGGAGCCGCAGCCGGAGCAGCCCGCCGACCAGCTCCAGCCGCCGGGACGCACGGGCGACATGTCGCAGGAGCCGGACCACGGGGAGACCACCTACCGGGGGTCGGGCCGGCTCGACGGGAAGCGGGCGCTGATCACCGGCGGTGACTCGGGCATCGGCCGGGCGGTCGCGATCGCGTTCGCGCGCGAGGGCGCGGACGTCGCGATCTCGTACCTCCCGGAAGAGGAGGAGGACGCCCGCACGACGGCCCGGTGGATCGAGGACGCGGGCCGCACGGCCGTGCTGCTGCCGGGCGACATCCGCGACGAGGAGTTCTGCCGGCAGCTCGTCGCGGACGCCGTCGCGGGCCTCGGTGGGCTCGACGTGCTGGTGAACAACGCGGCGTACCAGATGGCGCAGGACGAGGGGCTGCGGGGGATCACGACCGAGCAGCTCGACCGGGTCCTCAAGACGAACGTCTACGCGCTGTTCTGGATCACGCAGGCGGCGCTCGACCACCTGCCCAGCGGCGGCGCGATCATCAACACGACCTCCGTCCAGGCGTTCGACCCGAGCCCTCCGCTGCTCGACTACGCCAGCACCAAGGCGGCGATCCTCAACTTCACCAAGGGGCTGGCGCAGCAGCTCGCGCCCGAGGGGATCCGCGTCAACGCCGTGGCGCCCGGGCCGATCTGGACGCCGCTCATCCCGGCCACGATGCCGGAGGAGAAGGTCGAGCAGTTCGGTGCCGACACGCCCCTCGGCCGTGCCGGGCAGCCGGCCGAGCTCGCGCCCGCGTACGTGTTCTTCGCCTCGCAGGAGTCGAGCTACATCACCGGTGACCGCATCGGCGTGACCGGCGGTCGGCTGCTCTGACGGGTTCTCCCGTCCCGGCGCGACCAGACGGCGGCCACCCCACCCGGGTGCGCCGCCGTCGTCGTGCCCGGGAGAAGATGGTCCCGGGGGACACCGACCGAGAAGGAGACCCATGCCCGCGCCCACGACGCCCACCCGCGAGTTCGTCACCGGCCTGCCGAAGGCCGAGCTGCACCTGCACCTGGAGGGCACGCTCGAGCCCGACCTCAAGCTGCGCCTCGCGCAGCGCAACGGCATCGACATCGGCCAGTCGACGGTCGAGGAGGTGCGCGCGACGTACGCGTTCGACTCCCTGACGAGCTTCCTCGCCGTGTACTACCCGGCGATGGAGGTGCTGCAGACCGCGGACGACTTCTACGAGCTCGCCGACGCCTACCTCGCCCGCGCGGCGGCGGACGGCGTGAAGCACGCCGAGATGTTCTTCGACCCGCAGGCGCACACGTCGCGCGGCGTGCCGTTCGAGGCGGTCGTGACCGGGTACCACCGCGCCGCGGCCGAGGCGCCGAGCAAGCACGGCATCGACGCGCACCTCATCCTGTGCTTCCTGCGCGACCACTCCGCGCAGAGCGCGGCCGAGACGCTCGAGGCGTCGGTGCCGTTCCGCGACAAGATCCTGGGCGTCGGGCTCGACTCCGACGAGCGCGACAACCCGCCGCAGAAGTTCGCGGACGTGTTCGCGCGCGCCCGCGAGCTCGGGTACCGGCTGACGATGCACTGCGACATCGACCAGGTCGGCAGCATCGACAACATCCGGACCGTGCTCGACGAGATCGGCGTGGACCGGGTGGACCACGGCACGAACGTCGTGGAGGACCCGGCGCTCGTCGACGTCGTGCGCGAGCGCGGGCTGGGCCTCACGACGTGCCCGATCTCGAACTCGTTCGTCACCGACGACATGAAGGCGACCGAGATCGCCGGCCTGCTGCGCTCGGGCGTGCGCGTCACCGTGAACTCCGACGACCCGGCGTACTTCGGCGGCTACGTCGCGGAGAACTACGTCGCGCTCGCGGAGGCGGCGGGCCTCACGACGGAGGAGGTCGTGCAGCTCGCGAGGAACTCGTTCGAGGCGTCGTGGCTCGGCGACTCGCAGCGCGCGGCCTACCTCGCCGAGATCGACCGGTACGTCGCGGCGTTCGACGCGAACGCCGTCTGACCCGGCCACCCACCCCGCCGAGGTAGAGCCTTGGTCCGCCGAGGTAGAGGCGTGGTCACGACCACGCCTCTACCTCGCGCGACCGGGGCTCTACCTCGCGCGATGGAGGCTCTGTCTCGCGGTTCTGGGCGCTCGTCCCGCGCGGACGTACCGGGGAGTAACGTGTCGGGGACGGCCGCCACCGTCCGTTCGGCGGCGAGCACCCCCGCAGGGGGTGAATAATCTCCGGGTGCCGCACGTTGGCACGCACGGGACCCGCGCGCGCGGAACGGCCGTCCGCGGCCCCGCACGCGGGCCCTGCCCGCAGGGGCACCACGACCATCGGCTTGGCGAGAGGGCGACCAGAGCTCATGAAGGATGTGCTGTACGTCGACGGCGGGACCCCGCTGGACGGGACGATCACCGTGCGCGGCGCGAAGAACTTCGTGTCGAAGGCGATGGTGGCGTCGTTGCTGGGGGAGTCGCCGAGCGTGCTGCGCAACGTGCCGCAGATCCGCGACGTGGGCGTCGTGACGGGGTTGCTGGAGCTGCACGGCGTGACCGTGAAGTCCGACCCGGACGCGGGGATCCTCGACCTGGACCCGTCGAACGTCGAGTCGGCGCACGTCGCGGACATCGACGCGCACGCGGGCTCGAGCCGCATCCCCATCCTGTTCTGCGGCCCGCTGCTGCACCGTCTCGGTGAGGCGTTCATCCCGGACCTGGGCGGCTGCCGGATCGGCGACCGGCCGATCAACTACCACCTGGACATCCTGCGCCAGTTCGGCGCGGTGGTGGACAAGCGGGAGAACGGCATCCACATCCGTGCCCCGCGTCGCCTCCAGGGCACGAAGATCGCGCTGCCGTACCCGTCGGTGGGCGCGACCGAGCAGCTCCTGCTGACCGCGGTGCGCGCCGAGGGCATCACGGAGCTCGCGAACGCCGCGATCGAGCCCGAGATCATGGACCTCATCGCGGTGCTCCAGAAGATGGGGGCGATCATCTCGGTCGACACCGACCGCGTGATCCGCATCGAGGGCGTCGACCGCCTCGACGGCTACACGCACACCGCGCTCGGCGACCGCATCGAGGCGGCCTCGTGGGCGTCGGCCGCGCTGGCGACGGGCGGCGACATCACGGTCAAGGGCGCGACGCAGCCCGAGATGATGATGTTCCTCAACACGTTCCGGAAGGTCGGCGGCCGGTTCGACGTCCAGGACGACGGCATCCGGTTCTGGCACCCGGGCGGCGACCTGTCGCCGATCGTGCTCGAGACGGACGTGCACCCGGGCTTCATGACGGACTGGCAGCAGCCGCTCGTCGTGGCGCTCACCCAGGCCAAGGGCCTGTCGATCGTGCACGAGACGGTCTACGAGAACCGCTTCGGCTTCACGGACGCGCTGCGCGGCATGGGCGCGACCATCCAGGTCTACAAGGAGTGCCTGGGCGGGCGCGACTGCCGGTTCGGGCAGCGCAACTTCCACCACTCCGCGGTCATCTCGGGCCCGACGCCGCTCGCCGCTGCCGACATCGAGGTGCCCGACCTGCGCGGCGGCTTCTCCCACCTCATCGCCGCGCTCGCCGCGAAGGGCACGTCGACCGTGCGCGGCATCAGCCTCATCGACCGCGGCTACGAGAACTTCCAGGACAAGCTGGTCGCGCTCGGCGCGGACGTCCGCCGGGACTGAGCCGTCCACGGGTGCCCGGGGCACCCACCTCATGACGACTGTCACGGCCTCGCACGCGGTCCGCGTGCGAGGCTGGTCGTCGTGATCACCCGACCGCGCACGTTCCTCGACGTGTGGAGCCGTCGGACCGGCCCCGAACGGTTCGACTCCTACACCCGATGGTCGCTCTACTTCCTCTCGGGGACCGAGCCCCTCATCGCGCTCGCCCTCATCGGGAGCGACCCGACGTTCGACCCGTCGGTGGCGCGGTTCTGGCTGGCGCTCGTCCTCGTGCACACGGTCGTCTGCATCCTCGCGCTGCGCGCCGGGATCGGGCACTTCCTCGGCGGACGCCGCGTCCACCCGGTCCTGCTCGTCCTCCTCGGGGTCCTCTCGCTCGCGGTCGCCGCGCTCGCCGTCGGCACCTTCCCCGTGGACGGCGTCGACGACGTCGCCGCGAGCGGCCGCTACTACGGGCTGCTCCTGGGCCTCGGCTACGGGGTGCTGGCGCTCGTCCCCCTGCTCACCTTCCGGCGGGTCGCGCTCGTCGCGCTGGTCCTCGCCGTCGTCACCGGGTGCTCCGTGTGGATGGGCACCGGGCCCGTGACCGCGAGGACGGCGGGCATGGCGGTGGGCCTCGGCCTCTCGGTCCTGGTCATGCTGCTCGGCGTCTTCGGCTCGTACCGCGCCTCGGTCTGGATGCTCGGCGTCGTGTGGGAGCAGGAGCGCACGCGCGTGCTCCACGCCCGCCTCGCCGTCGCGGAGGAGCGGCTGCGGTTCTCGCGCGACCTGCACGACGTCTTCGGGCGCACCCTGTCCGTCGTCGCCGTGAAGAGCGAGCTCGCGGCGGAGCTGGCGGCCCGCGGCCGCCCCGGCGCCGAGGAGCAGATGCTCGAGGTCCGCCGCATCGCGCAGGACGCGCTGCGCGAGGTGCGCGCCGTCGTCGCGGGCTACCGCACGGCCGACCTCGGCGCCGAGCTGGCCGGGGCGCGGTCCGTCCTGCGGTCCGCCGGGATCGAGACGACCGTGCACGGCGACGAGACCCCCGTGGGCGAGGACGCGCAGGAGGCGCTCGCGTGGGCGGTCCGGGAGGCCGTGACGAACGTCGTGCGGCACTCGACCGCGCGCACCTGCACCATCACGGTCCACCGCGACGGGGCGTCGAGCGTCGTGGAGGTCGTCAACGACGGCGTCCCGACGACGCCGCGCACCGGCGGCGGGTCGGGCCTCGTCGGGCTCCGCGAACGCCTGGAGGGCGCCGGCGGTCGCCTCGAGACGTGGGTCGACGACGGGCGGTTCGGGCTCGTGGCCCGCGTGCCCGACGCCGCCCGTCCCCACCGCGCGTCCCCGTCCCCGCTCCCCGAGAGGACCACCCCGGCGTGATCCGCATCCTCCTCGCCGACGACGAGAACCTCATCCGCGACGCCGTCGCGTCGCTCCTCGCGCTCGAGGACGACCTCGAGATCGTGGCGCAGGCGGCGTCCGGCCCCGAGGCCGTCGCGGCCGCGCTCAAGCTCCGGCCCGACGTCGCCGTGCTCGACCTCCAGATGCCGGGCCTCGACGGGGTCGAGGTCGCGCAGCGGCTCGCCGGTGAGCTGCCGTCGTGCGGCGTCGTCATCGTCACGAGCCACGGACGTCCGGGCTACCTCAAGCGCGCGCTCGAGGCGGGCGCGCGGGGTTTCCTCCCGAAGACCGTCTCGGCGCGCGTCCTCGCGGACGTCGTGCGCCAGGTGCGCGACGGCGGCCGCTACGTGGACCCGGAGCTCGCCGCGGAAGCGATCGCCGCGGGCGCGAGCCCGCTCACGCCGCGCGAGGCCGACGTGCTCGAGCTCGCGGCCGACGGCGCCCCCGTCGAGGAGATCGCGACGCGTGCGCACCTCGCGCCCGGCACGGTGCGCAACTACCTCTCGTCCGCGGCGGCCAAGCTGGGCGCCGCGAACCGGCACGAGGCCGCGCACGCCGCGCGGCGGCACGGCTGGATCTGAGGGCGGGTCCCGCCCGGTAGGCTCGGTGACCGTGCCGAGCCAGCCCCAGACCCCGCGCGCGTACAAGACCTTGGCGTTCCTGCTGCGCCCGATCCTGTTCGCGATCACCCGACGCGACTGGCAGGGCGCCGAGAACCTGCCCGACGGCGGGTTCATCGCCGCCGCCAACCACGTCACCGAGGTCGACCCGGTGACGCTCGCGCACTTCCTCTACGACCAGGGCCGTGCCCCCAAGATCACGGCGAAGGCCTCGCTCTGGAAGGTGCCCGTGCTCGGCGGCCTCCTCACCCGCACCGGGATGATCCCCGTGCACCGCGGCACGGCCGGTGCCGCGCAGTCGCTCGTCGACTCCACCGCGCGGCTGGACGAGGGCGAGTGCGTCGTGTTCTTCCCCGAGGGCACGCTCACACGCGACCCGGACGGCTGGCCCATGGTGGGCAAGACGGGCGTCGCGCGCCTCGCGCTCACGAGCCGGGCGCCCGTCGTCCCCATCGCCCAGTGGGGCGCGCACCGGCTCCTCGCGCCGTACGGCAAGGTGTTCAAGCCGATCCCGCCCAAGCAGGTCGCGGTCCACGCCGGGCCGCCCGTCGACCTCTCCGACCTCTACGACCGCCCGCAGGACACCGCGACGCTGCGCGAGGCGACCGAGCGCATCATGGCCGCGATCACGAGCCAGCTCGAGGAGATCCGCGGGGAGCAGGCGCCCGCCGAACGGTTCGACCTGCGCCGTCGGCCCGGGACGGAGGACCGCGCGTGAGCGCCGAGCGCATCGTCGCCGCCGTCCTCGGGTCCGGCAGCTGGGGCACCACGTTCGCCGCCGTCCTGGCCGACGCCGGGTGCGAGGTGCGCCTCTGGGGCCGCGACGCCGAGGTCGCCGAGCAGGTGAACACCTCGCGCCGCAACGAGAAGCGGCTGCCGGGCATCGACCTCCCCGAGGGGATCCGCGCCACGACCGACGCGGCCGAGGCGCTCGCGGGCGCCGGGCTCGTCGTCGTCGCGGTGCCCTCCCAGGTGGCGCGCGACACGCTTACGGAGCTCCGCCCGCACGTGGCGCCCGACGCCGTCGCGGTGTCCCTCATGAAGGGCGTCGAGCTGAGCACCGACCGGCGCATGAGCGAGGTCGTCGCGGAGTCGCTCGGCCTGCCGCCCGAGCGCGTCGCCGTCATCTCGGGGCCGAACCTCGCGCGCGAGATCGCGCACCGGCAGCCGACCGCGACCGTCGTGTCGTGCGTCGACGACGACGTGGCCCGCTACGTGGCGCGCGCGTGCTCGTCGTCGTACTTCCGCCCGTACACCAACCGGGACGTGGTCGGCGTCGAGCTGTGCGGCGCGGTGAAGAACGTCATCGCGCTCGCCGTGGGCATCGCCCAGGGCCGCGGGTTCGGCTACAACACGACCGCCACCGTCATCACCCGTGGTCTGGTCGAGATCACGCGCCTCGGGCTCGCGCTCGGGGCGGACGCCGAGACGTTCCCCGGGCTCGCGGGCATGGGCGACCTCGTCGCGACGTGCTCGTCGCCGCTCTCGCGCAACCACACGCTGGGCAAGCACATCGGCCAGGGGCTGAGCCTCGACGACGCGATCGCCGCGACCGGCGGCACGGCGGAGGGCGTGAAGTCGTGCCGGTCGGTGCTCGAGCTCGCGCGCAAGGTCGGTGTGGAGATGCCCATCACGGCGGGCGTCGTCGCGGTGCTCCACGAGGGCATGCCCGTCGACGAGATGGCGCGCGGCCTGCTGTCCCGGCCGCAGAAGGCCGAGGGCGTCTCGGCGGAGCGCTGAGGCCCTCGGCCTGCGGACCGTCAGCCGTCGTCGCGGACGTCGACGACGACGCGGGTCGGGTCCTCGAGCGAGAACACCCGGAACGGGCGCTGCTCGTCGTCGACCCCGACGAACGCCTGCGTGTACCCCTCGAACACGCCGCGCAGCAGGACCTCCTCGACCACGCCGTCGTCCCCGGCCCGGACGGGGTTCGGGCCTGCGTACTCCTCGACCCCGGTGTCCATGGGGTATCCCGAGCCGGAGATCATGACCTGCAGGTAGGCGTCGCCGTCGACGGCGACGACGTCGCCCTTGCCGTCGTCGACCGGCTGGTCGACGTACTCGACCCGCCACCCGGGCGTGCCGGTGCCGCCGAGCTCGAA
Organism: Cellulosimicrobium sp. MI9406; assembly: GCF_040595865.1. Classification (NCBI taxonomy): domain Bacteria; kingdom Bacillati; phylum Actinomycetota; class Actinomycetes; order Micrococcales; family Promicromonosporaceae; genus Cellulosimicrobium; species Cellulosimicrobium sp. MI9406. Next base: position 110,916 of record NZ_JALIZI010000011.1, read on the forward strand.
GACGACCCGGTCGAACCCGTCGTGGTGCCCGACCCGGACGTCCGTCACCGTGAGCGCGGCGTCCGCGGACGGGTCCTGCGTGTCCGGCTCGGTGTTCGCGGGGAACGGCAGCGGTGCCTCGGTCGCGTCGTCCGACGGCGTGGACGCGCCGTCGGTCGGCTCGGCGCCGGGCTCCGGGGTGGTGCTCGGGGAGTCGGTCGGGCTGGGCGACGCGCTCGTCGCGGTGCTCGACGGCGAGGGCGAGTCGTCCGACCCGCCCGGGCTGCACGCCGCGAGGGCGAGGACGAGGACCGCGCCGGCGACGGCCGCCGGCCGCCGCCCGGGCGCCGCACCGTCCATCGGTCGTGCCCGCCGCGTCCGCACCGCTCGTCGTGTCGTCATGCGGTCGATCCTAGAAACCCCAGATCACGCGCGCGCGGCGGGCGGGCCACGGTCCGGCGACGGTCGTGTCACGGCCCGGTCTCGGCTGGCACGCACCCTGTCCTGACGAGATGGCTGCCGCTACCCTCGGGGGATGGTGCAGGGGATCGGTGGTGCGTTCTTCGCGGTCGCGCTCACGGGACTGGTCGTCGTGGGGATCGTCCTCTTCGCCTCCGGTGCGGAGGCGCGTGCCCGGCGCTCCGAGGGCGCGGGCGAGAGCGCGTCGTCCGGCATGTTCGGCGAGATCGTCGAGATCTTCCAGCCGAGCCGGACGCACCTCACCGAGGAGAAGGAACGTCAGCGGCTCGACATCGTGCAGCGTCCGGCGGAGGGCCGGCCGTTCGACGTCGACCTGGACGGCGGGGTCTTCTACGTCCCTCGGGAGCAGTCCCGCCGCGGCTCCCCGGCACCCGAGCCCGACGCGGGCTAGGGTGCGGTGACCCACAGGTGGTGGTGCGCGGGCCGTGGCGGCCTGCGCGGAGAGGATCCAGGGCGTGCGTGACGAGCATCTGTTCGGTATCCGCCTGCACCCGGTGGCAGCGAGGGCCGACCTCGACCCCGGGGCCCGCGAGATCGGCGTCGTCCACGACGGAGAGCTTCTGGTCATGGAGCACGGCGACGGGTCGACATGGGTGCGGGACGTCTCGACGGGCGACTCGTCCCCCCTCAACCGCGACCGGGCGGCGACCGAGGGGTTCCTGGAGGCGTTCGCGGAGTACCTGAGCTCCGGACGGCCCGCCCCCGGGCCGACGACGATGACGGCCGAGGAGGCCGCGGAGCGCCTGCGTGCCTTCCGGGCGGGGGAGATCCGTCCGCCCTCCCGTCCGTCCGGGCGCAGGGCTCCCTCGCACCGGGCGCGGCTGCGGACGCTCCGCACGAGGCTGCGCGCCATCGACAGCGCCGCGACCGGGCCGGACTCCTGGTGGAGCGGTCCCCTCGAAGAGGCGGAGAACGACCTGCTCTGACGGGGTCGGAGCGTGGCGGTGCGGAGCCGGACCGACGCACCCGCCGCCGCGGCGCCGCGCGGCCGGGGCCGTGGCGCGCGTCAGTCGACCGCGCTGCGCAGCGCCCGGTCCAGGTCACGCCAGAGGTCCTCGACGTCCTCGACGCCCACCGAGAGCCGCAGCAGGTCTTCCGGGACCGTGCGCGACTCGGTCGCGAACCGGCGTCGGCGCTCGAGGCTCGACTCGACGCCGCCCAGGCTCGTCGCGGGTACCCACAGCCGGACCGCCGCGACGACGGCGTCCGCGCCCGCCGCACCACCCCGCGGGCGCACGCCGAGGATCGAGCCGTACCCGGTCATGAGGCGCGTCGCGCGCTCGTGACCCGGGTCGTCGGGCAGGCTCGGGTGCCGCACCTCGACGACGTCGGGGTGCTCGGCGAGCCGGCGCGCGAGCTCCGCCGCGTTCTGCTGGGACCGCTCGACGCGCAGGGCGAGCGTGCGCAGGCCGCGCAGCGCGAGCCACACCTCGAACGGCCCGGGGATCGAGCCGTGGAGCGTGCGGTAGGCACGCAGCGCCGTCGTGAGCTCCGGCGTGCGCGCGACGGCCGCCCCCAGCACGACGTCGGAGTGCCCGGCGAGGTACTTCGTCACCGAGTGCACGACGACGTCCGCGCCGTGCGCGAGGGGCTGCTGGCCGAGCGGGGTCGCGAACGTGTTGTCGACCGCGGACAGGACCCCGCGCTCGCGCGCCGCCGCGAGGAGGGCGGGAAGGTCGGCGACCTCGAGCATGGGGTTCGTCGGGGACTCGACGAGGAGGAGCGACGCGCCGTCGAGGGCCGCGACGACCTGGTCGGTGTCGGCGACGTCGACGCGCACGACCTCGACGCCGGCCCGTGCCGCGAGGTCGTCCGCGAAGCCGAGCGACACCTGGTAGGCGTGGCGCGGCAGCACGACCTTCCCGCCCGCGGGCACGGCCGAGAACACCGCGGCGATCGCCGCCATCCCGGAGCCGAACACCACGCCGGGGTGCTCCGCGCCCTCGAGCGCGGCGAGCGCCTCCTCGAAGGGGTGCCACGTCTCGGTGTCCATCCGGGTGTACAGCAGCTCGCCCGGCTGCTGGACGCCCTGCGACACGTACGTCGAGGACAGCACGATCGGGGGGTTCACGGGCGCGCCCTGCGACCGCTCGGGGCGTCCCGCGGCGACGGCGACGGTCGCGGGGGACAGGGCGTCGGGGACGTGCGGGTCGCTCATGGCGGCAGCGTACGCCCGGCCGCCCGACGAGTGCCCCGGGCGACCACCCCCTGACCGGGCGACCAGGCGATCACGGTCGGCCGAGCAGGTCGTCCTGGTGCGTCGTGCGGCCGGGACGAGCCAGGACCACCTGCTCGGCGGCCGGTGGTCCGCGTCAGGACAGGGGGCCGAGGAGCGACTGCGCGACGGTCGAGTGGGCGGACTCGTCGTCGGACGGGTGGAAGATCCCGGCGAGGACGTCGCGGTAGAGGCGGCCGAGCTCGTTGCCGGCGAAGTAGCTGGAGCCGCCCGCGACCCGCACCATCTGGTCGACGACGGTCTTCGCCGTCTCCGTCGCGCGCACCTTGAGCCCTGCGGTCGCGCGGAACCAGCCCGCGCCGCGGTCGACGAGGGCGTCGAGCTCGGCCGCGACGGTGTCGATCTGCGGCCAGACGGCGTCGAGCGCGAGCGCGGCGTCGGCGAGGCGCCAGCGGACGTCCGGGTCCTCGGAGAGCGGCGCGCCGTCGTTCTTCATCGACGTCCGACGGCGGGCCGCGGCGACGCCGAGCTCGAGCGCACGGTCCGCGATGCCCGTGTACACCGACGCGAGCAGCGTCTCGAACGTCGTGAAGATCCCGACGACGAGGGGGTCCAGCGTCGGGCCCGGCGGCAGCCGCCGGACAACGCGCTCGAAGGGGGCGAACGCGCCGTCGAGCACCGTGGAGCGCGACTGCGACGCGCGCATGCCCATCGTGTCCCAGTCGTCGAGCACCTGGACCCCGGCGTCGCGCGACACGAACGCGTGCACGAGGCGCGGGGCGTCGCGCGACTGGGTGTCGAGCCCCAGCACGCCGAGCCGCGTCCACGCGGGCGAGTTCGACGTGAAGATCTTGCGGCCGTGGAACGTGTACCCGCCCCGCTCGTCCGGGCGGGCCTCGGTGCGCGAGCCGAGCAGCACGAGGTCGTTGCCGCCCTCGGAGTACCCGAACCCGAAGACGCCCCCGCGGACGGCGTCCTCGAGCAGCCAGTCGAGCGACGCGTCGCCGCGCAGGTGGAGGTAGCGCGCGACGCCCGTCCACACGTGGTGCATGTTCACGGCGAGCGCCGTCGCGGGGGCGGCACCCGCGAGCCGCGCCTGCTCGTGCGCCAGCTCGCGCAGGGTGAGGCCCGCGCCGCCGAACGACTCCGGCACGAGCGCGCGCAGGTACCCGGCCTCGGTGAGTGCGGCAAGGTCCTCGGTGAAGAAGGCGTTGTCGCGGTCGTAGCCCGCGGCCCGGCCGCGGATCTGCTCCAGCAGCTCGTCGGAGAGCAGCCTGCGCGGCGTGGGGAACGGGGCGGGTGACGGGACGGGCGTGGGCATGGCCTGCCTTCGGTCTCGGGACGGACGGTGGAGGGGTGGACGGGGAAGGGCCCCGGCGACGTGCGTCGCCGGGGCCCCTCCACCGTACGGCGGCCGGTGGCCGGCCGTCAGCCCGCGAGGACGGGTACCGGGTCCTCCGGGTGGGGGAGGATGCGGCGCAGGACGTCCGCGAGCGTCACGACGCCGACGAACCGCTCGCCGTCCATGACGACCGCGAGCTGCTCGCTCGACTCGCGCATGCGCGCGAGCGCGGCGTGCACCGTGGTGCCGGACTCCAGGACGAACCCGGGGCGCGCGAGCTCCTTGGCCAGCCGGTCGTCCGGCTCGAGGAGCGTGTCGCGCACGTGCACGACCTTCGGGACCACGCTCCCGTTCTGGACGAGGATGCGCAGGTGGCCCGAGCGGGCCGACGCGCGTCGCACGTCGGCCGCGGTCGCGTCGGCGGGGACCGACGTGGGCCGGCTCCCGGTCGGCACGAGCGCGTCGACCGTGAGGGTCTCGAGCTCGATCACGCCCGAGATCTGCGCCCGGTACGACGCCTCGAGCGCGCCGACGTTCGCCGAGTGCTCGACCAGGTGCCGCAGGGTCGCGGCGTCCTGCCCGCCACCCTCGACGTTCTCCACCGGCTCGACGCCCACGGCCCGCACGCAGCGGTTCGCGAGCTCGTTGAGCCAGCGCAGGAGCGGGCGGAACGCCCACATGAACCCGCGCATCGGCAGCGCGAGGAGCGTGGCCGACCGCTCGGGGTGGGCGATGGCCCACGACTTCGGTGCCATCTCGCCGACGACGAGGTGCAGGAACGTCACGACGATCAGCGCGAGCACGAAGCCCGCGACGTCCGCGGCCCACAGGGGCGCGCCCCACGTCTCGAAGACGGGCGTGAGCCAGTGGTGGACGGCGGGCTTGGTGATGGCACCGAGCGCGAGCGTGCACGCGGTGATGCCGAGCTGGGCGCCGGCCATGAGGAGCGTGAGCTCGTTCGAGCTGCGCAGCGCGGCGCGCGCGGCGCGGCTCGTGGGGGCGGCGTCCTCGAGGCGGTGCCTCTTGGCGCCGAGGAGCGCGAACTCCACGGCGACGAAGAACGCGCTGAGCGCGATGATCGCGACGGTCGCCGTGACGACGACCCAGGGGTTGCTCATCGGGTCTCCTCCGCGGCGTCGGTCGGGTGCGCTGCCTCGCGCGCGGTCGGGTGCACGACGACGTCGACGGGGACGTCGCCCCGCCGCTCGACGAGCCGGACGCGCACGAGACGCGGCACGTGCCGCTCGACCGACAGGACGTCGACGACGAGCGCGCGGTGCACCGGCTCGTCGTGCACGAGGTCGGCCGGGTCGTCCGGGAGCGGCACCTCGATCTGGTCGCCCGCGCGCGGCAGGGCACCGTGCTGGGCGATGAGGAGCCCCGAGACCGTCTCGTGGTCGCCGCGGGGCAGGTCGTGCCCGAGGGCGCGCTCCGCCTCGTCGACGTGGACGTCGCCGCCCATGACCCACACGCCGTCCTCCTCGGCCGTGACCGTGGCGGGCTGTTCGGGGTCGTGCTCGTCGGTGATCTCGCCGACGAGCTCCTCGGCGAGGTCCTCGACGGTCAGCACGCCGGTGAAGCCGCCGTACTCGTCGATGACGCACGCGAGCTGGTTGCGCGTGGAGTTGAGCTGCGCGAGGGCGTCCGGGAGCGTCATGGCCGTCGGCAGCACCACGGCCTGGCGCATGAGCGCCGTGACGGGCGCGTCCGCGGGCAGGTCGGTCGCGAGGACGTCGGCGAGCTGGACGACGCCGAGCGGCTGGTCCGTGTCGTCGACCACCGGGTAGCGCGTGTGGGCGCGGGCCATGAGCTCGCGCACCTCGGCGACGGTCGCCTCGGGCCGCACGGTCCCCACGCGGGAGCGCGGGATCATCGCGTGCTCGACGTCGCGCTGCGGGAAGTCCAGCACGCGGTCGAGGAGCACGGACAGCTCGTCGGTCAGGTTCCCGCTCTCGCGCGAGTCGGCCACGATGTGCTCGAGGTCGCGCGCGGTCGCGGTGTTGTCGACGTCGTGGACGGGCTCGATCCTGAGCATCCGCAGCAGCGCGTTGGACGCCTTGTCGAACACCGCGATGAGCCAGCCGAACACCGTGAGGTACGCCGACGTCGAGCGTGCCAGACCCTTCGCGAGCGGCTCGGGCCGCGCGATGGCGAGGTTCTTGGGGAAGAGCTCGCCGAAGAGCATCTGGATGATCGTCGACAGCACGAGCGCCAGGACGGTGCCCACCGCGACGCCGACACCCGTCGGGACGCCGACGCCGCCGAGCATGGTGCCGAGCGACTGACCGATGAGGGGCTCGGCCACGTAGCCGACGAGCAGGCCCGTCACCGTGATGCCGAGCTGTGCGCCGGACAGGACGAAGGAGGTGCGCCGGGTCACGGCGAGCGCGCGCCGGGCCGACTCGTCGCCGGCCTCCGCCTTGGCCCCCAGCCGGGAGCGGTCGACGGTCATGTAGGCGAACTCCTGGGCGACGAAGTAGGCCGTCGCCGCCGTGATCGCGAGGACCACGAGGAGCCCGAGGAGGAGGGAGAGGAAGGTCGTCATCGTGCCCGCACCGCCCTGCGGTCGACGGGGACGCCTGGGTGCGTCCGCTCGCTGCCGGGGCCGGTGCGGCCGGGACTATGGTCGGGGTCGTCGGCCGCGGGGGCCTCGAGAGTCGTGTCTTCCACGGCACTCCCAACGCCGGAGCCTCCCGGATCGTTCCCGAGATCTCGCCGGGATGTTCTCCGGAATCTCGCACCGGCGGGCGTCCGCGCGCGAGCAGGCGTCCGGTAGGGTCGTCGGCGATGTCCAGCCAGAGCCCCGACCGGTCCGTGCCGTCCACCGACGAGCACCCCACCGGCGCCCCCCGCAAGCCCCGCGTCCTCGTGCTGTTCGGCGGGCGCTCCGGCGAGCACGCCATCTCCGCCGCGACCGCCGCGGGCGTCCTGCGCGCCATCGACCGGACGCGCTACGACGTCGTCCCGGTCGGGATCACGCCGTCGGGCGAGTGGGTCCTCGCGGCCGACGAGCCGTCGCACTGGGAGATCACGGCGGGCCGGCTGCCCCAGGTCGAGCCGACGGGCGAGGAGGTCATCCTCCCGCTGTCGACCGGGCGCCGGGACCTGCGCGTGCTCGCACCCGGCGAGGTGCCGCGCGTGCTCGGCGAGGTGGACGTCGTCTTCCCGCTCCTGCACGGCCCCTACGGCGAGGACGGCACCCTCCAGGGCATGCTCGAGCTCGCCGACGTGCGCTACGTGGGCGCGGGCGTCCTCGCCTCGGCGGTCGGCATGGACAAGCACTTCATGAAGCTCGTGCTCGCGGGCGAGGGCCTGCCGATCGCGCCGTACACCGTCGTCAAGCCGGGGGCGTTCGAGCGCGACCCGGAGACGGTGACGCAGGCGGTGGCCGCGCTCGGCCTGCCCGTCTTCGTCAAGCCCGCCCGTGCTGGGTCGAGCCTCGGCATCTCCAAGGTCGACGACCTCGCCGACCTGCCCGCGGCGATCGCCGCGGCGCAGGAGCACGACCCGAAGGTCGTCGTCGAGGCGGGCGTCGTCGGTCGCGAGATCGAGTGCGCCGTCCTCGGCGGGCGCGGTGGAGCGCGGCCGCGCGCGTCCCTGCCGGGGGAGATCGTCGTCACGGGCGAGCAGCACGACTTCTACGACTTCGAGGCCAAGTACCTCGACGAGGCCGGGGTCGAGCTGTCGTGCCCGGCGGACCTCCCGGAGCACCTCGTCGAGCGCGTGCGCGAGATCGCCGTGCGCACGTTCGAGGCGGTCGGCGCGGAGGGCCTCTCGCGCGTCGACGTGTTCGTCACGCCCGACGAGCGGGTCGTCGTCAACGAGATCAACACCATGCCGGGCTTCACGCCGTTCTCGATGTACCCCCGCATGTGGGAGAAGTCGGGGCTCAGCTACCCCGACCTCATCGACGAGCTCGTCGCGCTCGCGCTCGAGCGGCCCACCGGCCTGCGCTGACCGCGCGGGCGACGGGCCGGGGGCGGCCCCGGGACGGGCGCCGGCTCAGCCGACGTCGCCCACCCCGACGCACGCGCGCGTCTGCGGGACCTCCATGACGGCGCGGCCCAGGTCCGCGATGAACGACGTCGAGTGCCCCTCCGTCACGGCAGGCGGGACGACGACCTGCACCGCGGGGTCGCGCCCGTAGGTGGTGAACGTCCACGTGCCCTCGTCCTCGACGACGAGCCAGTCGACGCTGCCCCCCTCGGACACGACGCTCTGGCACGCCGTGGTCGTGGGCCCGGGCACCTCGACGCCGCACCGCAGCGTCACCGCGGCGCCCGGCTCGCCCCAGGCGGCCGTGGCCTGGCTCGTCGTTCCGACCTTCGGCAGGTCCTCGCCCAGCGAGTCGGGCAGCGCGAGCACGACGTCCGCGCACAGCGGGTTCTGGGCGTCGTCCGCCACGGGGACGCCGATGCGCGGCGCGCACGCGGCGGTCGCAGCCACGACGCCCAGGAGCGCGGGGACGGCCAGGGCGCGGACGAGCCGGCGCCGGGACGGCCGGGACGATCCCGGACGGGCGGAGGGGGAGCGGGGAGGGACGACGTCGAGCACGCGACCACCGTAGCGGCCCGCGACGGGTGCCCGTGACCGCCCGGGCGGCGACTAGGGTGGCCGCGTGAGCGAGACGCCCCTGCTGGTCCGCGACGTGCCCGAGGAGGCGCTCCTCGCCCGGATCTTCCCCCTGCTGCCCACGGCCCCCTCGACGCTCGTCGGGCCGGGGGACGACTGCGCGGTCGTCGCCGCGCCCGACGGCCGCTACGTCGTGTCCACCGACGTCCTCGTCGAGGACCGGCACTTCCGCCGGCGCTGGTCGACGGGCTACGACGTCGGCCGCCGCGCCGCCGTGCAGAACCTCGCCGACGTCGTGTCCATGGGCGCGCGCCCCGCGGCGCTCGTCGTGTCGCTCGTCATGCCGGGCGACCTGCCCGTCGACTGGGTCACCGGGTTCGCGCGCGGGCTGGCCGACGCGTGCACCCCGCTCGGTGCCGCGGTCGTGGGCGGCGACCTGTCCGGAGGGGACCAGGTCGTGGTCGCCGTGACCGTCCACGGGGACCTGGAGGGACGCGAGCCGGTGCTGCGCGGCGGAGCCCGGGCGGGTGACGTCGTCGCGCTCGCGGGGACGCTCGGGCGGTCCGCCGCGGGTCTCGCGCTGCTCGACGCCGGTCGCGCGGACGTCGACGACGCGCTCGTCGCCGCCTACCTGCGTCCCGACCCGCCGCTCGCCGCAGGCCCGGTCGCGGCCGACGCCGGGGCCACGGCGATGATGGACGTCTCGGACGGCCTGCTGCGGGACGCGGGGCGGGTCGCGCGGGCGAGCGGCGTCGTCGTGGACCTGGACCCGGCTGCGCTCGACGCCGACCGTGCCCGGCTGCGGGACGCAGGCGCCGCGCTCGCGGGCGACGGGACGGAGCTCGTCGACGGGTGGGTCCTGTCCGGGGGAGAGGACCACGGTCTGCTCGCCACGTTCCCCGCGGCGTCGTCGCTCCCGGCCGGGTTCCGGCCGCTCGGCACGGTGCGTCCCGCGGGTGACGACGGCCCGGGCGTGCGCCTGGACGGCGCGGTGCCGCGCCGGTCGTCGGGGTGGGACCACTTCCGCGCCTGAGCGCGGGGGTCAGCTCCGGCGGTAGCGGACGGCGGTGAGGTCCTTGCCGCCGATGTCGTCGCGGCGCTCGACCCCGTCCGGGCTGAACCCGTGCCGACGGTAGAACCGGCGCGCACGCTCGGCGTCCTCGAGGACCCAGAGCGTGACGGTGGTGCCGGGGCCCACCTCGCCGAGCATGGTGCGCATGAGGTCGCGTGCGACGCCGCGGCCCCAGGACTCGGGGTCGAGGTAGATGGCGTAGATCTCCAGGTCCCCGGGCTCGGCGTCCTCGTCGCGACCGGGGCCGAGGGTGGCGAAGCCGATGGTGCGGCCGTCGGCGTCGGCGAGCCAGGTGCGTGCCCCGGCGGTGCCGAGGCTCTGGACCCAGTGCTTCTCACGCTGGTCGTGGTCGAGGGAGGCGAGGTACTCGTCCGGCACGATGCCGGCGTACGCGCCGCGCCACGACGCGATGTGCACGGCCGCGATGGCGCGCGCGTCCGCGGGGCCGGCCGGGCGGATCGTTACCTCGCTCAGTTCCGTCACCATGAACAAAGACTGCCACCCGGGCGGGGATACACCAAGCCCGTTTGTCCGGATCCTCAGGAGATCTTCGGAGCTCGGGCGTCCGGCGACCGGGGCCGCAGACGACGAGAGCGCCCGCCGGGGACCGGCGGGCGCTCTCGTGGAGGAGTCGCGCGAATCAGGCGGGGCGGGTGACCTTGCCGGCCTTGAGGCACGAGGTGCACACGTTGAGGCGCTTGGGCGTCCCCGCGACCACGGCGCGCACGCGCTGGATGTTCGGGTTCCAGCGGCGCTTCGTGCGGATGTGGGAGTGCGAGATGCTGTGCCCGAAGCCCGGGCCCTTGCCGCAGACGTCGCAGTTGGCAGCCACGGTTTCTCCTGATCGTCGTGCACGTCGCGCACGCAGCGGCGACGTCCTGAATGGTCTGTAGGGTGTCCGGCCCGGTGTCCCTCGGCGGCTCCTCGACGACGTCGAGGGCGCGCGAAGCACCCGGGCAACCTCGTCAGGGTAGCCGATCCGAGGCCCTGAGCTCAAACCGGGTCCGCGTCGCAGGGATCACGCCGGAGCCGGGGCGGCTCGCCCCACGACCGGGGGCCGGGTTGACTACCGTGGTCCCGACGACCGCCGGGTCGTCCGACCCGCCGCGCGCGGCCGGGCCGTCCCCCAGCGTACGAGGAGCCGTCCCGACGTGAGCCCCGGAGCCGACGTGGTCGACGCCGCCGTCGTCGTCGCGTGGGGTCGTGGCGGTGTCCACGCCCTCGCCCAGGCGCGTGCGTCGCTCGACCGCGTGAACGTCTTCCCCGTGGCCGACGCGGACACCGGCACGAACATGTACCTCACGCTGCTCGACGCCGTGCGGGCGCTGCCTGCGGGCACGGCGGACGCCGCAGGCCCAGCGGGCGGCGCGGGCGACGTCCTCGTGCGTCTCGCGCGCGGGGCGCTCGTCGGGGCGCGCGGCAACTCCGGCGTCATCCTCAGCGAGTACCTGCGCGGGCTCGCGCTCGAGCTCGCCGAGCACCGGACGGTCTCGGGCGCGGCGCTCGCCGTCGGCCTGGACCGGGCAGCGCGGACGGCGCGGGGCGCCGTCGCGCGCCCGGCGCCGGGCACGATCCTCACCGCGGCGGACGCGGCGGCCCGCGCGGCCGCGGACGTGGTCACGGACGGCGACCCCTCGCCCGGTGCCGTCGCCGCGGCGGCGCGGGACGGCGCCCGCGCGGCGGCGCTGCGCAGCACCGACGAGCTCGACGCGCTGGCACGGGCGCAGGTGCTCGACGCCGGGGCCCTCGGCCTCGTGCTCGTGCTCGGCGCGCTCGTCGCCGCGCTCGACGAGCGGACCGGCGGACCGGACCGCACGCAGATCGACGAGCCGGGCCGCGGGCTCGTCGACGCGCGCCTCGACGAGCCCGGCGCGGCGCCGGCGACCCCCGCTCCGGTCGTGTCGGAGGTGCTGGGCATGATGTCCGGCATGACGCCGGTCACCGGGTCGTCCGTGGGGGCGGCGTCGGGGACCGAGGCCGCGCACGAGGGGGGCGAGTTCGAGGTGATGTACGTGGTCGACCTGCCGGGCGGTGCGCTCGCGGGCGCCGTGGGCGCGTCCGCGGCACCGGGGGAGCGGCTGCGGTCCGACCTGTCCCGGATCGGGGACTCCGTCGTGGTCGTCGGCGGCGCGGGCGACGACGGGTCAGGGCTGTGGCAGGCGCACGTCCACACCGACGACCCGATGGCGGCGGTCGTGGCCGGACGGGCGGTGCTCGCCGACGCCCAGGGCCGCGCGTCGCGGGAGGGAGCGGGGGCGCTCGTCGCGCTGCGGCAGGTCCGCGTGCGCCACCTGCCGGGGGCGCACGGGCACGGCCACCTTCCGGAAGCGGCGGGCATCACGGCGGACGGCGGCCCGTCGGACGAGCCGGGGCTCGTCGCGGTGACCAGCGCACCGGGGCTCGTCGCGGACCTCGCGCGCGCGGGCGCCGTCGTGCTCCTGCGCGACGAGCCCGGTGCGTCCGACCTCGCGGCGCTGCACCGCGTCGCCGTCGACGCGCGCGCGGCGCACGTCGTCGTGCTGCCCGGCGGCGACCTCCCCGAGGAGGACGTCGCGACGCTCCGCGCGGCCCTGCGCGAGGACGGCGTCGAGTCGCTCGAGGTGCTCGCGGCCCCGACGGACCTGCACGTGACGGTCGCGCTCGCCGCCGCCCAGCTGGTCGACGGCCCCGGACGCGTGCACGCCGTGCGGTCCGCGCTCGACACGGTGCGCACGTCCCGGGCGTCGGCGGCCGGGACGGACGACCCCGAGGCCGCGCGCCGGCTCGTCGGGCTCCTGGAGGGCCTGCTCGAGCGTCCCGCCGAGGTCGTCACGGTCCTCGCGGACGACGACGTCCCCCTCCCGGCGCTCGACGCGCTCGCCCCCGCGGCCGCCCGCGCCGGGGCCGAGCTCGTGCTCCTGCGCTCGGGCCGGGACGGCGGCACGGTCGCGCTCGCCGCGGAGGGCGCCGTCGTCCACCACGGCACGGACGAGGCGGTGGGCGCATGACGGACCGGCTGGCCGAGCCGCTGACCCGCGCCGTCGGGACGCGCAGCGCGGGACCGCTCGCGAAGCTCGGCCTCGAGACCGTGGGCGACCTGCTGCGCCACTACCCGCGCCGCTACGGCGACCCCGGCCGTCTCACGGACCTCGGCGGGCTCGCCCTCGGCGAGCACGTGACGATCGTCGCCCAGGTCCGCAGCGCGACCGTCCGGCGCATGCGCAACCGCGCGGGCGCCATCCTCGAGGCCGTCGTGACGGACGGCCCGCAGCAGCTCTCGCTCACGTTCTTCGCCAAGAGCCCCAACGTGCTGCGCTACCACGAGCAGCGCCTCGCGCCGGGTCGGCACGGCCTGTTCACGGGCGTCGTCGGCCTCTACCGGGGCACGCGCCAGCTCACGCACCCCGACTACAAGATCATCGGCATGGACGACGACGCCGAGGACGCCGAGAGCGCCGTCCTCGAGGCGAGCAGGCCGATCCCCATCTACCCCGCGAGCGGCAGCATCCCGAGCTGGAAGATCCAGCCCGCCGTGCGGACCGTCCTCGACCCGCTGCGCGAGGAGGACGTCCCCGACCCGCTGCCCGACGCCGTCCGCGAGCGGCGCGGGCTCGGTACCCGGCTCGAGGCGCTGCGCGACGTCCACGAGCCGTACGACGAGAAGCAGTGGCGGCGCGGTCGCGACCGGCTGCGGTACGAGGAGGCGTTCGTCCTCCAGGCTGCGCTCGCGCAGCGGCGTGCCCGGGCCGCCGCCGAGCCCGCGACCGCACGCCCGCCCCGGCCGGAGGGCGAGCCGGGCATCCTCGCGGACTTCGACGCGGCGCTGCCGTTCACGCTCACGCAGGGACAGCACGAGGTGGGCCGGGAGATCGCCGATGACCTCGCGCTCGCGCGCCCCATGCAACGGCTCCTCCAGGGCGAGGTCGGCTCCGGCAAGACCGTCGTCGCGCTGCGCGCGATGCTCCAGGTGATCGACGCCGGCGGCCAGGCGGCGCTCCTCGCGCCCACCGAGGTGCTCGCCGCGCAGCACGCGCGGACCCTGCGGGCGCTCCTCGGGCCGCTCGCCGAGGGCGGGTTCCTCGGGGGCGCCGAGCACGGGACGCGCGTCGCGCTCCTCACCGGCTCGCTCGGCGCCGCCGCGCGCAAGGAGGCCCTGCTCGACGCCGCGAGCGGCGCGGCGGGCATCGTCGTGGGCACGCACGCGCTGCTCTCCGAGAACGTGCAGTTCGCCGACCTCGGGCTCGTGGTCGTCGACGAGCAGCACCGGTTCGGCGTCGAGCAGCGCGACGCCCTGCGGGCGAAGGCCCGCACCTCCCCGCACCTGCTGGTCATGACGGCGACGCCGATCCCGCGCACCGTCGCGATGACCGTGTTCGGTGACCTCGAGACGTCGTCGCTCACGGAGATCCCCGCCGGGCGGTCGGGCATCACGACGCACGTCGTGCCCGCCGGGAACCCCACCTGGATGGAGCGGACGTGGGCGCGCGTGCGCGAGGAGGTCGACGCCGGGCACCGCGCGTACGTGGTCTGCGCCCGCATCCACCCGGACGAGCCGGACGCTGACGCGGGCGGGACGGGGGACGACGACTTCGACGACGTCCCGGACTTCCTGCTCGACCCCGAGGCGCCCGACGCCGTCGAGCGGCCGCCGCTGCGCGCCGTGCTGGAGGTCGCGGAGGAGCTGCGCGCCCACCCGCGGCTCGCCGGGCTGACGGTCGGCGTGCTGCACGGCCAGATGCCGCCCGCGGACAAGGACGCCGTGATGGCCGACTTCGCGTCGGGAGCGGTCCAGGTGCTCGTCTCCACGACGGTCGTCGAGGTGGGCGTCGACGTCCCGGAGGCCACGGCGATGGTCGTGCTCGACGCGGACCGGTTCGGCATCTCCCAGCTCCACCAGCTCCGCGGGCGCGTCGGGCGCGGGTCGGCCGCCGGGCTGTGCCTGCTGGTCTCGACCGCGCAGCCGGGCACGCCCGCCGCGACGCGCGTCGAGACGCTCGCGCGCACGACGGACGGGTTCGAGCTCGCCACCGTCGACCTCGAGCTGCGCAGCGAGGGCGACGTCCTGGGCGCCGCCCAGTCGGGGCGCGCGAGCTCGCTGCGGCTCCTGCGCGTCGTCAAGGACGCGGACGTCATCGAGACCGCGCGGGCGGACGCGGCGGAGGTCGTCGCGCAGGACCCGGACCTCGCGGACCACCCGGCGCTCGCCGCCGCGATCCGCGAGCAGCTCGACCCCGAGCGCGAGGAGTTCCTCGAGCGTGCGTGACGGCAGGGCGCCGCGGTGTCTGCGTAGGGTGGGCGCGTGACGAGGATCGTGGCGGGAACAGTCGGTGGGCGCACGCTGCAGGTCCCGCCCCGCGGCACGCGACCGACGAGCGAGCGCGTGCGAGAGGCGATCTTCTCCCGGCTCGAGCACCTCGGCGTCGTCGACGACGCGCACGTCCTCGACCTCTACGCGGGCTCCGGCGCGCTCGGCCTCGAGGCGGCGAGCCGCGGCGCGGCCGACGTCACGCTCGTCGACTCCGCGCGGGTCGCGGCCGACGTCGCCCGACGCAACGTCGCCGCCCTCGGCCTGTCGAACGTGCACGTCGTCGCGCAGCCGGCCGAGGCGTTCGTCGCCGGCGTGGCGGCGGCCACGGCGCAGCGGTCGGCGGCCGGGGACGCGGCCGGAGCGGCCGGGGCGCCGACCCCGGGGCGTGCCGGCCACGGCCCCTTCCACCTCGTGCTCGTGGACCCGCCCTACGACGTGACGGCCGAGGCGCTCGAGCGCGTCCTCGCGCACCTCGCCGTGCCCGGCGTGCTGGACCCGGCCGCCGTCGTCGTCGTCGAGCGCTCGACGCGCACACCCGAGCCGACGTGGCCCGCCGGCTGGGAGCTCGTCGCGCACAAGGACTACGGCGAGACCGCGGTGTTCTTCGTCGGCCCGGAGCTCCCCGACGACGCATAGCCCGTCGACCACCCGTGTCCGGCCCCACGTCCCCGTCGACCAGGTGGTTCTGGCTCGTCCGGGTCGGCTGACGCACCCAGACCGCCTGCTCGGCCTGCCGGGACTGCCTGGTCGGTGGGCGCGTCGTAGCGAGCCCTGCGGCTCGCGGCGGCAGTCTCCGGTCGGGCCGCGAGGCCGGAAGGCTCAGGCCGTCGGGGCTCGGGTCTCGGCCGGGGAGAGGGTGCCGACGGGCACGGTCGCGAGGGCGGCGGGGTCGTCCGGGTCGACGAGGCGGACGCGGTCCCCGCCTGCGGCGTCGAGCAGGCGGCGGGTCGCGGCGTCGTCGGCGAGCGTGCCCTCGCTCTCGCGGAGATTCTCCGCGAGGAAGGCGCGCAGCGGCGCGGCCGGGACGTCGTCGCCGGCGGCGTGCGGGCCGAGGGGGAACGACACGAGGAGGAGCGCGGGCACGCGCTCGCCGCCCGGGCCGTCGCCGGGCTGGAAGTAGGGGAGTGCCAGGACGCGCGCCCCGAGGCGCGCGTAGAACCGGAGTCGCGCGACCGGGTCGCCGTGGGCCTCGCTGCCCGTGTGGTGCGCGGGGTGCTCGACCTCGCCCACGACGACGAGCGGGTCGAGCGCGCGCCAGTCGTCGAGCGCGGTGGTGACGAGACGACGGCCCACGCCGCCGCCGCGGCGTCCGGGGGGCGATCGCGAGGTAGAGCACGAGGAGGACGCGCGCGTCGGCGAACCACTCGCCGACGACGCCGGCGACGACGCGGCCGTCCTCGACCACGCCGAGGCTGCGCAGCCGCCCGCTCGCGTGGGCGTCGAGCAGCTCCTGCTCGTCGACGAGCTCGGCCGGCGGGAACGACGGCACGAGGACGTCGCGGTGCAGCGAGCGCAGCAGCGCGGGTTCGGTGAGCGGGACGACGGCGGGGGTGGTCACGTCGACCATCGTCGCGCCCGACGACGGTCGGCGCGCGCCCGGCCGCGCCGCCCGGGTCCAGCGGCCCCCGTGTACTACCGTGACGAGGTGACCACAGCCGTCTGTCCCGGGTCGTTCGACCCGATCACCCTGGGCCACCTCGACATCGTCCGCCGTGCGCGCGCCCTCTTCGACGAGGTCGTCGTCGGCGTCGCGCGGAACGCGTCGAAGTCGGCGCTCCTGAGCGTCGACGAGCGCGTGGACCTCGCGCGGTCCGCGGTGCGGGACGCGGGGCTGGACGGCGTCCGGGTCGAGGTCGTGCCGGGGCTGCTCGTCGACTTCTGCCGCGACGTCGGTGCGACGGCGGTGGTCAAAGGCCTGCGCGGTGGTGCCGACTTCGACGCGGAGCTGCCGATGGCGCTCATGAACCGGCACCTCGCGGGGGTCGAGACGGTGTTCGTCGCGGGCGACGCGGCGCTCCTGCACGTCGCGTCGTCGCTCGTGAAGGACATCGCGCGGTACGGGGGACCGGTGGACGACCTCGTCCCGCCGGGGGTGGGCGACGCCGTCCGGGCGGCGCTGGCACGGACGCAGGGGACCAGCAGGTGAGCACGACGGGAAGGACCGGGTACGTGAGCGAGCAGCAGGACCGACGGCCGACGCACGAGGACCGCGCGGGCGAGGAGGCGCAGGTCGGGTTGAACGCGATCCTCGACGACCTCACGCACCTCGTCGAGTCGGCGCGCACGATGCCGATGTCCGCGTCGGTGCTGGTGCACAAGGGCGACGCCCTCGCGCTCCTGGACGAGCTGCGGGGCGCGCTGCCGGAGCAGCTCGCGCACGCGGACGAGGTGCTCGCGCAGGCGGACGCCGTGCTCGAGGACGCGCACCGGCAGGCGGAGGAGATCCTCACCACGGCGCGCGCCCGGGCGATCGAGCTCGTGCAGACGGAGCAGGTGGTGGTCCAGGCGGAGGCGCGCGCCCGCGACATCGTCGACGAGGCGCAGGAGGCGGCGGCCGTGCTGCAGCGCGACGCCGACGACTACTGCGACCGGCGGCTCGCGGACTTCGAGGTGGACCTCGGCAAGCTCCTCGCGCAGGTCCAGGCCGGCCGGGCGAAGCTCGCGGACCGGCTCGGCGACCGCTTCGGCGACGCCGACGAGTCGCCGTTCCCGGCGACGATGCGCGAGCGCGGCGGGGAGCGCGCGGCCCGCTGACGGGCGTGCCGGTCGCCGGGCCCGACCACCGTCGTGGTCGGCGCCGTGAAGGTGGCGACCACGGCGTCGGGTGACGTAAGATCGATGTTTGGCTCGTCGCGTCACGCGTCGACCCGTGCCTGGCAGCCGCCGTCGAGCGGTCGCCGGCCCCCGACCATCGTTGACCACCGTCCGCGGGCACCCACGCCTGCGGGCTCCGATCCTGGAGCGCACCATCACCGCCGAGAAGACGTCGCCGCTCGTGCTCGACACGCACGAGCTCGGTCGGCGACCCGGGAGCATGCTGACGGTCCGCCGGACCGTCCCCGCGCCGGCCGACCTCGGGACCGCCGTCATCGGCATCCCCGAGGGCAGCGAGCTCGAGCTCGACCTGCGTCTCGAGGCCGTCATGGAGGGCGTGCTCGTCTCCGGGACGGTGACGGGGCGCGCGGTCGGGGAGTGCGTGCGCTGCCTCGACACGGTGCACGAGGACGTCTCGGTCGAGCTCGGCGAGCTGTTCGCCTACCCGGAGCGCGCGAAGGCCGCCGAGGAGTCGGGCGACGACCTGGAGGACGCCGAGGACGTCTACGAGCTGGACGGCGACCTCGCGGACATCGAGCCCGCGCTACGGGATTCGGTCGTCACTGCACTACCATTCAGTCCGGTGTGCCGAGCGGACTGCCCGGGGCTGTGCTCCGAGTGCGGTGCGCGCCTGGCGGACGACCCGGGCCACACCCACGAACTTGTCGACCCTCGCTGGTCGGCGCTGGAGAGCATGTTCGACACCTCGAACGTGTCCGACGAGACGAAAGAGAGCTAGCCGTGGCTGTTCCGAAGCGCAAGATGTCGCGCAGCAACACCCGTGCGCGTCGTTCGCAGTGGAAGACGACCGCCGCGAACCTCACCACCTGCCCGCAGTGCAAGGGCGACAAGCTGTCGCACGCGGCGTGCCCGACGTGCGGTACCTACAAGGGCCGCCAGTACGCCGAGGCGCTGCGCACCGAGCACGCAGGCTGAGGCGCGTGGCACCGGCTGCACCGGCATCCGGTCTTCTCGAGAAGCTCGGGGTCCATCTGGACCCCGAGCTTCTCGTGCTTGCGCTCACGCACCGGTCGTTCGCGCACGAGAACGGCGGCATCCCCACGAACGAGCGTCTCGAGTTCCTCGGTGACACCGTCCTGGGCCTCGTCGTCACGGAGACCCTCTACCGCCGCCACCCCGACCTGTCCGAGGGCGAGCTCGCCAAGATGCGGGCCGCGACCGTCTCGCAGAAGTCGCTCGCCGCGATCGCGCGCCGGCTCGGCCTGGGGCAGTACGTGCTGCTCGGCAAGGGCGAGATCCGCACGCGCGGCAACGACAAGGACTCGATCCTCTCCGACACGGTCGAGGCGATCATCGGCGCGGTCTACCTGAGCCACGGCCTGGAGCCTGCCCGCGGGCTCGTGCTCGGGCTCGTCGAGCCGACGCTGTCGGCGGCGGCGGGTCTGGGCGCCGGGCTCGACTGGAAGACGTCGCTCCAGGAGGCCGCGGCCGCGGCCGGGCTGAGCGCGCCGTCGTACTCGAGCGACGCCGTCGGACCGGACCACGCGCGGGTCTTCACGTCGTACGTGCACCTCGACGGCCGCCTCTACGGCACGGGCAGCGGGACGGCGAAGAAGTACGCCGAGCAGGAGGCCGCGGAGCGCGCGTACCGCGCGCTCGCGGCGGAGCAGGCCGAGCGCGAGGCGGCGTCCGCGTCCTCGCCGGTCGCCGCCGAGGACGCCGGTGCCTGAGCTGCCCGAGGTCGAGACCGTCCGTGACGGTCTCGCCCGCCACGTCGTGGGCGCCCGCGTCGTCGACGTGGAGGTGCTGCGCGACTACAGCGTGCGGCGCCACGAGGGCGGGCCGGCGGGCTTCCGCGACGAGCTGCTCGGCCAGCGGCTCGGCGCCGCGGTGCGCCGCGGCAAGTTCCTCTGGCTCCCGCTCGAGCCCGCCGCCGGGTCCGACGACGGCCCCGCCGCCGCCCTGCTGGCCCACCTCGGGATGTCGGGCCAGCTCCTCGTCCGCTCCGGCGTCGCGCTCGCGGACCGGGCGCCGCACCTGCGGGTGCGCGTGGTGCTCGAGCACGACGACCGCACCGCCTACGGCGCGCAGGCGCTCGACTTCGTCGACCAGCGCACGTTCGGGCACCTGTCCGTCCAGGACCTCGTCCCGACGCCCGACGGCGCCCCCGGCGGCCTCGGCTCCGACCTCGCCGCGGTCCCGGCGCCGGTCGCGCACATCGGCCGGGACCTGCTCGACCCGTCGCTGCGGCGCGACGACGTGGTGGACGCGATCCGGCGTCGTCGGACGGGCGTCAAGCGCGCGCTGCTCGACCAGACCGTCGTGTCCGGGGTCGGCAACATCTACGCGGACGAGGCGCTGTGGCGCGCCCGGCTGCACTACGCCCGCGCGACGGACACGCTGCGCCGTCCCGAGGCGCACCGCCTGCTCGACGCGGCGGCCGAGGTCATGACCGAGGCCCTCGCGCAGGGCGGCACGAGCTTCGACGCGCTGTACGTCAACGTGAACGGGCAGTCCGGCTACTTCTCGCGGTCGCTCGCCGTGTACGGGCAGGAGGGCGAGCCGTGCCCCCGGTGCGGCACGCCCGTCCGGCGCGACGAGTTCATGAACCGCTCGTCGTACACGTGCCCGCGGTGCCAGCCGCGCCCCCGCAACGGCCGCTGGTAGACCCCGGAAGCGCCCCCTCAGCGGGGGACGACGTTGCGGAGCTCGCGGCCCGCGCGGAGCGCGTCGAGGTTGGCGTTGACGAGCTCGGACGCGCGCTCGGGCCGGTTGCCCGCGACGTGCGGCGTGAGGACCAGGCGCGGCGCGTCCCACAGGGGTGACTCCGCGGGCAGGGGCTCGGACCCGGTGACGTCGAGCGCGGCGCCGCCGAGGCGCCCGTCGTGCAGCGCGGCGACGAGCGCGTCCTCGTCGACCGTGGCGCCGCGGCCGACGTTGACGAAGACCGCGTGGTCGGGGAGCTGGTCGATCCGCGCGGCGTCGAACGCGTGCCGCGTCGTGTCGAGGGCGGGCAGGAGCGAGACGAGCACGTCGGTCGAGGCGAGCACGTCGGGGAGGTCGTCGTCGGTCACGACGGGGAAGCCGTGCCGCTCGCCGCGGCGGCTCGCGACGCCCGTCACGTCGGCGCCGAGCGCCGCGAGCAGCGGCGCGAGCCGGGCGGCGATCGAGCCGAAGCCCCACACGGTCACGCGTGCGCCGTCGAGCGTGTAGCGCGCGGCCGTCGCCGGGTCCGCCTGCGCCTGGTTCACCGCGGTGTCCCACCGGTGCTCGCGCTGCGCCGCCCCGAGCACGTCGAGCCGGCGCACGACGGCGAGGACCAGCGCGAGCGCGTGCTCGGCGACGGGGCCGTCGTGCAGGGACCGGCCCGAGGTGATCGTCACGTCCGGCCCGAACCCGGCCGCGAGCACGGCGTCGGGGCCCGCGGCGAGCGTCTGGACCCAGCGCAGGCGGGGGAGCCGCGCCGCGGCGTCGGCGAGGTTCTCCGCGGAGCTGCCCCACACCACGAGCACCTCGGCGTCGGCGTCCTCGGGGCGGAACGGGGCCGCGGCGTCGTACACGACGACCTCGTCGTCCGGGCCCGCGTGCACGTCGAGGGCGATGGTGCCGGGCACGAGGATCTTCACCGCTGCTCCTTGAGGGTCGTCCGTGGTGTCGTCACGGCCCTCGCGCTGCGCGGGACGGGCCGCCTCGCGAACGTATCACCGCGTCCGAGCCGCCACCGAGCCGCCCTCGCGCCACCTCTGAGCAGGCCCGGCGCCGACCCCGCGCCGGCGCGGCTCCCGGTCCGCGCCCCGGCAGAGCCCCGGACGACTCCCCAGGCGCGACCTGCGTCGCGGCGATATGTTCGCGGTGTTCCGACGACGCGCCGTCCGCGCGCCGTCCCGGTCGGCCCTGGCGGGGTCACGGCTTCGGGGGTGGGGATGGGCTCGTCCACGGGCGCGCCGACGCACGCTGAGGTGCGCGCGGCGATCACGGCACGGACACCGAAGAACTACATCACGTGGCTCACGCTCGCGTTCATGATCACGTCGTCGGTCGCGAGCCTGCGCGCCGCGCCGACCATGGCGGTCTACGGCCTCGCGGCCGTGTTCCTCTACGTGGTCCCGGCGCTCGTGTTCCTGCTCCCGACGTCGCTCGTGTCTGCCGAGCTCGCGTCGGGGTGGTCGGGCGGCGTGTACCGCTGGGTCGCGGA
This sequence comes from Cellulosimicrobium sp. MI9406, assembly GCF_040595865.1. NCBI lineage: Bacteria > Bacillati > Actinomycetota > Actinomycetes > Micrococcales > Promicromonosporaceae > Cellulosimicrobium > Cellulosimicrobium sp. MI9406. Next base: position 132,794 of record NZ_JALIZI010000011.1, read on the forward strand.
CGGCGTGTCGAAGCCGCTCGGGTTCCTCGCGATCTGGTGCCAGTTCGCGATGACGATCTTCTACTACCCGAGCCTGCTCGGGTACGTCGCGAGCACGTTCGCCTACGTCATCAACCCGAGCCTCGCGAGCAACGGGCTCTACGTCGCCATCGTCATCGTCGTGCTCTTCTGGACGGGCGTGTGGCTCTCCTCCCAGGGCACCAAGACGGTCGCGGGGCTGTCGAGCTGGGGCCTCGTCATCGGGACGCTCGTCCCGGCCGCGATCCTCGTCGTGCTCGGCGTCGTCTTCCTGGCCCAGGGCAACCCGTCGGCCGCGCCGATGGACGCGCAGCACCTGCTGCCGGCCTGGACCGGGCTCGCGTCGCTGGTGCTCATCGTCAACAACTTCCTGTCGTACGCGGGCATGGAGATGAACGCGGTGCACGTGACGAGCCTGCGCAGGCCGGCGACGGAGTTCCCGCGGTCGATGTTCCTCGCGATCGGGCTCGTCCTCGTGATCTTCATCCTTCCGGCCGTCGCGATCAGCTGGGTGATCCCGGCTGACCAGCTCAGCCTGACCGCCGGGGTGATGCAGGCGTTCGACGCGTTCTTCGCCAACTTCGGCGTGAGCTGGCTGACGCCGATCCTCGGCCTCATGCTCATCGCGGCGTCGCTCGGCGGCATGCTCACGTGGCTCGCCGGGCCGTCCAAGGGCCTGCTCACGGTCGCGCGCGAGGAGGGCTACCTCCCGCCGTTCCTGCAGCGGCTCAACAAGCACGGCGTGCAGCAGAACATCCTCGTCACGCAGGGCGTCATCACGACCGGCATCGCGCTCCTGTACGCCTTCATCCCCGACGTCTCGAGCGCCTACTGGATCCTGTCCGTCATCACGACGCAGGTGTACCTCGTCATGTACCTGCTGCTGTTCGTCGCGGCGGTGCGGCTGCGCCGTCGGGCACCCGACCACCCGCGCGGCTACCGCGCGCCCGCGCTGACGCTCCTGTGCGTCGTCGGGTTCTGCGCCTCGGTGGCCGCGATGATCATCGGGTTCGTGCCGCCCGCGCAGTTCTCCAGCGGGAACGTGGGCGTCTACGTGCTGATCGTCGGTGGCGGCCTCGGGATCATCGGCATCCTCGTCCCGGCGCTCTTCTACCTGCTGCGCAAGCCGTCCTGGAGGGACCCCGAGGCCGCGGCGCTCGCGGCGGCGGACGAGGCGGGGGAGGGCGACGCGGCATGACCACGACCCGTCCCTCCCACGTCCCCGAGCACGAGCCCGAGCCGGTCTCGTCGAAGCGGTGGGTCACGTACACCGCCGCCGCGCTGCTCCTCGTCGCCCTCGGCGCCGTCATGCTGATCGTCTTCGACGACGTGCGGTCGAACCGCGACGCGCGCGAGGCCGAGCAGAAGGCGGCCGAGCTGCACGAGCAGTTCGCCGCGATCGGGATCACCGCCTTCAGCGAGGAGACGATCGCCGACGTCCTCGGCGACGACGGCGGCGGCTTCTGTGCCGACCCGGCCGCCCTCGTCGAGGCGACCGCCGACCTCGGCGCGGCGAACGGGGCCGCCGGCCCGGGCCTGCGGCCGTCCGTGCTCGACGAGCGCCGCCTCGCCGGCGACCGGCTCGTCATCGAGGTCTACTGCCCTGAGCAGCTCGCCGCGTTCGACGCGTACGTGGACTCGCTCGACCTCGACCCCGGCCGCACCACCGAGCAGGGCGGCGAGGGCACCGACGCCACCACCGGAACCACGACCGAGGAGGACGCGTGAGCCAGCCGAGCACCGGAGCACGACCCGACGCCACCGGGCACGTCGAGGAGGTGCGGGCCGCCGTGCAGGGCCTCCTGCCGCGCGCGCTCGACGACCTGCGCACGCTCGTCGCCATCCCGTCCGTCGCCGACGAGCGCCTCTACCCCCGCGCCGAGTGCGAGCGCGCCGCGCGCTGGGTGGCCGACGCGTTCCGCGCGGAGGGGATCGACACGCGCCTGGAGGTCACGCCCGACGGGTCGCAGGTCGTCCTGGGCCACCGTCCCGGACCCGACGGCGCGCCCACCGTCCTGCTCTACGCGCACTACGACGTTCAGCCGCCCCTCGACGACGCCGCGTGGACCAGCCCGCCCTTCGAGCTCACCGAGCGCGACGGTCGCCTCTACGGGCGCGGCGCCGCGGACTGCAAGGGGAATGTCGTCACGCACCTCACCGCGCTGCGGGCCCTGCGCGCGCTCGGCGGCGACGACCTCCCCGTCGGGGTCCGGCTCGTCGTCGAGGGCTCCGAGGAGCAGGGGACGGGCGGTCTCGACCGGTGGGTCGAGGAGAACCCCGGAGCGCTCGCGGCCGACGCGATGCTCGTTCAGGACACCGGCAACGCCGAGCTCGGCCTCCCGACGCTCACCGTCACCCTGCGCGGCGCGGCGAACGTCGTCGTGCACGTCGAGGCGCTCGAGGGCGAGATCCACTCCGGCATGTTCGGCGGCGCCGCGCCCGACGCGCTCGCGGCTCTCGTCGCGATCCTCGCGAGCCTGCGCGACGAGCACGGCGACACGACCATCGACGGCGTGCCGCGCGCCGTCGCGCACGGCACGTGGGACGGGGTCGCGTACGACGAGGACCAGTTCCGCCGCGACGCGGGCGTGCTCGACGGCGTCGGGCTCGTCGGGACCGGCAGCGTCGCCGACCGGCTGTGGGCGCGGCCCGTCGTGACGATCCTCGGGATCGACGCGCCGAGCGTCGTCGGCTCGGCGGCCGCGATCCAACCGCGCGCGTCCGCCCGGCTCAACCTGCGGGTGCCGCCCGGCGCGGACGCCCAGGACCTGCAGGACAAGCTCGTCGCACACCTCGAGGCCCACGCGCCCTGGGGGGTGCGCGTACGGGTCGAGCGCGACGCCGTCGGGCAGCCGTTCGCGGCCCGCACGAGCGGGCACGTGTTCGACACGCTCACGGGGGCGCTCGCGGACGCGTACGGGCGCGAGACGGTCACGGCGGGCCAGGGCGGCTCGATCCCGCTGTGCAACGTGCTCGCGGGCCAGTACCCGGACGCGGAGATCGTGCTCCTCGGGGTCGAGGAGCCCGCGTGCCTCATCCACGCGCCGAACGAGTCGGTCGCGCCCAGCGAGATCGAGAACCTCGCGGTCGGCGAGGCGCTGTTCCTCGCGCGCCTCGGCGAGGGCTGACGCCGCGGGCTCAGCGCACCGCGGGGGCCTCCTGGTCGAGCGCCCAGCGGTAAGCGGGGAGCTTGAGGAGCTCGGCGTGCGTCCCGCGCGCGACGACGCGTGCGGCGGCGCCGTCCGGCGCGGCGTCGGGGACGCCGAGCAGCAGCACCTCGTCGACCGCCTCCAGCGCGCTCAGCCGGTGCGTCGCGAGGACGACGCCGCGCCGGTCCTGCGCGGCGCGCGTCGTCGCGACGAGGTGCCGCACGAGCGCGTCGGCGCCCGTGGCGTCGAGGTGCTCCGCGGGCTCGTCGAGCAGCAGCAGCGGCGCGGGGGACAGGAGCGCGCGGGCCACGAGCAGACGGCGGCGCTCGCCGCCCGAGACCGTGGTGGCGTCGGGGCCGAGCAACGTCTCCAGTCCGTCGGGCAGCGCGGCGAGCCACGGGTCGAGGCCGACGGCCCGCAGGGCGGCCTCGGCCTCCTCGGTCGTGACGTCGCCGCGCGCGACGCGCAGGTTCTCCAGCACGGTCGTGTCGAACACGTGCCCGTCCTCCGCGACGAGCACGACGTGGTGCGCCACGTCCTCGCGCGCGAGGTCGGCCGTCGGGACGCCGTCGAGGAGCACGCGCCCCGCGACCCCCGGGACGAGCCCGGCGGCGGTCGCGAGCAGCGTCGTCTTGCCGACGCCCGACGGCCCGACGACGGCGACCGCACGGCCCGGCGTGAGCGCCAGGTCGACGCCCTCGACGACGGTGCGTCCGGTGCCCGGCCAGCCGGCCGCGACGTCGTCGAGCACGAGGGACGTGCGCGGGTCGGGGGCGCGGCCCGACTCGCCGGGGGCGGGGGTCGGCGCGCGGCCGGCCGCGGGCGTCGGCCCGTCGAGGAGCCCGACGACGCGCGCGGCGGCCTGCCGCGAGCGGTGGAGCTGGACGGCGGCGGCGGGCAGCGTGTTCGCCGCCTCGAACACCGCGAGGGGCGTGAGGACGATGACGGACAGCTCGACGGGCGCGAGCGTGCCGGCGGTGACGGCCGGGATGCCGAGCAGGAGCGACGCGAGCACCGCGAGGCCGACGGCGAGCGCGGCGATCCCGGCCGCGACCCCGGCGGGGCGGGCGCCGTCGTCGGTCACGCGGGCCAGCGCCCGGTCGGTCGCGCGCAGGTCGTCCAGGCGCGTGCCGAGGCGCCCGGACACGGCGAGCGGCCCGGACTCCTCGAGGATCTCCAGCGTCGTGGCGGTCATCGCCGCGCGCGTCGTGGCGCCGCGCGCCTCGACCTCGCGCGCCGACCGGGCGGAGAGCCACGGCGCGACGACGGCGGCGAGCAGGAGGCACAGCGCGAGCGCGACCCCGGCCGCGGGCAGGAAGGCGCCCACGAGCACGACGGACCCCACCGACACGGCGAGCGCGACCCCGGCGGGCACGAACGCGCGCACGACCACGTCGCCGACCGCGTCGACGTCCGCGCCGACGCGCGCGAGCAGGTCGCCCCGCCGCAGCCCCACGAGCGCTGCGGGCGAGCCCTGCGCCAGCGCGGTGTAGAGGTTGGCGCGCAGGGACGCCATGCCGCGCAGCGCGACGTCGTGCGACGCGAGCCGCTCGAGGTACCGGAAGACGCCGCGCGAGATGCCGAACGCGCGCACGCCGACGACCGCGACGGACAGCGTGAGGACCGGCGGCATCTGCGAGGCGCGCGCGATGAGCCACGCCGCGGCGGCCGCGAGGCCGACGGCGCTCCCGAGCGAGAGCGTGCCGAGCACGACCGCCCACACGACGCGGCGCCAGCGCACGTCGAGCAGCCCGACCGCCCGCCACAGCGGGTCGGCGGCGAGGCGGGCACGAGGACCGGTCACGGGACGCTCCCCTCGGGGGTCGTGGAGGTGACGGCACCGACCGCCACGGCGGTGTCCCGGGGGTCGGCCGGGTCGGCGCCCGGGCTCGCCGGGGACGGGTCGAGCCGTGCGGAGCGGACCTCGACCACGTCGTCCGCGGCGCGCACGAGCGAGGCGCGGTGCGCGACCACGACGACGGTGCGCCCCTGGTCGCGGAACGCGCGCACGGCGTCGAGCACGACCTGCTCGCCGCGCGCGTCCAGGTGGGCGGTCGGCTCGTCGAGCACGACGAGCGGGACGCGCGCCGGGTCGCCGAGCAGCGCCGCGGCGAGCGCGACGCGCTGCCGCTGGCCGACGCTCAGCCCGACACCGCCGCGCCCGACCTCGGTGTCCCAGCCCGCGGGCAGCGTGGCGAGCACCGTGTCGAGGCCGGCGGTGCGCGCCGCGCGGTCGAGGTCGGCGTCGGTGACGTCCAGCCCGCCGGCGACGACGTCGCGCAGCCGCCCCGGCGCGAGCACGGGGCGCTGGGGGAGCCACGCGACCTGGGGCCAGTACGTCTCGGGGTCGACGTCGGCCAGGTCGAGCCGGTCGCCGTCGGGCGCGGTGAGGGTCGCGGTGCCGCGGTCGGGCCGTACGAGGCCGAGCAGGACCATCGCCGTCGTCGTCTTGCCCGCGCCGCTCGGCCCGGTGAGGGCCACGACGCGGCCGCTCGACGTCCCGAGCCGGAGCTCGAGGTCGAGGTCGGCGGGCGCGAGCACGTCGCGCTCCCCGGCGCGCACGCTCACGCCGCGCAGGGCGAGCGTCGTCCCGGCGAGCGCGGGCGCGGGTGCGGTGCCCGGCGCGGGCGCGTCCTCGTCGAGGACGGCGAACGCCTGCTCGGCCGCGGCGATGCCGTCGGTCGAGGCGTGGAAGTGCAGGCCGACCTGGCGCAGCGGGAGGTAGACCTCGGGGGCGAGCACGAGGACGGCGAGCGCCGGCTCGAGCTCCATGCCGCCGTGCACGAGGCGCAGGCCCACGCCCACGGCCACCACGGCCACGGACAGGGTCGTGAGGAGCTCGAGCACCATGCCGGAGAGGAACGCGACGCGCAGCGTGCCCATCGTGGCGCGGCGGTTGGCCTCGCCCAGCGCGCGCACGCGCCGCTCGGGGCCGCGCGCGCGACCGAACGCGAGGAGCGTCGGCAGACCGGCGAGCAGGTCGAGCACCTGCGCGCCGAGCCGCTGCATGACGACGAGGCGCCGCTCCGACGTGCCCGCGGTGAGGCGCCCGACGAGCGTCATGAAGATCGGGACGAGGGGGATGGTCACGGCGATGATCACGGCCGAGACCCAGTCCAGGCCCAGCACGACGGCGAGCGTCGCGGGCGTGACGGTGGCGGCGAGCAGGAGCTGGGGCAGGTACCGCACCATGTAGGGCTCGAGCTGGTCGAGCCCGCGCGTCGCGAGCGTCGCGACCTCGGGGCCGCGCCCCGAGGCCAGCCACCGCGGGCCGAGCGCCACGGCGTGCGTGACGACCTGCTCGCGCAGCTCGGCGACGGTCCGCGTCGCGGCACGCAGCGCGAAGCGCTCCTGCGCCCACGAGGTGCCGGCGCGCGCGGCGACGACGGCGGCGAGCAGCCCGACCCGCGGCCCGAGGTCGGCCAGGTCGGCCGTCCCCTGGACGGCCGGCGCGAGGACCGACGCGAGGACGAGGGCCTGGGCGACGACCAGGGCCGCCGTGGCGAACCCGAGCACCGCCGTCAGGACGACGTACCCTCGCGCGGCCCGCGCGTGGCGCAGGAGCCGCGGGTCGAGCGGCTTCACGAGCCGGAGCCCCCGCCGTCGGTCAGGCCACGGCCGGTCGAGCCGCCCGAGGACGCCCCGCCGAACGCCGCCTCGCGGACCTTCTTGAGCGACAGGCCGGCGGGCGCGGGGATGTCCTTCGTCGACAGGCGGCGGCGGAACACCCAGTACGTCCACGACTGGTAGGCGATGACGAGCGGCGTGAGGATCACGGCGACCCACGTCATCACGGTGAGCGTGTAGTCGGTCGACGACGCGTTGTGCACCGTCAGCGAGTTCGCCGGGTCGACGGCGGGCATCACGTCGGGGTACATCGAGCCGAAGATCAGCACGACGGCGGCGACGATCGTCAGGGCCGACGCCGTGAACGCGCGCCCCTCGGAGCCCTTGCGGTTCGCGAGGAGCGTCGTCACGAGCCCGGCCGCGGCGAGCACGACGGCGGCCCACGTCCAGGGCACCGAGTACGCGACCTGGGCCCAGACGGCCCAGCCGCCGGCGAGCACGAGCGCGGCCACGCCGAAGACCGAGGCGTGCTGACGGGCGCGGGCGCGGATCTCGCCGTCGGTCTTGAGCGCGACGAAGACCGAGCCGTGCAGCAGGAACAGGCTCAGCGTGACGAGACCGCCGAGGAGCGCGAACGGCGACAGGAGCGAGAAGAAGCCGCCGACGAACTGGTGGTCGGCGTCGAGCTGCACGCCGCGCACGAGGTTGGCGAACGCGACGCCCCACAGCACGGCGGGGACCCACGACCCGACCTGGATCGCGACGTCGCAGCGGCGCGCCCAGCCCTCGTCGCGGATCTTGCCGCGGTACTCGAACGCGACGCCGCGCACGATGAGCGCGACGAGGATGAGCAGGAGCGGCAGGTAGAAGCCGGAGAAGAGCGTCGCGTACCACTCGGGGAAGGCGGCGAACGTCGCGCCGCCCGCGGTGAGCAGCCACACCTCGTTCCCGTCCCAGACGGGGCCGATGGTGTTGATGAGGACGCGGCGCTCCTTCTCGCGGTGCTCCTTGTCACCGCGCGGGAGGATCGACAGCAGCATGCCGACCCCGAAGTCGAAGCCCTCGAGCACGAGGTAGCCGGTCCACAGGACCGCGATGAGCACGAACCAGACGACGGCGAGATCCACGGTGTCTCCTGAGTTTTCTGGGCGGGTTCAGGCGCGTCGTGTCAGTACGCGAAGGACAACGGACGGTCGGCGGACTCGGAGTCCTCGTCCGGCGGCTCCTGGGCCTCCGGGGACTCGTCGCGGACCGTGAGCGGGACGCCCTCGATCGCGTAGCGCCGCATGAGCGTGAACCAGACCGCGGCCAGCGCCCCGTAGACGAGCGTGAAGACGATCATCGAGGTCAGCACCACGCCGGGGCTCACCACGGTGGACACGCCGCGCTCGGTGAGCAGCCGGATCTGGTCGATGCCCGTCGGGTTCGGCGCGACGACCCAGGGCTGGCGGCCCATCTCCGTGAAGATCCAGCCGAACGAGTTCGCGAGGAACGGCATGGGGATGGCGATGAGGCCGACGCGCGCGAACCACTTGTTGTCCGTGACCCGGCCCTTGCGGGTGAGCCACAGCGCCATGAGCGCGAGGAGCACGGAGCCGGCGGCCATGCCGATCATGAGCCGGAAGGACCAGTAGGTCATCGCGAGGTTCGGCGTGTACGTGACGGGGTCGCCGGAGGCGGTGACGTCGCCGTAGCGCTCGGTCATCTGCTCCTGGACGTCCTCGACGCCGGGCAGGTAGCTCTCCGGCCCGGAGAAGTGGCCTGTGCCGAGGTAGGACGCGAGACCGGGGATCTCGATGAGGTGCCGGACGTTCTCGCACGAGTTCGACAGGTCGCCGATCGTGAGGATGGAGAACGCGGCGCCCTCCGAGCCCTGGCAGAGCGCCTCGGCCGACGACATCTTGCCGGGCTGCTGCTCGTACATGATCTTGCCCTGGATGTCGCCGGAGACGGCGACCCCGAGACCGCCGACGAGCATGGCGATGACGCCGAGCGTGACGGCCGGGCGGTAGACGTCGCGCGCGAGCTCGACGTTCTCCGCCTTGCGGGTGCGCACGAGACGGACCATCCACCAAGCGGCGATGCCGGTGACGAACGTGCCCGCGGTGAGGAAGGTCGCCGTGATCTGGTGCGGGAACGCGGCCCAGAGGGTGTTGTTCGTGAGGACGGCGCCGATGTCGTTCATCTCGGCGCGCCCGGTCTCCGGGTTGAAGATCGCGCCGACCGGGTGCTGCATCCACGAGTTCGCGGCGAGGATGAAGAACGCGGAGAGGTTGGTCGCGATCGCGACGGCCCAGATGCACGCGAGGTGCACCTTCTTGTTGAGGCGGTCCCACCCGAAGATCCACAGGCCGAGGAACGTCGACTCGATGAAGAACGCGGCGAGCGCCTCCATGGCGAGCGGCGCGCCGAACACGTCGCCGACGAAGCGCGAGTACTCGCTCCAGTTCATGCCGAACTGGAACTCCTGCACGATGCCGGTCACGACGCCGAGCGCGAAGTTGATGAGCAGCAGCTTGCCGAAGAACTTCGTCAGGCGCAGCCAGCGCTCGTTGCCGGTGCGGACCCACGCCGTCTGCATGATCGCGACGAGCGGCGACAGGCCGATCGTCAGCGGGACGAAGATGAAGTGGTAGACGGTCGTGATGGCGAACTGCCACCGCGCCAGGGCTAGGGCATCCACGTGCGCTCCTCGGGGGGCCCGACCGGGTCGGGGAAGGGACAACGGCGTAGGGGAGTGTTGCCGGAGCCGGCGGCCGGACGACCGGTCGCCTCCTCCGACGGTAGTTCCAATCTGCCGCATCAGCAGGGCCGGAAATGACGAGGAGTACTGAAAACACGCCGCTTGTGACTATGTTCACAAGGTCCCGGGACGTTGGTCCCGACCCCCCGGGACCGGCGGCCCGGGGCGCGGTGCGTGTCGCCCGGGTTCGTCCGCACCCCTGTGCGATACTGGGCGGAGCCGGGCGGGCTCCGCATCGCTCACCCGGCGAGCACGAGATCGCGGCACCAGCGGACCGCGGCAGTCGGCGCGCCGACCGGGGCGAAGGGCCCGGTGGCAGGCGCCCGCGCCGCGCACGCGGACCGCGGCCGTGACCGACGACTTCCGTCGCCGGACGACGCGCTCCGGTGCGCTCGTCCCGAGCGACGACCGACCGCCCGACGGGCCGCACGGTGCGGGGCGGTCCCTGTGGCAGCAGGAGCACGACGCGTGACGCTCGACAGCACCTCCGACAGCACCCCCTCAGAGTCGACGGCGGACGCCGCCGCGGACCGGGCCGAGAGCCCGACGACCCCGGCGCGCAAGCCCGCCCGCCGCCGCGCGACGCGCAGCGCGGCACCGCCGCAGACGCCGCCGGCGGCGACGGCTGCCTCCGACGTCGCCGCGTCTGCGGCGGCCACCGCGGACGCGACCCCGGCGCCCGAGGCGCCCGTGACCGCACCCGTGGCCGAGGCCACGACCCCGCCCGCGCGCCGCTCGCGTCGCGCGACCCGCACCACGCCGACCGTCGCCGCTCCGGCGGCCGACGCGGCTCCCGCTGCGTCCGCCCCGGCCGACGTCCCGGCAGACGCGAGCCCCGCGGCCGCCGACGCCGTGGCGGAGCCGCCGGCGGCAGAGCCCGCCCCGCGCGCCCGCGCGCCGCGCCGCGCCCAGGGCGGCGGCAAGAAGGCGAAGGCCCCGGCTGGCGACGCGCCGCTCGACGTCCTCTCCGAGTTCGGCCTCAGCGCACCGCCCGCCGCCGAGCAAGCCCCGGCCCCCACGGTGGCACCTGACGCCGACGCCCTGCTGGGCGCGGCCGACGCGCCGCGCCGCGCGAAGCGCACCCGGGCGACGCGCACGACCGCGCAGGCTCCGGCCGTCGAGGCCGCGCCGGTCGCCGAGCCGGACGCCCCGGCCGCAGACACCGCGCCGTCCGGCGCGCCGACGACGGCCGAGCCCGTCGAGGCACCCGCTGCGAAGAAGCCCGCGCGCCGGTCGCGCCGCGCGACCTCCGCGGCAGCGGCCCCGACCGCCGAGACCGCGGCCCCGGCCGCCGAGGCTGCTGCCCCGGCGGTGGCCGACGCG
>NZ_JALIZI010000012.1:0-102673 GCF_040595865.1 Cellulosimicrobium sp. MI9406
CCAGGCCAGCCATGCCACAGGGACAAAAAATTTGGCATTGACTAACAAGCACACTGTTGAGTTCTCAAACAACCGACACACACCAACTCAGCACCACCCGACCGGGCAGAACCTCGCTTGGGGCAACCCTTCAACCTTACCAGGTCTTCCCCGGCTCCTCAACCCCGGCTGTTCGCCGTGGTCCAGTCGCCGTGGTCTTCCTCGTCGCGGGCAGAGAACACTCTACGCCATGCGGTGGAAGGGTTTCGACCCCGGGACCAGCCACCCTCGATCGTTCGAGGCGGTGTCTGTTCCTCCCTGTCGGGCCGACATCCAGAACATTACGCGGCCTCGCGCGACATGGTCAAGCCGCTCCCCGGTGACCCGGCCCACAGGGACGCTGCCGCTCGCCGCACGGCACGACGTGCGGCCGTCCGCCCCGCCCTCCCACGCTCCCCCGGCGCCGCGCTCAGACCGTCGTCGCGAGCCGCAGGATCACGCGGTCCCCCGGTCGGAGCTGGGCCGCACGGTCGACGTCCCGCTCGCGGAGCACCCCGATGACGGGGTATCCCCCGGTGACCGGGCGGTCCGCGAGGAAGACGACGGGACGCCCGTCGGGCGGGACCTGGACCGCGCCGCGGACGAGCCCCTCGGACGCCAGCTCCCCCGGCCTGCGGGGCACGGCCTGGCCGTCGAGCCGCAGGGCGACGCGGTCGCTGTCCGGCGACACGGTCCGCAGCGCGCGCAGCGCGTGCCCCGCACCGGGGAGGAACCAGTCGGACCGCGGCCCGGGCAGCACCTCGAGCACCGCGCCCGCCCGCTCGCCCGGACGCGGCTCGCCGGGCGGGAACCGCACCGGTGCGACGTCGGGCCACGGCCACGTGCCCGACGGCGCGGCCCCCACCGCGACGACGTCGCCCGGCTGCAGGGGTTCCGGACCGAGCCGGGCCAGCACGTCCCGCGCGCGCGACCCGAGGACCGCGGGCGGCCGGAGCCCGCCACGCACCGCGAGGTAGGTGCGCAGACCGCGCGCCGCCAGGCCGAGGCGGAGGGTACCGCCGTCGGGCACCCGGAGGGCCGCGTGCATGCCGACCGGGCTCCCGTCCACGCTCGCGGGGACCGCCGCCCCCGCCAGCGCGACGACCGCCCCGCCGGCGAACCGCACGGCGAGACCGCCGAGGGTGACCTCGATCGCCGCCGCACCGTCCGGGTTGCCCACGAGCCGGTTCGCGAGCGCGTGCGACGCGCGGTCGGCCGCTCCCGACGGCCCGACGCCGACAGCGGCGAGCCCCGGGCGCCCCGCGTCCTCGACGAGCGCGAGGGGACCCGTCGCGAGCACCTCCAGGGCGCGCGCGGCCGGCAGCGAGGGGGTGGTGGCCCCGTCCTGTGCGGGCTGCACGCGCGGCGCCCCCGCGCTCCCGTCCTGCTGCGCCCTCCCCGACGGCACGAGCGGGCCGCCGCCCGCGGTCACGGCCGCGCGGACCGGCACGAACCGCACGCGCGCGCCGGGCGCGACGAGCGAGGGCGGGTCGCGGTCGACGTCGAACATCCGCGCGTCCGTGCGGCCGAGGAGGCGCCACCCGCCCGGGGACTCCCCCGGGTAGACGGCGGTGAGCCCGCCCGCGAGCGCCACCGAGCCGGCGGGGACGCGGGTGCGCGGGGTGGCCAGGCGCGGGGCGGCGATCGCGGGATCGACCCCGGAGAGGTACGTGAAGCCCGGCGCGAACCCGCCGAACGCGGCCTCGTACTCGCGGCCGTGGTGCCGCGCGACGACCTCCTCAACGCTCAGGCCCGCCCAGCGGGCGACGTCGTCCAGGTCGGGGCCGTCGTAGCGCACGGGGATCTCGACGAGCTCCCCGACGTGGGTGGTGGGGCCGGTCGTCGACGCGCGCCGCGCCGCCGCGCGCAGCCACGCCCGGGCGGCGGGGACGTCCGCGGGCGCCGCGCAGCGCACGAGCACCGTGCGGGCGGCCGGGACGACGTCGACCACGCCGGGCGGCGCGTCGCCCAGGGCCCGGTGCAGCGCGCGCACGGCGGCGAGGTCGGGAAGGTCGACGAGCAGCGCGGCCTCGCCGAACGCGTGCACCGTCACCTCGCCGTCGGGGCCGTCGGCCGCGTCGCGGACCGGTGACCCGGGAGCGGGCGACCCTCCGGTCGTCACGGCACCGCGTCCTCGCCCGCCGAGCCGCCGTGCGGGGAGTCGACGAAGGGCTGCACGACGACCCCGGCCTCCTGGAGCGCGGTCCGCAGCGCCCCGAGCAGCCCGACCGCCCCGGGGGTGTCCGAGTGGACGCACACCGAGTCCGCCTCGACGCGCAGCGACGTGCCGTCCGCGGCCTCGACCGTGCCGGTCGTCACGAGCCGGACGACGCGCCGGGCGACCTCGTCGCCGTCGTGCACGACGGCGCCCGGCCGCCCGCGCGGGACGAGCTCGCCCGACGGGAGGTAGCCGCGGTCCGCGAAGGCCTCGCGGACGGTGGGCTGGCCCGCCGCGTCCGCGAGCCGCAGCACGGCCGAGCCGGGCAGCCCGACGACGGGCAGCGTGGGGTCGTAGGCGTGCACCGCGTCGACGACGGCCCGGGCCTGCGCCTCGTGGTGGACGATCGCGTTGTAGAGCGCGCCGTGCGGCTTGACGTACCGCACGCGGTCCCCCGCGAGCTGGGCGAACCCGTCGAGAGCGGCGAGCTGGTAGAGCACCTCGTCGGCGAGCTCGCCGGGGTCCACGTCCATGAACCGCCGCCCGAAGCCCGCCCGGTCCCGGTAGCTCACGTGCGCGCCCACCCGCACCCCGCGCGCGGCGGCGTCCCGCGTCACGGTCCGCATGGTCGTCGCGTCGCCCGCGTGGAACCCGCACGCGACGTTCGCGCTGGTCACGAGGCCGAGCAGGGCATGGTCGTCGCCGAGGGTCCAGCGGCCGAAGCCCTCGCCGAGGTCGGCGTTGAGGTCGATGCGCGTCACGCGTCCATCATGCCCGGGACGCGCGCTCGGCGGGCTCCGCCGCGGACCCCACCGGTGCGCCACCGGTGCGCCACTGCTGCGCCACCGCGGTGCCCACCGTGCCGTGGGCGGAGACCGCGGGCGTAGATTTCCTGGCATGCCGGACGACACCACCACCGCCACGACGGCCGTGCGCCGCGCGACGACGGCCGACGCCGCCGCGCTCGCGGACCTGGCCGCGCTCACGTTCCCGCTCGCGTGCCCGCCCGGCACGTCGCCCGACGCGATCGCGGAGCACGTCGCGACGCAGCTCTCGCCCGACCGGTTCCGCGCGTGGGCCGCGAGCGCCGCGCACGCGCTGCTGCTCGTCGAGGCGGCGTCGCCCGGCGCCTCAGCAGGAACGTCGGCGGGCGCGTCGGGAGACACGTCGCCAAGCACGTCGGCGGGCACGTCGGCAGGCACCGTGGAGACGGACGCCGGGTCGCCCGAGGCCCCGAGCGGCCCCCTCGGGTACGCGCTGCTGGCACGAGGCCTCCCCGACCACCCGGACGTGGCGGCCGCCGTCGGGCCGGGCGAGGCGGTGGAGCTGTCGAAGATCTACGTGCACCCCGCCGCGCAGGGCACGGGCGTCGCGAGCGTGCTCATGACCGCGACGACGGGGGCCGCGGCGCTGCTCGGGCCCGGGCTCCCCCTCTGGCTCGGCACGAACGGGCACAACGCGCGCGCCCAGGCCTTCTACCGCAAGCACGGGTTCGCCGTGGTGGGTGGCCGGACGTACGTCGTCGGCGGGGAGACCCATGCGGACGTGGTCATGGCCCTGCCCCGCCGCTGACGGACGGGAGGTCCCGGTCGGGCTCGGCCTGCACCCCGGAGGGCGCCCGACCGGGAGGTCGGTGGGCGGCCCGTGCGGGCCGCGGTCGTCCGGTGGACGGTGGTCGGTCGGCTCAGTGGTCGTGCGCGTCCTCGCCGTCGGCGCCCTCGTGGCCGCCCTCGTCACCGCCCGTGTGGCCGAGGCCGAGGCCCCCGTCGAGCGAGTCGTCGGGGTGGACGGGCAGGAAGACGTGGACGTGGCCCTGGCCGCCCGCCGTCGAGCGCAGGTCGAGCTGGACGGCGGCGAGACCCCACGTCTCGACGGCGCGCGTGCGCAGGTCGCCCGCGAGGGCGTACAGGTCGGGGGCCGCGGCGGAGTCGGCGCTCGCGGCGAGCCCGACGGCGTCGAGCGCGTCCCCGACGAGCTCGAGCGACGTGAGCATCCCGTTGCGGACGATGTTGTGCTCGGAGGAGCCGCTCGCGAGCGCCTCGGTCTCGGCGACGAGACCGTCGACGGTCGCGTGCCACGCCCCGACGTCCGCCGGGTCCGCGGGGACGGCGCTCGACCCGTCGACGGGGAGCACCGCGTGGAGGCCGTGCAGGACGGGGACGAGCTCGGTCTGGAGGTACCGGGCGTGGTCGATCGACGCGACGAGGTTCTCGGCGTCGCGCGCCTCCTCAGCCGCCTCGAGCTCGGCGACGCGCGCCGGGTCGACGGCGAAGCCGCCGTCGTCAGCGGCCGCGCCGCCGCGCGTGAGCCCCACGACGGCCGCGACGGCGACCGCCACGAGCGCCAGCGCGCCGACGACGAGCAGGACGCGGCGCCACGGGTCGAGGCCCACGAACCACCGGCGCGCGCGGACGCGCACCGGTGGCCGGGGTTCGGGGCGGCCGGCACCGCCCCGGTCGGCAGGACGGGAGCGTGCGGGCGTCGTCGGGCCGCCGGTGCGGCCGGAGCCCTTCCGGGATCCTCCCGCCGGGGTCCGGGTCGTCGGCGTCCGTGCCGAGGTGCGCTGTGCCACCTGTCGCTCCTGTCCTGTGGTCCTCCCGCCGGGTCCGCCGGCCCGGCCCGTGGGCCGGGCCGGCGAGGCGGCCGGTGACGGGGGCGGGTCTCCCGTCACCGGCCCGCCGTCAGCCGCAGCTCACGGCGTCGTACGGCACCTCGATCTCGGTCGTGACGTCGCCGAGCGTCGCCGTGACCGTCGCCGTGCCCGCCTCGAACGCCGTCGCGCGCGACGCGAACGACTGGTAGGCGTTGGCACCCACCTCGACCGCGCCGAACTCCTTGGAGCCGAACGGCGTGGTGAGGGTGATCGCGATGGGCGCCTCGTCGGCGTTCGTCGCGCGCAGGGCGAGGTACGCCTTGCCCGCGAGGCAGCGGGCCGAGGCGGTGACCTCGACGTCGACCGTGGGCTCGGGCTCGGACTCCGTCGTGAGACGGAACCAGTCGAACGCCACCGTGACCGGCGTCTCCTGCTCCGGACCGATCGCCATGAGGCCGACCTTGGTCAGCGCGGCGTCGTTCGTGACCGGGTCGCCCAGCGGCGTCCAGTTCACCCCGCCGTCGCTGACCCAGCCCTGGTACGTGCTGCCCACCTTCTCGAGCCGCAGGTACCAGTAGCCCGACTCGGTCGAGTCGGCGAGCTCGAGCTGACGGTTGCCGCCGTTGCCGAACTGGCCGCCCTTCTCCGAGACGAGCTCGGCGCCGAGGTTCAGCGCCGCGCCCGGGGCGTTCTTCGCGAGCACGTCGGCCTTGACGTAGTTGTCGTCGTCGCCGTACGCGATGAGGCCCGCGAGCTGCCACCGGTGCACGAGCGGCGCCTTGAACCGCGTCTCGACGACCCAGTCGCCCTCCGGTGCCGTCTGGAGGACGAAGTTGCGCGGGTCGCCGTTGTTGCCGGCGTTGATGTCGCCCGGCTGGGTCGTGATGCGCAGCTCGCCGTCGGCGACGGCGACCTTCGACCCGTCGTAGCGCACGACCGCGTCCCAGCGGCAGCCGTCGAGGGCGTCGCCCTCGAACTCGTCGTTCGGCTCGCGCTCGCCGTCGTCCGACCCGTCGCCCGTGACGCGCACGTGGTCGACCCTGGCGACCGAGTCGGGGGCCGCGGTGTCGCCGCCGGCCATCACGCCGAACGTCGCGCCCGGCTTCACGGGCGCCGAGCCCGCGAGCGCCGTCCACGTCCGGCCGTCCGCCGAGTACGCGGCCGTGATGGCGGAGCCGTCCGAGACGAGGCGCAGGTGGATCGACGTCGGGAAGTCCCCCGCGACGTTCGTCTGGCCGTGCCACGTGCGGGCGCCGCCGGTCTCGGTCTGGAACTCGAGGAACCGGTTGCCGTTCTGGTTCTTCGTGAACGCGAGCTTCGTGTACTCGTCGTCGGTCACGTGGACCAGGAGTCCGGCGTGCTGCCAGTGCCGGGCGAGCGGGACGTCGAGCTTCGTCTCGAGCGTCCAGGCGCCGGCGGGTGCGGGCTGACCGAGGTAGCTGATCGGCCCGGTCTGCGCCTCGTTGATGTCGCCCTGCACGACCGGCAGGACGGCGTGGCCGTCGGCGACGGTGATCGGCTTGCCGTCGGCCTGGCGGACGACCGTCCACCGCGGGTCGAGGGTGTCGCCGTCGAACTCGTCCGACGCCTGCGCGAGGCACTGCGGCGGGGTCTCCTCACCGGGTCCCCCGGTCTGCGGGTCGTCGTCGAACGCGAAGTCCTGGAACTCGACGGCGCTCGTGGCCGACGTGCTGTGCGCGGTGACGAAGAGCCCCACGTCCTGCACGGACGCCGCACCCGGGAGGGCCTGGGGCTCCCCGATCTGCGTGAAGTTCTCGCCGTCCTTGCTCCAGGAGGCCGTGTACAGGTCGCCGTCGCGCACGATCCGCACCCACGCGGGGTAGCTCGTCGAGCTCGCGGCGGACGACGTGACGAGCTGGCCGGCCGCGTTGCCGCGGAGCCACTCGAAGCCGCCGCTCGGGCGCATGCCCAGGGCGGCGTAGCCCGGCGAGCTCCCGACCTGCGTGACGTCGTTGCGGACGATGATCCCGGCCTTGGCAGACCCGTTCGAGTTGCCCTGGCTGTTGATCTTCACCGTCGCCGACCAGTTCTCGTCGGCGCCCTGCTCGCGGTAGATGGTCGAGTACTCGTCGGTGCCCTGCCACATGTTCGCGCCGCCCGACGTGATGAGGTACTTGCCCTCGGCGAGCTGCTCGAACGTCCCGTTCGCGTTGGTGAAGGTCTTCATGCCCCCGAAGAGGTCGCCGACCTGCGCCACGACGACGCGGGACCGCGTGTAGAGGCCCTTGTCGTTGGTCGCGACCGCGGTCAGCTCGTAGTTGTTGTCCGCCGTCACCTCCCACGTGGCCTCGTACGGCGCCTCGGTGTCGGTCCCGATCGACTCGCCGTCGACGAAGAACTCGACCTCGGTGACCGTGTTCTCCGTGTCGTCGGCCTCGGCCGTGACCGTGATCTCGCCCTGCTCCAGGCGCACGCCCGCCTCGGGCGCGGTGATGCGCACCTTCGGCCGCGTGGTGGCGGAGACGCCCTTGCCGTCGGCCTCGACGAAGTTGAGGCGACGCTCGCCCGCGCCGGGGAAGACGACGTAGAGCGTGAACGGCTCCCGGGGGTCGGTGACGTCCACGGTCACGTCGGTGAACGTGCCGAGACCCGTCTGCGGGATCTGGGCCGTGCCGAGGAGCTCGCCGTCCGCGGCGTCGCGCCGCAGCTCGATCGTGCCCTCGGCCGCCGCGGCGACGCGCAGCGTGAGCGCCTGCACGCCGTACAGGCTCACCGGGTCGTACGACGCCCAGGCCCCGTTCGACCCGGTGATGACCGAGCCGCCGCCCTCGACGTCCCGGCTCGGGATCGTCGTGGTGCCGTCGGAGTCGGCGTGGAACTCCGCCTCGCGCTTCTTCGGGAAGATGAGCGTGGTGTCCGAGCCGGTGAGGGCCGGGACGTCGTCCACGCCGCCGCGGTCGGTGTAGCGCGCGTCGATCACGTAGAAGACGTTCATGTCCTCGCCGTGGCCGCCGCCGAGGCTCGTCGCGACCGTGCCCGTCCGGCCGTGCAGCGGCTCGGAGGGGTGCGCGTGCGCGTCGTGGCCGAGCGCGGGCTGGATGATGACCTGCTCGTCGTCGATGGTCTCGCCGTCCGGCGAGTCCTCGGCGTCCGTCACGGCCACGTCCCACGTGATGTCGTCGCCGAAGGTGAAGAACGAGCCGGTGGGCGGCAGGCCGAAGTCGACCTCGGGCCGCGTGTTGCCGACCGTGATCGGCACGGTCGCCGTGCCCACCTTGCCGGCAGGGTCGGTCACCGTGAGGCGGGCGTCGTAGACGCCGTTCTCCGTGTAGGTGTGGCTCGGGGCGGCGGACGTCGAGTCCGTCGTGCCGTCACCGTCGAAGTCCCACGCGTACGTGAGCGCCTCGCCCTCGGGGTCGGTGCTCCCGGTCCCGTCGAACGACACCTCGAGCGGCGCGATGCCGGAGTCCGGCGTCGCGACCGGCTTCGACACCGGCGAGCGCGAGCCCGACAGGTAGTCGATGCGGTGCAGGCCCGAGTTCGGGTTGTCGCGGCCGAAGCCGCCGCCCCAGTCGAGCACGTACATCGCGCCGTCGGGCCCGAACTTCGAGTCGATCGGCGCGAGGAACTGCTCCTGCGGGAGGAACGGGTTGACCTTCTCGACGTCGGTCACGCCGGGAGCGGCCTCGGGGTCCTTGAGGTCGATCGTGTACATCTTGTTCCGGGCCCACTCGTAGAAGAAGGCCTTGCCGTCGTAGGACGACGGGAACTTCGTGTCCGAGTCGAGCTCCGGGTCGTACTCGTAGAACGGGCCGCCCATGGGCGCGAGGCCGCCGCCGGCGTTGATGACGCCGGGCACGGACGAGCGCTGGTAGCCGTACCAGAGGTCCGCCGGCTGCGCGGCGGGGAGCTCGGTGAGGCCGGTGTTCTTCACCGAGTCGTTGACCGGGGCGTCGCAGTCGAAGAAGTCACCGACCGTGACCGGGCTCGTGCGGTAGTCGACGTCGCGGAACGGCTCGTTGTTCCCCATGCACAGGGGCCAGCCGAAGAAGCCGGGCTCCTTGATGAGGTTCCACTCGGCGATACCCGCGGGGCCGCGGTTCGCCGGGTTGTCCGACCCGTTGTCGGGCGAGTAGTCGGCGACGCCGAGGTTGCCCGTCTTCGGGTCGATGGTGAACCGGAAGGGGTTGCGGAAGCCCATCGCGTAGATCTCGGGCAGCGTCTTCTCGGTGCCCGGCGCGAAGAGGTTGCCCTCGGGGATCGAGTACGTGCCGTCGTCCTCGGGGTGGACCCGCAGCACCTTGCCGCGCAGGTCGTTCGTGTTCGCCGACGTCGCGCGCGCGTCGTGGAACGTGCCGTCGCGCTCGGAGATCGGCGCGTAGCCGCCGGACGGCTCGGAGTGCGGGTTCACGTCGTCGCCCACGCCGATGTACAGGTCACCGGTCTCGTGGTCGACGAGCAGGCCGCCGCCTGTGTGGCCCGGCTCGTCGGGCAGGCGCCCGGCCGGGATCTCCATCAGGACCTTCTCCGACGCGGGGTCGATCACGGTCGCGCCGGGGCCGTCCGACGACACCGTGAACCGCGAGACGCGGTTGAAGAAGTTCGCCGGGTCGGAGTCGTTCGAGCTCGCGGGCGAGTAGTACTGGTACAGGTACCCGTTCTCCGCGAAGTCCTTGTCGAGCGCGATGCCGAGCAGGCCGTCCTCGCCGCCCGAGTACACGGGGAGCGTGAGCGCCGTCGTCGTGTTCTGCGTCCGCGGGTCGTAGACGCGGACCTGGCCGCGCACGAGCTCGGTGTAGAACACGCGGCCGTCGGGCGCGACGTCCATGCCGAAGGGGGCGCTCGTGTTCGAGTCGAGCGCGACCTTCTCGAACGAGCCCCAGTCGGTGCCGCCGCAGTCGCCCTCGACGAGGCCCGCCGCCCACTGCACGCCGCCGACGACGTGCTGCACGAAGTCGGGCTCCTGCGTGTAGTGCGCCCCGAAGTGGCCCATGCCCGTCATCCAGGCACGACCGCCGTCGTACGGCTTGCACCAGGAGATCGGGTGGTCGTAGCCCATCTTGTTGCCGCCGGCGTCGTACGTCGTCTCGTCCATCGTGGCGAGGACGTGCGCGCTGCCGCGGACGTTGGCCGAGAAGTTGTACCACTCGTCCGCGCGCGTCCAGCGCTGGGACAGGTGCTCGGTCGACGGGTGCGTGCGGTCCTCGACGCGGACCGTGCCGGGCAGGCCGGGGCTGTTGCCCGTGGCGGCGTGACCGGGCATGAGCGCGCCGATCATGTCGTCCCACCACTGGTAGCTGCCGCGCATGTCGGTCGCGTTGTGGATGGCGACGATGCCGCCGCCCGCCTGCTGGTAGCGCTCGAGCGCGGCCTTCTCGTCCGCGTTCCACGGGTCGCCCGACGTCTGGAACATGACGAGGGCGTCGTACTGCGCGAGGTTCTCGTCGGTGAACACCGAGGAGTCCTCGGTGTGGTCGGACTCGATGCCGACCTCGGCGAACGCGGCCTCGAGCACGGGCGTGCCCTGCGTGATCGCCTCGGTGTGCCGGAACTGGGTCGTCTTGGTGAAGATGAGCACCTTGTGCTCGTCCTCCGCAGGGACGGGGTCGTCCGCGGCAACGGCCGTCGTGACGGGCGCAAGCGTGAACGCGAGCGCCCCGACGGTCAGTGCGGCGGCGACCGATCTCGCCCTGCGTGGGCGTCGTGCAGTCATCGTGGTGCCTCCAGGGGCATGACGTGCGGGCCCGGACGTCGTCGTCCGGGCAGGGTGGTCGTCATCCCGCGGCGTGCCGGCGCCGGCGGTCGTCTGCGACTACGGCTACGTGCTCTCCGGCTCGGGCATCAGTCCCTTCAGGTAGGCGAGGCCATCGACGGCGATGGCGTCCTGGGTCGGCGCCAGCGGGCGCCAGATCGAGGCGGCCGTGGCGATCGTCGCGTTCTCGGCGGTGAAGGACTCGATGACGAGCGGTCCGTCGTAGCCGGTCGCGTCGAGCGCGGCGAGCAGGCCGCGCCAGTCGAGGTGGTCGGTGCCCGGTGCGCCGCGGTCGTTGCCGCACACCTGGACGTGCGCGATGCGCTCGCCCGCGCGCGTCACCGCGGCGGGCAGGTCCGTCTCCTCGATGTTCATGTGGTAGACGTCGAGCATGAGGCCGATGCCGGCCGCGGGCAGGCGCCGCACGACCTCCAGCCCCTGGTCGACGGTGTTGACGAGGCTCGTCTCGTAGCGGTTGAGCGGCTCGAGCCCGACGACGACGCCCGCCGCCATGGCGTGCTCGACGACCGGGGCGAGGTGCTCGGCGAGCTCCTCGTAGGCAGCCTCGCGCTCGGCCGGGCCGAGCCGCCACGTGCGCCCGACCGACGCGTACGCCGGGCCGCCGATCACCGGGGCGCCGACGGTCCGCGCGACGTCGACGACGTGGCGCATGTAGTCCTGCGTGGCGCGCACCGTCGCGGCGTCCGTGGCGACGAGCTCGCGCCCCTCGCCCATGACGAGCGAGACGCTCGCGGCGAGGCCGTGGTCGGCGAGGACGGCGGCCGCCGTCGCCGGGTCCCAGTCCCCCGGGTTCTCGACGGGCAGCTCGAGCACGTCGAAGCCCCACCCCGCGACACGCGGGGCGATGTCACGCAGCGCGCCGTCGGTCAGGGGCGACGTCCACACCCACGTGTTGACGCCGAGCGCGCGCCGGCGCACCGGGACGGGCGCGCCGTCGGGCGCGAGCAGGTCGGTCGCGCGGTGCGCGGGGGTCGGGCGGGGAAGAGCCACGTCGCTCTCTCTCGTCGGGTCCGAGCACTCGGCCGTCCCGCCCGCGTGCCCGACGCCGGCGGCGCACCCCCGTGCGGGAGGTGCGCCGCGCCGTCGGGCGGGCGGGCGGGGCGCCCGGCCGGTCGGACGGCGACCGGGCGGCCCCAGGTGGTCCGGCCGCGCGGCCGGACCGGGGTGGTGCTGGCGTCAGCGGTCGGTCCAGGCCTCCGGGAACCCGGGCAGGTCCTCGCCGCCGAACTTCGCGTAGTGCAGGGACGGCATGTCCTTGTTCGCCTCGAGGTAGGCGTCGAGGTCCTCGGCGACGACCGGCGACTGCGGCAGGACCCACTCGGACGGCACCTGCTCGCCGGCCCAGATCATCTGCGCCGCGAGGATGGGCGTGCGCCACTGGAAGTTGGAGTACACGGCGCCGATGGCGGTCATGTCCGTGTCCTTCCACTTGCGCAGGAAGCTCATCTCGTCCTCGCCCATGAAGACGGGGTACGGCTTGCCCGCGTCCTCGAACGCCTCGACGGCTGCGACGGCGCCGTCGCCGGCGTCCATCCAGATGCCGTCCACGTCCCCGCGCTGAAGGTACTGGGTGACGATGTCCTTGATCTTCGCCCCGTCGCCGCCGGTGAACTCGGCGCCCACGACCTCGAGCTCCGACTCGGAGAAGATCTTGTCGGCCGCGGCCCAGCGGTTCTCGAGCACGTCGACGCCGGGCAGGATGCGCAGCGCGAGGACCTTCGAGCCGGGCTCGAGGTTCTCGACGAGGAACTCGGCGCCGTCGGCGCCGTACGCGTAGCCGCCGATCGGGTGGATGAACGTCACCATGCAGTCGGTGTTGACGCCGCGGTCGAACACGATGACGGGCTTGCCCGACTCGCACGCCGCCTCGACGGCGGGCGTGAGGGTCGCGGTGGTCGACGGCGAGATGATGATCGCGTCGCAGTCGCCCGCCGCGACGAACGCCTGGATGTCGGAGATCTGCTTGTTGTCGTCGTCGGCGGCGTCGGAGACGCGGAACTCGCCGATCACGCCCTCCTCGGTGAGGACGTCGACCTGCTGCTGCATGGTGATGAACCCGGTGACGCGCCACGGGTTGGACACCGACGCGTTCGAGAAGCACAGCGTGTTGCCGCCCTCGGCGCTCGCGAACTCGGCCGTGTCCACGTACTCGGGCTCGATGGCCTGGAGCCACGGCTGGTCGGCCGGGCCCTCGGGCACGACCTCGCGCTGGGCGAGCTGGCGGTCGTAGTCCGCCTGGACGAACCACTCGGAGTCGGCGCCGCCGGACTCCTCGCCCGCGGGGCTCTCCTCGGCCGAGGTCTCCCCGCCCGTGTCGGTGGGGGTGTCGGTCGTGCAGGCGGCCGCGAGGAACAGCGTGGCCACCGCCGTGCCGGCCAGGAGTGCTCGTGTACGTCGCATGTCCTTCTTCTCCTTGGTGAGACGTCGTCGTCCCGCAACGTGCGGGGAAGGGGGTACAGCTCGGGTGCTGCCGCACGGCCGTGCGCGGGGGTCCGGCAGGGGTCGTGCGCGGGGAGGGGCGCGGGCGTCGTCGCCGGGCGCGCGGGGCTCAGGCGTTCGCGGGGGCGGGCTCCTTCGGTGCGGGGGTCGGGCCCGCCGCCGGCGGGGCGTCGGGGGTGGACGCGCGGCGCCGCGACCGGCGCGGCAGCGCGGCGTAGGCGACGGCCGCGATGATGATCACGCCCTGCACGGCGGGGCGGATCGTCGACGGCAGGCTCAGCTGGTTGAACAGGGTGAACAGCGCCTCGAGCGTGAGCGCGCCCGCCATCGCGGCGATCACGGTCCCCCGCCCGCCGCCGAGGACGACGCCCCCGAGCACGACGGCGGTGATCGCCATGAACTCCAGGCCCTGCCCGACCTGGGCGGTGACGCCGGCGTACCCGCCGATGAGGATCGCCGCGACGGTCGCCAGGAAGCCCGACAGGAGGAAGGCGCGCGTGCGCACCCACCACACCGAGCCGCCCGCGTAGCCCGCCGCGACGTCGTTGTCGCCCGTGGCGACGAGCGTGCGGCCGAAGGGGCGGCGCATGAGCAGGGCCGCGGCCACGCCGAGCACGACGACGACGAGCAGCGCGTACGGCACCTGGAACTGGCCCGGGTTGTCGGGGATGCCCCCGCGTCCCCACTGCCGGAACCCGTCGGTGAGGGCGCCCGTGGGGGCGCCGCCCGTCCAGAGCCGGATCGCGCCGTAGAGCACGAGCATCATGCCGAGCGTCGTGATGAACGACGGCACCTTGAGCAGCGTGGTCACGAGGCCGTTGACGAGCCCGACCGCGAGGCCGAAGACGATCATGAGGGCCATGACGGGCCAGGTCATCGAGTCCTCGCCGTCCATGAGCTTCGCGGCGATGACGACCTGGGCGCCCACGAGCGAGCCGACCGACAGGTCGAACTCGCCCGAGACGATGACGAAGTACTGCCCGATCGCGAGGATGACCAGCGGTGCGGCCTTCTTGACGAACGCCATGAGCGACATCGGCTCGCCGAACGACGGGTTCATCACGAGGATGACCGCGAAGACGAGCACGAGCAGCGCGAACACGGTCCAGCTGCCGCCCGCGGTGAGGCGCTCGAGCCAGCCGGCCCGCGGCGCGCGCGCCGGGATGGTCCGGCGCGTGGTGTCGGTGGTCATGCGGACGCACCTCCGGTGCGGGTCGGGCGGAAGCGGGCCCGGCTGCTCGCCGGGTCGATCTGGCGCCGGGCGTACAGGGCGACGGCGGCGATGATGATGACGCCGCGCAGCACGTCCTTGAAGAACGGGTCGACGTCGAGCACGTTGAACACCGTGTCGAGCACGGCGAGGATCAGCACGCCGCCCACCGTCCCGACGACCGAGCCGCGCCCGCCCATGAGGAGCGTCCCGCCGAGCACGACGGCGGCGATCGAGTCGAGGTCGAGACCGTAGGAGTAGACGAGCGCGTTGCCGGTGCCGAAGCGCGCGGCGATGAGCAGGCCGGCGACGCCCGCGCAGACCGAGCACAGCACGTGCGCGAGGATCAGCGTCCGGTCCGTCCGGATGCCCGAGAGCCGCGCGACGTCGGTGTTCCCCCCGACGGCGAACATGTGGTACCCGGGGCGGGTGCGCGTCAGGAGCACGACGCCCGCGGCCGCGACGAGCAGCATGACGACCGTCGAGACCGGCACGGGGCCGACGCGCGTGTACCCGAACATCTGGAACGAGGCGGGCACCTCCCCCGCCGGGCCCTTGAACTGCGTGTCGAGGTAGCCCTTGATGATGAGCCCGACGCCGAGCGTCGCGATGAACGCGTTGACGCGCAGCTTCGCGATGACGAGCCCGTTGACGAGGCCGACGACCGCCGCGACGCCCACCGCCGCGAGGACGCCGAGCCAGACGCGCGACGGGTCGCCCGCCATGGTCGTCGCGCCGACGATCGAGCTGAGCGCGACGACGTAGCCGACGGACAGGTCGAGCGACTTGCACAGGACGGCGAACGTCTGCCCGATCGCGACGAAGCCGAGCAGGCTCGTCTGCGTGAGCATGTACGCCGTGTTCGCCGTGCTGAACAGGTTGCCGCCGCCCACGGCCACGAGGACGCCGGCGATCACGAGGATCCCGACGAGGGCGAGGTAGACGATCTCCGTCGAGCCCAGCCGGCGACGGCGCGCGGGTGCGCGGCTCGCGGTGGGGGCGGCGGTCGCGACCGCGGTGCTCATCGGTGCTCCTTCGGGCCGTCGGGGGCGTGCGGGGCGTTGCCGGGCGTGGTGCCGGGGTCGGCGCCCGGGAGGTCGTCGGCGTCGGCGAGGGCGCCGAGGTCGACCTGGACGTGCTCGCCGGAGGTGTCCTCGCCCGCGCCCGTGGCGAGCGCCATGACGGTCTCCTCGTCGCTGCCCGCGGGGAGCTCGCCCGCGAGGCGGCCGTCGCGCATGACGAGCACGCGGTCGGCCATGGCGACCACCTCGGGGAGCTCGGACGAGATGAACAGCACGGCGACGCCGTTCGCGGTGAGCTCGCGCATGAGGTCGTAGACCGCGCGCTTGGCGCCCACGTCGATACCGCGCGTCGGCTCGTCGAGCACGATGACCTGCGGGTCCGTGACGAGCCACTTCGCGAGGACGACCTTCTGCTGGTTGCCGCCCGACAGGTACTGGACCTCGGCCTCCTGCGAGCTCGCGACGAGCTCGAGCGAGGACAGGATGCCCGGGATGCGCCTCGCGCGCCGGTCGGCCTGGCCGGGCACGACGGCGTCGAGCACGAGGCGCGCGTTGGCGAGGATCGACTGGCCCAGCGCGAGCCCCTCGGCCTTGCGGTCCTCGGTGACGAGAGCGAGGCCGGCGCGGACCGCCTGGCGCGGCGAGCGCACGTCGACCGGCTTCCCGCCGATGAGGACGCGGCCGCGCGTGAACCCCGCGATGCCGAAGACGCCGTGCGCGATCTCCGTGCGTCCCGAGCCCTGGAGCCCGGCGAGCGCGACGATCTCGCCCGCGCGGACCTCGAACGACACGTCGTCGACCTGCGTGTTGCCGACGCCCTCGAGCGCGAGCCGCACCTCGCCCGGGACGATCGCGGGGTCCTTGTCCGGGAAGTACCCCGCGAAGTCGCGGCCGACCATCGTGCGCACGAGGCGGTCCGCGTCGATGTCCGCCGTCGGCGTCGTCAGCACGTGGTTGCCGTCCTTGAGCACCGTGATGGTGTCGCAGAGGTCGAAGATCTCCTTGAGGCGGTGCGAGACGTAGAGGATCGCGACGCCGCGCTCCTTGAGCCGGTGCACGAGCTCGTAGAGGAGCTCGACCTCCTGGTCGGCGAGCGCCGCCGTCGGCTCGTCCATGGAGATGATCCGCGCGTCGTAGGAGACGGCCTTGACGATCTCGACGATCTGCTGCTGCGCCACGGAGAGCGAGCCGACGCGCGTCCACGACGCGAGCCCCGTCAGGCCGAGCTCGGTGAGCAGGGCGGTCGTGTCCGCGTGCATGCGCCGCCGGTCGACGAGGCCCGCGCGGCGCGGCTCGCGGCCGAGGTAGACGTTCTCCGCGACGGACCGCTCGGGCAGGAGGTTGAACTCCTGGAACACCGTCGACACGCCCGCGTGCTGCGCGGCGAGCGGCGAGGCGAACGTCGTCGTCTCGCCGTCGAGCTCGAGCGTGCCCGCGTCGGGGCGGTGCACGCCGGCGATGATCTTCATGAGCGTCGACTTGCCGGCGCCGTTCTCGCCGACGAGCGCGTGGACCTCGCCGGGCCGCACGTCGAGGTCGATCCCGCGCAGCACGGAGTTCCCGAAGAACTCCTTGCCGATGCCGCGCAGGCGCAGGAGCGGCCGGTCGTCGCCCTCCCCCGCGGCGGGACGCGGCTCGCGCGTCGTCGTCGCGGTCACGACGCGACCTCGACCCAGCCGCCCGTGCGCA
Organism: Cellulosimicrobium sp. MI9406; assembly: GCF_040595865.1. Lineage (NCBI taxonomy): Bacteria > Bacillati > Actinomycetota > Actinomycetes > Micrococcales > Promicromonosporaceae > Cellulosimicrobium > Cellulosimicrobium sp. MI9406. The sequence continues at coordinate 16,864 of NZ_JALIZI010000012.1, forward strand.
CCGACGTGGCCACGGCGTCGGCGAGCCGCGCTGCGCGCAGGCCGTCGTCGAACGTGGGCAGGCCGTCCGGGACGACGCCCCCGATGGCCGCGGCGGTGTCGGCGACGAGCGCGTCGAAGCAGTCCTGGTAGCCCTGCGCGTGCCCGGCGGGGAGGCGCGAGTACCGGGCCGCCGCCGGGGACAGCGTCTCGGGGTCGCGCACGAGAAGGCGCGACGTCGTGCGCCGGCCCTCCCAGAGCGTCTCGGGCTGCTCCTGGTCGAACGCGAGGGTCGACTCCGAGCCGGAGATCTCGAGGTAGAGCCGGTTCTTGCGGCCGGCCGACACCTGCGAGATCACGGCCGAGCCGAGCGCGCCGCCGTCCGTCGCGTACTGGAGCGTCACGGCGTCCTCGGTCGCGACCTCGTGCACGACGCCGTCGGCGCCCCGGCGGTGCGGGTTCACCGTGGCCGACTGCGCGACGAGGCGCACGATGCGCTGGCCCGTCGTGAACTCCAGCAGGTCGCAGAAGTGGGAGCCGATGTCGCCGAACGCGCGGCTCGCGCCGCCCAGCGCGGGGTCGACGCGCCAGTTGTCGTCGGAGTCGCGCAGCAGCCAGTCCTGCAGGTACGAGCCGTGCACGAGCGAGACGGTGCCCACCTCGCCGCGGCGCACGCGCTCGCGCGCCTCGCGGACCATGGCGTGGAAGCGGTAGGTGAACGGCACGACGGCGACGCGGCCGTCCCGCTCCCGCGCCGCGGCCGCGAGGCCGGCGAGCTCGACCGCGCCCGCGACGTCGGTCGCGAGCGGCTTCTCGCACACCACGTGCTTGCCGGCGGCGAGCGCCGCGCGCGCCAGGGGGACGTGCAGGTGGTTGGGCGTGCACACGTGCACCACGTCGACCTCGGGGTCGGTGAGCAGCTCCTCGACCGTCGCGACGGCGCGCTCGGCGCCGAGGCCCGGCGCGGCGGCGCGCGCGATGTCGAGGTCGGCGGCGGCGACGCTCACGACGCGGCCTCCGCCCGTGCGCACGGCCCGGGCGTGGACCCCGCCCATGAACCCGGTGCCGAGGATCCCGGCGCGATACCCGGCGGCGGGCAGCCCGAGCTCGTCGGGGCTGCTGGCGGGGAAGGTGCTTCGGGCGGTCGAGGCCCCTGGCGTGGTCGCTCCCGGGAGGGGCGTCTCCGGCTCCAGCACCGGGGTACGCACGTCCTGCGCGACGTCGTCGGCTCGCATGGATGACAACGTAGGGGCACTTATGTCGAGCGTCAAGCAAAAGCCGAACATCGATCGTCACGTTTAGATAACCCTGTCCGCAAAACAAATGTGAAGGATCACATCGGCGCCGCCGGACGCGGGCACGCCACCGCCCCCGGCCGTCGGGACGGCCGGGGGCGGTGGCGTGTCGGACTGCCCCCACCCGCCGGTCGGCGACGCCGACCGACGGGGAGACTGCGGTGCTGCGTGGTGCTACTTGGTCGAGAACGCGGCGTCGAAAGCCGCGTCGGGCGCGTCGAACGCGTACTTCTTGACGAACTCCAGGGCCTCGGGGGCACCGACGAGACGGTCCATGCCGGCGTCCTCCCACTCGACCGAGATCGGGCCCTCGTAGCCGATCGTGTTGAGCATCCGGAACGCGTCCTCCCACGGCACGTCGCCGTGGCCCGTGGAGATGAAGTCCCAGCCGCGGCGCGGGTCCGCCCAGGCCAGGTGCGAGCCCATGCGGCCGTTGCGGCCGTTGTGCATCCGCTTCTTCGTGTCCTTGCAGTCCACGTGGTAGATGCGGTCCTTGAAGTCCCACAGGAAGCTCACCGGGTCGAGGTCCTGCCACACCATGTGGCTCGGGTCCCAGTTGAGCCCGAACGCCTCGCGGTGCCCGATCGCCTCGAGCGTGCGGACCGTCGTCCAGTAGTCGTACGCGATCTCGCTCGGGTGCACCTCGTGCGCGAACCGCACCCCGACCTCGTCGAACACGTCGAGGATCGGGTTCCAGCGGTCCGCGAAGTCCTGGTACCCGGCGTCGATCGCCTCCTGGGAGACCGGCGGGAACATCGCGACGTACTTCCAGATCGCCGAGCCCGTGAAGCCCACGACGGTCTTCACGCCCAGCTTCGCCGCGAGGCGCGCGGTGTGCTTCATCTCCTCCGCGGCGCGCTGGCGCACGCCCTCGGGGTCGCCGTCGCCCCACACGACGTCCGGCAGGATGTCGCGGTGGCGCTGGTCGATCGGGTCGTCGCACACCGCCTGGCCCTTGAGGTGGTTCGAGATCGCGTAGACCTTGAGGTCGTACTTGGCCAGCAGGTCGAGCTTGCCCTGGACGTACTCGTCGTCGTCCCAGCGCCAGGGGTCGAGGTGGTCGCCCCAGCACGCGATCTCCAGGCCGTCGTAGCCCCAGCCGGACGCGAGGCGTGCCACCTCCTCGAACGGCAGGTCGGCCCACTGCCCGGTGAAGAGGGTGATCGGTCGTGCCATGGTCGTGTCTCCTTCGGTCGTTCTCGGTTCGTGCCCGGGGTCACCGGGCGGACGTCTTGGTCAGGGGGCGGGGCGAGTCCGCCGCGGCCTCGTCGGTGCCCGACGCGCGCGAGCGGCGCCGCACGACGACGTAGCCCCCGGCGAGCAGCAGCGCGGCGACCACGGCGACGGCGACCCACACGAGCGCGCTCGTCGAGCCTTCGTCCGTGGCGGTGCCGTCGGCCGCGGCGCCCTCTCCGGCGGCGTCGTCGCCCGCGGCGGCGTCGTCGCCGGCCGCGTCGGCGCCTGCTGCGTCATCCTCCGCACCGGCGGCGTCGCCGCCCTCCTGCGCCGCCGCGTCGCCCTCGCGCGGGGCGGGCTCCGGCAGCGGCACGACGTCGACCTGCGCCGACGCGGTGGCCTCGGCGGGGTGGGTGATCGTGGCGGTGAGCGTCCAGTTGCCGTCGGCGAGGACGCCGGGGTCGGACGTGTACCAGCCGACGCCCTCGGACGCCGACCGCAGCGTGAGGGGGCCGACGGTCTCGCCGGCCGCGGACTCCCCCGTCACCGAGACGTCGGCCGCCTCCTCGACGGGGTGGCCGTCGACCTTCCAGGTGAGGTTCGCGGACACGCCGCCCTGGCCGTCCGTGCCGAGCGAGATGACGACGTCGCCGCCGTGGGCGCCGGCCGGGGCCGCGCCGACGAGCGCGAGCACGCCGCCGAGCAGGAGGCCCAGCGCCGCGGTGAGGAGCGCGCGGGCGCGGTGCCGCACGGGGGCGGCCGTCCGGCGGAGCGGCAGGAGCCGCGTGCCGCCCGGAGGCCGGGGGCTGGTGCGCTGGCGGGGCGTACGGGACATCGGGTCATCACCTCGTCGTGGGTCCGTGTGCGGTGGGGGCGGCGGTCGTCGCCGGTCCCCCGGGGTGCCCCGGCGCCGGGCCGGAGCGCCCGTTCCCGGGCGCCGGGGCCGGAGACCCGGAGGTCCCCGTCGTGCTCGTCGTGCGGGCAGCGTACGGTCGGCCCGGCCGATGGGCCGCCCGGACGCCCGAGCGCCCGCGCGCCGAGCGCGGTGCCCGGCGGGCCGGTGCTCAGCGCACCGACCCGCCGGAGCTCGTCAGGAGCAGGACCGGGCCGCGTAGTCCGCCGTCCCGGAGAACGTCCTCCCCTCGGCGTCCGTGGCGGTCACGGTCACGGTGCCCGCGTCGACCGCGACGGCGCGCGACGCGAACGACTGGTACGCGTTCGCACCGGGCGCGACGTCCGCGACCTGCTTCGACCCGTACGGGGTCTCGAGCGTGATCGCGAGCGGGACCGTGTCGTCGTTCGCCGCGCGGACCGCGACGAACACCTTGCCGGCCATGCAGCGCGTCTCCGCGGTGATGGTGACGGCGATCGGCTCGGCCTCGTCCTCGACCACCCGGAAGTGGCCGAAGGACGCCGGAGCACCGGTGTCGGCCGACGCCCCGAGGGCGAAGAGCCCGACCTTGGCGTCCGCGGCGGGCGCGTTGGTCACGCTCTCGTCGAACGTGGTCCACGTCTCGCCGTCCGCGCTGTACGCGCCGGTGAACGTGTCACCGGAGCGCGTGAGGCGCAGGTGCCACACCGACTCGGCGAGGCTCCCCGTCTGCGGCTGCGGGTTCTGCACCACGCCGCCGACCTCGCTGCGCAGCTCGATCCGGGCGTTGCGCGCCTGGCCGGCCTGGTTGTCGACCACGTAGTCGAGCTTCACGTAGTCGTCGTCGCCGCCGTAGACGATCAGACCGCCCTGCTGGTACTGACGGTCGAACGCGGAGCCGTCGACGACGGTCTCGATCGTCCACTCGTCACCCGGCTGGTCCTGCAGCACGATGTTCGGCACCGGGCGGTTGTCCGTCCCGTAGATGTCCGTGGGCGTCGTGTCGATCTGCAGGGAGCCGTCCGTCACGCGGTAGCCGGTGGGGTCCTCGCGGACGATCGACCAGCGGCACGTGTCGAGGGCGTCGCCGTCGAACTCGTCGTCCGGCCCGGGGGCCGCCGCCGTGTCGTCGGGCGTGATGTGGAACCAGTCGAACTCGGCGTCGACGACCGGGGTGGTCGTGTTGTTGCCCTTGAGGGCCACGAGCCCGATCTTCGCGTTCTCCAGGTCGGCGATCGACTTGGTCTGCGGCATCGTCGTGAAGTCGATGCCGTCGGCCGAGTAGGCCGCCTGGAGGCTCGCGCCGTCGCTGACGAACCGCACGTAGACCGTGTCGGGGTAGTCGGCACCGAGCGCGGCCGAGTTGGACTCGTTGACCTCGTTCGGCTGGGCGTTCTCCTCACGGATGAACTGGAAGATCCGCGTCGCCGGGTCCGCCGTGGCCGACCGGCCCTGGAGCACCATCTTCGCGTAGTTGTCCTGGTCCTCCCAGATCAGCAGACCGGCCTGCTGGTACTGCTGGCGGGCCGGCAGGGTCACCTTCGCGGTGGCCGTGAACGGTCCGTCCGGGAGGTCCTGGAGCACCAGGTTCGGCACGACGGTGTTGTCCGTGCCGTAGAAGTCCCGCGTCGCCGTGGGGACCACCAGGCGCCCGTCGCGCACGACGAGGTTCTGGTCGCGGTTCGTCACGGTCCAGCGGTCCTCGTCGAGGTCGGTGCCGAGGAAGTCGTCCGAGCGGCCGGAGAAGCAGAGCCCCGGACCGGTCTCGGGCGCCTTGACGGTCACCGTCGTGTACTCGACCGAGTACGCGCCGCGCTCGTCGGTGGCCCGCACCTGGAGCCGGTAGGTGCCCGGCTGGTCGTACGTGACCGCGAACGAGTCGGTGCCGTCGACGAACCCGTCGCCGAGGCCCGCGTCCCACGCGAACGTGACGGCCTCGTCCTCGGGGTCGGTCGCCGTGACCGACGCCGTGACCTCCAGCGGAGCGGTGCCCTCCGTCGGCGTGACCTCGAACGTGTCGATGGTCGGGCGCACGTTGTCCGTGACGCCGCGGCCGTCGAACTCGAGCCAGTTGACGTTCATCTGGCCGGCCACGTTGACGAAGTAGAGCGTCCCCGTGCCCTCGGGCACGTCGGTGATCTCCGTCGTCGCCATCGTGTACGCCTGCCAGTCACCGGTGTTCGGCACGGTCACCCGGCCGATCTCCGGACCGTCGGGCGCGTCCCAGCGCACGGACACCGTGCCGCCCGAGGGCGACGCGACGCGCATGCCGAGACCCTCGACGTTGTAGAGCGACATGGGCTCGTAGGCCCACCAATCGTCGACCTCGATGTAGCCGAGGTTCTGGCCGCCGCCCGCGGTGTCGCTGGCCTGCTCCGTCTGGACGCCCGGGTCACCCGTGCTCGCCGAGCCGGGGAGCCGGCCCGTCGAGGTGTAGTACTCGGCCTGGAGCAGCTTCGGCTGCAGGATCTGGAGCGAGTTCGTCGTGAGCGGGACGCCCACCTCGCCGCCGTCGTCGGTGTAGAACGCCTCGAGCACCCAGAAGATGTTGGCCTCGAGCCCGTGGCCCTCGTCGCGGGCCGTCTGCATGACGCCCTCGCAGCCGGTCAGCTCCTCCATCGGGTGCGCGTGGGCGTCGTGCCCGAGCGCGGTCATCATCTGGAGGTTGGAGCAGTCCACCTCGCCGTCGGGGTCCTCGACCTCGACGACGTAGCGCACCTGGTCGCCCCACTCGAACACGCCACCGTTGTCCGGGAACGTGATCGTCACGCTCGGCGCCTGGTTCCCGACGACGATGCTGACGTTCGCGAAGCCCGTCTGGCCGTTCGCGTCGGTCGCCACGAGCTGCGCGGTGTAGCTGCCGTTCTCGGTGTAGGTGTGCACCGGGTTCGCCTCGGTCGACGGGTCGGACCCGTCGCCGAACGTCCACTGCAGCGAGATCGGGTCGCCCGCCGGGTGGCGGGTGCCCTCCGAGGAGAACTGCACCGTGAGGGGCGCGGCGCCGCTGGTCACGTCCGCGCTGGCGCGGGCGATCGGCGTCGGGTCACCCTGCACGTAGTTGACCTTGTAGATGCCCGACGTCGTGTTGTTGCCGCCGAAGCCCTGGCCCCAGTCGATGACGTAGAGCGAGCCGTCCGGACCGAAGTCGAAGTCCATCGCGCGGTAGAAGCCCGCCGCGGGGTCGAAGTGCTTCGGCAGGATCCGGTTGATGTCGACGAGCTCGTCGCGGTTCTCCCCGTCGAGCTGGAACGAGTACATCTTGCCCTGGTTCCACTCGCCGAAGATCGCCTTGCCGTCCCAGTACTCGGGCCACTTGACGTCCGAGTCGAGCTCCGGGTCGTAGTCGTAGACGGGGCCGCCCATGGGCGCACCGCCGCCGCCGATCTCCGGGAAGAGCGGGTTGCCGGCGTAGTTGTACCAGACGTCGGCCGCGACGGCCGGCGGGAGCTGGGTCAGGCCGGTGTTGTTCGGCGAGTCGTTCACGGGCCCGTTGGCGCAGTCGAACGCCTGGCCCGACTGGCCGGTCGCGAAGTTGTAGTCGATGTACGCCGCGTTGTCACCGGTGCAGTACGGCCACCCGTAGAAGCCCGGCTCCGCGACGATGTTCCACTCGACCGTGTTCCCCGGGCCGCGGCTCGGGTTGGCGTTCTGCGCGTCGGGGCCGTAGTCGCCGACGAGCACGTTGCCCGTCTTCTGGTCCACGCCGATGCGGAAGGGGTTGCGGAAGCCCATCGCGAAGATCTCGGGCTTCGTCTTGTCCGTCCCCGGGGCGAACATGTTCCCCTCGGGGATCGTGTACGTGCCGTCGTCCTCCGGGTGGATGCGCAGCACCTTGCCGCGGAGGTCGTTGGTGTTCGCCGACGTGCGCTGCGCGTCGTACGACGTGCGGCCCGCGCGCTCGTCGAGCGGCGCGTAGCCGGCCGACTCGAACGGGTTCGTGTTGTCGCCCGTGACGATCACGAGGTTGTCGTCGCCGTCGAAGACCATGTCACCGCCAGCGTGGCAGCACGTCTCGCGCTGCGTCGGGATGACGAGGACCTTCTCCTCGCTCGCGGCCGAGATCGTCCGGGTCGCCTCGTCGTACGTGAAGCGCGAGACGCGGTTGTGCGGCCCGTCCGTCCCGACGTCCTGCGGCGACCAGAAGAGGTAGACCCAGCCGTTCTCCCCGAAGTCCGGGTCCAGGACGACGCCCGTGAGCCCGTCCTCGTTGGCCTGCGTGACCGCGAGGGTCATCGCCGTCGTGGTCTGGTTGCTCTCCGGGTCGATGAGGCGGACGCGCCCGTCGCGCTCGACGTAGAAGACCGTCCCGTCGGGGGCGACGTCGAGCATCATCGGGTTGGACGTCTCCTCGTCGAGCGAGACGACCTCGTAGCTGTCCGACTGCGACGCGGCGCAGTCCGACGGCACGACGCCCGCGGCGGTCTGGATGCCGCCGAGCAGGTGCTGGAGGAACTCCGGCTCCGCGTAGGACTCGTTCGTGTGGCCGCCACCGGTGTACCACGAGCGGCCGCCGTCGTACGCCTGGCACCAGGCGATCGGGTGGTCGGCGCCCATCGCGCCCGAGCCCGCCGTGTAGGACGTCTCGTCCAGGCTCGCGAGCACGTGCACGGTGTCGCGCGGGTTGGTGCGGTAGTTGTACCACTCGTCGTAGCGGTCCCAGCGCGACGGCAGGTGCGCCGTCGACTCGTGGGCGTGGTCCTCGACCTTGACGGTCGCGTCCTGGTTCTGCGGGTGGCTGCTGAAGTACGCGCCGACCAGCTCGCCGTACCACGGCCAGTCGTACTCGGTGTCGGACGCCGCGTGGATGCCCGCGTACCCGCCGCCGTTCTGGATGTAGCGCTCGAACGCGGCCTGCTGGTCGTCGTTGAGGACGTCACCCGTCGTGGACAGCCACACGACGGCGTCGTACTGCGCCAGGTTCTCGTCCGTGAACGCTCCCGCGTCCTCGGTCGTGGTCACGTCGAAGTCGTTCTCCGCGCCGAGCTGCTGGATCGCCGCGATGCCCGCGGGGATCGACCCGTGCCGGAACCCGGCGGTCTTGCTGAAGACGAGCACGTCGAACGGTGCGGTGTCGGCGGCGGCTGCGACCGGAGCCGCCGGGGCGACGCTCCCGGCGGCGGGGGCCGCCGTGGCCGACACCGCCGTCGCGATGGTCAGGGGGAGAGCGATCGCCGCCGCGGCTGCTGCCGCGACCGTGCGCCTCATGGCGAGCGATCCTCCAAGCACGTTTCTCACAAGGTCTCCTCGTCGAGATGGGGAACTGTGCTGCGCTCCGCCGGGTCGGCGCCATCGGCCTGCCGTCCGTCCCGGGCTCGTCGGCGGACTGTCTCGGTGCTCCGCCGGGCACCTTCCTCGCCGCCAGCGCGGCGGTCGTACCTCCTCTCGTCGTCCCGGTCGTCGGCCGTGCACCTGCGCGCGGCCGACGACCGGTCTGCCGTCCGTGCGGCGGGTCGAGACCTAGGGCTCGACCCAGCCGCCCGACGCCGCGCTGCGCTCGACCGCGTCGAGCACGCGCTGGACCACCAGACCGTCCGCGAAGGTCGGCGCCGGGTGCGTCCCCGCGGCGATACCCTCGACCAGGTCGACGACCTGGTGGGTGAAGGCGTGCTCGTAGCCGAGGCCGTGGCCCGCGGGCCACCAGTGCCCGACGTACGCGTGCTGCGGCTCCGTCACGACGATGCGGCGGAAGCCCGCGACGGCCGGGTCGTCGGCGGCGTCGAAGTAGTGCAGGACGTTCATGTCCTCGAAGTCGAACGCGACCGAGCCCTTCGACCCGTTGATCTCCAGCCGGATCGCGTTCTTGCGGCCGTAGGCGAACCGGGTCGCCTCGAACGTGCCGATCGCGCCGCCGGACATCCGGGCGAGGAAGATCGCGGCGTCGTCCACGGTGACGGGGCCGCGCTCGGTGCCGCCCTGCCCCGAGAGACCGGCGAACTCCGTCGCGACGGGACGCTCCTTGACGAACGTCTCGAGCAGGCCGGAGACGCTCGTGATCCGCTCACCGGTGATGAACTGGGCGAGGTCGATCACGTGCGCGCCGATGTCGCCGAGCGCGCCGCTGCCGGCCTTGGTCTTGTCCAGACGCCACGACAGGGGCGCGTCCTCGTCCGCGATCCAGTCCTGGAGGTACTGCGCGCGCACGTGCCGCACCGTGCCGATGCGGCCGTCGGCCACGAGCTGGCGCGCGAGCTGGATCGCCGGCACGCGGCGGTAGGTGAAGCCCACCATCGCGACCTGCCCGCGCCGCGCGGCGGCCTCGGCGGCCGCGACCATCTTCTCGGCCTCGGCGACCGTGTTCGCGAGCGGCTTCTCGCAGAGCACGTGCTTGCCGGCCTCGAGCGCGGCGATCGCGATCTCGGCGTGGGTGTCGCCGGGCGTGCACACGTCGACGAGGTCGACGTCGTCCCGGCCGACGAGCGCCTGCCAGCTCGTCTCCGTGGACTCCCAGCCGAGCCGCTGCGCGGCGGCGGCGACCGCCTCCGGGTTGCGGCCGCCGAGGACCCGCATCCGCGGGTCGAGGGGGAGGTCGAAGAACCGGGGGGCGGTCCGCCAGGCCTGCGAGTGCGCTGCCCCCATGAACGAGTACCCGACCATGCCGACGCCGAGCTGCGCGCCGTCGTTTCCTGCCATGACGTTCCTTCCGTGCTTCTCACGGCGCACGCCCACGGTCCGGCCGGGCGGTACCCGGGCGGACCGTGGGCGTGGTCCGCGTGCTTCCTGCTGCGTGCTGACGGGTGCCAGCGGGTCCGTCAGGACTGGAACGCGGTGGGCAGGTACTGGTCGACGTTGTCCTTCGTCACGACGGGCGCGAAGAGCTGGACCGTGCGCGGCACGTCGGACGACGCGAGGTCGCTGAGGTTCTTCTCGTGCGCCACGAGGCGGGCGAGCTTGATGCCGTCCGCGGCCTGCGTCGACGGGTAGACGACCGTCGCCTGGAGGACGGAGTCACCGGCCTGGATGTGCTCCATGACCTGCTTCGAGCCGGCGCCGCCGACCATGAAGAACTCGTCGCGGCCCGCGTTCTCGATCGCGGAGAGCACGCCGACGCCCTGGTCGTCGTCGTGGTTCCAGATGGCGTCGATCTGCGGCGCGGCCTGGAGGAGGTTGGCCGTCGCGGCCTCGCCACCCTGGACCGTGAAGTCCGCGGCGACGCGGTTGTCGACGTCGAGGCCGCAGTCGGACAGCGCGTCCTCGAAGCCCTGGCTGCGGTCCTGCGTGAGCGGCAGCGAGTCGATGCCGGCGATCTCGGCGACCACGGCGTCCGGGTTGTCGCCCAGCTGCTCGCAGATGTACTGGCCGGCGCTCACGCCCATGCCGTAGTTGTCGCCGAGCACCGTCGTCCGGGCGGCGAACGGGCTGGAGAACTCACGGTCGACGTTGATGACGGGGATCCCGGCGTCCATCGCCTTGGTCGCGACCTCGGTGAGCGCGGCGCCGTCGAACGGCAGCAGCACGATCGCGTCGACGCCGTCGTTGATGAAGCCCTCGATCTGGCTGATCTGGACGTTCACGTCGTTCGTGCCGTCGGCGACACGGAGCTCGACGTCCTCGTACTCCGCGGCCTCCGCCTCGGCGGCGGTCGTGATGGCGCCCATCCAGCCGTGGTCGGCGGCGGGGGCCGAGAAGCCGATGACGATCGGGTCGCCCGGGGCGTCGTTGTCGGAGACGGCCTGGTTGGCGCTGCCCCCGCCGTCGCCCTCGGCCGTGCCCTCGTCCTGCGGCGTGTTGGAGGTGCACGCCGTCGCGATCAGCGCGATCGAGGCGGCCGAGACCGTCGCGAGCGTGATGCGGCGGCGGAGGGTGGTGCGTGCGGACATGGGATCTCCTTCGATGCTGTCCTGCGGGTGGAACCTCAGGGGAACTGGCGGGGTGTGGGTGGTGCGGGGCTCGTCCGGCTGCGGCGTGGTGCGGGGGCGCCGCGGGGCTCGGGGTCGCTAGGTGGTGCGCCGGGAGAGGCGCTGCTGGAGCAGGACCGCGCCGACGATGATCGCGCCCTTGGCGATCTGCTGCACCGAGCTGTCGATGTTGTTGATGATGAAGACGTTCGTGAGCGTCGTGAAGATCAGGACACCGAGGACGGTGCCGACGATCGTGCCCCGGCCGCCCGCGAGGAGCGTGCCGCCGACGACGACCGCCGCGATGGTGTCGAGCTCCATGAGCAGGCCGTTGGTCGAGGAGCCGGCGCTCGTGCGGGCGAGGATCATGACGCCGGCGATGCCCGCGGTCAGGCCGGACAGCGCGTACACGTACAGCAGGTGGCGCTTGACCTTGATGCCTGCGAGCCGAGCGGCCTCGGCGTTGCCGCCGACGGCGACCGTCCGGCGGCCGAACGTCGTGCGGTTGAAGAGGAACCAGCCGAGCACGGCGACGACCGCGAAGATCCACACGATCTTCGGCACCCCGAGGAGGTTGCCGCGGAAGACGTCGTTGAACGCGTCGACCTGGACGATCTGCGTGCGCTTCTGCGCGATGAGCTCGGCGAGACCGCGGGCGGCGACGAGCATCGCGAGCGTCGCGATGAACGCCACGACCTTCCCGTAGGCGACGATCAGGCCGTTGAGGAGGCCGGCGCCGATGCCCACCGCGAGCGCGCAGATCACCATGACGACCCAGCCGTACGACTGCGTCGCGAGCGTCGTCGCCCAGACGGACGCCAGGCCGAGCACCGAGCCGACGGAGAGGTCGATGCCGCCCGTCGTGATGACGAAGGTCATCCCGATGGCCACGACGCCCACGACCGACCCGAGGCTGAGGATGGTCATGAGGTTGCTGACGCTCAGGAACCGCTCGCCGCCCGTCGCGAAGCCCACGACGCACAGGAGGAGCAGCGCGACGACGAGGCCGATGTTCCGCCCCGCGGCGCCGGACATGAACCCGCTCTTGCGGCGTTCGCCCGCGGCCTTCTCGACCCGGGCCGACTCGTCGGCCTCCGGCTTCTTCGTCGGCATCGACGCCGACACCTGCTGCTCGCTCACGCGACACTTCCTTCCATGACCATGTCGAGCACCTGGTGCTCGTCGATGGAGCTCGAGGGCCCCTCGTGGACGACGCGACCCTCGGAGACGACGAGGACGCGGTCGGCGAGGCCGAGGACTTCGGGGATCTCGCTGGACACGACGACGACGGCGGCACCCTCGTCGGCGAGCCTGCGGATGAGGGCGTAGATCTCGGCGCGCGCGCCGACGTCGACGCCGCGCGTGGGCTCGTCGAGGAGCAGCACGCGGCAGCCGTGGACGAGCCAGCGGGCGAGCATCGCCTTCTGCTGGTTGCCGCCCGACAGCGTGCGGATGGCCCGGTCGACGCCGGTGGGGCGCAGCTCGAGCGAGTCGGCCTGCTCCTTGGCTGCCTTGCGCTCGGCGCTCTCGTCGAGGAGACCGAAGCGCGCGAAGCGCGCGAACGTCGAGAGCGTGACGTTGCGGTAGACGGGTTCGTCGAGGAGCAGGCCCTGGCTCTTGCGCTCCTCGGGCGCGAGCCCGATCCCGGCACCGACGGCGGAGGCCACGGACCCGGACCGCAGCCGCGTGGAGTCGACGGTCACGGTGCCCGCGGTCGCCTTGCGCGCCCCGTAGACCGTCTCGATGATCTCCGAGCGGCCCGCGCCCACGAGCCCGGCGAGACCGACGATCTCCCCGGCGCGCACCTGGAACGACACGTCCGCGAACACGCCGCGCAGGCTCAGCCCCGCGACGTCGAGCACCACGGGAGCGGCGTCCACCGGGCCGTCGGAGTCCGGGAAGACGTACTCGACCGAGCGCCCGGTCATGAGCGTGATGAGCTTCGCCGTCGGGGTCTCGGACACCGGGAGGTTCTGCGCGACGGTCCGGCCGTCCTTGAGGACGGTGATGCGGTCGCCGATCTCGCGGATCTCCTCGAGACGGTGGGAGATGTAGACGACGGCGACCCCCGCCTTGGTCAGCTCCTTGACGACACGGAAGAGGTTGCCCACCTCCTCGGAGTCGAGCACCGCCGAGGGCTCGTCCATGATGATGACGCGCGCGTCGTGGGACAGCGCCCGGGCCATGGAGACGATCTGCTTGCCGGCGGCCGACAGCCGTCCGACCTCCGTGGTCGGCGAGACCTCCGAGTGCCCGAGCCGCTGGAGCAGCTCGCGCGTCTTGCGCACCGCCTCGCGGCGCTGGGAGAACCCCATGGTCGCGAGCTCGTGCCCGAGGTAGACGTTCTCCGCGACGGTCAGGCCGTCGACGACGTCGAGCTCCTGGTACATCGTCGCGACGCCGTGCTTCAGCGCTGCCACGGGGTCGGAGATGGTGATGGGCTCGCCGTCGAGGAGGATCCTGCCCTCGGTGGGCTGGTGGGCACCGGCGAGCACCTTGATGAGCGTGGACTTGCCGGCCCCGTTCTGGCCGAGGAGACAGTGGACCTCGCCCGGGAGGATCTCGAGATCGACGCCGTCGAGCGCACGAGCCCCGGGGAAGACCTTGACGATGCCCTGCATCTGCAGGAGCGGCTGGGGAGGGTCTGCGGTGACCATGCGGTGAACCTAGCGAACCTTTTGACGAGCGTCAATCATAAGGTTGTCGTCTTTTGCCACTGTTACCACTCCGTGACCGACAAAAGTGTGCGCGCCCTGATCGCCGGATGGGAACGCTCCCGCCGCTCCCGGGGTGCCCCGGGGTGCTGCGGAGGCGATAGTGTCCGGCAAGCCCTGTACGAGCAGGGATGCCGACGATGCGACGTGCGATCGGGGACCAGGGGGAGCTCGTGGGGCGGTCGTCGCCCGGACCGGAGGCCCGCCGTCGGACCTCCACACCTTTCGACGACGTCCATGTCGCCTTGGGAGGGGACAGTAGGGTACCTTTTGGCGATCGTCAAGCAAAAGCCGATGACTCGTCCGCCTGGTACGGACGACCGACGAGAGGCTCCGTGATTCACTGTGCCCATGGAGGAACTGCTGAAGTTCGCGCCGCGCCCGACCGGTGCCGGCGACATGTTCCAGCTGCTCCGGGACGGTCAGCCGCGCACCCGTGCGGACCTCGCAGCGATCACGGGGCAGGCGCGGTCGACCATCGCCGCCCGGATCGACCTCCTCATGACGGCCGGCCTCATCGCCCCCGCGGGCGAGGCCAGCTCGACCGGCGGGCGCCCGCCCGTGACCTTCGCCTTCAGCCCTGAGGCGCGCATCGTGCTCGCCGTGGACCTCGGCGCGACCCACGCCCGCCTCGCCGTCACGGACCTCGCGTCCAACGTGCTCGCCGAGACCGACGCGGCCCTCGCGATCGCGGACGGTCCCGACGTCGTCCTGTCGTGGGTCGCGGACACCGGCGAGAAGCTCGTCGCGACCACGGGGCGCAGCATCGACGACCTGGTCAGCGTCGGCGTCGGCCTCCCCGGCCCCGTCGAGCACTCCTCCGGGCGGCCCATCAACCCGCCGATCATGCCCGCGTGGGACGACGTCGACGTCCCCGGGATCCTGCAGAAGCGGTTCGACGCCTCCGTGCTCGTCGACAACGACGTGAACATCATGGCGCTGGGCGAGCACCGCACCGCGTGGCCCGCGGTCACCGACATGCTCTTCGTCAAGGTCGCGACGGGCATCGGCTCGGGCATCATCGCCGACGGCGAGCTCCGGCGCGGCGCGCAGGGCGCCGCGGGCGACATCGGGCACGTCGCCGTCCCGAGCGCCGCCGACGTCCCGTGCCGCTGCGGGAACGTGGGCTGCCTCGAGGCCGTCGCGAGCGGCCAGGCCGTCGCCGCGGCCCTCGCCGCCGCGGGCCTCGACGCGACCACCAGCTCCGACGTCGTCGCGCTCGTGCGCGGCGGCGACCTCGCCGCGAGCCAGGCCGTGCGCCAGGCCGGCCGCGACATCGGGTCCGTGCTCGCGGCGTGCGTCAGCCTGCTCAACCCCTCGCTCATCGTCATCGGCGGCATCGTCGCCGAGGCGGGCGAGCACCTCATCGCGGGCATCCGCGAGATCGTCTACCAGCGCTCGCTGCCCCTCGCGACGCAGCACCTGCGCATCGTCACCTCGCAGGCACGAGGTCAGGCCGGCGTGCTCGGTGCGAGCGCCATGGCCGTCGATCACGTACTCTCGCCCGCAGCGATCGACGCGCTCATCGCCTGAGCGCGGTCGACGGGGGCCGCTGCCCGCGCGCGCGGGCGCGACGAGTGTGACGAAGCACGAGGAGGAGTCATGACCGAGCGGAACCGTCGAGCGCTCGTGGTCCGGGGCGGGTGGCCCGGGCACGCACCCGAGGAGGCCGCCGAGCTGTTCATCCCGTTCCTCGAGGCGTCCGGCTACGACGTGACGCTCGAGGGATCGCTCGAGGCGTACGCCGACGAGGAGTTCATGACGAGCCTCGACCTCGTCGTGCAGTGCTGGACGATGGGCGAGATCCTCCCGGACGAGATGCGCGGCCTGCGCACGGCCATCGCGAACGGCACCGGGTTCGCGGGCTGGCACGGCGGCATCGTCGACTCGTTCCGGCTCGCCACCGACTACCTGCAGATGGTGGGCGGGCAGTTCGCCGCCCACGCGCACGACCTCGTGGACCACACGATCGAGATCGTGCCCGAGCGCGGGGACCACCCGATCGTCGCGGGGATCGACTCGATCGCGCTGCACTCGGAGCAGTACTGGGTGCTCGCCGACTCGTACAACGACGTCCTCGCGACCACGACGATCCTCCCGCGCGACGGCGACCCGTGGCACGAGCCCGTCGTCTCCCCCGCCGTGTGGACGCGACGCTGGGGCGCCGGACGCATCTTCGTGTGTGCGGCGGGGCACCAGCTCGCCGACCTCGAGGTACCTCCGATCCGCACGATCGTCGAGCGCGGCATCCTCTGGGCGAGCCGCTGAGCCCGCGCGCATGACCGCCTTCCGCGGCCTGCTCGCCTACCCGATCACCCCCCTCACCGACGACGACGCCCCTGACCTCGAGGCTCTCGGCCGGCTGGTCCGGGACGCCGTCGGGGCCGGGGTCGACGGCGTCGTGGTGCTCGCGTCGTCGGGCGCCGGGGTCACGTTCGACCCGGACGAGCGCGACGCCGTCGTGCGGGCGGCCGTGGCGGCGGGGTCGACGGGCGCCACGGCCGTGCCCGTCCACGTCGCCGTCAGCGGCGCGTCGACGCGCGAGGTCCTCGCACGGGCCCGTGCCGCGCGCGACACGGGCGCCGACGGGCTCGTCCTCGCGCCGTTCTCCTACCTCCCGCTCGACGAGGCGGAGGTCGTGGCGCTGTTCGAGGCGGTCGCGGCGGCCGTCGACC
This sequence comes from Cellulosimicrobium sp. MI9406, assembly GCF_040595865.1. Lineage (NCBI taxonomy): Bacteria > Bacillati > Actinomycetota > Actinomycetes > Micrococcales > Promicromonosporaceae > Cellulosimicrobium > Cellulosimicrobium sp. MI9406. The sequence continues at coordinate 33,408 of NZ_JALIZI010000012.1, forward strand.
TGCCGGTGTGCTTCTACAACCGCAGCGTCCAGACCGCGTACGACCTCACGCCGGGCACCCTCGCGCACCTCGCCCGCACGACGACCGTCGCCGCGGTCAAGGACGCGGCGTCCACGCCCGCGCGACCCGGGGGGCGGGTCGCCGAGCTGCGGGCCGCGACCGACGGCCTCGGCGTGAGCGTCGGGCTGAGCGGCGACGTCCCCCTCGTGCGCGGCGCCGAGCCGGCCGACGCCTGGCACACCGGGCTCGCCGCGCTCGTCCCCGCGGAGTACGTCGCGCTCCGCCGCGCCCGCACCGCGGGCACGGTGCCCGACGCGCGGGTCGCCCGCTGGCTCCATGACCTGACCGCCGTGCTCGTCGACCTGCGCCCGGTGAGCGGGTTCCACGCCCTCGCCACCCTGCTCGGCGTGCCGACCGCTCCCCCGCGCGGGCCGTCGCTCCCCGTCCCGCCCGACGGCGTCGCGCGGCTGCGCGAGGTCGTCGCCCGGCGGCCTGGCACCCCGGCCCCGGTGTGACTCCCGGCCACCACGTCGTCCGGAGCGTCGCCGACGCGCCGTGGCTGCCGCCGGGCGGTCGCGCCGACGTCGTCCGGACTCCGGGTGGAGGAAGGTGCCCTGAACCGACCGGCCTCGCTCGGCTCCTCGTCGAGCGCGACGGCGCCGTCTTCTGCGTCCCCCGTGACGGCTCCGGGAAACCGGATCTGCCTACGGTGCGAGTGGCAGCCGAGGAGTCGGGTCAGCAGGCCGCCGAGAGGTTGGCCGCCGCGGTCCTCGCCGGGCACGCCGACCTCACGCTCGTCGGGTACGTGCGCAACACGGTGTCCACGACGGCGGCGGACTACCCGTGGCCGACCCCGTTCGCGTACTTCGCCGTGTTCCGCGCCGCGATCTCAGCCGTCCGGGTCCCGGGCACCTGGGTACCGCGAGAAGCACCGGGCGACCTCGTCGAGCGCCACTGGTGGCCGTTGGTCGCCACGCCGACGACGTAGAGGCGTGCCTCAGGCAGCGAGCACCGCGGCGTGCAGGTCGAGCAGGCCGGTGGTGCGCTCGCTCGGGCCGCGGCCGAAGCCGCACTCCGTCGCGACGCCGACCGGACGGTCGCCGAGCACCGACGCCGCAGCGGCGAGCCGACGGCGGGCGCCCTCGACACCGTCCTCGTGGTGCAGGAGCCCGAGGTAGAGCTCCGTCGCCGGGTCCAGGCGCAGGTCCGCCAGCGGCGCGGCGTACGCGACGTCGTCGCGCGCGATCGGGACGGGCAGGTGGACCCACTGGACCGGCCGGTCGAGGTGCTCCACGAGGGCGTTCGCGACGCGGACGAGGTTCGCGGTGTCCGTCGGCTCGACGAAGTGCTTCTCCGCGACGTCGCCGTAGCAGAGGTGGAACCCCAGCTCGGCCCCGGCGGGCACGTGCCGCGCGAACGCCGCGGCCCGGCGCGCGCACCCCGCGACGACGTCCTCGTCTCCCCCCGCCTCGGCGTCGAACCACGCGCGCGCGGCCCCGCCGCCGAGGTTCGCGCCCTCGACGAACGCGAACTCGGTCGCGAGGTCGACCTGGACCGCGAGGTCCTCCGCGGGGATCGCGGCGGTGATCGCCGCGAGCTCGCGGACGAGTGCGGCCTCGTACGCCGGGTGCACCGCCGCGCGGTCCTGGGGCGCGACGAACGCCGTCACCGGCGCGAGCGGCGAGGGCAGGCACACCTGGAAGCGGGCCCCGGCCGGGAGGGCGCCCTCCTCGCGCAGCGCGACGAAGTCGGCGTACGAGGCGAGGGCCGCGTCGGCGTAGCCGAGCGGGCCGAACCGCAGGTCCGCCGCGTCGACGGAGCCGTCGAGGACGTGCGGGCGCACGTCGAACCCCGCGACGACGACCGGGTCCACCGGGACGCGCGCGAGGCCGTCGACGGCGGAGAACCGCTCGCCCTGGAAGAGGATCCAGTGGAACCGCTCGCCGACCTCCCCGTCGGGGACGCGGCGCACGTGGTCCCCGAGGTGCTCCCCCACCGCGCGGAAGGTCTCGCGCGCGGTCGGCAGGTTGACGGAGCCCACGAGGTGGGCGCCGCTCAGGGTCGGGACGGTACGGGACGGGGCGGTGGTGGCGTCGAGCACCGGAGCATCGTAGGCGCCCGGCCCGACGCGCGGCTCAGCCGTCCGCGCCGGGCTCTCCCCCGCCCTCCCCGGCCGGGGCGTCGCCCGCGTCGTCCGACGCCGAGCCCGCACCGAGACGGTCGGCCACGGCGTCGGGCCCTCCGGCGAGGAGCGCGACGAAGCCCTCCTCGTCGAGGATCGGCAGCCCGAGGTCGCGCGCCTTCGTCTCCTTGGAGCCGGCGCTCGCCCCGACGACGACGTAGTCCGTCTTCTTCGAGACCGACCCGGACGCCTTGCCGCCCGCCGCGATGACGGCCTCCTTGGCGCCGTCGCGGCTGAACCCCTCGAGCGATCCCGTCACGACGACCGTCAGCCCGGCGAGCGGACCGGTCGGCTCCTGGCGCGCGCCGGGGCCGGGGTGGTCGGGGATCTCGAAGCGCACCCCGGCCGCCCGCCAGCGATCGACGATCTCGACGTGCCAGCCGACGGTGAACCACTCGACGACCTGGTCGGCGATCACGGGCCCGACGCCCTCGACCGCGGCGAGCTCGTCGCGCGTCGCGGCCCGGATCGCGTCGAGCGAGCCGAACCAGTCCGCGAGGGCACGCGCCGCGACCGGGCCCACGTGCCGGATGTTCAGGCTGACGAGGATGCGCCAGAGGTCCTTCGTCTTCGCGAGCTCGAGCTCCTCCACGAGCTTCGTCGCGTTGGTCGACGCCTCGAAGAGCGGCTCCCCCGCCTCGATCGCCTCGCGCTCCGCGGCCTTCGACAGCTTGCGCTTCTTCCGGAACGGCCACACGGACTTCACGGTCGCGGTCGAGCCGTCGGGCATCGTGATCTCGGCCGGCTCGCCCGTGCCGTCGTACTCGCGCGGCAGCCCGGTCTCGGAGTCGCGCACGACGACCCGGATCGGGACGAGCTGCTCGACGCTCAGCTCGAACAGCCCGGCCTCCGTGCGCAGCGGCGGCTCGGCCGGCTCGAGCGGCTGCGTGAGCGCGGCCGCCGTCACCTCGCCGAGCACCTCGACGTCGAGCCCTCCGCGCGAACCGATGTGCTCGACGCGGCCGCGCACCTGGGCGGGGCACGACTCGGCGTTGGGGCAGCGCAGGTCGACGTCGCCCTCCTTCATGGGGCGCAGCGGCGTGCCGCACTCCGGGCAGTCCGCGGGCATGACGAAGTCCTCGCGCGGGTAGCCGTCGTCCGCGAGCGCCGCGACCGGGCCCAGGATCTCGGGGATGACGTCGCCCGCCTTGCGCAGCACCACCATGTCGCCGATGCGCACGCCCTTCGCGCGGACGACGTCCTGGTTGTGCAGTGTCGCCTGGCGCACCGTGCTGCCCGCGACCTTGACCGGCTCCATGACGGCGTACGGGGTCGCGCGGCCCGTGCGCCCGACGCCGACCTGGATCGCGAGGAGGCGCGTGTTGACCTCCTCGGGCGGGTACTTGTAGGCGATGGCCCACCGGGGCGCGCGGCTCGTGGCGCCGAGCCGCCGCTGGAGCGCGAGCTCGTCGACCTTGACGACGATCCCGTCGAGCTCGTGCTCGATGTCGTGCCGGTGCTCGCCGAAGTAGGCGATGCGGTCCATGACCTCGTCGAGCCCGTGCACGACCCGGTTGTGCGGCGACACCGGCACGCCCCACTGCTCGAACAGGGCGTAGGCGTCGGACTGCCGCGCGAGCTCGGCGTGCTCGCCGGCCTCCCACTGGAGCGCGCCGACGCCGTGCGCGTACATGCGCAGGTTGCGGCTCGCGGTGACGGCCGGGTCCTTCTGGCGCAGCGACCCGGCCGCGGTGTTGCGCGGGTTCGCGTACGGCGCCTGGCCCGCGGCGACCAGCTTCTCGTTGAGCGCGGCGAAGTCCGCGACGCCCATGAACACCTCGCCGCGGATCTCGATGACGTCGGGGTGCGTCGCGGGGTCGCCGGCGAGGCGCTGCGGGATGCTCGGGATCGTCCGCACGTTGGCGGACACGTCCTCGCCCGTGCGCCCGTCGCCGCGCGTGGCGGCCCGCACCAGACGGCCCTTCTCGTAGAGCAGCGCGATCGCGAGGCCGTCGATCTTGACCTCGCACAGGTAGTCCACCTCGGCGTCCGCGGCCACGCCCAGGTCGCGGTGCACGCGTGCCGCCCACGCGGCGAGGTCCTCGGCGCTGAAGGCGTTGTCGAGGGAGAGCATGGGCTCGAGGTGCTGGACGGTCGCGAAGCCGGCCGCGGCCCGCCCGCCCACGCGCTGCGTCGGTGACTCGGGCGTCTGGAGGGCGGGGTGCGCGGCCTCGAGCGCCTGCAGCTCGTGCATCCGCGCGTCGTACTCCGCGTCGGACGAGACCGGCTGGTCCTCCTCGTAGTAGGCCCGCTGGTCGGCCTCGACCTGCGCGACGAGCTCGGCCCAGCGCCGCTGCGCCGCGGCTTCGTCGAGCTCGGCGGCGGACGACGCCGCGGGCACGTCCTCGTCCGTCGGGGTCGGGGGGGTCGGCGCTGACGTCGCGGGGGTGCTCTCGCTCACCCGCACATCATCGCGCGGACCGCCCACATCCGCCGCCCCCCGGACCGCACCCCGGCGGGCCCTCACCCCCAGCCGTGCGAGGCGTCCTCGTGCATCGGCGGGCACGTCCCGCCCGGCTCCGTCGCGGCCTCGAAGTGCCACATCTCGTTCGCGTACGTGCGGCACAGGCCGAACCGGGGGCCGTGCTCGCCGAGCCACAGCGCGCCGTCCGTCGGCCCGACGTCGATCGCGAGGCCCGCGACGTGCTCGGAGGTCTCGGGCGGGAGCACCCACCGGTGGGCCTCCTCGGGCGACCCGTAGCGCTCGAGCGCCGCCTCGACGAGCTGCTCCTGCTCCGCCGCGGTGCGCCACCCCGAGGTGAGCGTCAGCTCGACCCCCTCGGCGTCGGCGGCGGCCCGCGCCTCGTCGAAGCGCCGCTCGAGCTCGGGGTCCAGCCCGGTCGCGGTCTGGGGGCGCAGGGTGGGCGACGGGTCGGCGACGGCGTCGCCGTCGTGCGTCGTCACGGTGAGGTACGTGAGCGCGCCCGCCGCGCCGAGCGCGCCGACGGCGAGGACGCCGAGCACGGTGCGGGCGACGCGCCGCGGGCCGCGAGAGCCCGGGACGTGGCGGGCGGGCGGGGTGGGGCGCAGGGGGGTCGTGGTCATGGGACGAGGCTCGCCCGCGGCGACCTCGCGCCACATCGACCCGACGGCGACTCCTCGGCCCCGCCGTGCGGTGCAGCCGGTCGGGGAGCGTCCGCCCCCGGCCCGACGTCGTTCCGCCCTGGGGCGGAGGCGGCACGGGCCGGGTTCCCTCCCGGGGCGGTGCCGCGCACGACCCGCCCCGGCTACCGTGGACGCGTGCCCCCGACGACCCGCCTGCCCGTGTGGGCGCAGGACCTCGCGACCGCGCTCGTCGCGGGCGCCGTGTGGTTCACCGTGGTCATGGTCATGGAGCGCGGCGACTACTGGTACCCGCGCTTCCCCGACTCGTACCGGGTCGCCGGGCTGGGGATCGTGCTCGCGCTCGCGCTGCGGCGCGTCGCGCCCGGCCCGCTGTTCTGGGGCACCGTCACGCTGTACCCGCTCGCGATCCCCTGGATCATGCAGACCCCGTTCGAGCTCGTGCCGCTCATGATCGCGGCCTTCGCGGCGACGCGGTCCGGGGCGGTGCCGCCGGTCCTGGCGACGGTCGGCGCCGGCCTCGCGGCGTTCGCGCTGCAGCTCGCGGGGCGCCCGGGCCTCGTCCTGCCGCCCCGGCCCTTCTTCGTCGAGGAGCTCTGGGTCGCGAACTCCCCCTCCGACGTCGTCCTCGCGCTCGCCCTCGTGCTGGTCGCGGTAGCCGCGGGGTACTTCTTCCGCCGCCTCGCCCTCACGTCCGAGAGCCTGCGCGAGCGCAACGCGGAGCTCCAGGCGCTCCAGGCCGAGCTCGCGGAGCGCGCCGTGCTCGCCGAGCGCACGCGGATCGCGCGCGAGCTGCACGACGTCGTCGCGCACCACATGTCGGCGATCGTCGTGCGCGCCCAGGCGGCGGACCGCGTCGCCGCGAACCGTCCGGACGCGCCGGCCGAGGCCGTGCGGTGGATCGCCGACGAGGGCAAGCAGGCGCTCACCGCGATGCGGTCCGTCGTGCAGGTGCTGCGCCGCGGCACCGAGGCCGACGGCGGCACCGCGGCCCTCGCCCCGACGCCCGACGGCGACCGGGCCGCGGACGAGCTGCGCGCGGCCGCCCGCCGCCTGCGCGACGCCGGGCGCGCCGTCGACCTCACGCTCCCCGACCCGTGGCCCGCGACGAGCGCCGAGTCCGGCCTCGCCGTCGTCCGCATCGCCCAGGAGGCCCTGACCAACGTGCTGCTGCACTCCCTCGCCCACGACGTGACCGTGACCCTGACCGACCGTGCGGGCGACCTGCGCCTGCGCGTCCACGACGCCGGACCGCCGCTGCCGAGCACCGACGGGCGGCAGGGCCACGGCCTGACCTCCATGCGCGAGCGGGCGCTCGCGGCCGGGGGCGCGCTGTCCGCCGGGCCGGACGGGCGCGGCGGCTGGACGGTCGAGGCGCGAGTCCCCCGGGCGGCGGCGTGAGCGCCCCCGGCACGGGCACGACGCCGGTCCGCGTCGTCGTCGTGGACGACCAGGCGACCATCCGGCTGGGCCTGCGCATGATCCTCGACAACGAGCCGGACGTCACGGTCGTCGGCGAGGCCGGGGACGGGGAGACGGCGGTCGCCATGGCGCGCGCCCTGCGCCCCGACGTCCTGCTCATGGACGTGCGCATGCCCCGGCTGGACGGCATCGAGGCGACCGCGCGCATCGTGGCCGACCCCGAGCTCGCGGCGGTGCGGACGCTCGTCCTCACGACGTTCGACGACGACGAGTACGTCTACGGCGCGCTGCGCGCGGGCGCCGCCGGGTTCCTCCTCAAGGACGCGGACCCCCAGTCGCTCGTCGACGCCGTGCACCGCGTCCACGCCGGCGACTCCCTGCTCGACCCGGCGGTCACGGGCCGCATCATCTCGACCTACGTCGAGCTCGCCCGGCAGGCGCCGCTCGCGGCCTCCGACGCCGTCGAGACCGGGTCCGCGGTCACCGGGCTCGACGCGGCGACCCCGCGCGAGCGCGAGGTGCTCCTCGCGGTCGCGCGCGGCCTGTCGAACCGCGAGATCGGGGCGGAGCTGCACCTCACCGAGGCGACCGTGAAGAGCCACGTGCGGTCGCTGCTCACCAAGGTCGGGCTGACGAACCGGGTGCAGCTCGTGATCCTCGCGTACGAGGCCGGGTTCGTGCGGCCGGGCGGCACGGCCTGAGCCCGGCTCACGCCTCCGGGGGCAGGCCCTCGACCGCGTGCCCGAACGCCTCGACGATGCGCCACATGTCGCCGAGCAGCACCTCGACGCGCTGCTCGAACCCGTCTCCCACGTAGACCCACGTGTCGTGCGACCCGTCCCTGCGGTGGAGCGACACCACGAGCTCCGACGCCGACCGCTCGTCCCGGTGCACGCCGTCCGGCGACGCGTGCGCCGCGAGGGTCGTGGCGGGCACCGTGAGCTCCGGGCCGAGGTGCTTGCGGTCGTGCGGGTGGTCGCCCTCCTCGTGGACGGCCACGCACCACGGCGGGCAGTCGTCCACCTGCCAGGACGGCCTCCCGAGCGGCGAAGCCCACACTGCTGATCCCCCTGTCGTGCTGTCGAGCACGTCGGTCATGCCGATCACCTCCCCGGCGACGGGACCATGATGCCGGGGGCGTCCGACACGCCGGACCGCGCCGTTACGAAGGCGGTGGACGGAGGAGCGAGACGGGGTCGACGTCGAGCCGCTCGGCGAGCTTCTCGACCGAGCGGAGGGTCAGGTTGCGCTCCCCGCGCTCGACCCCGCCCATGTAGGTCCGGTGGACGCCGAGGAACTCGGCGAAGTCCTCCTGGCTCATCCCGCGGCCGACCCGGAGGGTCCGCAGGTTCTCACCCAGCGCGCGCTGCAGATCTCCTTGCACGCGTGCAACCGTCACCCAGCGCTACTCCTCGGTCTACAGACTTATCAGTATCACCCCGTTCCCGAACGACCCCTCCCCCCGCTCCGCGAGGGGCGCCCGCGCGACGCGTGCTACTCATAGATAGCACACTGCGGGCCCCCCGTCACACGACGGAGCCCGACGGCGGAAGGGGACTCGCGCCGTCGGGCTCCGGGTTTCGTGGGGCCGGGAAGGGTCAGCCGGCCGCCACGCTCCCGGCAGGCGGGGTCGCCGCCTGCCCGTCCTCGGTGCTCGCGCCCTCGTGGGCCGCGAGACGCTCTGCCCGCACGACCTCGCGGCTGCTGCCGCGGTAGGCCGCGACGAGGATGTCGCGCATGTCCTCCAGGACCGGCATCCGCGGGTTCGCCGGGGCGCACTGGTCCTCGAACGACCGGAGCGCGAGGTCGTCCAGGCGGCTCATGAACGCGCGCTCGTCGACCCCCTGCGCGGCGAACGTCGCCTCGATGCCCACCTTGGCGCGCAGCTCCTCGACCGCCTTCGCGTACGACTCGACGCCCTCCTCCGGGGTGGAGGCCGGCAGCCCGAGGTGCTTCGCGATCTCCTGGAACCGCTCCGGGGCCACGTAGCGCTCGTACTTGGGCCAGCTCGTGAGCTTCGTGGGCACCTGGCCGTTGTAGCGGATCACGTGCGGCAGGAGCACCGCGTTGGTGCGCCCGTGCACGAGGTGGAAGGTCGAGCCCACGGTGTGCGCCATGGCGTGCACGATGCCGAGCATCGCCGAGCCGAACGCCATGCCCGCGATGGTCGCCGCGTTGTGCATCTTCTCGCGGGCCTTCGGGGCCGCCGCGCCCTGCGTGACCGAGTCCTCGATGTGCTCGAAGACCATCTTGATCGCCTGCAGGCACAACCCGTCGGTGAAGTCGTTCGCGTAGACGGAGACGAACGCCTCGGTCGCGTGCGTGAGGGCGTCGAAGCCCGAGTCGGCCGCGAGCTTCGCCGGCATGGTGTCCGTGAGCACGGGGTCGACGATGGCGACGGTCGGCGTGAGCGCGTAGTCCGCGAGCGGGTACTTGAAGCCCGTCTCCGGGTCGGTGATGACCGCGAACGGTGTCACCTCCGCGCCGGTGCCCGACGACGTCGGGATGCACACGAGCTTCGCCCTCCCCCCGAGCTCCGGGAACTTGTAGGCGCGCTTGCGCACGTCGAAGAACTTCTCCCGCATGTCGGAGAACTCGATCTCCGGGTGCTCGTACCGCAGCCACATGACCTTGGCGGCGTCCATCGGCGACCCGCCGCCGATCGCGATGATCGTGTCGGGCTCGAAGTCGCGCATCGACTCCGCGCCGCGGTTCACGGTGCCGACGCTCGGCTCCGGCTCGACCGCGTCGATGATCTGGATCGCGACCTTCTCCTCGCGGCGGGCGAGGACGTCGAGCACGCGGTCGACGACGCCGATGCGGCTCATGACCTTGTCGGTGACGATCGTGACGCGGTGCACGTCGCGCATCTGCGCGAGGTACTGGATCGAGTTCGGCTCGAAGTACGTCTTGGCGGGCACCTTGAACCACTGCATGTTGTTGTTGCGCCGCCCGATCCGCTTGACGTTGATGAGGTTGACCGCCGACACGTTGTTCGACACCGAGTTCGCGCCGTAGCTGCCGCAGCCGAGCGTGAGCGACGGGAGCAGCGCGTTGTAGATGTCGCCGATGCCGCCGAGCGACGTCGGGCTGTTCCACAGCACGCGCACGGCCTTCACGCGCGACCCGTACCGCTCGACGAGCGCCTCGTCGGACGTGTGGATCGCGGCCGAGTGGCCCAGGCCGTCGAGCTCGACCATGCGCTCCGCGAGGCGGACGCCGTGCTCGGTGTCGCGTGCCCGCAGGACGGCCAGGACGGGCGTGAGCTTCTCGCGGCTCAGCGGCTCGTCGGGGCCGACGTCGTCGATCTCCGCGAGGATGATCGACGTGTCGTCGGGGACCTCGAACCCGGCCTCGCGCGCGATCCACACCGGCGACTTGCCCACGACCTTCGGGTTGAGCTTCGCCCCCGCGCAGTTCGTGCCGTTCGCCTCGACCCCGAAGATCAGGCGCTCGAGCATCGCCTTCTCGGCGGGCGTCACCCGGTAGGCGTGCAGGCGGGCGAGCTCGCGCATCGCGTCGTCGTAGATCACGTCGTCGAGGATGAGCGCCTGCTCCGAGGCGCACACCATGCCGTTGTCGAACGCCTTCGACATGACGACGTCGTTGATCGCGCGGCCGAGGTCGGCGCTCTTCTCGACGTAGGCGGGGACGTTGCCGGCCCCGACGCCGAGCGCCGGCTTGCCGGCCGAGTAGGCCGCGCGGACCATGCCGTTGCCGCCCGTGGCGAGGATGAGCGCGACGCCCGGGTGGTGCATGAGCGTGTTGGTCGCCTCGATCGACGGGTGCTCGACCCACTGGATGCAGTCGTCGGGCGCGCCGGCCGCGACCGCGGCGTCACGCACGATGCGGGCCGCCTCGACCGACGAGCGCTGCGCGCTCGGGTGGAACGCGAACACCACGGGGTTGCGCGTCTTGAGCGCGATGAGCGACTTGAAGATCGTGGTCGACGTCGGGTTCGTCACCGGCGTCACGGCGCACACGACGCCGACGGGCTCGGCGATCTCGACGACGCCCGTGAGCTCGTCGCGACCGATGACGCCGACCGTCTTGAGGTTCGCCATCGAGTTGGGCACGTGCTCGCACGCGAAGATGTTCTTCGTCGCCTTGTCCTCGAAGACGCCGCGCCCGGTCTCGGCGACGGCCATCTGCGCGAGGTGGCCGTGCTGGTGCAGGCCGGCGACGGACGCCTTGAGGACGATCCGGTCGACGTCCTCCTGCGTGAGGCTCATGTACTGGTCGAGCGCCTTGCGGGCCCGCTCGACGAGGACGTCGATCTCGTGCGTCGTGCGGGTGTCCTCGGTGCGGTTCTCGACCTTCGTGCTGGCGCTCTTCGCGCTCATGCGTCCCCTCCGGTGCCCGACCTCGCCGGGCGTCGGCCGCGGGTGTGCCGGGGCCGGGATGCCCCGGCTCCTTCGGCGGTCTCTCTACTTGTGAAGGTTTTCACAAGCCGCGCGTCCCCACAAGGGTCCGGCCCCGATGCGGGCCGAAGGTCCCCGCCTCCTCGTGACCTCCGCACCGCGGCCAGCGCGCCGTAGGGTGGGTGACCATGACCGCCGAGCAGACGACGAGCCCCTCGCCCGCGACCGAGAGCCGCGCCGCGACCGACCGACCGGACGGCACCCCCCACGACCCGTACCTCTGGCTCGAGGACGTCGAGGGCGACGAGGCGCTGGCCTGGGTCCGCGCCCGCAACGCCGAGGTCGCCGACACGCTCGAGACCGCCGACGAGTTCGCCGCGACCGAGCGTGCGATCCGCGAGGTGCTCGACTCCGACGCGAAGATCCCCGAGGTCTCGAAGATCGGCGACCGGTACTACAACTTCTGGCGCGACGCGCAGCACGAGCGCGGCGTCTGGCGGCGCACGACGCTCGAGTCCTACCGCACCGACGACCCGGAGTGGGAGACCGTCCTCGACCTCGACGCGCTCGCCGCGGCCGAGGGCGAGTCGTGGGTCTGGCACGGCGCGAGCGTCCTGCGCCCGACGCCGGAGCAGCTCGCCGCGGGCGAGCCGTGGCGGCACGCGCTCGTCGAGCTCTCCCCCGGCGGCTCCGACGCCGACGTCACGCGCGAGTTCGACCTCGTGGAGAAGCGGTTCGTCGCGCCGGAGGACGGCGGCTTCCACCGCGCCGAGGCCAAGGGCTCGCTCGGCTGGATCGACGCCGACACCGTCTACGTCTTCACCGACTTCGGCCAAGGCACGCTCACGCCGTCCGGGTACCCGCGCGTGGTCAAGCGCTGGACGCGCGGCACCCCGCTCGACGGCGCGGTGACCGTCTACGAGGGCACCGACGACGACATGTACATCTCCGCCTGGCGCTCGCACACGCCCGGGTTCGAGCGCGACTTCGTGCACCGCTCCAAGGCGTTCTACTCCGACGAGCTCTACCTCGCCGAGCGCGCCGGCACGCCCGAGCAGCGACTGACGAAGATCGACGTCCCCGACTCCGCCGAGGTCGGCGTGCGGCGCGAGTGGCTGCTCGTCGAGCTGCGCGACGACTGGACCGTCGGCGGCACGACGTACCGCGCCGGGTCGCTCCTCGCGGCCCGGTTCGACGACTTCCTCGCGGGCGACCGCGGCTTCACCGTGCTCTTCGAGCCCACGGCGACGACGTCGCTCGCCGGCGCCACGTGGACGCGCCACCACCTCGTCGTCAACGTGCTCGACGACGTGAAGAACCGGCTGCACGTGCTGACGCCGCCGGACGCCGCCGCGCCCGGGGGCGCCGTCGGGCAGGAGGCCGCGGACGCGCCGTGGGTGCGCTCGGAGATCCCGGGCCTGCCCGCGCTGGGCACCGTCGCCGTCGGGGCGGTCGACCCCGTCGACACCGACGACCTCTGGCTCGTCACGACCGACTACCTCACGCCGACGACGCTCTCGCTCCTGTCGCTCGGCGAGCACCCGGGCGACGCGGGCGCGCCCGAGGTCGTCAAGTCCAACCCCGCGTTCTTCGACGCCGACGGCATGACGGTCGCGCAGCACTTCGCCACGTCCGACGACGGCACCCGCGTGCCGTACTTCGTCGTGGGCCGCGCGGACCTCGTCGCGGGGGCGGGCGACGGCGGCAGCGGAACCGGTACCGCGCCCACGCTCCTGTACGGGTACGGCGGCTTCGAGATCTCGCTCACGCCCGCGTACTCCGGCGCGCTCGGCCGCGCGTGGCTGTCGCAGGGCGGCGTCTACGTCGTGGCGAACATCCGCGGCGGCGGCGAGTACGGGCCCGCCTGGCACCAGGCCGCGCTCAAGGCGAACCGGCACCGCGCCTACGAGGACTTCGCCGCCGTCGCGCGCGACCTCGTCGCCCGCGGGATCACCACGCCCGAGCACCTGGGGATGGAGGGCCGCTCCAACGGCGGCCTGCTCGCCGGCAACATGCTCACGCAGTACCCCGAGCTGTTCGGCGCCGTCATCGTCGGCGTGCCGCTGCTCGACATGCGCCGCTACACGAAGCTCCTCGCGGGGGCGTCGTGGGCCGCGGAGTACGGCGACCCGGACGACCCCGAGCAGTGGGAGTTCCTCCGCACGTTCTCGCCGTACCACCTGTTCGACGCCGAGCGCGACTACCCGCCCGTGCTGTTCACGACGTCGACCAAGGACGACCGCGTCCACCCGGGCCACGCGCGCAAGCTCGCCGCGAAGATGCTCGGCGAGGGCAAGGACGTCACGTACTACGAGAACATCGAGGGCGGCCACGGCGGCGCCGCGAACAACGCCCAGGCCGCGCACATGGCCGCGGTGCACTACCGCTTCCTCGCCGAGCGCCTCGGCTGACCGGGCGCTCCCCCCGGGCCGAGCAGGTGGTCCTGGCGCGTCCGCGAGACCGGACGCGCCAGGACCACCTGGTCGGCGAGGTGCGGGCGGGCCTCAGGAGTGCGGCACCGTCGCGGTGATGAGGGTGCCGTCCTCGCGGCGGTTGCCGGAGAGGGCGCGCAGGCTCGGGCGGCCCGGCCTGACCGGGCCCTGGCCGTCGAGCGCGACGCGCGCGACCTCGCCCGGGACGACCTTCACCTGCTCGCCGCGCACGACGACCTGAGCGCCGTCGCCGGTCTCGGCGTCGAGCTCGATCGCGTCGGGCAGCACGGTGACGCGCAGCCGCGAGCCGCGCCACTGCACGCGGAACGTGAGCGACTCCCACTCCTGGGGCAGGCGCGGGTCGAACGTGAGGTCGCCCTCCGAGTCGCGCATGCCGCCGAACCCGTACGCGAGCGCGGACCACGTGCCGCCCGCGGACGCGACGTGCACGCCGTCGGACGCGTTGGCGTGCAGGTTCGCGAGGTCGACGAAGATCGACGACACGAAGTACTCGAGCGCGAGCTCGTGGTACCCCACCTCGGCGGCGACGATGGACTGCACGACGCCCGAGAGCGTCGAGTCGCCCGTGGTCAACGGGTCGTAGTACTCGAAGTCGGCGAGCTTCTCCTCGGCGCTGAAGTGCTGCCCCTGGAGGAACAGCGCGAGCACGACGTCGGCCTGCTTGAGCACCTGGTAGCGGTAGATGACGAGCGGGTGGTAGTGCAGCAGGAGGGGCCGCTTGTCCTCGGGCGTGTGCGCGAGGTCCCAGATCTCGCGCTCGAGGAAGTGCGAGTCCTGCGGGTGGATGCCGATGCTCTCGGCGTACGGGATCGACATGTGGTCGGCCGCGCGGACCCACTCCGCGGCCTCGTACGCGCCGAGCGAGAGCCGGTCCACGAGACGCGCGTAGTCCTCGGGGTGGTCGGCCTTCATGCGCTCGACGACGTACGCCGCGGCGCGCAGGTTGAAGCGCGCCATGACGTTCGTGAAGAGGTTGTCGTTGACCACGGTCGTGTACTCGTCCGGCCCGGTGACGCCGTGGATGTGGAAGTTGTCGTCGCCGTTGGCGCGCCAGAAGCCGAGGTCCTCCCACATGCGCGCGGTCTCGACGAGGATGTCGGCGGCCTCGCGGCGCAGGAAGTCCTCGTCGCCCGTCGCGCGCACGTACTGCACGAGCGCGTAGCTCACGTCGGCGTCGATGTGGTACTGCGCCGTCCCGGCCGCGTAGTAGGCGGACGCCTCCTCGCCGTTGATCGTGCGCCAGGGGAAGAGCGCGCCCTTCTGCGACAGCTCCGCGGCGCGGCGCCGGGCGGCGTCGAGCATCTGGTAGCGGAAGCGCAGCGCATTGCGCGCGTACCGCGGGCTCGTGTACGTGAGGAACGGCAGGACGTAGATCTCGGTGTCCCAGAAGTAGTGCCCGCTGTACCCGGAGCCGGTGAGGCCCTTCGCGGGGACGCCGTTGCCCTCGGCGCGCGCCGTGGCCTGCGCGAGCTGGAACAGGTTCCAGCGCACGGCCTGCTGGACGCCCGGCTGGCCGGGGATCTCGACGTCGGAGCGGGCCCAGAAGTCGTCGAGCCACTCGCGCTGGAGCGCGAGCTGGGCCTCGACGCCGGTCTCGCGCGCCCGGTCGAGCGTGCGCCGGCAGCGGTCGACGAGCTCGCGCGACGGCACGCCGCGCGACGTGTGGTACGCGACGAGCTTGGTGAGCCGGATGGGCCGCCCGGGCTCGGCGTGCACGCGGAAGACGTGCTTCGCGAGGTCGTCCTCGGCGAGCGTGCGCACGTCCCACTCGTTCTCGGTCTCGAGCAGGTCGTCGGCCGCGACGGCGAGCGTCATGCCGGAGTTGGTGCAGCGGTAGGACAGCACGAGGCGCTCGTCGTCGCCGAACTGCGTCTGCGGCTGCAGCACCCGGCCGGTGAACTGGTTCGTCTTGCGCGGGTCGAAGCCCTCCCCCAGCGACGCGGACCGCACGTGGTACTCGTCCTGGCCGTCCTGGCGGTTGAGGATCTGGGACGAGATCGCGACGGGCGCGGCCGCGTCGAGGAGCGTGACCTCGAACGTCATGACGGCGAGGTGGCGCTCGACGAACGACACCATGCGCTGCGAGCGGATCTGGACGCGCTTGCCCGACGGCGTGCGCCACAGCAGCTCGCGCCGCAGGACGCCGTCCTGGAGGTCGAGCGAGCGCTCGTAGTCGATGAGGTCCGCGACGGGCAGCAGGAGGGGCTCGTCGTCCACGTAGAGGCGGATGACCTTGGCGTCCGGCACGTTGACGATCGTCTGCCCGACGCGCGCGAAGCCGTACGCCTCCTCCGCGTGCCGGATGGGCCACGTCTCGTGGAAGCCGTTGACGAACGTGCCGTGCGAGTGGGACTCGCGGCCCTCCTCGACGTTGCCGCGCATGCCGAGGTAGCCGTTCGCGACGGCGAACAGCGTCTCGGTGACCCCCAGGTCCTCCGCGGAGAACTGCGACTCGACGAGCCGCCACGGGTCGGCCGGGAAGCGCAGGCGGTCGACGGTGCCGCGCTCGTCGGCGGTCCGGCGGATCACGCGCCCGCCTCCTCGTCGGCGGGGGCGGTCACGGCGGGACGGACGGCGTCGGCGGTCGCCTCGCGAGGACGGTCGAGGACCGTCGCGTCGAGCTCGCCGAGGTCGGCCACGACGACGTCGGCCCCGTGCGCGAGCAGCGCGTCCGCGCCGACCCCGCGGTCGACGCCGAGCACGAGCCCGAACCCGCCGGCCGCGCCGGCCTGCACCCCCGACAGCGCGTCCTCCACGACGACGGCCTCCGCGGCGGGGACGTCGAGCAGCTGGGCCGCGTACAGGTACGTGTCCGGTGCGGGCTTGCCGGCGACGTGCTCGCGCGCCGCGACGTTCCCGTCCACGACGACCGCGAACCGGTGCGTGAGCCCGGCCGCCGCGAGGACGGCGGGCGTGTTGCGCGACGACGACACGACGGCGACCGCCGCGCCCGCCGCGGTCACGGCGTCGAGGAACCGGACCGAGCCCGGGTACGGCGCGATGCCCTCCTCGGCGAACATGCGGTTGACGATCTCGTCCTTGCGGTTGCCGAGCGCGCACACGCTGGACTCCCCCGGCGCGTCCGTGACCTCGCCGCGCGGCAGCGTGACGCCCCGCGACGCGAGGAACGTCGCGACGCCGTCGTACCGCGGCTTCCCGTCGATCGACGCGAAGTAGTCCGCGGCGGTGTACGGGGCGAGGCCGTGCGCGGCGCAGTAGGGCGCGAACAGCCGTTCCCAGGCGCGCATGTGGAGCTCGGCGGTCGGCGTGAGGACGCCGTCGAGGTCGAACAGCACGGCTCGCAGGACGGGCATGGAGATCCTTCGCGGTGGGGGGACGAGGGTCTGCGCCCGGCCGTTCCCGCGCCGTCCGGAGGCCGCGGGACGGCCGTCCGCACGTCGCCGTCGTGACCGTCGCGCGAGGTCAAGCGTACGCACCCGGAGCCGTGCGCGGAAAGCGCTCAGGGCGTGTCCGGGCGACGCTCAGGCGTGGGCGCGCTCGGCCAGGACGTCGGCGACGCGGCCGAGGTTCGCGAGCAGCGCGCGGTGCTCGTCGGGCGTGCCGGCGACCCCGCGACCGGGGCCGCCGCCGACGCCGGACCGCGGCGCGCCGAGGAGCGTCACGTCGTCGAGCGCGGGCAGCCCGAGCCCGATGCGGCGCCACGGCACGCTGACGAGGTCGGCGAGCTCGCCCAGCGCCGGCCCCGCGCACTGCGAGACCTCCGCGGGCGGCAGCGCGGCCCAGAGGCGCACGCCGCGCTCGACCGCGCGCGCGACCGTCTCCCAGGACCGCTCGTCCCACGCGCCGAGCGTCAGGCCGACCGCGTCGGCGCCCGCGAGGACGACCGGCGCGACGCCCACCCAGGCGGGCCCCACGTGGACGACCGTCGACGCGGACGCGGCGCGCGCGGCGTCGAGCACCGGGCGCAGCCCGTCCACGAGGTCCGGGCCGGGGACGGCGCGCAGGCGCGAGTAGCCCGAGAACGTGGGCAGCACGCCCGCGCCCACCTGCGCGAGCAGCGGCTCGTCCACCTGCACGACGACGTCCGCCCCCGGGACCTGACGGCGCACCTGCGCGACGTGCTCGGCCACGCCCGCGGCGAGCGCCTCGACGACCTCGCGCACCGCGCCGCGGTCGGACAGCACGCGGTCGCCGCGCGCGAGGTACACCCCGGCGGCGAGCGTCCACGGCCCGGTGACCGTCACGGCGAGCGGCCCTGCGTACCCGGCGCCCGCGATGGCGAGCGCCTCCACGTCCTCGCGAATGTACGCCTCCGCGCGGCGCAGGTCCGCCCCGCCGTGGTCCGCGAGCTTCCAGCCGTGGGGGCCGAGCTCGACGGGCAGCCCGGGCAGCAGCGCCGCGGTCCGCCCCGTCGCGTCGGCGCCGGGCCCGCGGCCCGGGAGCTGGACGAGGAACGGCACGCCCCGCACGCCCGTCGGCACGTCGGCGAGGTCGCCGAGCACCGTGAGCTGCGCCTCGAGGACGTCCGCGCCCTCTCCGCCGGGCCACGGCCCGAGCCCGCTCACCGCGGTCATGCCGCACCCCCGCGGGCCGCCTCGCGCGGGAGACCGCGCACCTCGTCACGAACCACGTGCCGTCCACCTCTCTCCAGGAGCACACCGGAACACCGAGCCGTGCCGCGACCCCGCCGGGGTCCGGGGGCCGCACGGCCGTCCCGCGGAAGGACCCCGCCATGGGCACGCACGAGAACAAGGCCGCCGCCGTCGCCGTGCACACGCACGCGATCCCGGGCAACCACGCCGACGCCGTCGCGGCGCTGCTCGCACCGGGCTTCCGCAACCACGACGCGGCACCGGGCGGCGACGGGGGCGACGAGGGCCTCGTCGCGACCATGCACTGGTACGCGGACGCGTTCGAGGACCAGCACGTCGAGGTGCTGCACGCGGTCGCGGAGGGCGACCTCGTGGCGCTGCACGTCGAGCTCAGCGCACGGCACACCGGCTACTTCCGCGGCGTCGCGCCGACGGGCCGCCGCTTCCGCGTGCGCGAGATGCACGTGCTGCGCTTCACCGAGGGGCGCGCGGCCGAGCACTGGTGCGTGCGCGACGAGTCGGCGCTCGTGCGGGCGCTCGCTCACCCGACGGCCGTCGGCGTCGGCTGAGCCCCCGGCTCGCGCGGGGCGCCGGAGCCTCGGCCGGCCCGGTACGCCCGGTCGACCGTGCCCTGCCCGAGCACGCGCGTGCCGGCGTAGACGACGAGCGACTGACCGGCCGCGACGCCCCGGAGCGGCGTGCCCGTGAGCTCGACCTCGATCGCCCCGCCCGGGACGGCGCGCACGTGCGCGGGGACGGGCGCACCGTGCGCACGCACTTGCACCTCGACGTCGGCCGCCTCGCCCGCGGGCGGGCACGCGTCGTCGAACCACACGGCGGCACCCGCCTCGATCCGGTCGACGCTCAGCAGCTCGGCCGGGCCGACGACCACCCGGTTGCTCGCGGGCTGGACGTCGAGCACGTAGCGCGGGCGGCCGTCGGGCGCGGGGCGGTCGATCCCGAGCCCCTTGCGCTGCCCGACCGTGTACGCGTAGGCGCCGTCGTGCTCGCCGAGCACCGTGCCCTCCGCGTCGACGATCTCCCCCGGCCGTGCGCCGAGGCGCGCGCGCAGGAAGCCCTGGGTGTCGCCGTCGGCGACGAAGCAGATGTCGTAGGAGTCGGGCTTCGCGGAGACCGACAGGCCGCGCCGCGCCGCCTCGGCGCGCACCTCGTCCTTGGACGCGAAGCCGCCGAGCGGGAAGATCGCCCGCGCGAGCCGCTCGGGACCCATGACCGCGAGGACGTAGGACTGGTCCTTCGCCGTGTTCGGGGAGCGGTGCAGCTCGCGCACCGTGCGCACCCCGTCCGGCGCGGACGCGTCGGGGACCTCCCGCGTCTCGACGCGCGCGTAGTGGCCCGTCGCGACGGCGTCGAACCCGAGCGCGGTCGCCTTATCGAGCAGCGCCTCGAACTTGATGTGCTCGTTGCAGCGCACGCACGGGTTGGGCGTGCGCCCGGCCTCGTACTCCGCGAGGAAGTCGGCGACCACCGTGTCCTCGAACCGCTCGGAGAGGTCCCACACGTAGTACGGGATGCCGAGCACGTCGGCCGCGCGGCGCGCGTCGCCCGCGTCCTCGATCGAGCAGCACCCGCGCGAGCCGGTGCGGAACTGGTCGCGATCGCGCGAGAGCGCCATGTGCACGCCGACCACCTCGTGCCCGGCCTCGACCGCGAGCGCCGCGGCGACGGCCGAGTCGACGCCGCCCGACATGGCGGCCAGGACCCTCACGCGGCACCTCCCGTGGGGCTCGTGACGCGCGTGCGCGCCGGGCTCGACGCGAGGCCCGCGGCCCGGGCGCGCTCGACGGCCCGGGGCAGGGCGTCGAGGAGGCGCGCGACGTCGTCGCGCGTGGACGTCACGCCGAGCGAGAAGCGGAGCGCACCCCGCGCGTCCGCCTCGGGGACGCCCATGGCGAGCAGGACGTGCGACGGCTGCGGCACGCCGGCCTGGCACGCCGAGCCGGTCGAGGCCTGCACGCCTGCGGAGTCGAGCAGGTAGAGCAGGGAGTCGCCCTCGGCGCCGGGGAAGGTGAAGTGCGCGTTGCCGGGCAGGCGGTCGACGCCGTCGTGCGCGCCGGGCTCGGGCCCGCTGAGGACGGCGTCCGGGACGCGCTCGCGCACGCCCGCGACGAGCTCGTCGCGCAGCGCGGCGAGGTGCGCGGCCCGCTCGGCCCGGTGCGCGACCGCCTCGGTGACCGCGACGCCGAACGCGCGGATCGCGGGGGCGTCGAGCGTCCCCGAGCGCACGCCGCGCTCCTGGCCGCCGCCGTGCAGCACGGGCGTGAGCGGGGCGTCGCGCCGGGCGACGAGCGCGCCGACGCCGACCGGGCCGCCGAGCTTGTGCCCGGAGACGGTCATCGCGTCGAGGCCGCTCGCGGCGAAGTCGACCGGCACCTGCCCGACGGCCTGCACGGCGTCGGAGTGCACCGGGATGCCGTGCGGCCGCGCGAGCTGCACGACCTCCGGCACGGGCTGCAGCGTCCCCACCTCGTTGTTGGCCCACATGACGGAGATCAGGGCGATCTCGTCCGTGTGCTCGGCGATCTCGGCGCGCAGGGCGGCGAGGTCCACGCGCCCCTCGGCGTCCACGGGCAGCAGGACGATCTCGGCGCCCGCGTGCTCCGCCATCCAGAACGCGGGGTCGAGCACCGCGTGGTGCTCGACGGCGGACACGACGATGCGCCGCCGGCGCGGGTCGGTGGTGCGCCGGCCCCAGAACAGGCCCTTGACCGCGAGGTTGTCGGCCTCCGTGCCGCCCGCCGTGAAGACGACCTCGCTCGGTCGCGCGCCGAGCGCGGCGGCGACCGACTCGCGCGCCTCCTCGACCGTGCGCCGCGCGGCGCGCCCCGCGGCGTGCAGCGACGACGGGTTGCCCGTGCGGGTCAGCTCGTCGACGAACGCGTCGCGCGCCGCCGGGGACAGCGGCGTCGTGGCGGCGTGGTCGAGGTACGCCGTCACGGGGACGGGGGTCGGCCCGCCGTGCGCGCCGGGGCGGGCGCCGGTCGCGGGGCCGGGAGCAAGGGTCACGGTCACCCAGTCTACGAACCGCAGGGCCGCGCTCGTCGTCCGAGGGGTGGGCGGCGCTGGACATCCCGGCGGAAAGCGCTAGGTTGTGGGACATCTACGCCCGGCCGTCGCCGGGCGCTCGCCCGGTCGCAGGACCGCCGTCGCGCGCCACACGTCGCCGCGGGACGGGAACGTGCCGCGGGCGGGACCGTCCAGCCACCGACAGGGGAAGTGGCCTCTCGATGCCCGACGACGTCGCGCCGCCCGCCGTCGAGGCCGCCGGGGACGTCCCGGTCGCCTCGGGCGGCCGACGCCTGCGCTGGGCCGACCTGCCGCTCGCGCTGCGCGACGAGCTGGAGGCGGTCGCCGGGGGCAGGGTCGTGCACGAGCGGTCGGTCCCGGCGGGGTTCAGCCCGGGACTCGCGTCCGTCCTCACGCTCGACGACGGCAGCCGCCTCTTCGTCAAGGCCGCACGGACCGCCGACGAGCCCGTGGCCGCCGACCTGCACCGCGCCGAGGCGAAGGTCGCGACGCGGCTGCCCCGCGCGGTCCCGGCGCCGCGCTTCGCCTGGGGCCACGGCGACGGCGACTGGGTCGCCCTCGCGTACGAGGCGGTCGACGGGCGCTCGCCCGGCACGCCGTGGGACCCGCACGAGCTCGACCGCGTGCTCGCGGCGCTCGTCCGCGTCGCGTCCGTGCCCGGCGCCCGGGCGATGCGCCTGCCGCCGACCGGCCCCGACTTCGCCGACATGGCGACCGGCTGGCGGGCCCTGCGCGCGCACCCCGACCCCGGCCTCGCCACGCTCGTGCCCTGGGCCGCGACGCACCTCGACGCGCTCGCCGAGGCCGAGCGCGGGGCGCTCGTCGCGTGCGAGGGCGAGTCGTTCGTGCACGGCGACCTGCGCGCCGACAACGTGCTGCTGACCCCGGAGAAGGTGTACCTCGTCGACTGGCCGTACGCGTCGCGCGGCGCCGCGTGGCTCGACCTCGCGATGCTCCTGCCGAGCGTCGTCATGCAGGGCGTCCGGGACGTGTGCGAGCCCGTCACGGTGAGCGCCGACCCGGCGCGACGCGCGCGCGGGGGCGCCTGGGCGGCTGCGACGTTCGCCGCGCACCCGCTCGGCCAGGACGTGCACCCCACGGACCTGCGCGCCGTCGTCGCCGGGATCGCCGGGTACTTCCTGCACTCCGCGCGGCAGCCCGCGATCCCGACCGTCCCCCGCCTGCGACCGTTCCAGCGCGCCCAGGGCGTCGCGGCCGTCGCGTGGCTGGAGCAGCTCGGGCTCTGAGCGTGTACGGGCCCCGGCGCCGTCGTGGCGCCGGGGCCGTCGTGGCGTCGGGGCCCGGGCGTCAGTCCTGCCAGACCTGCACGACCGCGGGCCGCGGCCCGGCGAAGGCTCCCGGCGGCACCGGGGCGCCCGGCGTGAGGTAGTCCGGGAAGTGCGACACCTGCGCGTCGAACGTCCCGTCCTCGCCGGGGTGCTGCACCGCGACGTAGACCATGCGGTCCGCCGAGTCCACGACGGGCCCGCACGTCTCGGCGCCGCGCGGCACCGAGAGGAACTGCTCGACCCGCCCGCGCTCGCGGCCGTCGAGCGTGACCTTGAACAGCCCGTCGCACTTCTGGATCGTGCTCGGCTGGCCGTCGGTCGAGATCCACAGGTTGCCCTCGGCGTCGAACGCGAGGTTGTCCGGGCAGGAGATCGGGGAGACCTTCTCCTTCGGGTAGCCCGAGAAGTAGGTGGAGGTGTTCGTCGCGGGGTCGCCCGCGACGAGCAGCAGGTTCCAGCGGAACGTCAGCGACGCGGCGTCGTCGCGGTCCTCGACGATCTCCACGACGTGCCCGTCGCGGTTGGTGTTGCGCGGGTTCGGCTCGGTCGCGGCCTCGGCCGCCGCCGGACCGCGCGCGGTGTTGTTGGTGCACGCGACGTAGACGCGACCCGTGACCGGGTTGGGCTCGACGTCCTCGGGGCGGTCCATCTTCGTCGCCCCGACCTTGTCGGCCGCGACGCGCGTGTAGACGAGCACCTCCTCGACGGTCATGCCCTCGACCTCGCTGCGCCCGTCGACGACGAGCGGGACCCACTCGCCCCGGCCGTCGAACGCGCCGTCGGACGGCACCGCGCCCGACCCGTCGATCTCGGACGCCGGCGAGTCGCCGCGGAACCGCGCGACGTACAGCGAGCCCTCGGTGAGCAGCGTCTTGTTGTGGCGGCGCGCGCCCTCGCTGTTCCCCGGGCGCATCGTGCGCGACGAGACGAACTTGTACACGTAGTCGAAGCGCTCGTCGTCGCCCATGTACGCGACCGCGTTCCCCCGGCGCGAGAGGATCACGTTGGCGCCCTCGTGCTTGAACCGGCCGAGCGCGGTGTGCTTCACCGGCGGCTCGTCGGGCGCGTACGGGTCGATCTCGACGATCCAGCCGAACCGGTTCGGCTCGTTCTCGTACCCGGGGTTGCGGGCGTCGAACCGCGGGTCGTCGAGCTCCCACCCGTACCCGGTCGCGGCGTCGCGCAGGCCGTAGCGCGCGTCGTGGCCCGTGCCCGACGTGCGGAAGTAGCCGTTGTAGTTCTCCTCGCCCGAGAGCACGGTGCCCCACGGGGTCGTGCCGCCCGCGCAGTTGTTGAGCGTGCCGAGCACGCGCGTGCCCGACGGGTCGGCGACCGTCCTGACGAGGTCCGACCCCGCGACGGGCCCGGTGAGGCGGAACTCGGTCCCGAGGTGCACGCGGCGGTTGTACCGGCTGTCGGCCACGTAGTCCCACGGCGTCCCGGTCCGACGACGGCGCACCTCGACGACGGACATGCCGTGCGCCGCGCGCTCGATCGCGCGGCGGGTCGGGGCGTCGTACGAGGCGTCGAACATGATCGCCGGGTTCGTGTACTCGTGGTTCGCGACGAGCAGCCCGCGCGTCCCCCGGCCCGGCCCCTTCCCCGCGCCACGGCCGCCGGCGAGGGCGTGCTGGCGCTCGAACGGCAGGATGTCGAGGTAGTCGTTGTTGTAGCCGAACTGCCGCGCCTGCTGCTCCGGGGTCTGGCGAGAGACGTCGAACGGCGCACCGCCGCGCAGGATCGGGTCGCCCCAGCGGATCACCGGGCGCCACCGGTAGCCCTCGGGGACGACGAGCGCGTCGCGCGTCGCGGGCTGGGGCGAGATCGCGCCGAACGCGAGGCCCTTCTGCGGGCGGCCACCGCCGTGGCCGCCGTGCGCCACGACGCCCTGGGCGGCGGCGGGCGGCGCGGCGACGGTCTGCGCGCCGAGCACGACGGCCGCGGCTCCCACCGCGAGCCCGCCGAGCAGCGCGCGGCGCGACAGCGCGCCCGCGACCACGTCGCGGAACGTCTCGTTCGCGCTCTCGTTGGGGACCGGGTGCGAGCACGCGTCCGCGCACTTCAGCCGGCAGGTGACGGGGCTGCGCTTGCCGCGCGCGTGCGGCGCGACGGAGAGCAGGGGGCGATGCTCAGGGGCAGGCGTGATCGTCATCGGTCGTCTCCACGGGTCGGGGGGCCTCCCCGTCACCGGGGAGTCGGCCCGACGCTAGGAACGATCGATGACCGGCCGGCCACCGCCCGGAGGACACCGGGTGAACTCTCGGCGCCGGCCGGGTGCTCAGCCCTGCGACGCCCGGTGCTCGCGCAGCACCTCGGCCGCCTGCGGCAGCACGTCCGCGAGGTCGCCGACGACCGCGAAGTCCGAGATCTCGAACAGCGGGCACTCCGGGTCGTTGTTCACCGCGACGATCACCTGCGAGGCCTGCATGCCGCCGCGGTGGTGCGGAGCGCCCGAGATGCCCGCGCCGATGTACAGGCGCGGCGCCACGGTGACGCCCGTCTGCCCGACGAACTGGTCGTGCCAGCCCTCGTACACGGCGTCGCGCGTCGCGCCCACGGCGGCGCCGAGCGCGTCGGCGAGCTCGACGACGGGGCCGAAGTCGCCGTTCGTGCCGCGGCCCCCGGCCACGACGATCGCGGCCTCCCCGAGCGCGGGGCGCCCCGCGCCCGCGGACGCGTCGACCGTGCGGGACACGACGCGCGCCGCGGTCGCCGCCGGGGTCAGCTCGACGCGCAGCGCCTCGACCTCGGTCGCGACGGCGGCGTCCGCCGGCTGCGGCACGACCGAGTTCGCGCGGAGCGTCAGCACCGCAGGGTCGGTGAGGATCTCGCTGCGCACGTCCCACGAGCCCGCGAAGACGCGCTTGTCGGCCACGAGGTGGGTGCCGTCGTCGTGCAGCGCGGAGGCGTCGACGACGAGGCCGGCGCCCGTGAGGAACGCGAGGCGCGCCGCGGCCTCCTTGTTCGGGAACGACGACGTCAGCAGGACGGCGTCGGCGTGCGACGCGCGCGTGGCGGCGGCGAGGACCTCGGCGACGACGGGCGTCAGGTGCAGCGCGTCGCCGGTGACGACCTCCCCGCCCGACGACGGCTCGGCCTGGCGCACGAGCGCGACGCCGTGCGCGCCGAGCTGGGCGAGGACGCCGACGCTCGGCGCCTCGAGCGCGACGGCCTCCACGCGCCCGAGCGCGCGGCCGAGGGTGATCAGCTCCAGCACGGGCGTCCGCAGCTCGGTGGCCGCGGAGTCGAGGAGGACGAGGACGGTACGGGCCCCGGGGGTGCTCATGTGCGGACGCCTCTCAGACCAGGTCGTTGCGGATGAGGAACTCGGCGAGGGCGCGGCCGCCCTCGCCCTTGTCGACGACGATCTCGGCGTCGGGGCGCGGCGGCCGCGGCGACGCGTCGAGCACGCGCGTGCGGGCTCCGGCGTCGCCGACGAGCGCGGCGTCGACGCCGAGGCCGGCGAGGCTCCACGCCTCCACGGGGCGCGTGCGCGCCGCCATGATGAGCTTGAAGTTGGGCATGCGCGGGTCGTTCGCGTGGTCGGTGACCGACACGACGGCGGGCAGCGGCGCCTCGAGGACCTCCTCGACGCCGTCGAGCTCGCGCGTGACGCGCGCGGTGCGCGCGCCCGGCTCGCCCTCGACCTCGAGCTTCCCGGCCAGCGTGAGCTGCGGCAGGCCGAGCTCGGCCGACAGGAGCGCCGGGACGACGGAGCCCAGGCCGTCGAGCGCGGCCATGCCCGTCACGACGACGTCCACCGGGGCCTCGTCCGCGAGGCGGCGCACGGCGGCGGCGAGCACCCGCGCGGTGCCGAAGTAGTCGGAGCCCGCGATCGCGTCGTCGCTCACGCGCACGCCGCGGTCCGCGCCGAGCTGGAAGGAGCGGCGCACGGCGCCGTCGGCGTCCGGCCCCGCGACGGTGAGCACGACCACCTCGCTGGTCTCGCGCTCCGCCTCCGGCAGCGCCTCCTTGAGGCGCAGCGCGGCCTCGACCGCGTTCTCGTCGAGCTCGTTGAGCGTGCCCTCGTCGGCCCGGCGCACCACGCGGCCGTCCTCGAAGCCCCGGTCGGCGTGGATGTCCGGGACGTACTTCACGGCGACGACGATCCGCATCGGCTGCTCTCCCTGTGCGCTGGGCGGTCGGCCGGAGAGGTACCCGGCCCGCTCCGCCGAAGCCTACCGGCGGGCGACCGGAGGAGCCGGTGACACCCGCCACAATGGACGGGTGCACGAGCCGTCGCCCGACCCGAGACCCGCCCCGCCGACCGCGCCCGGGAGCGTCGACCGGCACGCCCTCGTCCCGCCGCTCGGGGCGCGCCCCGCCGGGGACGGCGTCGACGTCGCCGTGCTCGCGTCGCACGCGACCGCCGTCGAGCTGTGCCTCGTGGACGTCGTCGACCCGGCGCTGCCCGCGCACGACCCGGCGCGCTACCGCGAGCGCCGGGTCCCGCTCGCCGGGCCGGCCTACGGCGTCTGGCACGCGCACGTCCCGGGCGTCCGCCCCGGCCAGCGCTACGGCTTCCGCGTCCACGGCCCGTGGGAGCCCGCGGCCGGGCTGCGCCACAACCCGGCGAAGCTGCTCGTCGACCCGTACGCGCGGGGCCTCGTGGGCGAGCTCTCCGACGACCCGGCGATCCGCGGCCAGGTCGGCGACGACCCGTACGGCGCGCCCGACCCGCGCGACTCGCTGCCGTTCGTCCCGCACTCGGTCGTGGTCGCCGAGCCGGCCGGGACGCTCGCTCCCCGCCCCCGCGTCCCGTGGCGCGACACGGTGGTCTACGAGGCGCACGTGCGCGGCCTCACGCAGCGCCTGGAGGCGCTGCCCGAGCACCTGCGCGGGACGTACGCGGGCGTCGCGCACCCGGTGACGATCGAGCACCTGCGGAGCCTCGGCGTGACCACCGTCGAGCTGCTCCCCGTGCACGCGAACGTGCCGGAGCCGCACCTGCTCTCGAGCGGCCGCACGAACTACTGGGGCTACTCGACGCTCGGGTTCTTCGCGCCCCACGCCGCGTACGCGACGCGCGCCGCGCAGGACGCCGGGCCGGCCGCCGTGCTCGACGAGGTGCGCGGCATGGTGCACCTGCTGCACGAGGCGGGGATCGAGGTCCTGCTCGACGTCGTGCACAACCACACGTGCGAGGGCGGGGCTGACGGGTACCACCTGTCGTGGCGCGGCCTCGACAACGCCGGGTACTACCTGCACGACGGCGGCACGCCCGCGCGCCTCGCGGACGTCACCGGGACGGGCAACTCGCTCGACTTCCGCCGCCCCGCGGTCGTGCGGGCCGCGCTCGACTCGCTGCGGTACTGGGCCGAGGTCGTCGGGGTCGACGGCTTCCGGTTCGACCTCGCCGTGACGCTGGGCCGCGGCGCGACCGGGTTCGACCCGGACCACCCGTTCCTCGTCGCGCTCCAGACCGACCCGGTGCTGTGCGGGCTCAAGCTCGTCGCCGAGCCGTGGGACGTGGGCCCCGGCGGCTGGCGCACCGGCCAGTTCCCGCCGCCGCTCGCGGAGTGGAACGACCGGTTCCGCGACGCGGCCCGCCAGTTCTGGCTCGCGGACGCGCGCGAGGCGTCGCACGGGCGCCCGGGGCACGGCGTGCGCGACCTCGCGACGCGCCTCGCGGGGTCGGCCGACCTGTTCGGCCACTCGGACCCGCCGCTCGTGCGCGGGCCGGTCGCGTCGGTGAGCTACGTGACCGCGCACGACGGCTTCACGCTCGCCGACCTGGTCGCGTACGACCACAAGCACAACCTCGCGAACGGCGAGAACAACCGCGACGGCACGGATGACAACCGGTCCTGGAACCACGGGCTCGAGGGCCCGGTCACCCCGGACGCCACCGCGGGCGGCGTGCTCGACGGGCTCGGCGTCGAGATCGCCCCGCTGCGGCGCCGTTCGATCCGCAACCTCCTCGCGACGCTCGTGCTCGCCGCGGGCACCCCGATGATCACCGCGGGCGACGAGATGGGCCGCACCCAGCGCGGCAACAACAACGCCTACGTGCAGGACGACGAGACGTCGTGGGTGTCGTGGGACCTGTCCCCGTGGCGCAAGGACCTGCTCGCCACCGCGCGCCACCTCCTCGCGCTGCGGCGCGAGCACACCGCGCTGCGCCCCGACGCGTTCTTCACCGGCCGCCCGCGCCCGGCGGCGCCGGACGGCCCAGCCGGTGCGGTGTCCGGTGCGGGGACTGGTGCGGCAGCCGGCACGGGGACCGGTGCGGAAGGCGGCACGGGGGCCGGCACGGCGGCCGGTGGGGAAGGCGGCACGGGGGTCGGCACCGCGGCCGGCGGCGGGCAGGGCCCCCGCCCGACGGCGGTGCCCGACCTGGCGTGGTTCGACGCCGACGGAGGACCGCTGGACCACGGGGCGTGGCACGACCCGGGCGTCCGGACGCTCCAGATGCTGCGCACCGCCCCCGAGCCCGGCGACGCCGACGTGCTCGTCGTGCTCACCGGGGCGCTCGACCCGGTCGACGTGACGCTCCCGGGTCTGCGGGCCGCCGCAGGCGGCGAGCCCGAGCGCTGGGAGCTCGTGTGGGACTCCGACTGGGAGCACCCGGACGACCCGGACCGCTCCCCGGGCGAGAGCGCCGCCCGCCCGGGCGACGTCGTCGGGCTCGAGGCGCTGAGCCTGCGCGTGTACGTGTCCCCCACCCCGCAGAGGTAGAGCCGAGGTCTCCCGAGGTAGAGCCGTGGTCTCGCGAGGTAGAGCCGTGGTCTCGCGAGGTAGAGCCGAGGTCGCCGAGGTAGAGCCGTGGTCGCCCCTGCCCGCCGGGGTCTGGACACGTGCTCTACTCTTCCCGCATGAGTGACAGCGCGGTCGACTCCTCCCCCACCCCGCCCACGATCGAGGACCCCGAGGTCGTCGTCGTGGGGGCCGGGCTCTCCGGTCTCGTCGCGGCGACCGAGCTCACGGCCGCGGGTCGCCGGGTGGTCCTGCTCGACCAGGAACCGGCGGCGAGCCTGGGCGGTCAGGCGTGGTGGTCGTTCGGCGGTCTCTTCCTCGTCGGCTCGCCCGAGCAGCGGCGCATGGGCGTCACGGACTCCGCCGAGCTCGCGTTCGACGACTGGCTCGGGTCCGCGCAGTTCGCGCCCGGCGCGGACCGCGGCGAGGGCCCCGACCGCCACGGCTACGCGTGGGCGCAGGGCTTCGTCGGCTTCGCCGCCGGGGAGATGCGCGGCTGGCTGCACGACAAGGGCGTGCGGTGGTTCCCGCTGGTGCAGTGGGCGGAGCGCGGCGGGTACCCGGTGCGCTCGGGCGCCGACGGGTCCGCCGCCGGCGCGCACGGCAACTCCGTGCCCCGCTTCCACGTCACGTGGGGCACCGGCCCGGGCATCCTCGAGCCGTTCGTCCGCGCCGCCCTGGACGCGCGCGCCGCGGGCCTGCTCGACGTCCGGTTCCGGCACCGGGTCACGTCGCTCGTCGTGACCGACGGCGCGGTGACGGGCGTGCGCGCGCAGGTGCTCGCGCCGTCGGACGCCGGGCGCGGGGTGCCGTCCTCGCGCGACGTCGTCGGGGAGGTCGAGATCGCGGCGAGCGCCGTCGTCGTGACCTCGGGCGGCATCGGCGCGAACCACGAGCTCGTGCGCTCCCGCTGGCCGCAGACGGCGGGCCGGCTCCCCGCCCGCATGCTGTCCGGCGTCCCCGACTCGACCGACGGGCTCATGATCGGCGTCGCCGCCGACGCGGGCGCGGCCCTCGTGCACGAGGACCGCATGTGGCACTACCCGGAGGGGATCGCGAACCACTCGCCGGTGTGGACGGACCACGGGATCCGCATCCTGCCGGGACCGAGCTCGCTGTGGCTCGACGCCGACGGCAACCGGCTGCCCGCCCCGCTGTTCCCCGGCTTCGACGCCCTCGGCGCGCTCCAGCACGTCACCGAGCGCGGCGACGACCACTCCTGGTTCGTGCTCAACAAGGCGATCATGGAGTCGGAGTTCGCGCTGTCCGGCTCGGAGCAGAACCCCGACCTCACGGGCAAGGACGTGCAGCTCCTCGCCCAGCGGGTGCTGCCCGGCGCCGTCGGGCCGGTCGCACGGTTCGCCGAGCAGTCGCCGGAGTTCGTGTGGGCCGACACCCCCGAGGAGCTCGCCGCCCGGATGAACGCGCTCGTCGAGGCGACGCCGGGCTCGCGCGGGCACGTCGACCCGGCGGCCCTGGCGCGCGTCGTCCGCCTGCGCGACGAGCAGGTCCGCACGGGGCTGGGCAAGGACCCGCAGGTCGTCGCGACGGCGATGGCGCGCCGCTACCGCGTCGACCGGCTCATCCGCGTGTCGCCGCCACGGCCTCTGACGACGCCGAAGGACGGGCCGCTGCTCGCCGTCCGCCTCTCCGTGCTGACGCGCAAGACGCTCGGCGGCCTGTGGACGGACACCTCCGCGCGGGTCCTGCGCGCGGACGGGTCCGTGCTGCCCGGGCTCTGGGCCGCGGGCGAGGCGGCCGGGTTCGGCGGGGGCGGCGTGCACGGCCACCGCGCGCTCGAGGGGACGTTCCTCGGCGGGTGCCTCTACTCCGGCCGTGTCGCGGGCCGCGCGGTCGCCGCCGACCTGGGCTGACCCGGGTAGGGTCGGCGACCATGACCGTGCCCGACGACGCGTCCCCGGCCCCCGCGCCCGGCGCCCCCGCGGCGGTCGACCACCTCGACGCCCCCGCGTGCGAGCGCCTGTTCCGCCGCAACGGTCTCCCGCTGCTCGTCGAGGGGCACTCGCTCGACCGCGACGTGTTCGGGCGGTCGGCGCCGTTCCTGCTCGTCGTGCTGCTCGCCGAGCTCTCCGGCGCGGTGCGCTCGGTCTGGCCCGCGTGGGCGAACGCGCTCGCGCTCCTCGGCGCAGCGGCCCTCGTCGCGGCCGCGTACGCGGGGCTCAACGTGGTGCGCGGCCGGCCGTGGTCCACGCTCCCTCAGTCGGTCGGCGTCCCCGAGCTCGCGTTCTTCGTGCTCGTGCCTGCCCTCCTGCCGGTCGTGTTCGGCGGGCAGTGGGGCGACGCCCTGCTCACCGTCGTCGGCAACCTCGTGCTGCTCGGGGTCGTGCGGGTCGTCGTCGGGTACGGCGTGCTGTCGTCGCTGTGGTGGGGGCTCGCGCGCGTCACCGACGAGCTCGGCGCCGCCCTGCTGCGGCTCGTGCGCCTGCTGCCGCTGCTGCTCGTGTTCTCCCTCGTGCTCTTCTACAACGCCGAGGTGTGGCAGGTGTTCGACCGCACGCACGGCGTCGCCGACCTCGTGCTCGGCGCGTTCTTCGCGCTGCTCGTCGTGCTGTTCGTCGGGCTGCGCTCGCCCGCGGAGGCGCGCGAGGCGCTCGCGGAGACCGCCGCCCGCCACCCCGGGCACGAGCGCGCGGCGCGCTTCAGCCGCGGCCAGACGGCGAACCTCGCGACGATGATCGCGACGAGCCAGCTCCTCCAGGTCCTCGTCGTGAGCCTCGGCATGGGCGTGTTCTTCATGGCGCTCGGCACGCTCACGGTGACCCCCGAGGTCATGGCGCTGTGGGACGTCGACGGCGGCACCTGGCAGCGCACGCTCTCGCTCGTCGGCGGGGGTGGCGTCGGCGGCGCGGACCTCGTCGTGACGCAGACCCTGCTGCGCGTCTCCGTCGCGATCGCGACCTTCACCGGCCTGTACTACGCGATCTCCGTGCAGGTCGACGCCGTGTACCGGGAGGAGTTCGTGGACGGCATCGAGACCCAGCTCGCCGACGTGCTGCGCGCGCGCTCGCGCTACCTCGACCTCCTCGCTCCACCCCCACCCGCGGGATAGAGGCCAGGTAGACCGAGGTAGAGGTCAGGTACGCCGGAGTAGAGGCCAGGTTCACGACCACGCCTCTACCACGACGGACCAGGGCTCTACCTCGGCGAGGAAGGTCGCGAGCTGCCTGCGCGGCGTCGGAGCGCGAGGCGACGCGACTCCGCGAGACGACAGCCGACCGCAACCGGGTCGCCCAGGTCCGCCCAGGTGAAGCGCACGACCGTCCAGCCCGCTGCCACGAGCGCCGCCTCGCGGACGTCCTGTGCGCGCCGGACCTCTGCCGGGTCCCCGTACTC
Organism: Cellulosimicrobium sp. MI9406; assembly: GCF_040595865.1. Classification (NCBI taxonomy): domain Bacteria; kingdom Bacillati; phylum Actinomycetota; class Actinomycetes; order Micrococcales; family Promicromonosporaceae; genus Cellulosimicrobium; species Cellulosimicrobium sp. MI9406. The sequence goes on from NZ_JALIZI010000012.1 coordinate 65,829, forward strand.
CCCGCCGGAGTACTTCACCGCCCCGTCGAACTCGATCACCAGCCGGGCGTCGAGCCAGGCCAGGTCGACGACGTACGTCCCACGCGACGTCACCACCGGTACCTGCGGGCGAGGTGCGGGCAGACCGCCGAGCACGGCCGCGAGCCGCACGAGCGTCTCCCCCGGGGACTCCGACCTCGGGTCCGCAAGCTCGAGAGCGCGCCGCGCCCGCACGACGCCGCGCTTGCCGCGCGACTCCTCGACGATCGAGTCGACCACGTCCCGATCCGCACCCAGGCGCAACGCGGAGTCCACCACGACGAGGCTGCGCTCGAGCGGCAGCGACCGCGCACAGTCGACCAAGGTGCGCTCGAGACTGGTGACAGGGACGCCGTCGAGGACTGCGCGGTCACGGACCGGTAGATCGGTCCAGTGCCGACGCACGGCTGCGTCCCGTTCTCTCGTCACGTTCGGGTGGCCGAGCTGGGTCAGGTGCGCGAACGGCGGGAGCCGCCAGGTCCAGCAGCCCCAGAGCAGAGCCGCGGTGTCGTGGCTCACCCAGAACGGCGTCACGAGCCGGTCGACCAGTCCGCGCACCTCGCCGAGCAGCCACTCCTCGCGCTCCGACGGCGCGGAGTGCGCCGAGGGGAGGTAGACGCCGCGCCGTACCCGCACGAGCTCACCGGCGCGTGCTCGCGCTGCCAGCTCCGCGCGGCGTCGACGCACGTAGGGCACAGCAGGCGGAACCCTCCGAGGCCCGTTGCTGTCCGCGGTGTAGCGACCGGAGGGGCGGGTCGGGACCAGACCGGCCCCGAGCCTGCGCCGTGCTGCTGGGTCGTGGCTGGTCGGGAAGCTGCCCGTCGTCTCGTCCATCGGCCCAGCGTGCCGGTCGCCACCCCGTCGCGGGGCGAGTACGGCAGATCTGTGGATGACGAAGGCGCCGCCCCTGCACGACGGTCCGCCGCCGTCGACCTCCGTCCATGGACGGACGAGCCGAGAGGGCCTGGCCGACGACGGCCAGGCCCTCTCGCCATCGCATGACGCATCCGCCTCGCGTGACCACACCTCTACCTCGCGTGACCGCACCTACCTCGCGCGACCAGGACGCTACCTCGTGCGACCTCGGCTCTACCTCACGCGACCACGCCTCTACTTCGCGTGACCTCGGCTCTACCTCGCGCGACCAGGGCTCTACCTCGCAGCCGGAGGTTGTATCTCGGCGGCGGGGGGTCAGGCGTTGGTGACGAGGCCCAGCTCGGCGACGCTCGGGAGGCCGTCGTGGGTCGGGACGACGCGGACGGTGTAGCCGAACGGTCCGGACGCGTCGAGCACGACCTCGCCCGCGAACGCGTAGCGGCCGGCCTCGTACGTCTCGGCCAGCGCGAGCGGCTCGGCCGTGAACTCCTCGATGACGTCGGCCTCGCTGACGCGACCGTGCACGACCTGCACCTGGACGTCCTCGGGGCGCAGGTCGCCGAGCGACACGTACGCGCGGACCGTGAGGCGGTCGCCGACCTGCGGCACCTCGCCGATGCCGGCCGAGTCGACGTGGTCGACGCGCACGCGCGACCAGCCGTCGCGCACGGCGTGCTTCCACTGCGCGAGCTCCCGGGCGGGCGCGAGCCCGTCGGCGGCCAGCGCGCGCCCGGCCGCGGCGGCCGGGGCGTACAGGCGCGTGACGTACTCGCCGACCATGCGCGTCGCCTGGACCTTGGGGCCGAGCGTCGCGAGCGTGTGCCGCACCATCTCGAGCCACCGGCCGGGCACGCCGTCGGCGTCGCGGTCGTAGAAGCGGGGCGCGACCTGCTGCTCGACGAGGTCGTAGAGCGCGGCCGCCTCGAGGTCGTCGCGACGGTCCGCATCCTCGACGCCGTCGGCGGTCGGGATGGCCCAGCCGTTCTCGCCGTCGTACCACTCGTCCCACCACCCGTCGAGGATCGACAGGTTGAGGCCGCCGTTGAGGGCCGACTTCATGCCCGACGTCCCGGACGCCTCGAGCGGGCGCAGCGGGTTGTTGAGCCAGACGTCGCAGCCCGGGTAGAGCGACTGCGCCATGGCGATGTCGTAGTTGGGCAGGAAGACGATGCGGTGCCGCACCTCGGGGTCGTCCGTGAAGCGCACGAGCTGCTGGATGAGCCGCTTGCCCTGGTCGTCCGCGGGGTGCGACTTGCCCGCGACGACGAGCTGGACCGGTCGCTCGGGGTGCAGCAGCAGCGCCTTGAGCCGCTCCGGGTCGCGGAGCATGAGCGTGAGCCGCTTGTACGTGGGGACGCGGCGCGCGAACCCGATGGTGAGGACGTCGGGCGAGAGGACGTCGTCGACCCAGCCGAGCTCCGCCGGGGTCGCGCCGCGCTCGCGCCAGGACTTGCGCACGCGGCGGCGCGCCTCGTCGACGAGCCGGCCGCGCATCTCGCGGCGGATCGCCCAGAGCTCGCCGTCGCCGACGGCGCCCTCCCCGTCGCCGCGCAGCCAGCGCGACGACGCGTGCTCGGCCGTGAGCTCGTCGAGCCCGAGCCGCTCGGCCTCGAGGGCCGCGAGCGCCGGGTCGACCCACGTGGGCGAGTGGACGCCGTTCGTCACCGAGGTGATCGGGACCTCGCGGGCGTCGAAGCCCGGCCACAGGCCCTCGAACATGCCGCGCGACACCTCGCCGTGCAGGAGGGAGACGCCGTTCGCCCGCCCGCCGAGGCGCAGGCCCATGACGGCCATGTTGAACACGGTCGGGTCGCCGCCGTCGTAGTCCTCGGCCCCGAGGGCGAGGACGCGCTCGACGGGCAGGCCGTCGACGGCCATGTCGCCGCCGAAGTACTGCGTGACGAGGTCGCGGCCGAACCGGTCGATGCCGGCGGGCACGGGCGTGTGCGTCGTGAAGACCGTCGCGGCGCGGACGGCCTCGAGCGCCGCGTCGAACGTGAGGCCCTGCTCGACGAGCTCGCGGATGCGCTCGACGCCGAGGAACCCCGCGTGGCCCTCGTTGGTGTGGTAGACCTCCGGCTCGGGCGCGCCGGTGAGGCGCGACCACAGGCGCAGCGCGCGCACGCCGCCCACGCCGAGCAGCAGCTCCTGCTGGAGGCGGTGCTCGCCGCCGCCACCGTAGAGGCGGTCGGTCACCTTGCGCGCGGCCTCGTCGTTGCCGGGCACGTTCGAGTCGAGCAGGAGCAGCGGCACGCGGCCGACGGCCGCGACCCACACGTGCGCGTGGAGCGTGCGACCCCCGGGCAGGGCGAGCGAGACGCGCGCGGGCGTGCCGTCGTCGTCGCGCAGGAGGGTGAGCGGCAGGCCGTCCGGGTCGAGCAGCGGGTACGTCTCGACCTGCCAGCCGTCGCGCGTGAGCGACTGCTTGAAGTAGCCGGCGCCGTAGAGGAGCCCGACGCCGACGATCGGCACGCCGAGGTCGCTCGCGCTCTTCAGGTGGTCGCCCGCGAGGATGCCGAGGCCGCCGGAGTACTGGGGAAGCACGGACGTGATGCCGAACTCGGGCGAGAAGTACGCGATCGCGGCCGGGAGAGATCCACCGCCCTCCGACGCCTCCGCGGCACGCTGCTGGTACCACAGCGCGTCGTCGAGGTAATGGCGCAGGTCGGCCGCCGCGGCACGCACGCGCTCGACGAAGGCGCCGTCGGCGGCGAGCTCCGCGAGGCGCTCGGGACCGAGCGCACCGAGCAGCGCGACGGGGTCGCCGTGGACCGCCGCCCACGTCTCGGGGTCGATACCGGCGAACAGGTCGCGCGTGGGCGCGTGCCAGGACCAGCGCAGGTTGTGCGCGAGCTCGTCCAGGTCGCGCAGCTCGGCGGGCAGCAGGGTGCGGACGGTGAACCGTCGGATGGCTCTCACGGGGACGAGACTACGCAGCCTGGCGCCGGTGCACACCCCCGCGCCGCAACCTGTGTGTAACGCTTGCATGAAATTTCACCCGGGTATCGTGCGCGACCCGTGCGCGACGCGCCGACCCCTCCCCCAGGTGCCTGGCCCCCGTGCCCCTCGATACGTTGTGCGTGTGACGTCGACCCCTCCGGCCCTCGCGCCGCACCGCCCCCGCGCCACCGGTGCCCCTCGCCCCCGAGGCGGCGCCCCCGCCCCCGCCCCCGCCGCACCCGTCGGACGCATCCCCGTGCTCGAGGTGTCGCCCGTCGTCGAGGGCGGCCGGTGGCCCGCCAAGGCCGTCGTCGGCGAGATGGTACCGATCGAGGCGACCGTCTTCCGGGAGGGCCACGACGCCGTCGCCGCGACCGCCGTCCTCGTCGCGCCCGACGGCTCCGAGCGCACGGCGCCCATGGTCGACGTCGCCCCCGGCCTGGACCGGTTCCGCGCCACGCTCCACCCGGACGCGGTCGGCGACTGGTCGCTGCGCGTCGAGGCGTGGAGCGACCCGTACGGCACGTGGGCGCACGACGCGACGGTCAAGGTCGCGGCGGGCGTCGACGTCGAGCTCATGCTCGCCGAGGGCGTGCGGCTCTTCGAGCGCGTCCTCGCCGACGCCGTCCCCCTCCCCGGGCGCGACGGCACGCCCGGCCTCCGGACCCCCGCGGACGAGCGCACGCTCGCCGACGCGCTCGCCGCCCTCGCCGACGCGACCCGCCCGGCCGAGGCCCGGCTCGTCGCCGCGACGTCGCCCGAGGTGCGCGGCGTCCTGGAGCGCGCCCCCCTGCGCGACCACGTCACGGCGTCGGCCACGTACCCGTTGCGCGTCGAGCGCCCGCTCGCGCTCGCGGGCGCGTGGTACGAGATGTTCCCGCGCTCCGAGGGCGCCCGGCGGCTCAAGGACGGGCGCTGGCGCTCGGGGACGTTCACCGCGGCCGCGCGCCGTCTGCCCGCGATCGCGGAGATGGGCTTCGACGTCGTCTACCTGACCCCCGTCCACCCCATCGGCACGACGCACCGCAAGGGCCGCAACAACTCCCTCACCGCGCTCCCCGGTGACCCGGGCAGCCCGTACGCCATCGGGTCGAAGGACGGCGGCCACGACGCGATCCACCCCGAGCTCGGCAGCGAGCGCACGTTCCGCGCGTTCGTCAAGGAGGCCCGGCGGCACGGGCTGGAGGTCGCGATCGACCTCGCGCTGCAGTGCTCGCCCGACCACCCGTGGGTCGCCGAGCACCCCGAGTGGTTCACGACGCGCGCCGACGGCTCCATCGCCTACGCCGAGAACCCGCCGAAGAAGTACCAGGACATCTACCCGCTCAACTTCGACAACGACCCCGAGGGCATCTACGCCGAGGTGCTGCGCGTCGTGCGCGTGTGGATCGACCGCGGTGTCACCGCGTTCCGCGTCGACAACCCGCACACCAAGCCGCTCGACTTCTGGGAGTGGCTGCTCGCCGAGGTGCGCGCGACGAACCCCGAGGTCGTGTTCCTCTCCGAGGCGTTCACCAAGCCCGCGATGATGCACACCCTCGCGCGCATCGGGTTCCACCAGTCGTACACGTACTTCACGTGGCGCAACACGCGCGACGAGCTCGCGGAGTACCTCACCGAGGTCTCGGGCGAGGCCGGCGCCTACATGCGCCCGAGCTTCTGGCCCACGACCCACGACATCCTCCCGCCGTACCTCCAGCACGGCGGCGTGGCGGGCTTCGCCGTGCGCGCGGTGCTCGCCGCCCTCGGCGCCCCCACCTGGGGGATCTACTCCGGGTACGAGCTCGTCGAGAACGTGCCGCGCCCGGGCGTCGAGGAGCAGATCGACAACGAGAAGTACGAGTACAAGCCGCGCGACTGGGCGCTCGCCGACGAGATCGGGATCTCGACGCTGCTCGCGCGGCTCAACGAGATCCGCCGCGACCACCCCGCGCTGCGCCAGCTCCGCAACCTCACGGTGCACCCGACGACGAACGACCAGGTGCTCGCGTTCTCGCGCCACCTGCCGGCCGAGCACTCGCCGACCGGCGAGGCGGACACGGTCGTCGTCGTGGTGAACCTCGACCCCCACTCCCCGCAGGAGTCGAACGTGCACCTGGACCTCGCGGCCCTCGGCCTCCCCCCGCTCGCGGACGGCCAGGACCCCTGGGCGCCGTCGTTCGTCGCGCACGACGAGCTGACCGGCGAGAGCTACGGCTGGGGGCAGGACGTGTACGTGCGGCTCGAGCCGCTGCGCCAGGTCGCGCACGTCATCCACGTGAGGGCCTCGTGACGCTCCCCCGGGACGCGGCCCCGGTCCCCGTGCGGGGACCCGCCGCCGGTCCCGCTCCCGTGCCCCCGCTCACCGCGCCCGTGCCCGTCGCGGCGCTCCCGCCGCGCCGCCAGCCGGCGCCGCCCGTCGAGACGCGCCCCGGGCTGTCCGACGACCCGGACTGGTACCGCACGGCGGTGTTCTACGAGGTGATCGTCCGCGCGTTCTCCGACTCCGACGGCAGCGGGACGGGCGACCTGCGCGGGCTCATCGACCGCCTCGACTACCTCCAGTGGCTCGGCATCGACGCGCTGTGGCTGCCGCCGTTCTACCCGTCGCCCCTGCGCGACGGCGGCTACGACGTGTCCGACTACACCGCGATCGCGCCGCAGTACGGCTCGACGTCGGACTTCGCCGAGCTCGTGAGCGAGGCGCACGCGCGCGGGATGCGCGTCGTCATCGACCTCGTCATGAACCATACGAGCGACCAGCACCCGTGGTTCCAGGCGTCGCGCGCCGACCCGGAGGGCCCGTACGGCGACTTCTACGTGTGGAGCGACGACGACACGCGCTACCAGGACGCGCGCATCATCTTCGTCGACACGGAGACGTCCAACTGGACGTTCGACCCGGTGCGGCGCCAGTTCTTCTGGCACCGCTTCTTCTCCCACCAGCCCGACCTCAACTTCGAGAACCCGCGCGTCGCCGACGCGATGCTCGACGTCGCGCGGTTCTGGCTGCAGATGGGGGTCGACGGGTTCCGCCTCGACGCGGTGCCGTACCTCTACGAGGCCGAGGGCACCAACTGCGAGAACCTGCCGCAGACGCACGAGTTCCTGCGCCGGGTGCGGCGGATGGTGGACACCGAGTTCCCGGGTCGCATCCTCCTCGCCGAGGCGAACCAGTGGCCGCGCGACGTCGTGGACTACTTCGGCACCGAGGAGGAGCCGGAGTGCCACATGTGCTTCCACTTCCCCGTCATGCCGCGCATCTTCTACGCGATCCGCGACCAGCGCGCGAACCAGGTCCTGGAGATCCTCGCCGACACGCCCGACATCCCCCCGGGCGCGCAGTGGAGCACGTTCCTGCGCAACCACGACGAGCTCACGCTCGAGATGGTCTCGACGGAGGAGCGCGCGTCCATGTACGGGTGGTACGCGCCCGACCCGCGCATGCGCGCCAACGTCGGCATCCGCCGTCGGCTGGCGCCCCTGCTCGACAACTCGCGCAAGGAGGTCGAGCTCGCGCACGCGCTCCTGCTCTCGCTCCCGGGCAGCCCGTGCCTGTACTACGGCGACGAGATCGGCATGGGCGACAACATCTGGCTGCCCGACCGCGACGCCGTGCGCACGCCCATGCAGTGGACGCCCGACCGCAACGCCGGATTCTCCACCGCGGACCCGGGCAAGGTGTACCTGCCGCTCGTGCAGTCGCTCGTGCACCACTACGGTTACGTCAACGTCGAGGCGCAGCTCGAGCAGTCGACGTCGCTGCTGCACTGGGTGCACGGCATGCTCAAGGTCCGGCGCCGCCACAAGGCGTTCGGCACGGGCGACTTCGTGGCGCTCGAGTGCGACAACGAGTCGATCCTCGCGTTCCTGCGGCGCACGCCCACGGAGACGATCCTGTGCGTGGCGAACCTCTCCGCGACCGCCCGGTCCGCGGCGGTGCACCTGCCGGGGCACGCGGGCGCGACGCTCACCGACGTGTTCGGCGGCGCGCACTTCCCGGCGGTCGGGGACGACGGGCGCGTCGTCATGACGTGGGGGTCGCGCGACTTCTACTGGCTCGTCGTCGGGGGTCCCGAGGGCACGACCCCCTGACGCCCGGCGAGATCGGGCGCGTCGTGGTCGGATGGAGCCTGCCGCCGTCGTGACCCGACGGCGGGCCCCCGGGCACCCCCGGGGCCACGACCTGCCGACGACCCGACGACCCAGCCACAGGGAGGCGCGCATGACGCTCCGACGGACGGACCTTCCCTCCTCGGAGCTCATGACGCTCCTCGACGCGTGGCTGCCGGAGCGCCGGTGGTACCCCGTCAAGGGCGTCGCGGTGCGGCACGTGCCGTGGCTGTCGTTCGCGCTCGATGTCCCGGCGACGGCCGGGCAGGACCCGGCGCGGGCCCCGCGCGTCGTCCTCCACCTGCTGCGGCTGCTCGGGGACGGCGTCGACCTCGTCGTGCAGGTGCCGCTCGTCCTCGAGCCGGTCGACGCGGCGCCCGCGGCCCCGGGCGACGTGCACACCCCTGGTGGCGCCGCCCCGTCCGCCGGTCCGGGGCGCGCGCCCGCCGCGCCGCTCGGGACGGTGCACGACGCGGGGGGCGGCGCGACCACCGGGACGGCGTGGCTCGTGCACGACGGCGCCGCGCACCCCGCGTGCTGGGCGGCGCTCCTGGCGGTCGCCCACTGGGAGACGACCCCCGCGGCCGGGGGCGCGGGCACCGACCCGCTCGACCTCGCGGGCGGGCGCGCCCTGAGCGTCGAGCAGTCGAACAGCTCGGTGCTGCTGCCCGGCGTCGCCGGCGGCACGATGCTCAAGGTCCTGCGGGCCATCGCGATCGGCCCCAACCCGGACGTGACGATCCCGCGCGCGCTCGCGGCCCAGGGGTGGGCGGGCGTCCCGCGACCGCTCGCCTGGCTCGAGGTGGGGTGGGACGCGACCGACGACCCGGCCGCTCCCGGGCACGCGCCCGACCCGGCGTCGCCCCGGTCGGCGCACCTCGCGATCCTCAGCGAGTTCGTCGACGGCGCGCGCGACGGCTTCGACCTCGCGTGCGCCTACGCCGGGCAGGGGTCGTCGTTCGCCGACCTCGCCGCCGACCTCGGCCGGGTCCTCGCCGACCTGCACGCCGCGCTCCGACGCGCGTTCGACGTGGGCTCCCCCGTCGACGCGCGCTGGCTCGTCGCCGACCTGCGGCGCCGCTCGGACGACGCTGTCGCGTCCTCGAGCGCGCTCGGCCGGCGCGCGACCGAGATCGCCGCGTTCTGGGACCGCACGGCGGCGCGCCTCGCGTCCGTCACGCGCGTCCCCGACGTCCTCCCGCGGCTCCAGACCGTCCACGGCGACCTGCATCTCGGGCAGGTGCTGCACGCCCGCCGGTTCGGCTGGAAGGTGCTCGACTTCGAGGGCGAGCCGCTGCGGCCGGTCGCGGAGCGCACCCGCCCCGACCTCGCCCTGCGCGACGTCGCCGGGATCGTGCGCTCGTTCGACTACGCGGCCGCCGTCGGGCGCGCTCCCGACGCCGCGTGGGCCGTCCAGGCGCGCGCCGCGTTCCTCGACGCGTACGAGCGCGCGGACACCGCGGGCGTCGACCACGCGACCTCGGAGGCGCTCGTCCGCGCGCTCACGCTCGACAAGGCGCTCTACGAGGTCGTCTACGAGTCGCGCAACCGTCCCGACTGGGAGCCCATCCCCCTCGCCGCCGTGGACCGCCTCCTCGCGGGCAACGCCTGACGTGCGCGGTCGCCCGACCGCACGCACCGGACCGTCCGGCGAGCCCGTCCTGTGAGGGTGCGCGGGACGTGGAAAGGTTGCCCCATGACCGGGCCCGCCGCTTCCGCCACCCCGCCCCCCGTCGTCGTGCCGCAGGACGCCCTCGCCGCGGCCGCGGGCGGGCGCACGTTCGACCCGCACGCCGTGCTCGGCCCGCACCTCGCGGACGACGCCGCGGACGCGCGGGCCGTCGTCCGCGTCCTGCGCGCGCTCGCGGACGAGGTCGTCGTCGTCACCGCCGACGGCGAGCACCCGGCGGTGCACGAGCAGGACGGGGTGTGGGCCGCCGTCGTGCCGGTGCACCAGGACGCCGACGGCACCCGGCACGCCCCCGACTACCGCGTCCGCGCCCGCTACGGGCACGAGTCCACGACCGTGGACGACCCCTACCGGTTCCTGCCCACGCTCGGCGACGTCGACCTGCACCTGATCCGCGAGGGCCGGCACGAGGAGCTGTGGCGCGCGCTCGGCGCGAACGTCCGCACCTACCCGAGCGCGCTCGGCGACACGACCGGCACGGCGTTCGCCGTCTGGGCGCCCAACGCGCGCGCGGTCCGCGTCATCGGCGACTTCAACGGCTGGGGACCCACGCACCCGATGCGCTCGCTCGGGTCCACCGGGGTGTGGGAGCTCTTCGTCCCCGGCGTCGTCGCGGGCGCGCGCTACAAGTACGAGATCCTCGGGCCCGACGGCTCGTGGCGCCAGAAGGCCGACCCGCTCGCCAAGGCGGCCGAGGTGCCCCCGGCGACGGCGAGCGTCGTCGTCGAGTCCCGGTACGAGTGGTCCGACGACGCGTGGCTCGCCGAGCGCGCGGCGCACGACCCGCACACGCAGCCGCTCAGCATCTACGAGGTGCACCTCGGCTCGTGGCGCCAGGGCCTGTCCTACCGCGACCTCGCGGAGCAGCTCACGGCGTACGTCGTCGAGCAGGGGTTCACACACGTCGAGCTCCTGCCCGTCGCCGAGCACCCGTTCGGCGGGTCGTGGGGCTACCAGGTCACGGGCTACTACGCCCCGACGTCCCGGTTCGGCCACCCCGACGACTTCCGCTACCTCGTCGACCGCCTGCACGCCGCCGGGATCGGCGTCGTCGTCGACTGGGTCCCCGCGCACTTCCCGCGCGACGAGTGGGCCCTCGCCCGCTTCGACGGCACGCCCTGCTACGAGCACGCCGACCCGCTGCGCGGCGAGCAGCCCGACTGGGGCACGTACGTCTTCGACTTCGGCCGCAACGAGGTCCGCAACTTCCTCGTCGCCAACGCCACCTACTGGCTCGAGGAGTTCCACGTCGACGCGCTGCGCGTCGACGCCGTCGCGTCCATGCTCTACCTCGACTACTCGCGCGGCCCCGGCCAGTGGCACCCCAACGTGCACGGGGGCCGCGAGAACCTCGAGGCCATCGCGTTCCTCCAGGAGGCCAACGCCACCGCGTACCGGCGCACGCCCGGCGTCATGATGATCGCCGAGGAGTCGACCGCGTGGCCTGGCGTCACCCGGCCCACCTCCGCGGACGGCCTCGGGTTCGGGCTCAAGTGGAACATGGGCTGGATGAACGACTCCCTGCGCTACGTCGCCGAGGAGCCGATCAACCGCCGGTACCACCACCACGAGATCACGTTCTCCATGGTCTACGCGTACTCCGAGCAGTTCGTGCTCCCCATCAGCCACGACGAGGTCGTGCACGGCAAGGGCTCGCTCTACGGGAAGATGCCCGGCGACGACTGGCAGAAGCGCGCCGGCGTGCGCGCGTTCCTCGCCTACCAGTGGTCGCACCCTGGCAAGCAGCTCCTCTTCATGGGCAGCGAGATCGGCCAGCACTCCGAGTGGAACGAGGGCCGGTCGCTCGACTGGGACGGCCTCGCCGCCGACCCGGGCCGGCAGGGCGTGCAGCGCGTCGTGCGCGACCTCAACGCGCTGTACCGCGCGACCCCGGCCCTGTGGGAGCTCGACCACGACCCCGCGGGGTTCGAGTGGCTCGACGCCGACGACGCCGACCACAACGTCCTCGCCTACGTGCGCCGCGGGCGCGACGGCGGCGAGGTCGCCGTCGTCGTGAACTTCGCCGGGACGCCGCACGAGGGCTACCGCGTCGCGCTGCCGTCCAGCGGCGCGTGGCGCGAGGTCCTCAACACCGACGCGGAGGTCTACGGCGGCTCCGGTGTCGGCAACCTCGGCGAGGTCGCGGCGGAGCCCGTCCCGTGGAAGGGGCGCGCGTACTCCGCGGTCCTGCGCGTCCCGCCGCTCGGCGCGCTGTACCTCGTCCCGTCGCCGAGGTAGAGGCCCGGTCCGCCGAGGTAGAGGTCTGGTCTACCGAGGTAGAGGCCTGGTCCGCCGAGGTAGAGGTCTGGTCACCCTGGGTGGTGGGTGGGGTGGTGGCGCCACCGCCCCACCCACCCGGCTTCGTCTCGCCTCATGCGGGGGGTCATGAACGACGGCGGCCGGTCACCTCACGGTGACCGGCCTCCGTCGTGCGTGCGCGGGTTCGTCGGTAGAGCGCGGGTGCGTCAGTAGAGGCTGATCGCGAGGCGCTGGCGGGCCTTGCCGACGCGGGGGTCGGTGGGGCCCACGACCTCGAAGTAGTCGAGGAGGCGCACGCGGAGCTTCTCCTTGCCGTCCGCGTCGGCCCCGGGCAGCAGGTCGAGGAGCCGGTCGAGGGCGTCGTCCACGTGCCCGCCGAGCAGGTCGAGGTCGGCGATGGCGAGCTGGGCGTCGACGTCCTGCGGTGCGGCGGCGGCCGCGGCGCGGACCGTCGCGAGGTCGGCGTCGCGGGTGCGCTGGAGGAGGCGGACCTGCGCGAGACCCGCGACGGCGAGCGCGTCGCGCGGGTCCTGCTTGATCGCCTTCTCGTAGGCCGCGACCGCGGCGTCGAGGTCGTCGCGCTCGATCGCGTCGTACGCCTCCTGGTGCAGCGGCGGGAGCTCGGGCTCCGGCTCGGAGGCGGGCTCCGCGGGGCGCTCGGGCTCGCCGTCGGCGCCCTGGGCGGGCGCACGACCGGTCACGCCGTTCGCCTCGGCCGCCTGGAGCACCTGGTCGAGCACGGCGCGCACCTGCTCGACGGGCGCGGCACCCTGGAACAGCGGCACCGGCTGACCCTGGAGGATCGCGACGACGGTCGGCACGCCCTGGACCTGGAACGCGGCCGTGATCTGCGGGTACGCCTGGGCGTCGACGCGGGCCAGGAGGAAGCGGCCGGCGTACTCGTCGGCCAGCGCGCCGAGGTCGGTGCCGAGCTGCGCGTTCGCCTGGTCCGTCGGGATCCACAGGAGCACGACGACGGGGTACTGCGCCGAGTCCTGGACGAGCTGACCGAACGTCTCGTCCGTGACGTCGACGACGTACCCGCCCGCGGCGGGCGCGCCGCCCTCCTCGCCGGGCGGGCGTGACTGCGGCCTGGTCAGCGCGGACAGGTCGACCGCGCCGCGCACGTCGAACGTGGGCTGGGTGGGTTCGCTCATGGTCGCAATCCTACGGAGCGTCAGGAGTTCGCGACCGACGTCGCGACGTGCTCGTTGCCCACCACGCGGATCTTCTCCTCCGAGCCCGCGGGCGGCACGTAGAGCGCGACGACGTCGACGTAGCCGACCTTCAGCACGTTCGTCGGGGCCGCGTCCCCGTACAGCGCCTTGATCGTCTCGGTGTCCGGCGGCACCTGCGCGCCCTCCTCGGCGGTCATCGACTCCTGCGAGGTCATGGCCCCGACCACGAGGGCGCCGCCGTCCGCGGTCCGGACCGCGCGCACAGGCTCGTCGGGGTTGGGCGTGAACGTCAGCGCGTAGGCGCCCGCGGCGGGCTCGAGCGCCGTCGTCCAGTCCTGCGCGCGCTTCGCGAGCAGGGCGCGGAACGAGTCCTCCTCGAAGGAGCCGGCGAACCCGGAGCCACCACCCAGGTTGAGCACGTCGGCGTACTGCGCGACGGCGTCCGTCGGCGTGACGAGCAGGCTCGAGTCGTCGGGAGCGACGTCCTCGCTGCCGATGCTCGGGTCCGCGAAGCTCGGCATGGTGACGCCCGGCAGGAGGCGGACCCAGGCCCAGAGCTGGTAGTCGCCGCGCGCGGTGTCCTGCTCCAGCACGGACAGGCGCGGCGTCTGCAGGTTCTCGGGCTGCACGCTCACGGCGAACGACGTGCGCGGCCAGGTCTGCGTCGTCGGGATGACGACCTGCTGCGCCTCCGTCGGGAGCTCGGTCACGAGGTCGGCGTTGCCGCGCGCGGCGGCGACGGCGAGCTGGCTCGTGCGGATCGCGAGCGCCGGGCCCGTGACGCGGCCCTCGAGCTGGGCCGCGTCGTTGGTCTCGCTCGCCGCCGCGAGCGCGGCGGCGACCGCGTCGAGGACGGCGGTCTCCTGCGCCTCGGTGAGGACGGGCGCGGGCGGGTCCTGCGTAGGGTCGGGCTCGGGCGTCGGGAGGGGTGCGGAGCAGGCGGCGAGCAGGAGCGCGCCGACCAGTCCCCCGGCCACCCCGCCGAGGTGACGACGGGCGCGGCGGGCGCGGGCCGTGTCGCGGGCGGTGCTGGTCATCGGGTGCTGTCCTTCGTCTCGTCCGGGTCGCTCTCGGGTGCGGGCGCCGGGGCGCTCTCGTCGCTGCCGGGCGTGAAGCCCCACGCCCGGCGCCAGGCGTCGGCGCGCGTGGTCGCACTGTCCTCCGTGGTCGGGTGCGCGCTCGCGTCGACGGTCGGCTGGGCCGCGGTGCGCGGGCGGCGCTCGCCGCGCGCGACGATCGGGATCTGGCCGGTGAGCCACGCGCGGCGCGGCTTCTGGGCGCGGGCCTGCTGCTGCGCGAGGCGGTCGGCCTCCTCGCGCTCGCGCAGCTCACGCCGCGTGAGCATGCGCACCTGGGCCGTGTCGGTCGGCACCTCGCCGTCGGGCGCGTCGCCGTCGTCCGACGACGTCCCCGCCGTCGTGCCGGCCGGCGCGACCGCCGGGGTCGCGGAGGTCGTGGTACCGCCCGACGGCCCGCGGCGGCGCGGGCGCAGGCTCGCCGCCCCGATGCCGAGGCCGAGGAGGATGAGGACGGCACCGCCGATGACGCCGGGCCACAGGAACGGCGTCTCGACCTGGCGCGGCCACGAGAGCTCGACGGTGGGGGCGACGGCGTCCTCGCCCACGCCGGCGGCGAGGAGCTGCCAGCGGCCGGGCTGGTCGGACCAGCGCAGGCTCGCCGAGCCGGCGCCCGTCGCCTCCTCCAGCCACATGTCGGAGCCGGCGGGGTCGACACCGACGACGGGGGCCTCCGCGGCCGCGTCGCCCTCGGCGGGCGTCTCGCCCTCCGCCGGGCTCTCGGCGTCGGCAGGTGCCTCGGCGTCGGCCGGGCTCTCGCCGTCCGCGGGTGACTCCCCGTCCGCGGGCGCCTCGCCCTCCGCGGGCTCGTCCTCCGCGACCGGTGCGTCGACGGCGCGCGTCGCGAGCGCGTCCCAGTCGGACAGGCCGGTGACCAGGCCGTGCGGGTCCTCGCCGACCCACCCGGTCACGTCGGCCTCGCGGCCGATCGCGAGGGTGACCTGCTGCTCACCGGGTGCTGTCGCGCGGATCGTCACGTCCTCGGCGACGAGGTCGAGGACCCCGGGCGCGGTGACGAGCACCGTGCCGTCGCCGGTGTACGCCGTGGTCGCCACGACCGTGTCGCTGTCCCGCCAGACGGTGGCGGACGCGACACCGAGGCCGACGGCGACCAGCCCTCCCACGAGCAGGAGGGCGGCGATGATTCGTTGCAGCACCGAGGTTCCCTTCGTCGATCGACGTTCAAGGATAGGTGCGAAACCCCTCGTGGATCGACCGAGACGCCTCGCCTGTGGATCCTCACGAACCGTTCACGTGCCCCTCCCGGGACGGTCTCACCGCTCCCAGGGAACGTCGTGCCCGGCGGCCGAGAGGGCCGCCGTTCCCGCGAGGGAGGACCGCGCGCGCAGCACTGCGACCATCGTCTCACCCCCACCAATCCGGGTATTCAGGACAGCGTGATCCCCGTATCCTGGTCGGAGCACGGCGGGGCCGTGGCACGACCGCCGCGCCCTCCCTCCCCGGGAGGGGACGCCGACCGGCGGCGGAAGCCGCGACGACTCAGCACCGGAGGTCATCGACGTGTCCGACGAGCGCACGCTCTTCCCCATCACGATGCGCGGGTACGACCGCGTCCAGGTCGAGGCCCAGCTCGCGAGGCTGGAGAAGGCCGTGGAGGACGCGCGGGCGCGCGTCGAGGCGGCGGACGCCCGCGCCATGCAGCTCACGAGCGAGCTCAACGACGCCCAGCGCCAGCTCCGCGAGGCGGACCGGCCGTCGTACGCGGGGCTCGGGTCCCGCATCGAGCAGCTCCTGCGCTCGGCGGAGGAGCAGTCGGCGGACATCCTGTCCCAGGCCAACGCCCAGGCGGCCGACATCATGGCCCGCGCGAAGCTCTCGGCGGGCCAGGTCCGGTCCCGCGCCGAGAACGAGGTCGCCGAGCTGCTCAACAGCGCACGCCTGGAGTCGGAGGAGATCCGCTCCACGAGCGCGTCCGAGGCCGAGGGCACGCTGCTCAGCGCCCAGCGCCGCGCGGAGGAGCTGGTCGGCTCCGCGGAGCGCGAGGCCGCGCGCATCCACAGCGCGCTCGCCACGGAGGAGAGCGAGCGCCGCGCGTCGCTCGAGCGCGAGCTCGGCACGCTGCGCGCGACGGCGGAGCGCGAGACCACGGAGCTGCGCGTCACGACCGAGCGCGAGGCCGCGGAGCTCCGCGCGCGCGTCGCGGCGGAGACGGCGGCGCAGCGCGAGGCCGCGGAGCGCGAGTCGGCCGAGCTGCTGGAGAACGCGCGTCGCGAGGCGCAGCGCCAGGTGGACGAGGCGCAGCGCAAGGCGACCGAGGCGGCGAACGCCGTCACGTCCGAGATGGAGACGCTGCGCGACCAGGCCCGCACCGCCCTCGCGGACGCCGAGCTCGAGGTCGTGCGTCGCCGCGAGGAGGCGGAGCGCGAGAACGCCGAGCGCCACGCCGCCGCCAAGGCGGAGACGGAGAAGCTCGTCGCGACGGCCGAGGAGCACGCCGCGGAGGCGGAGAAGCGTGTCGCCCACGCGCTCCAGCAGGCGGAGAAGGTCCGCAGCGAGTCCGACGCGTACGTGAAGGACCTCCTGTCGACGGCGCGCCGGAACGCCGACCAGGTCGTCGCCGAGGCCCGGGCGTTCGCCGACCAGACGGTGAGCGACGCGAAGGCCGAGGCCGAGCAGCAGCGCAACGTCGCCCAGCGCCAGCTCGAGGACCTCACGCGCCAGCACGACTCGATCAACACCTACCTGGACGAGCTCCGTGGTCTCCTCGGCAGCGAGAACGAGGCCACCAAGGCCCCCGCGAAGAAGGCGGTGCCCGCGGGGACGCCCGCCCAGCAGGCGCGCGCCGCGACGCTCATGACGGCCGAGTTCCCGGTCGTCCCGGACGAGTCCGGACAGCGGGTCGGGACGGTCGAGGCGCCGGCAAAGGGCGGCTCCGCGGCGTCCGCCGACGCCCGGCCCGCCGACACGAAGCCGACCGACACCAAGCAGGCCGGCCCGAAGTCGAGCGGCACGAAGACGGCCGACGCGAAGCCCGACGCCCCCGCCTCGGCCTGACGCCGTGCCGGCCACCGCGGGCGAGTCGGGTCCCTCGGGGTCCGCTGCCGACGACTGGCGTCGGCAGCGGACCGAGGCCGCCGCGCACCAGCAGCGCGAGCTCGACCGGCAGCGCGCCCGCGAGAGCGACGCGGCCCGGGCCCTGCTCGCCGACTTCGTCGCGCGGGCGCGGGCACGGGGCCTCGCTCCCGAGCCGCTCCGCGCCCGCGCGTTCGACGGCACCGCGACGTACCGCACCCCGCTGCGCGGGTGGTACCTGCGCCGCAACCACAGCGTTGCCGTCGGCGAGGACGGCGAGTTCTACGTGCTCTCGGTGCCCGGCGGCGTGCGCGCGCGCCTGCGGGGCGTCGCGGTCGAGCCGTCCGACCCGCCGCTCGTTCTGGGCAAGGGCGGCCGGGACGGCGAGTCCATCGACCTCGCCGACGCGCTCGCGCTCGTGCTCGACGGGCGCTGACCCGCGGTCAGCGGCTCAGACGGTCGCCCGCGCCAGGAGGTCCGCGAGCGCGTCGGCCACCGCGGCGGGGTCCTCGACCGCGCTCATGTGGCCCGCGCCCGTCACCTGCACGAGCTGCGCGGTCGGCGCCGCGGCGACCATGTGCTCCGCCTCCGCCACCGGCGTGACCTGGTCCTCCTCGCCCACGACCACCGCGACCGGCCCCGCGAAGCCCGCGAGGACGGACGTGCGGTCGGGGCGTGCCGCCATCGCCCGCTGCGACCACGCGACGCCGTCGGGCCGCTGCGCACGGATCCACTCCTCGAGCCGCGCGGTCAGGTGCGGGCGCGCGGCCTTGCTCGTCTCGCCGAGGAGCACCCCCGGCATGCCGAGGACCGGCTCGACGGTCTGCGTGCTCTCCGCCTCGTCGGCGATGCGCAGGCGGTTCGCGCGCGCGTCGTCGGAGTCCGCGGTGGACTTGGTGTCCACCAGCCCGAGCCCCGCGACCAGCTCCGGCCGGCGCTCCGCGAGCGCGAGGGCCACGTAGCCGCCCATCGACAGGCCCGCGACGACCGCGCGCGTGATCCCCGCCGCGGCGAGCGCGTCCGCGGTCGCGTCGGCCGCCGCCTCGATCGACGGCGGCTCGCCCCGCAGCGGGCTCGCGCCCAGACCAGGGAGGTCGACCGCGACGACGGTGTGCTCGCCCGGCAGGGCCTCCGCGACGTCCGCCCACATCCGGTGGTCGAGCGGGAAGCCGTGCAGCAGCACGAGCGGTGTCCCGTACCCCTCGCGCAGCGTGAAGGTCTTGAGCGGTGCCGTCGTCACGTGGTCCTCCTGGGGTCGGTCGGGTGCGCGCGGCCGCGCGCCGCGGCGGTGGGTCAGTCGACGACGCCGTCGGACCGGCTCGCGTCGTAGCTCGCCTGGTCCGAGTCGGCCGTGTCGCGGTCCGCGGTCGCGCCGGCCTCGCCGTCCCACGTGGTCGGCAGCGGGAGCGGGAAACCGGGACGCACGTGCCCCACGATCTCGTCGAGCACGCGCCGCACGGACGACTCCCCCACCCACAGGTGCTTCGCGCCCTCGACGCCGATCACCTCGGCGTTCCGCACGCGCGCGAAGCGTCGGCGCGCCTCGTCGGGGCGCAGGTAGTCGTCGAGCTCGGGCACGAGGACCACCAGCGGCTTGCCGAACGCGTCCCAGCGGTCGAGGTCGTCGTCCGTCGCGCGGTGCAGCGGGGGCGAGAGCAGGATCGCGCCCTCCACCGCCGGGTCCGCGCCGTGCTTGAGGGCGAGCTCCGTGCCGAACGACCACCCCACGAGCCACCGGTTCGGGAGGTCGTGGAACTCGGCGAACTCGATCGCCGCCGCGACGTCGAAGCGCTCGGCCTCGCCGCCGTCGAACGCACCCTCGCTCGTCCCGCGCGGGGACGACGTGCCGCGCGTGTTGAACCGCAGCACGGCGAGGTCCGCGAGCGCCGGCAGACGCCACGCCGCCTTCCGGTAGACGTGGGAGTCCATGTACCCGCCGTGCGTCGGCAGGGGGTGCAGCGTGACGAGGGTCGCGACCGGGTCGCGGTCCGCGGGGAGCGCCAGCTCGCCGACGAGCGTGAGGCCGTCCGCGGTGTGCAGCTCGACATCCTCGCGCCGCGCGGGCAGGACGCTGAGCGACCGGATGGGGGTCGGCTCCGTCGAGGCTCGGGCGGGATCGGGCGCGGTCTCGGGTGCGGTGCTCATCGTCCCGAGCCTAGTGCGTCTACCGCGGCCGACGGCGGCCGCGCGCCTCCCAGCACGACCTGTGCCAGTGGCGACGGTGGTCGAGCGCGGTCTCGGCCCCGAAGAAGGAGTCGTCCTGCCACGCCACGACGTGCCCGGTGCCGGGCGGGATCTCCTGCTGGCAGCCCGGGCAGAGGTAGGTCTTCGCACCGCCGCGCACCGTGCGGACCTGCCACTCGCCGTCGGCTCCCGACTCCCGGCGCGCACCGCCGAGGGCGCGGTCCAGGTCGAGGGGCGCGGGCTCCGCGCCCCAGGGTCGCTTGCGGGACGGTCGACGGGACGGCATGGGCCCATTCTCCCCCGCGGCACCGCCGGGGACCTCCTCGCGGGGCGCTCGCCGGACCACGGAGCGCCGGGCGGCACCGGCCCCGCGGAGCGGCAGGGCACCGGGCCCACGACTCCCAGCGGGCGTCCAGCCGCGACCGCTAGAGTGTCCGAGCCGGTGCTGCACCCGGCGTCCGACCGCGAGGTGGCCCGTCCCCGGGCGCCGACGACCGCCGTCGTGCGGGTGCGGCCCAGACCCGACGGCCCCGCCGTCCCCCCGACCGAAGGACCCTCCTCGTGAAGCACCGCACCCTGCGCGGCGTCGCCGCGCTCACCCTGGGCGCCGCCCTCGTCCTCTCCGGCTGTTCGTCGGAGGGCGGCGGTTCCGACGACGAGACGTCGGCGAGCCCGTCCGCCTCCGACGGCGCGACGTCGTCGCCCGAGGACGTCGCGGCGCTCGAGGCCGTGACGGTCACGGGCGACCCCGGCAGCGAGCCGACCGTCGAGTTCGAGGCCCCGCTCGAGGTCTCGGGCCCGGTCGCGCTCTCGCTCGGGGACGGCGACGGCGACGAGATCGCGAAGGGCCAGGAGGTGACGCTGCACCAGGCCGCGTACTCCGGCACGGACGCGTCCAAGCTCGGCTCCACGTGGGAGGACGACTCGGCGCAGCAGATCGTCCTCGACGACCAGGTGTACCCGCAGCTGCTCGAGGCGCTGGTCGGCAAGAAGGTCGGCACGCGCTTCCTGTTCGCCGCACCGGGGCAGGACGGAAGCGCCGTCCTCACCGTCGCCGAGGTCACCGAGGTCCGGGACGCCCCGGTCGCGCCGGACCCCGCCGACGTGCCGGACCGCGCCGAGGGCGAGGCCGTGACCCCGGCCGAGGGGCTGCCCGTCGTCACGCTCGACGACACGGGCAAGCCGTCCGTCGAGATCCCCGAGGGCTACACCGCGCCGACCGAGCTCGTCGTGCAGCCGCTCATCAAGGGCACAGGCCCGGAGGTCACCGAGGACCAGACGGTCATCGCGCACTACACGGGCTGGAAGCTCGACGGCGAGCAGTTCGACTCGTCGTGGGACCGTGGTGAGCCCTCCACCTTCCCGCTGAGCGGCGTCGTCGCCGGCTGGACCCAGGGCCTCTCCGGCCAGACCGTCGGGAGCCAGGTGCTCCTCGTCATCCCGCCGTCGCTCGGCTACGGCGAGAAGAGCGACACGAACACGAACGAGCTCGCGGGCGAGACGCTCGTCTTCGTCGTGGACATCCTCGCGGCCTACTGAGCCGACGCCGCGTCACGGAGGGCCGCACCCCGCTCGGGGTGCGGCCCTCCGTGCGTCCGGGGCGTGTCGGGCGGGGCGTGGGCGGGTCGTAGGCTCGACGCATGACGGACGCCTCCACGACCTCGGTCCCACCCGTGCCCGACGACGCCCCCACGCCCCCCTCGGCCGCCCCGCCCGAGCGCGAGGTGCTCACGTGGGAGACCTTCGGCGTGGCCTCGCGCGAGCTCGCCGAGAAGGTCGTCGCGAGCGGGTTCCGCCCCGAGGTCGTCGTCGCGGTCGCCCGCGGCGGTCTCCTGCCCGGCGGCGCGGTCGCTTACGCGCTCGGGACCAAGGGCGTGGGCACGCTCAACGTCGAGTTCTACACCGACATCGGCCAGACCCTCACCGACCCGCGGGTGCTGCCGCCCCTCATGGACACGTCCGACCTGCCGGGCGCGCACGTGCTCGTGGTCGACGACGTCGCCGACTCCGGCCGGACGCTCGCCCTGGTCATGGACATGCTCAGCACCCACGGGGCCGAGGCCCGCTCCGCGGTGCTCTACACGAAGCCGCGCACGATCATCCAGCCGGACTACTCGTGGAAGGACACCGACCTCTGGATCACGTTCCCCTGGTCGGCCGACCCGCCCGTCGAGGGCGCGCAGTCCCGGCCGAACGACTGAGCGGACGGCCGTCGTCGGTCAGCGGACGCGGAAGGGCGCGAGCGTCGCGCGGACGGCGTCCGCCGCACCCCAGTCGGGGTCGAACTGCGCGACGACGGCCAGGTGCTGCCGGAGCTGGACGACGGGCAGGCGCTCCCGCCAGTCGTCGTCGAGGCCGGTGAGCTCCGCGTAGAGCCCGAAGAAGGCCCCGGCCTCGGGCGGGGGCGCGGTCGTCCACACGTGGGCCAGGTCGACCTCCGGCCACGTGTAGGAGACGGCCGGGTCGATCAAGGCCGGGCGTCCGTCGGCGGTCGCCATGACGTTCGACGCCCACAGGTCGCCGTGCGTCAGGCGGGCCGGACCTCCCGGCAGCACCTCCGGGAGCCGCGCGCACAGACGCTCGAGCGCGGCGCGGTCCGCGGCGTCGAGGGCGGCGTCGACCCGCGGCTCGTCGAGCCAGCGCAGCAGGCGGTGCTGCGCGAAGAAGTCGAAGCCGTCCTCCGTCCAGGTGTTCACCTGCCGACGGCGACCGAGCCAGCCGTCCCGGTGCCAGCCGAAGCGCTCGCTGCGGGTCGTGGTGTGCACGTGCGCCAGCGAACGGGCGAGGTCTTCCCAGAAGGCCGGCGTCGAGGGCCGCGGGGCGAGCGCGGACAGCACGAGCAGGTCCGGGCCCGCGTGGACGACGTCCGGGGTCTCCAGCCCGGCGGCACGGAGCGCAGCCAGGCCCTCGGCCTCGACCGTGAAGACGTCGTCACCCGGTGCGTCCGTGTCGAACGCCTTGACGAACAGCGGCGCGCCGTCGACGCGCCGGGCCAGGCCAGCCGTCGCGGCGAGCCCGCCGCTCACCGGCTCGACCGAGGTCACGTCGTCGAGCCCTGCGGCGCGCAGCCGCTCCCTGAGCATGCCCATGGCGGGACTATGCCAGACGCCGAGGGCCCGGACCCGCGGCTCTGCGCGGACCCGGGCCCTCGGCGCGAAGGCGGACGAGGGTCAGAAGTCCCAGTCGTCGTCCTCGGTGTTCACGGCCTTGCCGATGACGTACGACGAGCCGGACCCGGAGAAGAAGTCGTGGTTCTCGTCGGCGTTCGGCGACAGCGCCGAGAGGATCGCCGGGTTGACGTCCGTCTCGTCCTTGGGGAAGAGCGCCTCGTAACCGAGGTTCATGAGCGCCTTGTTGGCGTTGTACCGCAGGAACTTCTTGACGTCCTCGGTCAGCCCGACGCCGTCGTAGAGGTCCTCCGTGTACTGCACCTCGTTCTCGTACAGCTCGAAGAGCAGCTCGAACGTGTACGCCTTGAGCTCGTCGCGCTCCTCCGGGGAGAGCTTCTCGAGACCCTTCTGGAACTTGTAGCCGATGTAGTACCCGTGCACGGCCTCGTCGCGGATGATGAGGCGGATGAGGTCGGCCGTGTTCGTCAGCTTCGCGCGCGACGACCAGTACATGGGCAGGTAGAAGCCGGAGTAGAAGAGGAACGACTCGAGCAGCGTGCTCGCGACCTTGCGCTTGAGCGGCGAGTCGCCCTTGTAGTACTCCATGACGATCTCGGCCTTGCGCTGGAGGTTCGGGTTCTCCTCCGACCAGCGGAACGCGTCGTCGATCTCACGCGTGGAGCACAGCGTCGAGAAGATCGACGAGTAGCTCTTGGCGTGCACCGACTCCATGAACGCGATGTTGGTGTACACCGCCTCCTCGTGCGGCGTGATCGCGTCGGGGATGAGCGACACCGCGCCGACCGTGCCCTGGATCGTGTCCAGCAGCGTCAGGCCGGTGAACACGCGCATCGTGAGCTCCTGCTCCTGCGCGGTGAGCGTGTTCCACGACTGGATGTCGTTCGACACCGGCACCTTCTCGGGCAGCCAGAAGTTCCCGACGAGGCGGTCCCACACCTCGAGGTCCTTCTCGTCCTCGAGACGGTTCCAGTTGATCGCGCTCACGCGATCGATGAGCTTGAGCTTCCCCGTGGGCGACATCTGCCTTCTTCTCTCCTGCTGACCCCGGACCGACCGGGACGACTTCGTGGGACCGGACCCCGCGCCGTCGGCCACGCCTCTCCGGGAGGGTGGCCGACGGCACCGGGCATCGAGGCAACCGGTGGCTGCCTCAGGCGACTACAGCATGCAGCTGACGCAACCCTCGACCTCCGTGCCCTCCAGGGCCATCTGACGGAGGCGGATGTAGTAGAGCGTCTTGATGCCCTTGCGCCACGCGTAGATCTGCGCGCGGTTGACGTCGCGCGTCGTGACCGTGTCCTTGAAGAACAGCGTGAGGCTCAGACCCTGGTCGACGTGCTGCGTCGCGGCGGCGTACGTGTCGATGATCTTCTCGTAGCCGATCTCGTACGCGTCCTCGTAGTACTCGAGGTTGTCGTTCGTCAGGTAGGGCGCCGGGTAGTAGACGCGCCCGATCTTGCCCTCCTTGCGGATCTCGATCTTCGACGGCACCGGGTGGATCGAGGACGTCGAGTTGTTGATGTAGGAGATCGAGCCCGTCGGCGGGACGGCCTGGAGGTTCTGGTTGTAGATCCCGTGCTCCATGACCGAGGCCTTGAGCGCCGCCCAGTCGTCCTGGGTCGGGATGTGCACGCCGGCGTCGGCGAAGAGCCGGCGCACGCGCTCGGTCGCGGGCTCCCACACGCGGTCGGTGTACTTGTCGAAGTACTCCCCCGTCGCGTACTTCGAGTCCTCGAAGCCGCCGAACGCACGCCCGCGCTCGATCGCGAGGCGGTTCGACGCCGCGATCGCGTGGTAGGCGACCGTGTAGAAGTAGATGTTCGTGAAGTCGATGCCCTCCTCGGACCCGTAGTGGATCCGCTCGCGCGCGAGGTAGCCGTGGAGGTTCATCTGGCCGAGACCGATCGCGTGGCCGGACTCGTTGGCACGCTTGACCGAGGGCACCGACTCGATGCTCGTCTGGTCGGAGACCGCGGTGAGCGCGCGGATCGCGGTGTCGATCGTCTTCGCGAAGTCGGGCGAGTCCATCGTCTTGGCGATGTTCAGCGAGCCGAGGTTGCAGGAGATGTCGCGGCCGACGTGGTCGTACGAGAGGTCCTCGTTGAACGTCGACGGCGTCGAGACCTGGAGGATCTCCGAGCACAGGTTCGAGTGGGTGATGCGGCCCTTGATCGGGTTCGCCTTGTTCACCGTGTCCTCGAACATGATGTACGGGTAGCCGGACTCGAACTGGAGCTCGGCGATCGTCTGGAAGAAGTCGCGCGCCTTGATCTTCGTCTTGCGGATGCGCGAGTCGTCGACCATCTCGTCGTACTTCTCGGTGATCGAGATGTCGGCGAACGGCTTGCCGTAGACGCGCTCGACGTCGTACGGCGAGAAGAGGTACATGTCCTCGTTCTTCTTCGCGAGCTCGAACGTGATGTCCGGGATCACGACGCCGAGCGACAGCGTCTTGATGCGGATCTTCTCGTCGGCGTTCTCGCGCTTGGTGTCGAGGAACCGCATGATGTCGGGGTGGTGCGCGTGCAGGTACACGGCACCGGCGCCCTGGCGCGCGCCGAGCTGGTTCGCGTAGGAGAACGAGTCCTCGAGCAGCTTCATCACGGGGATGACGCCGGACGACTGGTTCTCGATGTGCTTGATGGGCGCGCCGTGCTCGCGGATGTTCGACAGGAGCAGCGCGACGCCGCCGCCCCGCTTGGAGAGCTGCAGCGCGGAGTTGATGCCGCGCGCGATGGACTCCATGTTGTCCTCGATGCGCAGCAGGAAGCAGGACACGGGCTCGCCGCGCTGCGCCTTGCCGACGTTGAGGAACGTGGGGGTCGCGGGCTGGAAGCGGCCCGAGATGACCTCCTCGACGATGTCCAGCGCGGCCTGCTCGTTGCCGTCGGCGAGGCCGAGCGCGACCATGCAGACGCGGTCCTCGAAGCGCTCGAGGTAGCGCTTCCCGTCGAACGTCTTGAGCGTGTACGACGTGTAGTACTTGAAGGCGCCGAGGAACGTCTCGAAGCGGAACTTCTTCGCGTAGGCGAACTCGAACAGCGACTTCACGAACTCGCGGTCGTACTTCGCGAGGACGGCCGGGTCGTAGTACTTGTTCTCGACGAGGTAGTCCAGCTTCTCCGCGAGGTCGTGGAAGAAGACGGTGTTCTGGTTGACGTGCTGCAGGAAGTACTGCCGCGCGGCCTCACGGTCCTTGTCGAACTGGATCTCGCCGTTCGGGCCGTAGAGGTTGAGCATCGCGTTGAGCGCGTGGAAGTCGAGCTGGGTGCTCGCGAGCGGCACCTCGGTGACCGTGCCACCGCCTGCCACGCTCACGCCGGAATCCGTGACTGTCGTTGCCAAAATCGTCCCAATCCGTCGCGGACGCGCGCGGCGTCCTCGGCTGTTCCCAGGAGTTCGAAGGCGTACAGGTAGGGCACCTGGCACTTCGCGGAGATGATGTCGCCGGCGATGCAGTAGGCCTCGCCGAAGTTGGTGTTGCCGGCGGCGATGACGCCGCGGATCAACGACCGGTTGTGCACGTCGTTGAGGAACTTCACGACCTGGCGCGGGACGGCACCGCCCTCGTTGCCGCCCCCGTAGGTCGGGACCATGAGCACGTACGGTTCCTCGACGCGCAGGAAGCCCTCGGTCGGACGCAGCGGGATGCGCTGGACGTCCATGCCGAGGGCCGGCAGGTCGAGCCGCTGGACGAACCGGTGCGTGTTCTCGCTGACGCTGGAGAAGTACACGAGCGACCCCACGGGGACGCACCTCCGTCCTGCCCTGCTCCGCCTGCTTCCGTACGGGTTTCCGGGCGCCTCGCGGCGCTCCGGGGAGGCCGGTCAGGCGACGACCGGCGAGACCTTCTGCGCGAGGGCGGTGATCTGGTCGGGGCGGAACCCGGACCAGTGCTCGTCCCCGGCGACGACCACGGGAGCCTGCAGGTAGCCGAGCCCGCGCACGAGCTCGAGCGCCTCGGCGTCCTGGGTGATGTCCACGACGGAGTACTCGATGCCCTTCTTGTCGAGAGCGCGGTACGTCGCGTCGCACTGGACGCAGGCCGGCTTGCTGTAGACCGTGACGCTCATGGGGGTGGCTCCTCGTCTCGCGCTCTCGTCCGGGACGGTCCTCGGGGAGGGAGAAACATCTCTGACCTCGAAGGACACCGGTGGAACTACGTCTGTGTGATTCGCCAGGAGGCCTCCGGCCCCCTGGGTGTGCAACCACTATACCTAGTGGTCGAGACCGTGCCACTGCACTAGATGTCGTGGTGGAACTTCACCCCGGCGGGTGTGCTAGGCGCCATGGATCCATGGTCCCAGGACCCTCCGACACTCCCCCGGAGTGCTCGTCCACAGCCCGTCGTCCACCGATCCGACCGGCCCGGAACGGCGTCTTCCCGCGGACGGCACGACGCCGTCCACAGGGTGGGGACGACGTCGGTCCACACCCTGTGCGGAGCGCCGGCACCCCGCCGCGCGGGCTCCTGCGGGGCGACTCCCCACCGGCCGGCACGTCGACAAATCCCCCCAATCCGGACGGCCGATCTGTCGAACTCGTCGGCGTGTCGCACCGTCGGCGTGTCGTACGCCATGCCCGACAGCCACGCCGCAAGTCACCCGGAGCAGGTGATCCCCGCAGGAAGGCGCACGGAGGACGATCGGCACGTCGGAGGTCCGCGACGGCGCCGAGGAGGCGGTCGAGATGCACCCTGAGCACGCAGCAGTGCGCCGCGACGACGCGGAGCGGGCGGCATGAGCGCGGCGGAGGCCGCCGCCGAGGGGCCGGCGGTACCGACGACGAGGGCCAGGGCGCGCGCCGCGGTCCCGGCGAGCAGCTACATCTCGTGGATCGCGCTCGCGATGATGACGACGAGCTCCGTCGCGAGCCTGCGCGCCGCGCCGACCATGGCCGTGTACGGGCTGGCGTGCGTCTTCCTCTACCTCCTGCCCGCCGTGGTGTTCCTCCTGCCCACGTCGCTCGTCTCGGCGGAGCTCGCCTCCGGGTGGAGCGGCGGCGTCTACAAGTGGGTGTCCGAGGGGATCTCGAAGCCGATGGGCTTCCTCGCGGTGTGGTGCCAGTTCGCGATGACGATCTTCTACTACCCCAGCCTGCTCGGCTTCGTCGCGAGCACGCTCGCCTATGTCATCAACCCGAGCCTCGCGAGCAGCGGCGTGTGGACGGCGATCGTCATCGTCGTCGTCTACTGGTCCGGCGTCTGGGTGTCGTCCCGCGGCACCAAGGGCGTGGCCGGGCTGGCGAGCGGCGGTCTCATCATCGGCACGCTCGTCCCGGGCGTGCTCCTCGTGACGCTCGGCGTCGTGTTCCTCGGGCAGGGCAACCCGTCCGCCGCCCCGATGGACGCCGAGCACCTGCTCCCCGCGTGGGCCGGGCTGTCGAGCCTCGTGCTGATCGTCAACAACTTCCTGTCGTACTCCGGCATGGAGATGAACGCGGTGCACGTGGGGTCGCTGCGCAACCCGGCGCGCGAGTTCCCGCGCTCGATGTTCCTCGCGATGGGGATGGTGCTGCTGATCTTCATCCTCCCCGCGCTCGCGATCAGCTGGGTCGTCCCGGCCGAGCAGCTCTCCCTCACCGCGGGCATCATGCAGGCCTTCGACGCCGTGTTCGCCTACTTCGGCTCCCAGTGGCTCACCCCGATCATCGGGATCATGCTCGTCACGGCGTCGGTCGCCGGCATGCTCACGTGGCTCGCCGGCCCCTCCAAGGGGCTCCTGCTCATCTCGCGCCAGGAGGGCTACCTCCCGCCGTTCCTCCAGCGGCTCAACAAGAACGGCGTCCAGCAGAACATCCTCGTCACGCAGGGCGTCGTCACGACGCTCATCGCCCTCGGCTACGCGCTCATCCCGAGCGTGTCGAGCGCGTACTGGATCTTCTCGGTCATCACGACGCAGGTGTACCTGATCATGTACCTGCTCATGTTCGTCGCCGCCGTCCGCCTGCGCCGTCAGCAGCCCGACCACGCGCGCGGGTACCGCGCCCCGATGCTCGGCGTGCTGTGCGGCGTCGGATTCGTCGCGTCGCTCGCCGCCCTGCTGGTGGGCTTCGTCCCGCCGTCGCAGTTCGGGTCGGGGAGCCCCGGCTCCTACCTCGTCATCGTCGCCGGCGGGGCCCTCGGCCTGGGCCTCCTGGTGCCGTACCTCTTCTACCGGTCACGCAAGCCGTCGTGGAGGCTCCCGGACACGACGACGCAGGAGTCGGAGGCGAGCGCGCCATGAGCGAGGTCACGGAACGTCAGCCGCGCCGTGAGCGCCGGACCATCTACGTCGTCGCGGCCGTGGTCGTCGTCGCGCTCGTCGTCGTCGCGCTGGTCGCGCGCGGCTCGCAGGAGACGACGACGGAGGCCGAGCAGAAGGCCGATCAGCTCCTCGTGGCGTTCGCGGCCGCGGGCGTGCCGACGCCGGACGTGGAGCAGGTCGTGCGCGTCCTGGGCGACGACGGCGGGGCCACGTGCGAGGACCCGGGCGGCGCGCTGAGCCGTGCGACGCTCCTGGGGCAGCTCGTCAACGGGGCCGCCGGGCCGGGCATCCGGCCGGTCGTCGCCGACAACCGCGTCGTCCGGGGGCAGCTCCTCGTCATCG
Organism: Cellulosimicrobium sp. MI9406; assembly: GCF_040595865.1. Lineage (NCBI taxonomy): Bacteria > Bacillati > Actinomycetota > Actinomycetes > Micrococcales > Promicromonosporaceae > Cellulosimicrobium > Cellulosimicrobium sp. MI9406. The sequence continues at coordinate 94,893 of NZ_JALIZI010000012.1, forward strand.
AGATCTACTGCCCGGACGAGCTCGCGGGCTTCCGGGACCTCGTGGACGGCCTGCACCTCGACGACACGGTCCGGGGCTGACCGCGCTCAGTCCGCCGACCGCGCGCCCACGGGCGTGGCCGACGTGGGCAGGGTGTGCGTCACCGCGGCGGCCGCCGAGGCGGCATCGTGCACCGTGCCGCGCTCGGCGCGGTACCGCCGGCCCATGACGACCGCCATGACGACCCCGAGCGCGCTGGTCCCCGCCATGACCCACGACGCGGTGCCGAGGCCCGCGGCGAGGGAGTCGGCGGTCGAGGCCCCCGCGGCGGTGCGGTCGGCGACGACGGCGGCGTAGATCGAGGCCACGACCGCCGTCGCGACGGCGGCGCCGACGTAGCGCGCCATGTTCGACACGCCCGACGCCGCACCGACCTCGTTCGCGGAGACGCACGCCGTGGACGCCGAGGACGCGGGGCCGTTGGACAGGCCCATGCCGACGGCGATGGCGATCAGCGGGAGGACGAAGGCGCCGTACCGCCAGTCGGCCTGGACGACGCCGACGACGCCGAACCCGACCGCCGTGAGCAGGAACCCGAGGCCGATGACCTGCCGGCCGCCGACCTTCGCGGCGAACCCTGGGACGAGCGGGGCCACTACGACGAGCCCCGCGGTGGCCGGGAGCGTCGCGAGCCCGGCCTCGAGCGGGCTGAGGCCCAGGGTCGCCGGGTCCTGGAAGTAGATGCTCAGCAGGTACATGAGCCCGTTGATGGTGCCGGAGCCGATGAGGATGGCCACGGTCGCGCCGACGAGCACCCGGTTGCGCAGGAGCGCGAGGTCGAGGAGCGGGACCGCGACGCGGCGCTCGACCACGACGAACAGGCAGCCCGCCACGACGGCGACCGCGAGGCTGCCGAGGGTCGCGAGCGAGCCCCACCCCCAGTCGCTGCCCTTGCTCAGCGCGAGGATGAGGGGCGCGAGGGTGAGCGCGACGAGGACGGTGCCCGCGTAGTCGATCGAGCGCGAGCGGCCGGGATCGCGCGACTCCGCCACCACGACGTACGTGAGGACGACGCACGCGGCGGCGACGACGGCGTCGACCCAGAACAGCCCCTGCCACCCCGTGAGGTTGACGAGCAGCCCGCCGAGCAGGGGCCCGGCCGCGGCGCCGACGGCGGACGCCGCGCCCCACAACGAGACCGCCCGGAGCTGGGCGTCGCCGCTGTTCGCCACGGAGAGCAGGCTCAGGCCGCACGCCACGATGGTCGCCCCGGCCGCGCCCTGGACGAACCGACCGGCGATGACCATGCCGCCCGACGGCGCGAGCGCGATGAGCACGCAGGACGCGACGAACAGCAGGAGCCCCAGCTGGAAGACCCGCTTGCGCCCGAAGACGTCCCCGAGGGCCCCGGACGTGACGATCACCGCGGCCCCGACCAGGGAGTACCCGGTCACGGCCCACTGGAGCGTCGTGACGCTCGTGCCGGTGTCCTCGCTGATCGCGGGGAGCAGGATGCTCACCGCCGACGTGTTCGCGTTGACCACCAGCGTCGACAGGCACGCCGCGGCGAGGACACCACCGGTCCTGGCCCTGACCTCGACATCGCTCATGGCTGCGACGCTAGGCAAGACCGCCGGGGTGCGCCTCACCCCGTCCGGGCGAGGCGCGGCGGGACCGCCGACCCGCGCGCGGCGAGGGCCCGCCCGGTGCGACCGGACGGGCCCTCGCGGGTGGAGCGGTGCGTCAGGCGGTCTCGTCGGCCGTGGGGAGCGCGTTCGACGTCGCGAGCCGGCGGTACCAGTGCGCGGAGTCCTTCCACGTGCGCTCGAGCGTGTCGTAGTCGACGCGGATGATCCCGAAGCGGCGCTCGTACCCGTAGCCCCACTCGAAGTTGTCGAGCAGGGACCACGCGAAGTACCCGCGCACGTCGGCGCCCGCGTCGATCGCGGCACCTACGGCGTCGACGTGGTCGTGCAGGTAGGCGACGCGGCGGTCGTCGTGCACGCGGGGGGTCCCGTCGGCGTCGACCGTGACCTCGTCGGCGAACGCGGCGCCGTTCTCGGTGACCATCATCGGCTGGTGCGGGTACGTCGTCGCCACGGACACGAGCAGCTCGGTCATGCCGGCGGGCTCGATGTTCCAGCCCATCGCGGTGTACGGGCCGGGCTGCTGGACGAACTCCACGTCGTCGACGCCGATCCACGGGCTGTGGCTCGACGCGCCGTGGCCGTCGTTCTCGGACCGCTCGCCCTCGCCGGAGAAGTGGCGCACGCGCACCGTCGAGTAGTAGTTGACGCCGAGGATCGACAGCGGCTGGCGCACCGTCTCGAGGTCGCCCTCCTGCACGAACGACCAGTCGCTCACGTGCGCGGTGTCGGCGAGCAGGTCGGCGGGGTACTCGCCGTCGAGCATGGGTGCGAGGAACGCGCGGTTGGCGAGCGCGTCGATCTTGCGCACCGCGTCGAGGTCCGCGGCCGACGACGGGTCGTCGGGCCGGATGACGTGCAGGTTGAGCGTGACGGACGTCTTCGCGTCCTCGCCGAGCTCGTCGCGGATCGCCTGGACGGCGAGGCCGTGCGCGAGGTTGAGGTGGTGCACGGCCGCGAGCGCCGCGGCGGGCTCGGTGCGGCCGGGCGCGTGCACGCCGGAGCCGTAGCCGAGGTAGGCGGAGCACCACGGCTCGTTGAGCGTCGTCCAGGTGTCGATCCGGTCGCCGAGCTCGCGCGCCATGTGGCGGGCGTACTCGGCGAACGCGTACGCGGTGTCGCGGTTCGCCCAGCCCCCGGCGTCCTCGAGCTCCTGCGGGAGGTCCCAGTGGTAGAGCGTGACGACGGGCTTGACGCCCTTCTCGAGCAGCGCGTCGACGAGGCGCGAGTAGAACGCGACGCCCTCGGGGTTGAGCGGGCCGGTACCGCCCGGCTGGACGCGCGACCACGAGATGGAGAACCGGTACGCGCCGAGGCCGAGGTCGGCGATGTGCTGCACGTCCTCCTGCCACCGGTGGTAGTGGTCGTCCGCGACGTCGCCCGTGTCGCCGTTGAGCGTGCGGCCCGGGGTGTGGGAGTACGTGTCCCAGATGGACGGTGTGCGGCCGCCCTCGGCGGCGGCGCCCTCGATCTGGTAGGCGGCGGTCGCGGAGCCCCAGAGGAAGTCGGTCGGGAACGTGCGGCGGCCCGACGACGCGGGCGCGGCCTGCGCGTCGACGGCGACGGGGGCGGTGGTGTCGGTGGTCACGAGGGTCCTCGCTGGTCGGTCGTCGGACGACGTGGTCCGCGACGGTGGTCGGGTCGGTGGCCGGCGCGACGACGCCGGGCGGACGCGCCATGGGAGCGCTTCCATGGTGCGTCCGCCCAGGATACGTCCTCAGCCGAGGTCGAGAGTCACGCTCGTCGCGCCGTGCGCCTCGGCCGTCGCCGCGCCGGCCCGCACGGACCAGGCCGCGGGGGCGTCGTCGGACGAGACGGTGAGGGTCGCGCCCGACCGGCGCACCCGGAACGTGGCCCCGGGCGCGCCGTCCGACGGCGGGACGACCACGAGCTCGTCGTGCCCGTCGGGCAGCTCGAACGCGTGCAGCGTGACGCCGTCGGCCCAGGCGTAGTCCGGCCGGTCGGTGCGGGCGCCGACCGGCAGGACGGTGCCCGGGCGCACGAGCACCGGGAGCGAGTCGAACCCGTGGGTCTCGGTGACCCAGCGCGGGCCGGTCACGGTCTCGCTCAGGGCGGGGCCGTCGTCGGGCTGGACGAGACGCGTCCACGTGCCCTCCGGCACGTAGTACTCCACGCGGCCGTCCGCGCGGAACACCGGCGCGACGAGGAGCGCGTCGCCCAGCAGGTACTGCGTGTCCGCGGTGTACCCGGCGCGGTCGTGCGGGAGCTCGAGCACCAGCGGCCGCATCATCGGCACGCCGTCGGTGTGCGCCTCCTCGGCCACCCGCCCGAGGTACGGCATGAGCGAGAGCTTGAGGTGCGTGAACTTGCGCGTCACGTCGACGGCCTCGTCGTCGAACGCCCACGGGACCCGGACCGAGCCCGAGCCGTGCAGGCGCGAGTGCGACGACAGCAGGCCGAACGCCGTCCAGCGCTTGAACACGCCCGGGTCCGGCGTGCCCTCGAAGCCGCCCATGTCGTGGCTCCAGTAGCCGAAGCCCGACATCGACATCGACAGGCCGCCGCGCAGCGACTCGGCCATCGACGCGTACGTCGAGTCGCAGTCGCCGCCCCAGTGCACGGGGAACTGCTGGCCGCCCGCCGTCGCGGACCGCGCGAACAGGACCGCCTCGCCCTCGCCGCGCTTGCGCTCGAGCAGCCGGAAGACCGCCTCGTTGTAGAGCTGGGCGTAGTAGTTGTGCATCTTGCGCGGGTCGGAGCCGTCGTGCCACGCGATGCCGTCGACGGGGATCCGCTCGCCGAAGTCGGTCTTGAAGCAGTCGACGCCCTGGTCGAGCAGCCCCTCGAGCTTGCCCACGTACCACGCGGTCGCGTCGGGGTTGGTGAAGTCCACCAGCCCCATGCCCGCCTGCCACAGGTCCCACTGCCACACGGACCCGTCCTCGCGCTGCACGAGGAAGCCCTGCTCCGCGGCCTCCGCGAAGAGGGGCGAGCGCTGCGCGACGTACGGGTTGATCCACACGCACACCTTGAGCCCGCGGTCGTGCAGGCGCCGGAGCATCCCCTCGGGGTCGGGGAACGTGCGCGGGTCCCACTCGAAGTCGACCCACTGGTACTCGCGCATCCAGAAGCAGTCGAAGTGGAACACCGACAGCGGCAGGTCGCGCTCGGCCATGCCGTCGATGAAGCCGTTCACGGTCTGCTCGTCGTAGCTCGTCGTGAACGACGTCGTGAGCCACAGGCCGAACGACCACGCCGGCACGCGCGCAGGGCGGCCCGTCAGCGCCGTGTACCGGCGCAGCACGTCCTTGGGCGTCGGGCCCTGGATGACCAGGTACTCCAGCGACTGCCCCTCGACGGAGAACTGGACGCGCGTGTTCACCTCGGAGGCGACCTCGAACGAGACCTTCTCCGGGTGCTCGACGAACACCCCGTAGCCCTTGGTCGTGAGGTAGAGCGGCACGGACTTGTACGCCTGCTCGCTCGACGTCCCGCCGTCCTCGTTCCATATGTCCACGACCTGGCCGTTCTTGACGAACGGGCCGAACCGCTCCCCCAGGCCGTACACGAGCTCGCCCGGCTCGAGCGCGAGCTGCTCGTGCGTCCACGCGCCGCCGTCGTCCGACGTGACGTGCCCGACCGACTTCGGCAGCGAGGAGGTCAGCACCTCGCCGTCCGCCTCGAAGTCCACGCGCCAGCGGTCGCCCCGGTGCACGCGCACGGCGAGGTCCTTGGACCGCAGGACGGCGACGTCGTCGTGCACCTCGATCTCGGGCCGGAACCCGGGCTCGCCGGTCACCTGGAACGCCGGGCCCCGGCGCACCGCGCCCTGGTGGTGCTCCACGCGCACGCGGATCACGCCGGGCGCGGGCGAGGAGTACGTCGTCGTGAGCATCGGGCGGTTGAGGGTGTCGCCACGGCCGCGGATCTTCGCCGTCGGCGCGTACACGGTGAGCGTGCCGGCCGCCTCGTCCGCGCGGACGTCGTCGACCTCGACCGCGTAGAGCGGGTGCATGCCGGGTCGGACCTGCCAGTACCCGTCGGTGAACTTCATGGGTGGTGCTTCCTTCGTCGGTGCGTATCGGTGTCTCGGGGCGTCAGGCCGGAGGCCTCACTTGACGGCGCCGGCCGTCACGCCGCGGGTGAGGGTGCGCTGGAAGATGAGGAAGAAGATCAGCGCGGGGATCAGCGAGACGAGCGCGCCCGCGTTGGTCGTCGGGGCGTCCATCATCCGGTCGCCCTGGAGCGACGCGAGCGCGATGGGGATCGTCTGGGTGTCGTTGGTCGTGAGCATGACCAGCGGGATGAAGAACTCGTTCCACGTCCAGATGAAGAAGAAGATCATGAGGACGCCGAGCGTCGGCCGGACGATCGGGTACACGACCTGCCACAGGATGCGCCAGCGGCCGGCGCCGTCGAGCTGCGCCGCCTCGAGGAGCGCGGGCGGGAACGTCCCGAGCACGGACGAGAGCAGGTACGTGCCGAACGCCGCCTGGATGACCGTGAAGATGATGATGATCGACCACTGCGAGTTCGACAGGCCGACCTTCTGCGCCATGTCGAACAGCGGGTAGATGAGCGCCTCCTGCGGCAGCATGTTCGCCACGAGGAACAGCGTGACGATCCACAGCCGGCCCTTGATGCGGCCGACGCCGATCGCGTACGCGCTGAGGAGCGACAGGAGCGTGCCGAACACGGCGACGAGCGCCGAGATGAAGACGGAGTTCCAGAGCTTCTGCGGGAAGTTCGTGCGCGTCCAGAAGTTCTGCACGCCGTCGAGGTAGAGCTCGCTCGGGATGCTCAGCGGCCCGTCCTGGGAGTACTCGGCCGGGGACTTGAACGCGTTGAGCACCATGATGACGAACGGCGACAGCATGACGAGCGCGACGAGCACCGCCGCGGCGAGCACGAACCAGCGGCCGATCCCGCGGCGGTAGCGCTCGTCCTGCCGCGTGGCGCGCAGGGCGCGGCGGGGGCGGGACGCGCCGGCGCCCGGCGCCACGGCGTCCGCGGGGGTGGTGGTGACGGTGGACATCAGCGGCCCTCCTGCTCACGACGCTCGGCGCGGCTCTGCAGCGCGAGGATCACGACGGCGACGACGATGATGACGAGGGTGAGCACGGTCGCCACCGCGGCGCCGTAGCCGACCTTCGACTTGTCGAAGAAGTTCAGGTACGAGTAGTAGCTCGGGACGAGCGTGGAGCTCTCGGGGCCGCCGCGCGTGAGCACGTAGATGGGCCCGAAGACCTTGAGCGCCGCGACGGTGCAGGTGAGCGTGACGACGAACGTCTCGGGACGGATCTGCGGGATCGTGATGGCCCCGAAGCGCCGCCACCAGCCGGCGCCGTCGAGCTCGGCGGCCTCGTAGAGCTCGGGGTCCACGCGCTGGAGCGCGGACATGAAGATGACCACCGGGTAGCCGATCTGCACCCAGATGAGCACGAGCATGACGCTCGGCAGCGCGGTCGAGGTGTCGCCCAGCCAGTTCGGCGGGTTCACGACCCCGATCCCGCGCAGCATGACGTTGAGCGCGCCGGTCTGGGCGTTGAGGATCCAGTTCCACAGCACGCCGGCCACGGCGACCGGGAGGATCTGCGGCAGGTAGTACGTCGCGCGCAGGAACGCCGCGACGCGGGGCCCGAACCGGCGGCCGAGGTAGTCGAACAGCACGGCGGCGAGCACGAGGCCGACGAGGGTCGGCACGACGACCATCGCGAGGATCATCGCGATGGAGTTCTGGAACGAGGTCCAGAACGCCGAGTCGTGCATCAGGTCGGCGTAGTTCCCCAGCCCGTACCAGCGCATCGGCGCCATGCCGCCGCGCCACTTGAACAGGCTGTAGTAGACGTTCATCGCGAACGGGTAGCCGATCACGACGACGAACGCCACCGCGCCGGGCAGGAGGTAGGGCAGGTACGGGAGCCAGGCGGGCCGGCGACGACGGCGTGCCGCGGTCGCGCGCGGCGCCTCGCGCGCGGGTCCGGGCCCGGCCTCGGGCACGGTGTCGGTGCGGGTGGTCATGACGGTCTCTTTCGCGGGAGGTCCTCGGGCGGTGCTCGGGTGGTGCCCGGGCGGTTCCGCTCAGCTGTCGAGCAGGTCCGCCTTGCCGTCCACGTAGGCGGACTCGAGGCCGTCGAGCACCTCGGTCGGCGACTTCGACTGGTTGATGAGGGACTGGAGCTCGCTGACGATCAC
>NZ_JALIZI010000013.1:0-24642 GCF_040595865.1 Cellulosimicrobium sp. MI9406
GAGCGCGGCTCCATCGAGAGGAACGTGAACGTGCCCGCGTCGTAGTTCGGCGTGATCTGCGCCGGGGCGGACTCCGAGACCGACGCCAGGCGCAGCTCGTCCCCGTTCGGGTCGGTGTCGTTGCGCAACGGCTCCACCGTCACCGGCTGCCCCGCCGGGACCACCACGTGGTCGCTCACCGCGACCGGCGGCTGCGGACCGGGCACCACGTCGACCAGCAGCTTGCCCTCGAAGGACAGCTCGCCGTCGGAGACGAGCAGGGTCACGATCTTGCGCCCGGTCGAGCCGCCGCCGTCGCGCAGCTCGACCGTGCCGTCGGGGCGCGAGCGCACGTCGTCGCCCGCGACCGTCGCGGCCGCCGACGCGAGGTACAGGTCGTCGCCGTCCGGGTCCTTGAAGAAGGGCAGCACCTTGATCGTCGCGGCGCCGCCCTGGGCGACGCGCAGGACCGGGTCACCGGTCTGCTCGGGGGGAGCGTTCTCGCCCCAGGGGGACACCTTGAGGGTGACGCCCGCCTCGGCGACGCCGCCGCGGCCGTCGGACACGGAGTACCGGAACGACCCGGTGCCCTCGGCGTCCTCGGGGACCACGGCCTGGAGCGCGGCGCCGCCCATGATGGTCTGCACGGTCGCGTTCGACGGCGAGTCCCCGGCGAGCGACGCCGTCATCACGTCCCCGTCCGGGTCCACGTCGTTGCCCAGCACCGGCAGGATCGTCGTGCGCCCCGGACGTACCCCGAACGCGTCGTCCTTCGGCTGCGGCGGCCGGTTCGGCTGGGACCGGTCCGCGATGAACTGGTCCACCTGCTCGGGGTTCGTCAGCTCCGCGTCGGCCTCCTCGCCCTCGGCCTCCTCGGGCATCTGGACGTCCCAGTCGTCGACCTTCTGGTACTCGTCCGCAGCCATCCACAACGTCCCCGCCGACAGGTCGTTGAGCACGATCACCTGCCGGTTCACCCGGTACTCCAGGCGGGTCTGGGGGTCGAGCCCTTCGAGGCGCTCGTCGACGTCGCGGTCGGTGCCCTCGCAGTCGCGGATCACCTGGCCGGTCGAGGCCCACGCCCCGTACGTGCACGACCCGAGGCGCACCGGGGCGGCCGGGACGCCCTGCGCGGCGCGGCGCTGGGCGTCGCCGCCCTTCAGGGGCTGGGTCACGAGCGCGTCGGTCGTCGCGACGACGACGTCGCCCGACCCGGCGGACGGCTGCTGGAGCCGCGCCTGCTCCGCGTCCTCGACCGCGACGGTCCGGCCGCCGGGCAGCACGAGCTGCGAGGCGGAGCGGTCGAGGACGACGGGCTCGTCACCGACGGCCGTCACCTCGACCTCGGCGCCCTTCCCGACCGGGAGGGACGTCGACGCCGGGTCGCCGGAGACGGCGCCCTTGCTCGTGGTCTCGACTGTCCACAGGGCCCCGGTCGAGGGGATCGCGACGAAGACCGTCCCGTCCTCGGACACCGTCAGCGCGCCGTCACCGCCGACCTCGGCCGTCGGGTCGAGCTTCTCGGCGTCGAACGAGGTGGCGCCGTCGAACGGCAGGACCCACAGCAGGCCCTCCTCGCCGTCGAGGATCGCGGTCGTCGCGCCGCCGGAGGCGACCTGCGCCCCGGCCGGCAGGCGGATCTGCCCGGTGAGCTTGAGGTGGGCGACGTCCACGGGGGACGACGTGCTCGTCCCCTGGTCGTCGAGGAGGACGCGGCCCGCGTCCTGCTGCACGTCGAACGACGCGCTGCCCGCGTTGAGCGTGCCGTCCATCGCCTGGGACTCGTAGTTGAACCGCCCCATCAGGCCGGCCGACGTCTTCGTCACCCACACGCCCGAGTCGTTGAGGTCCACGTCCGCCGTGGCCTCGCCCTCGTAGAGCAGCGCCATGCCCACCAGCGCCGTGGAGAACACCGACACGGTGCTCACCGACGCGACGGTACGACGATGCTCGCGGATGGTCGTGAGAAGACCCACCTGTGCTCCTCTGTGCCTGGGCGGGGCACACGTCCTCCCGGTCCCGCCGAGCGGCGGTGACGAGGGGAACGGGTGCTCCGGTGCCCGCAGACTGCCCGCAGAACGCCCCGACGAGGGTAACCGAGGCAGGGTCGCTCAGGGCATGGGGAGCAGTCCCCATGGAGGGTGGAATATTCCCCTGATCAGGGCAGAAGGGACGCACGGGACAGCGCGGCCCGGTCGCGCGTGCGGTCCTCGGCCGCGCGCAGCGACGCGCCGTCCGGGCGGACGGCGGCCGCCGCGGCGCGCGGGGTGGTCGACACCCGGGACCGGGCCGCCGCGCGGCGGCGGCCGAGGTCGGCCAGGGCGGAGCCCACGAGGACGAGCAGACGGTCCGTGCCACGGGGCTCGACCGTGCGGGGCAGGGTGGGGGAGTACGCGCTCATGAGGGGTTCTCCTTGCCGTCGATCGTCGGGAAGACGTTGAAGTGGATCTGCACGGGCCGCGCGCCGGGCGCCTGCTCCTGGCCCTGGAACCGCTGGAGCGTCGCGTCGAACGCGTCCCACGCCTCCGCGACCTCGAGCATCTGGTCGGCGGTGAGCCACATGCTCGTCGTCGTCAGACGGCTGCCGTCGAGCCACCGCGTCGGCAGCTCGGGGGAGCGCTCGAGGAACGCCTGGATCTTGCGCGCCCTCGCGGACTCGAACTCGCGGCTCACCATCGCGCCCGCGAGCGTGGCGGCGGCGTCCTCCTCGTCGTGCGGGACGTCGACCGTGAACCCGCCCGGCGGGCGCTCCCACCAGCGCTCGCGCGCCGTCCCGCGGCCCGCGACCTCCCGGACGAGGCCGTGCCGCGCGAGCTGGCGCAGGTGGTAGCTCGTGGACCCGCTGGACTCGCCCACGAGGTCGGCGAGGCGGCTCGCGGTGAGCGCGCCGTGCGTCGAGAGCAGGTCGAGGATCTGCACCCGCAGCGGGTGCGCGAGCGCCTTGAGCTGCGCGGGGCCGAGCGCGGGGTGGCGTTCGGCCGGGACGGGTTCCGGTGCGCTGTCGGTGGGCATACGACGACCGTAGCGATGCAAACGACTCTTTGCAAGAGGTTCTTTGCAGCGAGATGTTGGCATGTGTCGGACGGCCCGCGCGGGGAGCGGGGCCGAGCGCGAGGTGCGAGCATCGAGCGCATGACGCAGGTGGCGGAGCGGGTGCGCGGCGCGGCGGAGCGCGCCATCTTCCTGCGGGTCGCGGGCCCGGACGCCACGGCGACGCGGGCGCGCATCCACGAGACGCCCGGCCCGCGCTGGTTCCCCGCGGGGTCCGCGGTCCAGCGCGTGCACGGCGACGCGTCGATGTTCGTCGGCGGGCTGCGCGCGCTGCTCCTGCAGAGCCTGCACCCGCTCGCGATGGCCGGGGTCGCCGCGCACTCGGGCTACCGGGGCGACCCCTGGGGGCGCCTCCAGCGGACCTCGACCTTCATCGCCACGACGACCTTCGGCACGGCCGACGACGCCGCCGGCGCCGTGGCGGCGGTCCGCGCGGTCCACGAGCGGGTCCGCGGCGTCGCGCCCGACGGCCGCCCCTACCGCGCGAGCGACCCGGACCTGCTGCGCTGGGTCCACGTCGCCGAGACGCAGAGCTTCCTCGTGGCGCACCAGGAGTTCGGGCACCGCCCGCTCGACGCCGCCGGGTGCGACGAGTACGTCGCGCAGGCGGCGGTGGTCGGCCGCGCCCTGGGGGTCGAGGACGTGCCGGTCACGGTGCGCGAGCTGGACGACGCCGTCGCCGGGTACCGTCCGGTGCTCGGCCTCACCCCGGCAGCGCTCGACGCCGCGCGGTTCCTCCTCGTCGAGCCGCCGCTGCCGTGGGCGGTGCGTCGGGTGTACGCGGGGCTCGCGGTGGCCGCGCGGGCGTCCCTGCCGGACTGGGCACGCGCGGGCATGCCGCGCGTGCGGGGACTGCCCCAGCGGTGGGCGCACCCGGCGGGGGAGACGGTCACGCGGCTGCTGCGGTGGGCGCTCCCCGGGGCCTGACGGCGAGGCTCGCCCGGCGGGTCAGGCCTCGTCGCGGCGGCGACGGTAGGCGTCGAGGTCGTCGTTGAGCCGGCCGAGGAGCTCGGCGAGGAGGGCCCGGTCGAGGCGCGACCAGTCCCCGAGCACGTCCGCGTAGAGCGCGGTGCGCGCCGCGCGGTGAGCGGCGAGCTCGTCGAGCCCCGCGCCCGTGGGCTCGACGACGACGGCCCGGCCGTCGTGCGGGTCCCGGGCCCGGCGCACGTGCCCGGCCCGCTCGAGCGCGACCACCTGGCGGGTGACGGTGGAGGCGTCGAGGCCGAGGCGCTCGGCGAGCGCGTTGACGTGCAGCGGGCCGTGGGTGCCGAGCGTGTGGAGCAGCAGGTAGCCGGACCGGTCGAGCGTGCCGCCCCGGCGCGACGTCCCGGGGCTCCCGGAGGCGCGCGTGCGCTCCGCGCGGCGCAGGAGCTGGGCGACCTCGAGCTCGATCGCGCCCAGCACGTCCTGGGCGGTCGCGTCCCCGCGCGCCTCGGCCTGCGGCTGATCGTTTCCCTCGGCAACCGTCATGGGTGTATTCTACAGATAGTTACCTGCTAGATACAGGTACTCCTCCCGCCGCCGCCCCTCGTGCGGCGGCCTCCCTCACCAGGAAGTGCGACCGAGTGGCCTCCACACGCAACGAACCGAACCGCACCGCCATCTACGCGACCGCCCTCACCGCGTTCTTCGCGATCGCCGGCATCGCCGTCGTCGACCCGATCCTGCCCGTGATCGGCGAGGAGATCGGGGCGTCGACCTGGCAGATCGAGCTCCTCTTCACCGCCTACATCGCCGTCATGGCGCTCGGGATGATCCCCGCCGTCATGGCGACCGGGCGCTTCGGCTACAAGAAGATCCTCGCCACGGGCGTCAGCCTGGTGGCCGTCGCGGCCGTGCTCGCGGCGCTGAGCACGAGCATCGGCCAGCTCGCCGCGCTCCGCGGCCTGTGGGGCCTCGGCAACGCGATGTTCTTCGCGACGGCGATGGTCCTCCTGGTCTCCCTGGCGAACGACCGCGAGTGGGTCGTCGAGCTCTTCGAGACGTGCGTCGGTCTCGGCTTCGCCGTCGGGCCGCTCCTCGGCGGGCTGCTCGGCGGCATCTCCTGGCGTGTGCCGTTCTTCGTGTGCGGCGTCTTCATGCTCGTGGCGCTGCTCGTGTCCGTGACCCGGCTCAAGGACCCCGCCGCGAAGCCCGCGCCGCTGCGCGTCGGCCAGGTCTTCCGCCTGTTCCGCAAGCCCGGCTTCCTCGCCCTCGCCGCGGTCACCGCCGCGTACAACTTCTGCTTCTTCGTCGTGCTCGGGTACACCCCCGTGTTCCTCGGGCTCGACGTCGTGCCGCTCGGTCTCGTCTTCACCGCGTGGGGCGTGGGGCTCGCGGTCGGGATCCTCGTCGTCGGGCACCGGCTCGCGCACCGCGTCGGCGCCGTCCAGACGCTGGGCGTGGCCGTCGTGGGCGTCCTCGTCGCGCTCGTGCTCCTCGCGCTCGACCTCGGGACCGCCTGGTCCGTCGTCGTGCTCGTCGGTGCCGGCGTGTTCATGGGCATCGCGAACGCCAACCTCACGGACCTCTCGCTCGCGCTCGGCGACCCGGACCGCCGCGTGACCACCGGCGCGTTCAACCTGGTGCGCTGGGGCTTCGCCGCCCCCGCCCCGGTCATCGCGGGGCTCCTGCACCCGGTGTCCGCGACCGCGCCGTTCTGGCTCGGGGCGGGGATCCTCGTGCTCGGCGTCGTCGTGTTCGTGGCGTACGGGCACCGGATGGCGGGCGAGCTCGGCGAGCGCGTCCTGTGGTCCGGGTGGAACCGCCGGGCCCGGACCGTCGAGGGGACGCCCGAGGAGGCGCTCGGCGAGGTCTGAGCCGCCGGCGTCGCCGACGACGGGGGAGAGGGTCCTGGGCCGCGCGGCCCAGGACCCTCAGCCCTCCGGGTCGGTCCCGGCGTCGGCCGAGCCGTCGCCCGAGGTGCCCGACGGCGCGCTGGCCGCCGGGTCGGGCTCGGGTTCGGTCGCGGCCGACTCCGCGGCCCGGGTGAGGGCCTCGATCCCGGCCGTCAGCGCGCGCAGGTCCGCGACGTCGAGCCGGTCGAGGAGGTCCGTGAGGGGCTCGTCCTCCTGCGCGACGAGCCGGCGCACCGCCGCGGCGCCGCGCGGGGTCGCGGCGACGAGGCGCACGCGACCGTCCTGCGGGTCGGGGCGGCGCGACGCCATGCCCGCCGCCTCGAGCCGGTCCACGATCCCCGAGAGCGTCGCGGGGGAGATGCCGAGCACGTCCGCGAGCCGGTGCGAGCTCGTCTCCCCGTCGAGCTGCAGCACGGCGAGCGCGCGGAGCTGGGGGACCGTCAGGGTCGTGCGGAGCAGCGGCTCGAGGCGCTGCGCGAGCAGCAGGTCGGCGAGCCGGCGCTGAGCGTCCTCGAGGCGCCGGGCGAGCGTCGCGCGCTCGTCGTCGGCGGGGTGGGTCACGGCGCCGACTCTATCGGTGGGCGCGGGAACCATCCCGAGATGCTTCGCGTTACGCTAACGAAATCGCGACGCCGACGTCGTCTCCCGCCCGACCTGGAACCCCTGGAGGCTCCGTGTCCCGTCTCGCCCGGCTGTCGCTGGCCAACCGCGCGCTCGTCGCGCTCGCCACCGTCGCGATCGCGATCTTCGGCGTCCTCAGCATGGGATCGCTCAAGCAGGAGCTCATCCCGAGCCTGCAGATCCCCACGGCCGCCGTCGTCGGCGCGTACCCGGGCTCGGCCCCGGCGATCGTCGAGCAGCAGGTTACCGTCCCCGTCGAGACGGCCGCGCGCGGGGTCAAGGGGGTCGAGGACGTCACGTCGACGTCGTCGACCGGCCTCTCGGTGACGACCGTCCAGTTCGCGTACGGCACGGACATGGACGCCGCGGCCTCGCAGCTCCAGACGGCCGTCACGCGGCTGCAGTCCCAGCTCCCGGAGGACGTCGAGCCGCAGGTCGTGACCGGCTCCGTGGACGACCTCCCGGTCATCCAGCTCGCCGTGTCGGGCGGCGCGGACGAGGCGGCGCTCGCGGACACCGCGACGTCGAGCCTCGTCCCCGCGCTCGAGGACGTCGAGGGGGTCCGCAGCGTCGCGGTGAGCGGCGTCGCCGACCAGCAGGTGACGATCGCCCTCGACCCCGCCGCGCTCGCCGCCGCCGGGCTCAGCCCGCAGCAGGTCTCCACGATCCTCCAGGACAACGGTGTCGTGGTGCCCGCGGGCACCGTCGCGGAGGGCGACCGCACCCTCAGCGTGCAGGTCGGCACGGCCGTCACGACCGTCGACGAGCTCGCCGCGCTGCCCCTCGTGTCCCCGACCGCGGCGCCCGGCACCCCGCCCGTCGCGCTCGGCGACGTCGCGACCGTCACCGCGGGCCCCGAGCCCGCGACGTCGTTCTCCCGGCTCGACGGCGAGCCCGCGCTCGCCGTCGCCATCACCAAGACGCCCGCCGGCAACACGGTCGAGGTGTCGCACGCGGTCCAGGACGCGGTCGACGACCTCTCCGGTGTGCTCGACGCCCAGGACGTGCGCGTCGAGGTCGTGTTCGACCAGGCCCCGTTCATCGAGGAGTCCATCGAGGGCCTCGCGACCGAGGGCCTGCTCGGGCTCCTCTTCGCGGTCGTCGTGATCCTGCTGTTCCTCGCGTCGCTGCGCTCGACGCTCGTCTCCGCCGTGTCGATCCCGCTGTCGCTGCTCGTGACGTTCATCGTCATGAACGCCACGGGCTACACGCTCAACATCCTCACGCTCGGGGCGATGACGGTCGCGATCGGCCGCGTGGTCGACGACTCGATCGTCGTCATCGAGAACATCAAGCGGCACCTGTCGTACGGCGAGGAGAAGGTCGGCGCCATCATCGGTGCGGTCAAGGAGGTCGCGGGCGCGATCACCGCCTCGACCGTCGCGACCGTCGCCGTGTTCCTGCCGATCGCGCTCGTGGGCGGCATGGTCGGTGAGCTCTTCCGGCCGTTCGCGCTCACCGTCGCCATCGCGATGCTGGCCTCGCTCTTCGTCGCGCTGACGATCGTCCCGGTCCTCGCGTACTGGTTCATCACGTCGCCGCCCGTCCCGGCCGACCCGGAGGCCGCGCGCCTCGCGGGCGAGCGCGCCCGCGCCGCCGCGGAGGTCAAGGAGCGTCGCGGGCTGTGGCAGCGCGCGTACCTCCCGACGCTGCGGGCGGCCCTGCGCCACCCCGCGATCACGCTCGGCGTGTCGGTCGCGATCCTCGCCGGGACGCTCGCGCTCGTGCCGCGGCTCGAGACCAACTTCCTCGGCGACACCGGCCAGGACACGCTCACCGTCACCGAGTCGTTCGCGCCGGGCACGTCGCTCGACGCGCAGGACGCGGCCGCGCGCGACGTCGAGCAGGCGCTCCTCGACGTCGACGGCGTCGCCACGGTGCAGACGACCGTCGGCACCGCGGGCGGCCCGGAGGCCGCGTTCTTCGGCGGCGGCGGGTCCCCGACGGCGACGTTCGCCGTCACGCTCGACGCGGACGCCGACGCCGTGGCGGCCCAGGAGGACGTGCGCGACGCCGTCTCCGGGCTGGGTGGGGACGCGAGCGAGGGCATCGAGGTCGCGGGCGCCGACGCCGCGTTCGGCAGCTCCACGGTCGACCTCGTGGTCCGCGCGCCCGACACCGACACCCTCGCCGCGGCCGCCGCCGAGGTGCAGGAGCTCGCGGAGGGGACCGACGGCGCCGCGCAGGTGACGAACAACCTCGCCGCCGCCCAGGCCACCGTCCAGGTGACGGTCGACCGTGAGGCGGCGGCCGCCGTCGGGCTCACGGAGACGCAGGTCGCCGGGACGGTCGCGGGGGCCATGTCCCCGGCTCCGGTCGGCACGGTGAACCTCGGCGACGGCCCGGTGCAGGTGCGCGTGGTCGCGGGCGAGGCGCCGGCGACGGTCGCCGAGCTCGAGCAGGTCGTGCTGCCCACCGCCGCGGGCCCCGTGCCGCTCACGCAGGTCGCCGAGGTCGCGGAGGTCGAGGTCCCCACCTCGATCACGCGCGTCGACGGCGAGCGCAGCGCGACGATCGCCGTCACCCCCGCGGGGCAGGACCTCGGCGCGCTGACCACCGAGCTCACGACCGCGATCGACGGGCTCGAGCTCGAGGGCGGCGCGACGGTCGAGGTCGGGGGCGTCGCCGCCGACCAGGCCGACGCCTTCGCCGACCTCGGCCTCGCGCTGCTCGTCGCGATCCTCATCGTCTACCTCGTCATGGTCGCGACGTTCCGCAGCCTCCTGCAGCCGTTCATCCTTCTCGTGTCGATCCCGTTCGCCGCGACGGGCGCGCTGCTCCTGCTGCTCGCCACAGGGACGCCGCTGGGTGTGCCGGCCCTCATCGGCCTGCTCATGCTGGTCGGCATCGTGGTGTCGAACGCGATCGTGCTCATCGACCTCATCAACCAGTACCGCGAGCGCGGGCGGGCGCTCGACGACGCCGTCCTGGAGGGGTCGCGCAAGCGGCTGCGCCCCATCGTCATGACCGCGGCCGCGACGATCTTCGCGCTCACGCCCATGGCCATCGGGATCACGGGCGGCGGCGCGTTCATCTCCCAGCCGCTCGCGCTCGTCGTCATCGGCGGCCTGCTGAGCTCGACGCTGCTCACGCTCGTCGTCGTGCCGGTGCTCTACACGCTCGCCGAGCGCCGCGGCGAGAAGCGCGCGGCGAGGAAGGCGGCCAAGGAAGAGGCCCAGGCCCAGGCCGAGGCCGACAAGGCCGCCGCCGAGGAGACGACGGCGAACGCCTGAACCGCCCACCGTCCCCGACCCGCCGGACCCGCCGGGCCCTCGCCGACCACCTGTTCGGCGCGGGGGGTCGGGAGAGTCAGGAGGGGCGGGCGACGCCCGTCTCGTAGGCGAGCACCACGGCCTGGACGCGGTCGCGCAGGCCGAGCTTGCCGAGGACGCGCCCGACATGGGTCTTGACCGTCGCCTCCGAGAGCACGAAGCGCTCGGCGATCTCGGCGTTCGTCAGCCCTTCACCGAGGGCCTCGAAGACCTCGAGCTCGCGCGCGGTGAGGTCGGCGAGGCGCGGGTCGTCCCGGCCGGTCGGTGCCTGGGCCGGGGCGGCGGTGCCGTCCTGCGGGAGCTGGCCGGAGAACATCTCGAGCATGCGGCGCGTGATGCGCGGGGAGACGGCGGCGTCGCCGCTCGCGACGGCGCGGATCGCCCCGACGAGCTCCCCGGGCTTGGCGTCCTTGAGGAGGAAGCCGCTCGCCCCGGCGCGCAGGGCGGCGAAGGCGTACTCGTCGAGGTCGAACGTCGTGAGGATGATGACGCGCGACCCGGGCTGGGCGGTGACGATCCGCTCCGTCGCCTCGATGCCGTTCGTGCCGGGCATGCGCACGTCCATGAGCACGACGTCCGGCGCGAGCGCGGACGCCTGCGCGACGCCCGTCTCGCCGTCCCCGGCCTCGCCGACGACCTCGATGTCGTCCTCGGCAGCGAGGATCATGCGGAAGCCCATGCGCAGCAGGGCCTGGTCGTCGACGAGCAGCACCCGGATCGGTGCCCCCGTTCCCGTCATGTGCGTTCCTGTCCGTCGTCGCGTGCGCCGTCCTGGCGGCCGGGGTCGAGGTCGAGGCGCAGGCTCGCCCGCACCTCCCAGCCCGTCCCGCTCGGCCCCGCGGACACGGTACCGCCGTAGACCGCGGCCCTCTCCCGCATCCCGATGATCCCGCGACCGGTGCCGACGGGGACGCCGGGCGGGTGCTGCTCCGCGACGGACGGCGGGAGCCCGCGCTCGTCGGCGCTCGCGCCCTCCCCGGGACGACGGCCCGCCTGGTTGACGACGCGCAGCTCGAGCCAGTCGGCGCCGGGCTCGGCGCGGCGCGACACCTCGACGAGGACCACGGGGGACAGGGGCGCGTAGCGCAGCACGTTCGTCAGGGCCTCCTGGACGATGCGGTGCGCGGTCTGGCGCAGGGCGGGGCCGGGCGTCGGCTGCGGGCCGGAGCGCACGAGCCGGACGGGCAGCCCGGCGGTGCGGAACCGCTCGACGATCTCCTCGAGCTCGGGCGTCTCGTGCGCGGGCGCGAGGGGTACGGTCTGCTCGCCGCCCGGCTCGCGCAGGACGCCGAGGACGCGCCGCATGTCGGCGAGCGCGGCGCGGCCGGTCGCGGTGAGCTCGTCGAGCGCGTGGCCCGCGAGCTCGGGGTTCTTGGCGCCCGACGCCTTGGCGCCGTCCGCGAGGGCGACCATCACGGTGAGGGAGTGCGCGACGACGTCGTGCATCTCGCGCGCGATGCGCGTGCGCTCCGCGGCGGCGGCGAGCTGCGCCTGCTGGTCGCGGTCGCGCGCGATGGAGTTGGCGCGCTCGACGAGGTCGGACACGTGCTGGCGGCGCGCGCGCACGTTCGTGCCGATCGCGAGCGCGACGAGGCAGAGGATGGTGGTCACGAGCATGCCGACGATGCGGTCGACGGTCGCGCGGCCGGGCTCGACGCTCTGGCGCAGGACCTCGCCCTCCGGGGTGGTGACGACGTCGTACCAGAGCAGGGTCGCGCCGGAGAGCGCGAGGACGGTGATCGCGAGCACCGGCCACGCGATGCGCGAGGGCCGCGACGCCGCGACGGCGTAGACGGCGAACATGGCCGCGACCTCGAACCCTGCCGTGTCGCCGGTGACGCCGATGGCGACGACCCCGACCACGGTGAGCGCGAGCGCGACCGTGACGGGCCGACGGCGGCGCCAGTACAGGAGCACGCCGCCGACGAGGAAGAACACGAGCGACAACGCCGTCGTCCCGCGGGGCTGCGACGCGGTGAGCGCGTACAGCACGCCGGGCACGACGAAGACGGCCACGACGACCCAGTCCATGACGACCGGGTGCCGCGCGAAGTACCGGCGGACGGGGCCGAGCCGGCGCGCGTCGAGCTCGGTGAAGGGAGCGGGCGCGGGGCGCAGGGGGTGGGTCGACGAGCCCGGGCTCCCCGGGGCGGCGGGGTCTGCCGGCTCCGGGCGCGCCACGGCCGACGCCGGACGAGCGGTCTGCTCGTCCGGCGTCGGCGGGGTGGTGGGCCGGGTGGTCACGCGTCCCGGCGCTTGAGGACGACCGCGGCCGCGGCGACCAGCGCGGCGGTCCAGCCGAGGAGCACGGCGTAGCCGGGCCACGGCGCGATCGTGTCGCTGCCCGACATGTTGCCGCCGAGCACGATCTGCTCGCCGGCGGACGCGGGCAGGGAATTGTAGAGCGTCTGGACCCAGTCGGCACCGGTCACGCCCATGACGATCCCGAGGACCATCGACAGGACGAAGAACACGGCGACGAGGGTGAAGATCGCCCCTGCGGAGCTGCGGAGCAGCACGCCGACCGCGACGGAGAAGAGCGCGACGGTCGTGAGGTAGAGCACGACGCCGATCAGGGCGCGCTGGTCGTCCGCGGACGAGAAGTCGACGGTCATGTCCTTGCCCGACAGGATCGGGTACGTCACGAGCCACGACAGCCCGACGGCCACGACGGTCGTCACCGCGGTCACCACGCCGACGACGATCATCTTCGCCGCGAGGGCGGGGAGACGGCTCGGCACGGCGGAGAGCGTGGAGCGGATCATGCCGGTCGAGTACTCGCCCGTCACGGTGAGCGCCCCGAGCACGGCCACGGCCAGCTGCGCGAACGTGTAGCCGACGGTGATCACGGTGATGCCCACCCCGTCGGCGGACCCCATGCCGGCCTCCTCGGGCGTGGCGCCCGCGGACTGCATCGAGGACATGACGGCCGCGAACATGAGCGAGAAGCCCACCATGACGACGACGGTGATGCCGAGCGTCCACCAGGTGGAGCGCAGGGTGCGGAACTTGATCCACTCCGAGCGCAGCACGTGGCCGAACGAGAGGCGGTAGGGGGAGGTGCGGGACGCCGTCGGGCCGGCGCCGGTGGCGAGGGTCGTGGCGCTCATCGCTGCGCTCCTTCGAGGGAGTCGGTGGGGGCCGGTGCGCCCGCGGTCGCGCCCGCGGCACCGTGGCCGATGTGGTTCTGCGCGGAGTCGGTCTGGTACTCGACCGCGTCCGCCGTGAGGGCCATGTAGGCGTCCTCGAGCGTGGACGTGACCGGCGTGAGCTCGTGCAGCACGAACCCCTTGGCCGCGGCGAGCTCGCCGATCCCGGGGGCGTCCGCGCCCGTGACGACGAGCATGCTCGGCTCGTCGCTCGTGACGGTCGCGCCGTCGCTCGTGAGGAGCTCGGCGAGCTGCGTGGCGTGCGGGGTGCGCACGCGCACGGTGCGCTGCTGCGAGCCGTTGACGATGTCGCTCACCGGGGCGTCCGCGATGATGCGGCCCTTGCCGATGACGATGATGTGGTCGGCGGTGAGGGCGACCTCGCTCATGAGGTGGCTCGACAGGAAGACGGTGCGGCCCTCGGAGGCGAGGTAGCGCGCGAGGTTGCGCACCCACAGCACGCCCTCGGGGTCCAGGCCGTTGACGGGCTCGTCCAGGATGAGGGTCTTGGGGTCGCCCAGCAGCGCGGACGCGATGCCCAGGCGCTGGCCCATGCCGAGGGAGAAGCCGCCCACGCGCTTCTTGGCGACCGGCTGCAGGCCGGTCATCTCGATGACCTCGTCCACGCGCTTGGTCGGGATGCCGTGCGTGGCGGCCATCGCGAGCAGGTGGTTGTAGGCCGAGCGGCCGGTGTGCACGGCCTTGGCGTCCAGCAGCGCGCCGACCTCGGTCAGCGGTGAGCGGTGCTGGGCGTAGGGGCGCCCGTTGACGGTGACGGTCCCGGCGGTGGGGCGGTCCAGGCCCATGATCATGCGCATGGTCGTGGACTTGCCCGCGCCGTTGGGGCCCAGGAAGCCGGTCACGGTCCCGGGACGCACGGTGAACGAGACGCCGTCCACCGCGGTCTTGGGCCCGTACCTCTTGGTCAGGCCGCGTGCTTCGATCATGACTTCGCCCCTCCGAGGGTCGTTCGTCCGGGATGGTCCTGGTGCACCGCGGGAAGGTCGCTCCGGTCCGGCCGGGCCCCTCACCGCGAGGTACGTCTCGAGCCTACGGACGGGCTCGGTGCCGGGCAGCCACCTTGCGACGTATCTTGCCGCCGTCGTGACCCGGAGTGTGTACGCCGCGCGGCGTACGCGACGTCCCGGCGCGTGGTCCGCTGGTCGGGACTTCGCCCGCGAGGCGCGGAAAACCCGCGGGAACAGTGGCCGGGACTCGCACGTTCCCTAGGATGAACGCAGGCCAGCGACACCCGACTCGAGGCGAGACGCCGATGACGAGGCCCGCTGAGAGGTAGTGGACGCCGCGACCAGGAGGAGCTCATGAGCAACCCCGTCTTCAACAACAGCGCGGTCTTCGGCGAGCCGAAGAACCGGCGCGGTGGGGCGGCCACGCAGGCCGCGCCCGCCTACGGGAGCCCGCCCGCACAGGGCCAGGGCCCCGCGTACGGCACGCCCCCGCAGGGCGCGCAGTGGGGTGCGTACGGCGCCCAGACCGCGGACGCGGCGCAGCTCGACGCGATGTACAGCGCGCCGTCGGCGACCACGGCGGACACCAAGCGCCTCACGTACGACGACGTGATCATGAAGACGGGCGGCCTGCTCGCGCTGCTCGTCGTCGTCGGGGCGGCGTCGTGGTACCTCACGCCGCAGATGCCGTTCCTCTACCTGCTGGGTGCGATCGCCGGCCTGGTGCTCGGCCTGGTCAACGCGTTCAAGCGGAACCCCAGCCCGGCCCTGATCATCGCCTACACCGTGGCCCAGGGCCTGTTCCTCGGTGGCATCAGCCTCGCGTTCGGCACCATGACCGTCGGCAACGGCGGGAACCTCACGGACATCGTCTTCCAGGCGGTCCTCGCGACCGTCGCGACGTTCGCGGCCGCGCTGTTCCTGTTCCGCTCCGGCAAGGTGCGCGTCACCCCGAAGTTCACGCGCTGGCTGCTCATCGCGATGGTCGGGTACCTCGCGTTCTCGCTCGTCAACGTCGTCCTCGTGCTCTTCGGCGTCCTCGACGGCTGGGGCATGCGCGGCGGCACGATCGGCATCGTCGTCGGGCTCATCGCGGTCGGCCTGGCCGCCGCGTCGCTCATCGTCGACTTCGACTCGATCAAGCGTGGCGTCGAGGCCGGCGTCCCCGCCAAGTTCGCGTGGTCGGCCGCGTTCGGCCTCATGGTCACGCTGATCTGGCTCTACCTCGAGTTCCTGCGCCTCTTCGCGATCCTGCAGAGCAGCGACTGACGGTGGCGCGCAGCACCCGTGAACCGGTACCCGCGGCGGACCTCCCGCCGCGGGTGCCGGTGTTTCTGGCCGGGCTCGTCGTCGCGGCGGCCGCGATGCTCGGCGTCCAGGTCCTGTACATGGTCGTCTCGGGCGCGCCGCCCGCGTGGCTGTCGTTCGCGGCGCTCCTCATCCTGCTCAGCGTCCCGACGGCGGGTGCCGCCGTCGCCTGGCTCGGCACCCGGATCACGCGCGACGCCACGGAGCGCCGGGCCGCGCTCGTGTTCGCGGCGCTCGGCCTCGTGGCCGGAGCGCTCTGGGGGTCGTTGCTCGCGGGCGGCATCGCCCGCCAGCTCGCCGACGCCGGCGCGGGCGGTGGCGGTGCGCTCGTCGCGGGTGCGGCCGCCGTCGTCGGGGTCACCGCCGCGGTCGGGGCGGGTCTCGGCCGGCTCGTGGCGCCCGAGGCCTCCGACCGCCCGCTGCTCGTCGTGGTGCTCGGCGTCGTCGTGGTCCTCGTCGCGATCCTGGGTCTCGTCGGCTGACGGCCCCACCCCGTGAGTGCGGGAAGGAGCCGCGGTCGGACGTCTCCGCCGCGACTCCTTCCGCACTCAGCGGGTGGGGTCAGGCGGGGAGGCGGCCGGCGGCCGAGGCGAAGCCGAGCCACGTGTGGCGGTTCCCGGCCCAGCACCAACCGACCTTCGGGGCGCCGCGGCGCTCGCGCCCGTCGCGTCCCGTGCCGTTCGAGATCCAGAGCGCGGGGGTGCGGGTGTCGAGGCGGCCGTCGGGCTTGCGCAGCCGTGAGCCGACCGTCATGTAGCAGTGGTTGCGCGCGAGGACGTCCGGCGCCTGGAGCGCCCAGTGGATCCCCTCGTGCAGCAGGAGCGGCGTCCGGCCGCGCGCCGTGAGCTCCGGCAGCGCCTCGTCCGGGGACCAGCTCGCCAGGTCGTCGCCGCGGTCGACCTCCGTGACGAGCGAGAGCGGCCCCGGCGGGACGACGATTTCCTCGATCGGCGCGAAGCGGTCCACGTCCGTCATGTCGACGACGACGAAACCCTCCTTCTCGCCGTCCTTCGCCGGGAGCCGCAGCAGGGGTGCGAGGGCCGACGGCGGCGCGAGCGCCGGGTCGACGACGAGCAGCGCGCCCGCGGGGGCGGTGGCCGCGAGGTCGGCCGCGGCGGCGCGGAACGCGTCCGCGGTGAGACCGGCGATCTCGTGGACGTCGAGCGCGACGAGGCGCTCGGCCTGCGCGACGACGTCGGGCAGCGGGGGGAGCGCGGGCGGCGCGGGTGCCGTCGTGGGTGACGCGGGACGGGTGGCGGCGGTCGTGGGCTCGGGCACGGGTCACCTCTCGGTCGGGGATGTCGGCGTCCTCAACGTTCTACACCGTACGGGAATTCCCGTCGCGAGCGACCCTCATGCCGGGCGTCGGTCGGGACGGCGCCCGGCCGGGCACGCGCGCGGCGCCGGATCGGGGATGATCGGGGCATGAGATACGCAGAGCACGTGTCCGAGCTCGTCGGCGGTACCCCGCTCGTCCGGCTGTCCCGTGTCACCGCAGGCCTCAGCGCGACGATCCTCGCCAAGGTCGAGTACGTGAACCCCGGCGGCTCCGTCAAGGACCGCATCGCGCTGAAGATGGTCGAGGCCGCGGAGGCGTCGGGCGAGCTCCGGCCCGGCGGCACCATCGTGGAGCCGACGTCGGGCAACACGGGCGTCGGGCTCGCGCTCGTCGCGCAGCGCAAGGGGTACGACTGCGTCTTCGTCTGCCCGGACAAGGTGAGCCAGGACAAGCGCGACGTGCTGCGCGCGTACGGCGCGCGCGTCGTCGTCACGCCGACCGCCGTGGCCCCCGACCACCCGGACTCCTACTACTCGGTCTCCGACCGGCTGGTCCGCGAGATCCCGGGCGCCTGGAAGCCGAACCAGTACGCGAACCCGAACGGCCCGGCGTCGCACTACGAGTCCACCGGCCCCGAGGTCTGGGCCGACACCGACGGTCGCGTGACGCACTTCGTCGCCGGGGTCGGCACGGGCGGCACCATCACCGGCACGGGCCGCTACCTCAAGGAGGTCTCCGCGGACCGCGCGGCCTCCGACGGCGGGCGTGTGCGCGTCGTCGGCGCGGACCCGGCGGGCTCGGTCTACTCGGGCGGCGACGGGCGCCCGTACCTCGTCGAGGGCGTGGGCGAGGACTTCTGGCCGGACGCCTACGACCCGGCGGTCCCCGACGAGGTCATCCCGGTCAGCGACGCGGACTCGTTCGCGATGACCCGGCGCCTCGCGCGCGAGGAGGGCCTGCTCGTCGGCGGGTCGTGCGGCATGGCCGTCGAGGCGACGCTGCGGCTCGCGCGCCGGCTCGAGGAGGAGGACCCGGAGGCGGCAGCGCGGGCCGTCATCGTCGTCCTGCTGCCGGACAGCGGGCGCGGCTACCTCTCCAAGATCTTCAACGACGCGTGGATGCGGTCCTACGGGTTCCTGCCCGACGAGGAGGGCGTGACCGCGGGCGACGTGCTGCGCGCGAAGGACGGCCGCCTGCCCGACCTCGTGCACACGCACCCGAGCGAGACGGTCCGCGACGCCATCGAGATCCTGCGCGAGTACGGGGTGTCGCAGATGCCCGTCGTCGGCGCCGAGCCGCCCGTGAAGAGCGGGGAGGTGGCCGGGTCGGTGAGCGAGCGCGCGTTGCTCGACGCCGTCTTCTCCGGCCGAGCGTCGCTCGCCGACCGCGTGGAGCAGCACATGGAGCCGCGCTTCCCGCTCATCGGCGCGGGCGAGGGCGTCGAGGCCGTGCGCACCGCGCTGCACGACGCCGACGCGCTGCTCGTCGTCGAGGACGGCGACCCGGTCGGGGTCCTCACGCGGCACGACCTCCTGGGGTTCGTCGCCGCGCGCTGATCCCCGCCGGGCCCGGCGCGCGCCTCAGGCTCCGGCCTGCGGGCGCGCGAGGGATGCCAGGCCCGCGAGGAGCGCGCGGACGTGCAGGTCGAAGCTGCGGTCGAGGTCGTCGGGCAGGCGGAAGCCGCCGCCGAGCTCGAGCGCGACGAAGCCGTGCAGGCTCGCGCGCACGGACCGGACGGCGTCGACCGTACGGTCCTCGGGGAGGTCGAACCCGCGCAGCACCGCGGCGACGACCTGGACGCTGCGCCCCGCGGCCGCCGACAGCGCGGCGTCCGCGGGGTCGTCCGGGTCGGGGGCGACCTGCACGGCCGCGTACCGGCCGGGGTGCGCCCGGGCGTACCGCCGGGTCGCGTGCGCGAGGGCGGCGACGGCGTCGGGCCCGGCGAGGCCGACCGTCGCGTCGGTGAGGGCGCGCGTGTAGTCCCCGACGGCGACGACGGCGACCTCGCGGCGCAGCGCGGCGAGCGAGCCGACGTGCTTGTACAGGCTCGGCGTCGCGACGCCTGCCTGCGCGGCGACCTTGGCGAGCGTGAGGTCGGCGAAGCCCGTCGGGCCGCCGGCGTCGACGAGGTCGAGCGCGATCCGGACGACGGCGTCGTGGGACAGCCCGGCCCTAGCCACGAGCGTCCTCCGACCGCTCGGCATCCGGGCGCGCGTCGGCGTCGGGCAGCCCGGAGAGGAAGCCGAGGGTCGCGGCCACGACCTCCTCGGGCGCCTGGAGCTGGGGGTAGTGGCCGACGTCGGGCAGCAGGAGCGTGGTCGCGCCGAGCGCCTGCTCGGCCCACGCGGCCTCGGCGGCCGGGTCGGCGTAGTCGGGGTCGAGCGCGCCGTAGACCGCGAGCACGGGCGCCTCGACCTGGGCGACGCGCGGCTCGACGACGCGGTGGTCGAGCTGGAGGGTGAGGTACCGGAAGGAGCGCAGGCGCCCCGGCTCGGAGAGGTTGGCGCGGATCGCGGCCTGGTGCGCGGCGAGGCGCGCGGGGGTGCGGCCCCTGTTCAGCGAGCCGTAGAACGAGGCCCAGAACGCCGCGCCCCACGGTCGCGCGAGCGCGACGCGGTAGAGCACGCGCATCGCGCGGAGCCTCGCGGGGGACGACGGCTCGCGCAGGAACCCGTCGAGCAGGACGAGCCCGCGCACGAGGTCGGGACGCAGGGCCGCGGCGACCACGGCGGCCGACGCCGCCATGGAGCTTCCCAGCAGGACGGCCGGGCCGGCGCCCAGGTGCTCGATGAGCGCGACGTAGTCGGACGCGGTCGCCTCGTCGCCGTGCGTCGCGAAGGTCGTGTCGCTGTCGCCGTGGCCGCGCAGGTCCATGACGACCACGCGGTGGCCCGCGGCGAGGAGGTCGGGGACGACGTCGTCGTAGGTGGCGCGGAGGTCGCCCATGCCGGGCGCGGCGAGGACGAGCGGGCCGGAGCCCTGGTCGGTGTAGGCGAGGCGTCCCTCGGCGCGGGCGAGGTGGCGCACGCTCGGTTGCTGGCTCGTGGTCATAGCTGCAAGGCTAATGCCATTAGCCAACGAGGGCAAGAGTTCCGGCGATCGCGCCCGGCCGGGGCCGGGCGACCCGCGTAGGGTAGGGAGACCCGCGCCCGCGCGGGCCTTCCTGCACCCGACGAGAGGCAACCTCGTGACCGACCAGCCCACCCTCCCCACCGCCTCGGGATCCTTCGGCGAGAAGCCGACGCTCACCTTCCCCGAGACGGACGCGCCCAGCGGTCTGCAGGTGGTCGTGCTCACCGAGGGCGACGGCCCGGCCGTCACGTCGGGGCGCAACATCGTCGTGCACTACCTCGGCCAGACCTGGGGCGGGCACGTCTTCGACAACTCCTACGACCGCGGCGACACCATCGCCTTCCCCATCGGCGTCGGCGCCGTCATCGGCGGCTGGGACAAGGGCCTCGTGGGCCAGAACGTCGGCTCCCGCGTGCTGCTCTCGATCCCGCCGGAGCACGGCTACGGCCAGCGCGGCGTGCCGCAGGCCGGCATCGGCGGCACGGACACGCTCGTCTTCGTCGTGGACGTCGTCGACGTCCAGTGACCTCCTGAGCGCGGGGTGCCCGTCGTCGCGGTGATCACCCACGACGGGCGCCCGCCGCTCAGCGCCGCACGGACCGCGTCACCGTGAAGCGCGGGTCGCGCGCGACCTGCGTCGTGGGCCCGACCGCGCGCTCGAGCGCGGGACGGTACCGCAGGTGCGAGTTCCACACGCACGACAGCTCGCCGCCCGGTCGAAGCACGCGCCCCGCGGTCGCGAACATGCGGTGCGCCGCGTCGGTGCGCACCGCCGCGCCGTCGTGGAACGGCGGGTTGAGCAGCACGACGTCGGCGCTCGCGTCCGCGAGGGTCACGCCCGCGTCGTCGCGCACCGTGCGCACGCGGTCGGCGACGCCGTTCTCGCGCGCCGTGAGCGCCGTCGAGCGGACGGCGGCGTCCGAGCGGTCGGCGGCGACCACCCGCGCGTCGGGCCAGCGCCGGGCCGCCCACGCGGCGAGCAGGCCCGTCCCGCACCCGAGGTCGACGACGTCGCGCGGCGCCGCACCCTGCCCGCCGGGGGTCGGTCCGTCGTCGGCGCCGAGCCGGTCGAGCAGGAACCGCGTGCCGAGGTCCAGGCCAGCGCCCGCGAAGGCGGCGCCGAACGCCGCGACCCGCAGGCCGACGTCGGCCAGGTCGGTGACGACCGGGTAGGTCAGCGGGCGCGCCGGCCGGGGCGCCGACGCGACGAGCACGCGGGACTTGCCCCGGGCGAGGCTCGCGCGCACCTCGCCGAACGACTCGGCGAGGACGTCGTTCATCGCGCGCGTCATGTGCTTGACGCGCGCGCTCCCGAGGAGCACGACGTCCGGCCCCGCCTCGCGTGCGACGTGCTCCGCGACGTCGCGCAGCGCCGCGAGACCGCGGGGGAGCCGCAGCAGCACGACCCGCGCCCCGGCCAGGAGCCCCGCGTCGAGGCCGTGGCGGTCGTACGCCGTCGCCGTCCCCACCGCGCGCGCGTTCGCGTCGAGCGCCGCCTCCGCGGTGCACGCGTCCTGGTGGACGCGCACGCGCCCCCCGGCGGGACCCGTCCCGGTGAGCAGCGCCGCACCCAGGGTGAGGGCGCCGTACCGGTCGTCGACGACGGCCACGGCGCCCGGCGCGACGCCGGCGAGCAGGGGCGCCGCCTCGTCGAGCAGCAGGCGGTCGGCCGGGTCGACGGCGACCGGTGCGTCCTCCCGGTCCGGGCCGGCGTCGTGGGTGCGCAGGCGCTCCAGGAGGGCGGCGAGGTCGGGCGAGGTCGTCACCGCCCCAGTCTCCCCGACGCCCGGTGGTCGCCGCGCCGCGCGCCCGGCGGAGCGCTACTGTGCGACTGCGGAGAGCGAGGAGGCACCCGTGGACGTCCCGCGAACCCTGGTCGAGTCCCGTGCCGTCGGGCGCGCGCTGCGCGACCGGGTGCCGCGCCGCACGCAGGGCGCGCTGCTGCTGCCGGAGCGCGACCCGGTGGCGATCGTCGAGGAGCAGAACCGCGACCGTCTCCAGGACCTGGTCCCGCTGCGGATCGGCCGGATGCTCGAGTCGCCCTTCGCGTTCTACCGCGGCACCGCCGCGACCATGGCCCACGACCTGCGCGACGGCCCCCGGACCGGCGTCCAGGTCGTCGGGTGCGGGGACGCGCACGTCTCCAACTTCGGGCTCTTCGCGTCGCCCGAGCGGCGGGTCCTGTTCGACCTCAACGACTTCGACGAGGCGTCGGACGCCCCGTGGGAGTGGGACGTCAAGCGCCTCGCGGCGAGCATGTACGTGGGCGGGCGGGACAAGGGCCTGGCCGAGCACGACTGCGCGGACGCCGCGCGCGGCGCGGTGCGCGGGTACCGCGAGACGCTCGCCGAGGCGTTCGCGCGCGACGCCCTCGAGCGCTACGCGTTCCTCGTCGACACCGCGGTCATCGAGCCCCTGCTGCTCGACGGCGGGCGCGAGGAGCTCGAGCGGACCGTGCGCAAGGCGCGGCGGCGCACGTCGGAGCAGGTGGTGCGGAAGATCACGAGCCGGACCGCCGACGGCCGCACGCGGATCGTCGACCAGCCGCCCGTCACCCAGCACGTGGACACGGCGAGCGTCGACGAGCTCACGACGCTGTTCGAGGCGTACCGCGAGCCGCTGCGCGCCGACGCCCGGCTCCTGCTGAGCCAGTTCAGTGTCGTGGACTTCGTGCTGCGCGTCGTGGGCGTCGGGAGCGTCGGGACGCGCTGCTACATCGTGCTCCTCGAGGGGCCCGCGGGGGAGCCGCTCGTGCTGCAGGTGAAGGAGGCGACGTCGTCGGTCCTCGCGACGTACGGGGGGATGGTCGACGCGCTGCCGTCCGGGCTCGTGCCCGCCGGGGCCGTGCCCGCCCAGGGCCGCCGGGTGGTCGCCGCCCAGCGCATCCTGCAGGCGCAGTCCGACCCGTTCCTGGGGTGGACGACCGTCGAGGCGCCCGACCGCACGGGCCGCCCGCGCGTCGACTTCTACTGGCGCCAGTTCCGCGACATGAAGGGGTCCGTCGAGCTCGGCCGGCTCTCGGCCTCGCAGTTCGTGCGGTACGGGGAGCTGTGCGGGCGCGTGCTCGCCCGCGCGCACAGCCAGTCGCCGGGCGCGCGCGTGGCGCACGGCTACCTCGGCCGCTCGGACGTGTTCGACGAGTCCCTCGCGCGGTGGTCGCGCGCGTACGCGGACGTCGTCGAGGGCGACTACGCCGCGCTCGAGGCCGCCGTGACGAGCGGCCGCCTCCCGGCCGAGCGGGGCGTCTGAGCCGGTCCGACGGCGGTGGACGCCCACCCGCGCGCCCGACGGCCGCCCGTACGCTGGGCGCCATGACGGACGACGCCGGTCAGCCCGGCCCGCACGCCCCCGCGCCCGCCGAGGTGCCTGCGGAGTCCTCCGCGCGGGCAGAGGCTCCGACCGCGCACGCCGAGGCGCGCGGGACCGCGCGCGTGGCGGTCGAGTACTGCACGCAGTGCCGCTGGCTGCTGCGCGCGGCGTGGGTCGCGCAGGAGCTCCTGCAGACGTTCCGCACGCGCCTGGGCGAGGTGGCCCTCGTGCCCGGCACGGACGGCGTCTTCCGCGTCACGCTCGACGCCGGGGACGGGCCGGTGCTGCTGTGGGACCGCCGCGTCGACGGCGGGTTCCCCGAGATCCCGGACCTCAAGCGCCGGGTGCGCGAC
Organism: Cellulosimicrobium sp. MI9406; assembly: GCF_040595865.1. Classification (NCBI taxonomy): domain Bacteria; kingdom Bacillati; phylum Actinomycetota; class Actinomycetes; order Micrococcales; family Promicromonosporaceae; genus Cellulosimicrobium; species Cellulosimicrobium sp. MI9406. The sequence continues at coordinate 23,199 of NZ_JALIZI010000013.1, forward strand.
GCCGTCGCGCCCGACCTGTCGCTCGGCCACACCGACCGCGCGGCCACGCGACGGACGCCGTGACGGACGCGCCGCGCACGGACTGAGGCCGGTCGGCCGCGCGGCAGATACTGTCCCGCAGGACGCGGCTCAGCCCTTCTTCGCGCGCGCGGCGGCGAGCCGCTCCTCCTCGGCGCGGACCTTCTTCTGCACCTCGCGCTCGGCCGTCAGCCACTCCGGCGGGTCCTGGCGCAGCGCGTCGATCTCGTCGGTGGTCAGCGGCTCGGTGAGGCCGCCGCGCGTGAGGCCGGAGATCGAGACGCCGAGCCGGCCCGCGACGACGGGCCGCGGGTGCGGGCCGTTGCGGCGCAGGTCCGCGAGCCACTGGGGCGGGTTCTTCTCCATCTCCTCGAGCTGGGCCCGGGTGATGGTGCCCTCCTGGAACTCCTGCGGCGTGGCGGGCAGGTACACCCCGAGCTTCTTCGCCGCGGTGGCGGGCTTCATGGTCTGCGCGGACTGCTTGGGGGTCATGGGCTCCAGGGTAGTCGGCCGGTCGGGTACCGGCGGCCCGCGGTCGGGCGCGCGGCGGGCGTCCGGCGGGCCTGCGACGGACCCGGTGCACGCCGGGCGGGAGCGCGCGGGACCGCGCGCCTAGGCTGTCCGGGTGGACGACGACGCGGGCACGGCTCCCGAGGCAACGACCGACGGCGGCGGGGACGACGGGGCCGGCCGCCGGTTCCGGCTCGCGTACGTCCCCGGCGCGACCCCGGCCAAGTGGGTGCGCACGTGGCGCGAGCGCCTCCCCGACGTGCCGCTCGAGCTCGTCGCCGTCGAGCCCGGCGACGCGGAGCGGGCGCTGCGCGACGACGAGGCCGACGCCGCGATCCTGCGCCTGCCCGTCGACCGCGACGCGCTGAGCGCGATCCGCCTCTACGAGGAGGCGCCCGTCGTGCTCGTGTCGCGCGACCACCTGCTCGCCGCCCTGGAGCCCGAGGAGCCGGTCGCGCTCGACGACCTCGCCGACGACGTGCTGCTGCGGCCGCTCGACGACGTCGTGCCGTGGGCGGGCGAGGCCGGGGCCCCGGACGACGCGCCGCAGCCACCGGGGCGGCCGGCCGACGAGCGGCCCGCGACGACCGGCGACGCGGTCGTGCTGGTCGCCGCGAACGTCGGGGTGGCGGTCGTGCCGCAGTCGCTCGCGCGCCTGCACCACCGCAAGGACGTCACCTACCGCCGCCTGGAGGGGGCGCCGTCGGCCCCCGTCGCGCTCGCGTGGGTCGCGGACCGTGACGACGACCTCGTCGAGGAGATGGTCGGGATCGTCCGCGGCCGCACGGCCAACAGCTCGCGCGGGCGTCGCGCGACGGCGCCCGCGGAGGACGCCGCGCCCGCCCGCGAGCGCCGCGACCGCGACGCGCGCGGTGGCGCGGGCCGCGGGGGAGCGGGCGCCGGTCGTGCGGGAGCG
>NZ_JALIZI010000014.1:0-3231 GCF_040595865.1 Cellulosimicrobium sp. MI9406
GGGGTCGGGGTCGTTGGTTGTTTGAGAACTGCACAGTGGACGCGAGCATCTTTGTAAAGATCAAGACGCACCCTTTGGGGTGTGGTTCTTGGTTCTCTGCAGTTTTGTTGTTTTTGTTGAAGTTTTTAAGGGCACAGGGTGGATGCCTTGGCACTAGGAGCCGAAGAAGGACGTGGTAGCCTGCGATAAGCCTCGGGGAGCTGGCAAACGAGCTGTGATCCGAGGGTTTCCGAATGGGGGAACCCCGCACGAGTCATGTCGTGTGACCCGCACCTGAATATATAGGGTGTGTGGAGGGAACGTCGGGAAGTGAAACATCTCAGTACCGACAGGAAGAGATATTCCGTGAGTAGTGGCGAGCGAAAGCGGATGAGGCCAAACCGGGCGCGTGTTCAAGCTGTCAGGCGTTGCGTGTTCGGGGTTGTGGGACCCTTCTGGTGGATCTGACAGTCCACCGGGGAGTAAGAAAGCCGTGTCATAGTCGAACCGCATTGAAAGGCGGACCACAGACGGTGCGAGTCCGGTAGACGAAATGGTGCGGCCTCCCGAAGGGGATCCCAAGTAGCACGGGGCCCGAGAAATCTCGTGTGAATCTGGCAAGACCACTTGCTAAGCCTAAATACTACCTAGTGACCGATAGCGGACCAGTACCGTGAGGGAAAGGTGAAAAGTACCCCGGGAGGGGAGTGAAATAGTACCTGAAACCGTGTGCCTACAATCCGTTGGAGCCTCCTTGGCTGGGGTGACAGCGTGCCTTTTGAAGAATGAGCCTGCGAGTTAGTGCTCAGTGGCGAGGTTAACCCGTGTGGGGAAGCCGTAGCGAAAGCGAGTCCGAACAGGGCGCCCATAGTCGCTGGGTCTAGACCCGAAGCGAAGTGATCTAGCCATGGGCAGGTTGAAGCGCGGGTAAGACCGCGTGGAGGACCGAACCCACCAGGGTTGAAAACCTGGGGGATGACCTGTGGTTAGGGGTGAAAGGCCAATCAAACTTCGTGATAGCTGGTTCTCCCCGAAATGCATTTAGGTGCAGCGTCACGTGTTTCTTGCCGGAGGTAGAGCTACTGGATGGCCGATGGGCCCTACAAGGTTACTGACGTCAGCCAAACTCCGAATGCCGGTAAGTGAAAGCGTGGCAGTGAGACTGCGGGGGATAAGCTCCGTAGTCGAGAGGGAAACAGCCCAGACCACCGGCTAAGGCCCCTAAGCGTGTGCTAAGTGGGAAAGGATGTGGAGTTGCACAGACAACCAGGAGGTTGGCTTAGAAGCAGCCACCCTTGAAAGAGTGCGTAATAGCTCACTGGTCAAGTGATTCCGCGCCGACAATGTAGCGGGGCTCAAGTACACCGCCGAAGCCGTGGCATCTGCGCTCAACTCAGGCCTTCGTGGTCCAGAGGCGCAGGTGGGTAGGGGAGCGTCGTGTGGGCGGTGAAGCCGCGGGGGAACCCAGCGGTGGAGCCCACACGAGTGAGAATGCAGGCATGAGTAGCGAAAGACGGGTGAGAAACCCGTCCGCCGAATGACCAAGGGTTCCAGGGCCAGGTTAATCCGCCCTGGGTAAGTCGGGACCTAAGGCGAGGCCGACAGGCGTAGTCGATGGACAAGGAGTTGATATTCTCCTACCGGCGAAGAACCGCCCATACCGAGCCCGGTGATGCTGACCGCCCAAACCTGCCCATCGACCCTTCGGGGTCACCGGGCAGGGGCGCGCGGGACCCAATCCGGTAGTAGGTAAGCGTATTAACAGGGGTGACGCAGGAAGGTAGCCCGGCGTGGCGATGGTAGACCACGTCCAAGGCTGTAGGCCGTCGGGTAGGCAAATCCGCCCGACATCAAGGTTGAGAGCTGACGGTGAGCGCATAAGCGCGAACTGGGTGATCCTATGCTGCCAAGAAAAGCCTCGGCGCGAGGTTCTAGCCGCCCGTACCCCAAACCGACTCAGGTGGTCAGGTAGAGAATACTAAGGCGATCGAGAGAATCGTGGTTAAGGAACTCGGCAAAATGCCCCCGTAACTTCGGGAGAAGGGGGGCCCGAAGCGTGAACACCCTCGCGGTGGGAGCGTGGACGGCCGCAGAGACCAGGGAGAAGCGACTGTTTACTAAAAACACAGGTCCGTGCGAAGTCGCAAGACGATGTATACGGACTGACGCCTGCCCGGTGCTGGAAGGTTAAGAGGACGGGTCAACCCTTCGGGGTGAAGCTCAGAATTTAAGCCCCAGTAAACGGCGGTGGTAACTATAACCATCCTAAGGTAGCGAAATTCCTTGTCGGGTAAGTTCCGACCTGCACGAATGGCGTAACGACTTCTCCGCTGTCTCAACCGCGAACTCGGCGAAATTGCACTACGAGTAAAGATGCTCGTTACGCGCAGCAGGACGGAAAGACCCCGGGACCTTTACTATAGCTTGGTATTGGTGTTCGGTGCGGCTTGTGTAGGATAGGTGGGAGACTGTGAAGCCCGTACGCCAGTGCGGGTGGAGTCAACGTTGAAATACCACTCTGGCCGCTTCGGATGTCTAACCTCGGTCCGTGATCCGGACCAGGGACAGTGCCTGGTGGGTAGTTTAACTGGGGCGGTTGCCTCCTAAAATGTAACGGAGGCGCTCAAAGGTTCCCTCAGCCTGGTTGGCAATCAGGTGTCGAGTGCAAGTGCACAAGGGAGCTTGACTGTGAGACTGACAGGTCGAGCAGGGACGAAAGTCGGAACTAGTGATCCGGCGGTGGCTTGTGGAAGCGCCGTCGCTCAACGGATAAAAGGTACCCCGGGGATAACAGGCTGATCTTGCCCAAGAGTCCATATCGACGGCATGGTTTGGCACCTCGATGTCGGCTCGTCGCATCCTGGGGCTGGAGTAGGTCCCAAGGGTTGGGCTGTTCGCCCATTAAAGCGGTACGCGAGCTGGGTTTAGAACGTCGTGAGACAGTTCGGTCCCTATCCGCTGCGCGCGCAGGAAACTTGAGAAGGGCTGTCCCTAGTACGAGAGGACCGGGACGGACGAACCTCTGGTGTGCCAGTTGTTCCGCCAGGAGCACCGCTGGTTGGCTACGTTCGGAAGGGATAACCGCTGAAAGCATCTAAGCGGGAAGCCTGCTTCAAGATGAGGTTTCCATACCCTACGGGGTGAGAGGCACCCAGCAGAACACTGGGTCGATAGGCCGGACGTGGAAGCGGGGACGAAAGACCCGTGCAGCTGACCGGTACTAATCAGCCGACAACTTCAACACCAAACACT
>NZ_JALIZI010000015.1:0-1578 GCF_040595865.1 Cellulosimicrobium sp. MI9406
ACTGCCGGGGTTTGTCCTGGTGGTGGGCGTTGTTCATTTACGGAGAGTTTGATCCTGGCTCAGGACGAACGCTGGCGGCGTGCTTAACACATGCAAGTCGAACGATGATGCCCAGCTTGCTGGGCGGATTAGTGGCGAACGGGTGAGTAACACGTGAGTAACCTGCCCTTGACTTCGGGATAACTCCGGGAAACCGGGGCTAATACCGGATATGAGCCGTCCTCGCATGGGGGTGGTTGGAAAGTTTTTCGGTCAGGGATGGGCTCGCGGCCTATCAGCTTGTTGGTGGGGTGATGGCCTACCAAGGCGACGACGGGTAGCCGGCCTGAGAGGGCGACCGGCCACACTGGGACTGAGACACGGCCCAGACTCCTACGGGAGGCAGCAGTGGGGAATATTGCACAATGGGCGAAAGCCTGATGCAGCGACGCCGCGTGAGGGATGAAGGCCTTCGGGTTGTAAACCTCTTTCAGCAGGGAAGAAGCGCAAGTGACGGTACCTGCAGAAGAAGCGCCGGCTAACTACGTGCCAGCAGCCGCGGTAATACGTAGGGCGCAAGCGTTGTCCGGAATTATTGGGCGTAAAGAGCTCGTAGGCGGTTTGTCGCGTCTGGTGTGAAAACTCGAGGCTCAACCTCGAGCTTGCATCGGGTACGGGCAGACTAGAGTGCGGTAGGGGAGACTGGAATTCCTGGTGTAGCGGTGGAATGCGCAGATATCAGGAGGAACACCGATGGCGAAGGCAGGTCTCTGGGCCGCAACTGACGCTGAGGAGCGAAAGCATGGGGAGCGAACAGGATTAGATACCCTGGTAGTCCATGCCGTAAACGTTGGGCACTAGGTGTGGGGCTCATTCCACGAGTTCCGTGCCGCAGCAAACGCATTAAGTGCCCCGCCTGGGGAGTACGGCCGCAAGGCTAAAACTCAAAGGAATTGACGGGGGCCCGCACAAGCGGCGGAGCATGCGGATTAATTCGATGCAACGCGAAGAACCTTACCAAGGCTTGACATGCACGAGAAGCCACCAGAGATGGTGGTCTCTTTGGACACTCGTGCACAGGTGGTGCATGGTTGTCGTCAGCTCGTGTCGTGAGATGTTGGGTTAAGTCCCGCAACGAGCGCAACCCTCGTCCCATGTTGCCAGCGGGTTATGCCGGGGACTCATGGGAGACTGCCGGGGTCAACTCGGAGGAAGGTGGGGATGACGTCAAATCATCATGCCCCTTATGTCTTGGGCTTCACGCATGCTACAATGGCCGGTACAAAGGGCTGCGATACCGTAAGGTGGAGCGAATCCCAAAAAGCCGGTCTCAGTTCGGATTGGGGTCTGCAACTCGACCCCATGAAGTCGGAGTCGCTAGTAATCGCAGATCAGCAACGCTGCGGTGAATACGTTCCCGGGCCTTGTACACACCGCCCGTCAAGTCACGAAAGTCGGTAACACCCGAAGCCCATGGCCCAACCGTTCGCGGGGGGAGTGGTCGAAGGTGGGACTGGCGATTGGGACTAAGTCGTAACAAGGTAGCCGTACCGGAAGGTGCGGCTGGATCACCTCCTTTCTAAGGAGCTACCAACCCTC
>NZ_JALIZI010000016.1:0-1489 GCF_040595865.1 Cellulosimicrobium sp. MI9406
GTGAGCTCGCTCGCGGCGCCGTCGGGGTCCTCGTCGTTGTCCAGGACGGGGACGGTGACCTCGGTCTTGCCCAGGATGTCCTCCACGGGCACGGTGTCGTCGCGCGCGACCGGGGGCAGCAGGGGCGCGTTCGCCGAGACGTTCACGGTGACCGCGCCGGTCGCGCGGGCGCCGTAGGTGTCCTGGATCTGGTAGTAGAACGTGTACGAGCCGTCCTGGTCGGGCGAGGTCAGCACGATGCGGTCGGCCACGACCTCGGCGTCCAGGTCGTGGGTGTCCTCGATCCCGCCCGGGACCAGGCCGACCTGGTCGCCGTCGGGGTCGGTGTCGTTGGCCAGCGCCGCGACCGAGACCGTGCGCCCCGGGCGCACCGTCACCTCGTCGTCCACCGCGACCGGCGACTGGTTGGTGTCCGCGGGACGGGCGATGCCGACGTTGACCGTGCCCGTGGCGGTGGCGCCGCGCGCGTCGAGCACGGAGTACGTGAACGTGTCCGCCCCGGTCGCGTTCTTCGACGCGGCGTACTCGATCATCCCGTCCACGACCCGGGCGGTGCCCTTGCCCGCGGGGGTGGCGATGCCGGTGACCTGGACGGAGTCGCCGTCGGGGTCGATGCCGTCCAGCGGGACCGCGATGCGCACGCTGGACCCGGACAGCACCCGGGCCTCGATCTCGCGCGGCTGCGGCGGGGCGTTGTCCTCGCCGTCGCGGATCCGGATCGTGACCTGGGCCGAGTCCTCCTGCCCGTTGACGTCCCGCACCCGGTAGATCGCGTACGCCGTGCCCGCCTCCGAGCCCGCCTTGAACCGCAGCGTGTCCTCCGACACGAACGCCTCGCCCAGCGCCGGGTCCACGTCCTGCTCCAGCTCGGGCTGCAGGAACAGCTCCAACCCGTCCGGGTGCGTGTCGTTCTTCAGCACCGGGACCGTCACCACGTCCCCCGCGTGCACCGTCACCTCGTCCGCCACCGCGTTCGGCGGCTGCAACCGCGTCGGCGCCGGCACCGGCACCACCCGCACCTGGCCGGTCGCGGTCTCGGTGCCGTTGGAGGCCGTGTACTCCACCGTCACCGGCGCGTCCAGGCGCCGGATCTCGGTCACCCGCAGCATCTGATGGGCCAGGATCGCGACCGACACCCCGGCGTCGGCGGGCACGCGCACGGACTGCACGACGAGCACGCCGCCCGCGGGGTCCGTGTCGTTCGCGAGGACGTCCACGAGCGTGGACCCGCCCGCCGGGAGGAGCGCGGTGTCGGTGACGACGACGGGCGCGCCCTCGGCCTCGGACGGCGGCAGGACGTCGACCCGGACGAGGCCCGTGGTCGCGTTCGGGCCGTCGGTCACCTGGTACGTCAGGTCGTACGAGCGCGGCTCCATCGAGAGGAACGTGAACGTGCCCGCGTCGTAGTTCGGCGTGATCTGCGCCGGGGCGGACTCCGAGACCGACGCCAGGCGCAGCTCGTCCCCGTTCGGGTCGGTGTCGTTGCGCA
>NZ_JALIZI010000017.1:0-634 GCF_040595865.1 Cellulosimicrobium sp. MI9406
CCCAGCTGCAGGCGCGAGGCCGCCGCGTCGTCGACCAGGACCGTGGCGTGCGGGTGCATCTGCATGATCGTCGCGGGCCACATCGCGCTCACCGGGCCCTCCACCAGCTGGTGCACCGCCTCCGCCTTGCCCTTGCCCGTGGCCAGCAGCACCAGGTGCCGCGCCGACATGATCGTCGCCAGACCCTGCGTCAGACAGTGCCGCGGCACCCGCTCCACGTCGTCACCGAAGAACCGCGCGTTGTCCTCGCGCGTCTGCGCCGTCAACGTCTTGATCCGCGTCCGCGACGCCAACGACGACCCCGGCTCGTTGAACGCGATGTGCCCGTCCGTCCCGATCCCCAGGATCTGCAGGTCCACACCCCCCGCCCCCGCGATCGACTCCTCGTACGCCGCGCACGCCGCCACCAGGTCCTCCGCGTTGCCGTCCGGACCCTGCACCGCACCCGGAGCGAAGTCCACACGCGAGGCGATCTCCGTCTCGATCACGTTGCGGTACCGCTGCGGATGATCGACCGGCAACCCCACGTACTCGTCCAGCATGAACGCCCGCACCCCCGCGAACGACAACCCCTCCTGCACATGACGCCGCACCAGCTCGTCGTACACCTTCAACGGCGACGACCCCGTCGCCA
>NZ_JALIZI010000018.1:0-588 GCF_040595865.1 Cellulosimicrobium sp. MI9406
CATGGCCCAACCGTTCGCGGGGGGAGTGGTCGAAGGTGGGACTGGCGATTGGGACTAAGTCGTAACAAGGTAGCCGTACCGGAAGGTGCGGCTGGATCACCTCCTTTCTAAGGAGCTACCAACCCTCGCCTTGCCGGTGTTTGCTGGTGGGTGGGTGGTTCAGGTGCCACGCCATCGCCGTCCGTGTGGTGGGTGGTTGCTCATGGGTGGAACATTGACGAAAGAGCCTTCTTGGTCTTGCTGGTGTCAGTACCTGCCGGCTCGCTCGTGCCTCTTCGGGGGTTCGTGTGGGTGGTGGTGGAACATCACGGGTGGGGCTGGGGGCTTGTCGAGCACACTGTTGGGTCCTCAGGTCACCGGCCACCGGTTGGTGGGGTGCCTGGTACGGGCCGGTCCTTGGACCACGAACCGTCTCGTCTGCGCTCTTGTATGAGGGTGTGGGTGGGGTAGGCGGGTCTGGTGGGGTCGGGGTCGTTGGTTGTTTGAGAACTGCACAGTGGACGCGAGCATCTTTGTAAAGATCAAGACGCACCCTTTGGGGTGTGGTTCTTGGTTCTCTGCAGTTTTGTTGTTTTTGTTGAAGTTTTT
>NZ_JALIZI010000019.1:0-587 GCF_040595865.1 Cellulosimicrobium sp. MI9406
CATGGCCCAACCGTTCGCGGGGGGAGTGGTCGAAGGTGGGACTGGCGATTGGGACTAAGTCGTAACAAGGTAGCCGTACCGGAAGGTGCGGCTGGATCACCTCCTTTCTAAGGAGCTACCAACCCTCATCTGCTGGTGTTTGCTGGTGGGTGGGTGGTTCAGGTGCCACGCCATCGCCGTCCGTGTGGTGGGTGGTTGCTCATGGGTGGAACATTGACGAAAGAGCTTCTTGGTCTTGCTGGTGTCAGTACCTGCCGGCTCGCACGTGCCTCTTCGGGGGTTCGTGCGGGTGGTGGTGGAACATCACGGGTGAGACCGGGGGGCTTGTCGAGCACACTGTTGGGTCCTCAGGTCACCGGCCACCGGTTGGTGGGGTGCCTGGTACGGGCCGGTCCTTGGACCACGAACCGCTTCGTCTGCGCTCTTGTATGAGGGTGTGGGTGGGGTAGGCGGGTCTGGCGGGGTCGGGGTCGTTGGTTGTTTGAGAACTGCACAGTGGACGCGAGCATCTTTGTAAAGATCAAGACGCACCCTTTGGGGTGTGGTTCTTGGTTCTCTGCAGTTTTGTTGTTTTTGTTGAAGTTTTT